>CAZPFS010000008.1:0-38728 GCA_964585925.1 uncultured Syntrophomonadaceae bacterium | reverse complement strand
TTGGATGGGAATAGCTGCCGGATACGGGAGGTTTTTGAGTCTTCTTCGGCCCACTTTTATTTTACGGAGGGGGAGGGTTTAAATCCCCCCCGACCCCCCTTTTGCAAAGGGGGGGAGCCAGGAGAGGGGGTCCTTTTTCAAAAGGCACCGCCCAGGAAGTCCCCCTTTTCTAAAGGGCACCGTCAAGAAGGCACTCTCTTTTCTAAGGGCACCGCCCAGGAAGTCCCCCTTTTCTAAAGGGGGATTTAGGGGGATTTCTATCAAGGGATTTAGGGGGATTTCTTGCAGAGAGATTTTTATCAGAAGATTTCGGGGAATCCGGGGGGATTTCCCGGGCAGTGGAGGCCGCAAATGCATTATGTTTTCATCGAAGGAGCCCCGTTGCCTGAGGGGCAGGTAGTTGAGCTTCTTCCGGAGGATGTAAACCATATCTACCGGGTGCTCCGCCTCCGGGAGGGCGACCCGCTGTATGTGGGGGATGGCCGGGGGAAGGTCCGGCGCGGAACAATTGCCGTTTCCAGCCCCCATTTGATCAAAGTTCAACTGGAACAGCCGGTGGCTCCGGCCGAACCGCCTCTCAATATCACCTTGCTGCAGTCTCTGGCTAAGGGCGAAAAAATGGACTTGATTGTTCGCCAGTCTGTTGAGCTGGGTGTGTCCCGGGTAATACCGGTGGTTACCGGGCGGAGCATACCCAGATGGGATGCCCCCAAAGAGGGGCGGAAGCTGGCCCGCTGGCAAAGCATTGCCCGCGCCGCAGCCTCCCAATGCCGCCGGGGCAGGATCCCTGCCGTGGAACCGGTGGCTGATTTTTTGGAGGCGGTGGAAAGACTGCCCCTTCACGGTAAAGGATTGACGGTGGTACCCTGGGAGGGGGAGAAACAGCTCAGTGCCGGGGAGCTCTCCGGTTATAGCTTCCCCCCGGAGGGGATTGTTTTTTTGTTTATCGGCCCTGAAGGGGGATTTGAGGAGTTTGAAATAAAAACCCTGTCCGCCGCAGGCGCTGTGACCGTCCATCTGGGTCCCCGGATACTGCGCACGGAAACGGCGGCGGCGGTTTCGCTGTCACTGATCCAGGCGGCCTGGGGGGATCTGGGAGGAGGCCCCCGATCATGAAAAGAGCAGCTTTTTACACCTTGGGGTGCAAGGTAAATTTTGCGGAAACGGAAGCCTTGCAGGTGTTGTTTGAGCGGGCCGGCTACCGGATAGTTCCTTTTTTGGAACCGGCGGAGGTGTCAATTATCAATACCTGCACCGTAACCGGAGCCGGGGATCACAAATCCCGCAAGATGATCCGCCGGGCCCGGCATAAAAACCCCGAGGGGGTAATTGTGGTTACCGGTTGTTATGCCCAGGGTTTTCCGGATCAGGTCAGGAATATTCCCGGGGTGGATCTGCTGATCGGCACCCATGGTCGGGAAGAACTGCCCCGGCTGGTGGAAGAACTTGCTGAAATCCGTCCCCGGGATCTGGTGCGGCCCTTCCCCGCAAAGGCTTCCTTTGAAATGTTGCCCCAGTTTCGGCAGAGAGGACGCACCAGGGGTTTCTTGAAAATTCAGGAGGGCTGCACCATGGGCTGCACCTATTGCCTGATTCCCCGGGTCAGAGGGCCCTTGCGCAGCCTGCCTCTGCCGGAGGCGGTGGAAAGAGCGCATCTGATGGCCCGCGCCGGGTACCGGGAAATAGTGCTGACCGGTATCCATCTCGGCATGTACGGCGCCGATCTGGGAGATGGGACCACCCTGGCCGCACTTCTGGCGGAGTTGAACCCCATACCCAGACTGCACCGGGTTCGCCTGAGCTCGCTGGAGCCAACCGATATCACCGGTGAGCTGGTAGAACAGGTGCTATCATCTTCAAAGATATGCCCCCACCTTCATATCCCCCTTCAAAGCGGGGACGGGCAGATTCTGGAAAAGATGAATCGCCAGTATTCACCCGCCGAATTCCAATACCTGATAAACTGGTTAAGACAGCTTAAACCGGACCTGGCAATCAGCTCCGATATTATAGTGGGTTTCCCCGGTGAAACCGATGATCATCATGTGCGCAGTCTGGAATTTGTGCGCCGCATGAAATTCAGCCGGCTGCACGTATTCAAATATTCGCCCCGCCCCGGAACACTCGCTGCCGACTTTCCCGAACAGGTTCCGAACAATATCAAGGATCGCCGCAGCCGGGAGATGATCGCCCTGGGTGAGGAAACGGCCGGTATTTACCGCTCGTCCTTTATCGGTCTCACCGAAGAGGTGTTGATCGAAAAGATCAAATCGTGCCCCGTGGAAGAACCTGTTTCCCCACCCGCCGATACCGGTAGGGGCGGACGATCCGGCCCGTCCGAAAAACCCGTCAAATGGATCCGTTACGGGGAAGGTTTCACCCCCCATTACATCCGGGTAAAAACCGCCCTGCCTAAAAAAGGTTCCCGCTGGCAGGGAAAACTGATTCCGGTACATCTGGAACGAGAAGATGGTTCATACCTGATTGGAAGCCCGAACAACCGCTTTTAATTTTTTCTTCGGTTCTCCCCCAGACATAAACCCTGACTCCGGACATAAGAATATTATATAACCAACTCACGGGAGGGGGAGAATCTGAATGCACCGTTTTTTTGTGGTTGAAAGCCGAAGGCTCCTGCCTTTGTTGTTCCTGCTGGTTCTTCTGGTAAGCCTGTCCATATACGATAATTTTTTCAGGGCCGATCGGGCGGTAATTACCCCGGTGCAGGATCTTGAGAATCCCTTGACCTTCATCACCGCCGGTAAGGGTGAGGTGGCCACAGATGCTCTGTTTCAGGTGATCGAAACCCCGGAACAATGGCAGAATTTACAGGAACAATACTATGTGCTTCCCGATTATCCTTTTAATGCCGATTATGAACTGGCTGTCAGTGCCTTTAACGGCGAGATCAAAAAAATCGGGATATTCCCGCAGGAGGAGGGCCCGGCTCAAATCCAGGTGCAGGTTTCTCCCCACCCGCAGGCTTATCATGTGGTGACGGTAGAAAGGGAAAAAGTCGGGGCACAATCGGTGTGGCTGTTTGTGGATCCCGACAATCAGGTATTGGCGGAGCTGACTATACCGGTGACGTCTATCCCGGAAGCCGAAGAGGAGGAAGAAGAAACCGACTAGCCGCCGGGGCGCTGTATTTTGTTCATGGCCATGGAAAACGGATCGCCCGATGTTGTTTGTATGGTCAAAAATCCGATTCCTTTTCCAGGGGGTTCGGGATGATAATCACCGGACGCTGAGAACGACGTAAAACCTTTTCAGCAGTGCTGCCCAGGAAAGCATGGCCCACGGGTCCCTTGGAGTGGGTGCCCATGATGATTATATCGCTGTTCAGCCTTTCCGCTTCCAGCAATATTTTGGTAACGGGATCGCCGATTTCAACCTTGGTGGAATCTATATTGCCGGCGGCGGCAGGTTCATCTTGAAGTCCCTGCTTGATGAACGCTTCCAGGCGTTTCCCGATCAGTTCGGCCAAATCCCCTTTTCTTTCTTCCATCATTTTACTTTGCGCTCCCTGGCCCATGAACATTAAAATAGTGGTGTCAACGGCCGGGGTGTACTCAAAAACGTTCAAAACATGTAATTTGGCTCCATGAATTTTGGCCATGGAAACGGCAAACCGCAGAACATACATGGAATTCTTGCTCAGATCAGTGGCAAACAATATGTCTTTGATAACCGGGAACATAGCAATACCCTCCTGCAAGATAATTTGGAAAAAACATCTAATCAATAATACATTAATCCCCCTTGTCGGGCAAGGTACGGGGACAGACCTATCTTGCAGGTCTGTCCCCATACCACTGCCCAAACAGACCTATCTTGCAGGTCTGTCCCCATACCTCAAATGTTTTCTTCCTTCAACGCCTCGATGATATTCTCATGTTTCAGCCGGCCGCTGGCGTGGAGCATGGTCATGAAGACGATCACGAACACCCCGCCCATGCAGATCAGGATCTCCTTCCAGGGCAGGAAGAAGGCAAACTCAAAGAAGTTGCCGAAGGCGTTGTAGATGCCCAGGCTGATCAGAATACTCACCGGCAGGCCGTAGAGCAAGGCCTTCAGGCCGTAAAAGATGCTCTCGTAATTGATGATCTTATTGAAGCCCTTCGGGGTCAGCCCCATGGATTTCAGCATGGCAAATTCCCGGCGTCTCAAAGCCACATTGGTGCTGATGGTGTTGAAGATATTGGTCACGCCGATCAGGGTGATCAGGGTGATGAACCCATAGAGGAAGATGCCGATCACGGCGCCGGTGCGCCGCATTTCCTTCTGGGAGGCGGCCACATCGAGAACAAAGATGTGCCCATCGGTGTAGCTGCTGCAAATAGCCCGGATCTGGTCTTCCAGTTCGGCGCGGCCATCGGTGATCAGATAAAGGGACAGGGAATGTTGGTCTTCGTATCTCAGGTTTTCGCTATTTTCAAGCATAACCGCCTGGACAGCCTCAAAAACCTTATCGGAGACGATCAGAGCCGCTCCCAGGCCGATGGAAGAGGACCCCAGGGGAAAATTCTCGCTGATGGCGGCAACCTCCAGGTTGAACTCGGGTGGCGAAATCCCCGGATCTTGCGGGTCGATCAGGGGCCCCTGGAGGGTCAGCTTTTCTCCCTGTTTTATTTTAAGCGGCTCGTATTCCGCCAGCCTCTCCCCCGAATTTTGGCTTTTATTGACGAGTATCCCCTTCAAATTGTCGGTACTTTCAAAGAGGCCGGGATCAAGATTGCTTTCGGCGGCGTAGTATTTAAATTCATCTTCCCCGAGTGCTACCAGATGAAAATAAAACAGGTAGCGCCCCTCCTCGTCCTCGGGCAAGGGCCCATCATCGAGATAGTTTTTTTGCAGGTAGGAGCCGAATTTTTCCCGCTCCAGCCGGGATTCGGTGACTATCTCCCGGTAGAGGACGCATCTTTCGACCCCCGCCAGGACCGCCACCTCTTCGTAAAGCGCCCTCTGGTTTTCCGGGGGGACCCCTGCCGCGAAGGCGCTGTAGTCGAAAGGTATATCCTGGTAATACATGCCGCTTCCCTGGAAAGCAAAATTGATAAAGGTGGAGAAGGAGACGAAGAGCACGATGCTGATGAAAAGGGAAAAGACAGTGGCTTTGTAGCGGCGGCGGTTTCGCTTCAGGTTTTTCAGGGCCAGCTCGCCTTCCACCCCGAAAAGGCGGCGGGTCAGGCGGGAGGTCTTCAAGGTTTTCCTGTTGATCCTGATATCCGCGCTGAGCCGGATGGCCTCGATGGGCGAGGTGGCGGCCGCCCTCCGGGCCGGGATGTAGACCGAGATGAAGATGATCAGGGCCACAAAAGCCACCGTGGCGGGAATGACCAGCGGGGTGATTACCAGGCGCAGGGACATCTCATTGCTGAACATGGAGCCGCTCATCAGGCTGCTGACCACGGAGAGGGTCACCCCGATCCCCCCGAAGCCGGCGAGAAGACCCAGGGGGATCCCGATCATCCCCAGAAAAAACCCCTCAAAAAATACGGTCCGCCGGATCTGGCCGGGGGTGGCCCCGCTGCTGGCCAGCAGGCCGAACTGTTTCTTTCTTTCGCTGACCGAGATGGCAAAGGCATTGTAGATCACCGTCACCGAGCCGACCATGATCAGCAAAATCACGATCAGCGCCAGGGAGTTGATCATGTCGTTGGCCCGCTCATTCTTGGTAACGCCCAGATATTTCAAAAGCTCGTTGTTGTAGGCATACTCGGGGCCGCCGGCTCCGGCGGCCATCTCCGGCACCCGCTCAAATATTTTGCGGGGATTTTTGGCCAGGATGGAGATATTGGCCCCGTCCCCGGCGACAAGTGCCTGCGGGTCCAGATAGGCCACCGCCGTGAATCCCGGGTTGGAGCTGAAATTTTCAAAGTGGGGTTTGGCGATGATCCCGGTGATCTCGTAAACCCTGGTCTCGGTGGCCACAAACTGCTCCGCTTCGTCAAAGGGAAACCCATCGGCTAGCTGCTCCCCTCGGGCGTCCCGGCGCAGGCCCAGATCGAGGGCTATGGTTTCTCCGATCCGGTAGGCATCTTGGCTGCTCTCCAGCGCCTCCTCAGAAAGCAATATCTCCCCGCTTTTCTCCGGGTAGCGGCCGGAGGTGAGCTGGATCGGCATGTGCTTCAAAGAGGTGGCGTCGTACTCCTTGATGTAGAGGTAGGGCCGGTTCTCCCAGGTGGATTTTTCAAAACGGGCAAAGCCCAGATTTCTGCTGAACATGGAGGTTTCAGTATAGGCGTTTTCAGTGATATATTTGAACTGCTCCGGTTCGACCTTCAGGAAGGTGGCATGGAAATCCCCGTCGGATTTTTTTGCCTGCTGGATGAACAGATCCTGAAAGCTGACCGCGATGGAGATGGTGGCGCAGATCATGGCGGTGGAGAGGATAATTCCGATCACGGTGACAATGGTCCGCTTGCGGTTCAGCCTGAGGCTTTTTCCGGTGATCCTGTTTAAAATATTCACAGCCGGATCACCTCGTCCTTGACAATCTTGCCGTCGGCGATGGTGATCACCCGGTCGGCCTGCAAAGCGATCTCGGGAGCGTGGGTGATCATGAGCAGGGTCTGATGATAGCGCCGGTTGGAGAGTTTAAGCAGCTCCACGATCTCCTTCGAGTTTTGGCTGTCCAGATTGCCTGTGGGCTCATCGGCCAGGACCAGCGCCGGGCGGTTGATCAGGGCCCGGCCGATGGAGACCCGCTGCTGCTCGCCCCCGGAGAGTTCGTTCGGCAGGTGGGCCGTCCGGCCCGTAAGGTTCAGCGTGGCTATAATTTCGTCCAGGAACCCCTTGTCGATTCTTCGCTGATCCAGCAGCAGCGGCAAGGTGATGTTTTCCTCCACGCTCAAGATGGGCAGCAGATTGTAAAATTGGTAGATCAGTCCTACCTGCCGGCGGCGGAAGATAGCCAGCCTGGTCTCGCCCAGGCTGTAAATATCGGTACCCTCTATGTATACTTTGCCCGAGGTGGGGCGGTCCACGCCGCCGATCAGGTGAAGCAGTGTGGATTTGCCCGAGCCGGAGGCCCCCACGATGGCCACAAACTCCCCCCGGTTTACGCTGAAGGAAACTCCCTCCAGCGCCCTCACCCGTGCCGGACCGCGGCCATAGGTTTTGGACAGATTATCAACTCTGAGTATTTCCATAAGACCAAACTCCTTTTTCAATTTATAGACGTATTTTATCTGCCCAAAGTGACTGTATGGTGACTTCTTTGGTGACAATTCTGTCACCAAACGCCGAAACACCGGGGGCGGTTTTTTTTGTTTGTCATTTTCCTGTAGCCCGCGGGCGGACCGGGTTTTCCACCCCTGGGGGTCTAAACAGCGGTAAACATCGGAGGATATTTATTTGAGCCCGGCCCCTGTTTTATAAAACTTGATTGAGAATTGTGCGCCCGCCCCCGGGGGGCTTTTCACGGTGATCTCGCCGCCCTGTTTTTCCACGATCGCCCGGGCCATGGCCAGGCCGATACCGACCTGATCTTCGGGGGCATTCCGGCCTTTGTAAAACCGGGTAAAGATATGGGGCAGATCTTCGGGGGCGATTCCTTCCCCGCTGTCTGCAATCCGGATCTCCGTGTAAATTGGGTTTTCATGATAGGAAATATCCAGGCGCCCCTGTTCCGGGGTGTGTTCTATACAGTTCTTGGCGATATTTATCAGCGCCTCGGCGCTCCAGTTGAAGTCGCCTCTAAAGCCGGCGGCCGGATCGCCCTCAATTTCGACCTGAAGCTCCTTGATTTCCAGGGGGATGCTTAGGGACTCCAGGACTTTTTCCACCAGGTTCCCGGCCAGGATTTTTTCCTGTTTCAGGTTCACCTTTCCCGCATCCAGCCTGGATATTTTGAGCAAGGAGGTGATCAGCCACTCGATCCGGGCGAGCTGGGCTCCCATTCGGTCCAAAAATACGGCCCGGTCTTCTTCGGCAGGGTTGTCGATGAGCAGATCATTTAGCACCAGCAATGAGGTGAGCGGGGTTTTCAACTGGTGGGATATATCGGCCAGGGAGTCGGCCAGCAGGACCTTTTCCTTTTGCAAAGCGGCGGCCTGTTCCCGGAGGGTGGTGGTGATCTTGAAAACCTCATTTTTCAGGACGCTCAGATCACCCTCTTTATTGTCCCGGATATCCAAGGAGTAATCCCCGGTGCTGATCCGGCCGGCGTAAACGGTGAGATCATGGATCTGGGTATAATGGGTTTTAAAATAACGCCCCAACAACAGCAAGAGTATCCCGCTGAAAAAAACGGCTGATATTACAGATGCGGCCAGGTTGAAATAGAGGGAATTCCGGATGGCCGGTGAATCGGACAGAGTTTCACCGCCATGAATGCCGTACCTGGAAAGTAAGGCCCGCCCCTTCAGGGCGGTCTCCCGGTCGACCGACCTTATCTGTTTTAGAATCTCCGGTTCAGTTTCCGGGTATTTGCCGATTACCGCGCCGATCAGGGAGGCATTGCTGTCGATCATGGCCCTTTTCAGGTAGGCTCTGCCGGCCAGGCCGAGCAACAAGGATGTTGTCAGGAATATTGCACCTAAAATGGTCAAAGAGGCAAACAACCTTTTGACCTCCGGATTTGTGGCCCGATGCATTTTTATTTTATTCCCCCGATTGAGGCGAGGCTTAATTGTACTCACCCGCTCTGTATCCCAGGCCGCGCACCGTTTCAATGATTTTCGGCCGGCGGGGGTCGTCCTCGATCTTTTCCCTCAGCCGCTTGATATACACGGTCAGGGTGTTGTCATTGACAAAATCACCGGCCACGTCCCAGATTCTCTCCAGGATCTGCCCCCTGGTCAAAACCCGGCCCCGGTTGCCTGCCAGGGCCAGCAACAGCCGGTACTCCAGGGCGGTTAGAAATATTTCCCGATTATTCTTGTAAACCTTTGCTTCGGCGGGATTGATCCGGAGATCCTGCAGCGTGATTTCCGCTGCCGGTTCGGCCTTGTTATATCTGCGCAACACGCTGTTGATGCGGGAGATCAGTTCCCGTACCCGAAAGGGCTTGGTGATATAATCGTCTGCTCCCAGATCCAGACCCATCACCGCATTTACCTCGTCATCATATACGGTAAGAAAGATCACCGGGGTATTGCCTTCCGCCTTGATCCGCCGGCAAAGATCAAACCCGTTGCCATCGGGGAGCGATACGTCCAAAATAATGAGGGAAAAATCACGGCTATGAATTGCTTCCCCGGCGCTTTGAAAATCATGGCAGACCCGGGTGGCAAACCCCTCCCGGTTCAGGGCATATTCCATTCCCATGGCAATGGTCTGGTCATCTTCTACAATTAATATGGTGTTCACAAAACAACTCCACATTTTTATCTGTTCATCATATTTTATCATACAAAAAGGGAAAATCCCGGTTCCCATATTGCGGCAATTCCTGCTTGACAGTAAGAACGGGATGTCTTTATACTGTAGTCAGAAAAGGGGCACTGTTGGGAACATTGGTAAACCCATAAATATTAAAGGGGGTCCTGTGATGTCGGGGAAAAATACTCGCCGTGCCGCACTGATGCTTGCCGTGGTTATGCTGCTTCTTGTTTCCGGATGTGGTGAGACGCCGTCGGCTGGCGGGAACAGTTGGGATCAGTATCTGGAGGCGATCGATGTGCAGTACGCCCACGATGCCGGCCTGCTGATTTATGACCTGGTCAACAGCGAATTGGGCGGCCGGACCTCGGGGAGTGAGGCGGAGCATGAAGCCGCCGAAGTTCTGTACCAGGAGATGCTTCGGATCGGGCTTCAGGATGTTTCTAAAGATCCTTTTCCGGTGGTTCGCTGGCAATTCAACGGCGCCGCCCTGACCGTGCTCGACCCGGCCGGGGAAAATCGCCAGATCAAACCCTATTCTTATGCTTCCGGGGGAACCGATGCCGGGGGAATCACGGCGGAACTGCTCTATCTTGGAGACGGAACCATGTATGATTATGATGATGTGGATGCGGAGGGAAAAATAGTTTTAATCGATATCGACCAGTACTGGGACTGGTGGATTACCTACCCCACCCTGGAAGCAGCGCTGCAGGGGGCGGTTGCGGTTATAAACAGCACCTCCGGCGGTTACGGTATGCTCAACGACGATACCATGAATTCTCAGGATTTTGTCGGCCCGGTTACGATCCCCTCGGTCAATATAAGCCGGAACGACGCCAATTACCTCAAAGATCTGCTGGCAGAAGGCCCGGTGACGGTGAACCTGGTGGTGGACAACGTGGTGGAGAATGGCGGGACCTCCTACAATATAGTCGGAAAAATCCCCGGCAAAAACCCCGATGAACTGATCATCATCGGCGACCATTATGACGTCCATTTCTGGGGTTTTCAGGATAATCTGATGGCCGTGGGCCTGACTCTGGGCATTGCCAAGGGGATTATCGATTCGGGGTACCAGCCGGAGCGCACCCTGGTGTTTGTCCTGCATGCCGCCGAAGAGTACGGGGCTATCGATACCCGTTACGACTGGTCCATCGGCGCCTGGAACCAGATCTTCACCGTGCATCCCGATTGGGTGGGCAAAGCCCTGGCCTACATCAATTTTGAGCTGCCGGCATATGAGTTCGACTCGTCAACCTATGTGGCCTCCACCCCGGAACTGTACACCTTGTTAAAGGAATTTATCGCCTTGGCTCCACAGCCGGCGGGGGCCTTTCCAAACGGTATTCTCGACGAAGGGCACATGCAAACCAGTTGGGCTGACAATTTTTCCTACAATATTGCCGGCGTGCCGGCGATGCACAACGGGTTCCTGGAAGATGCCGAGGGGGTAGGCTATCCCTTCTATGAGGACATCTACCATTCAAATTTTGACCTGCCCGAAATTTACAACGAGGCGGTTCATGAATTCAACCTTCGCTTTTACGGCGCCCTGGCCATTGCTCTCGATCAGGCCCCTGCACTGGCCCTTGATTTTGGTTGCCAGGCGGATTGGCTGGAGGAGGCCGTTGATACGGATGCTTTTGAGCTGGCTGAGCTTGATCCGGCGCTGCTGCTGGGCGAGATTGCCTCGCTGCGCACGGTTGGGGAAAGAATTTACAGCGACCTGCAGGAGATCAATAACCTGTACCGGGATCTGGACGAAGGTGATGACGAACTCTGGCAGCAGGCGGCGGCGCTGAACCGGGAAACCCTGGCCGTGTTCAAAACATTTCAGGACCAGCTGCTCCGCCTTGATTGGGAGGATATGCCCATTGTCGGTCACCAGCAACCGCAAGAAAATATATTGTTGCTGACCGAGGCCATTGATCTCTTGCAAGAAGGCGATGTTGACACGGTGATTGACGACCTTCTTTGGCAGGTGGATCTTGGCCGCGAATGGTACAGCTACTCCTTTAGCCGGGGGGTAGTCGATCACTTTATTCAGCAGGTTTTTGATCCCTCCAACCAGAATAACCTTTTTTGGGGTAAGGGGCGCATTGTGGGTTACGTGGATATTTATGACGTCATTCAGACCCTCACGGGTATGTACGGCCAGGAAAAACCCGACGTTGCATCCGAAATCGCCGAACTGGAAACAGCGCTGGAGTCACAGGTGGAAATGATGGCCAGACTGGTCGGCGAAGAAACCCTGGCCGTGCGCTCGGTTCGTGAAATGCTGGAAAAGGTAGATACGGAAACGGTTCTGGCGGCGCTAAGAGAAGTAAATTAATAATATCGCCCGGGGTATTTTAAGCGGTGAACCCCTTTGGCGTTTTTGCCCCGGCTTGAACGGGCGGCAATAGGTGAAACTATTTTAGGGGGTTGATAAAAAGGTGGTGATGGGAATGCCCAGGCTGCGGTTCAAAATTCTGTTCATGGTTGTGGCGTTGGCCGGTATCTTGCTGTCGGGATGCAGCCCCTGATAAGTTTCCGCCGGGGCCGGTCCGGCCCCCATATTTGGCACATTTAATTAAAGCCGGGGCAACCCGGTTTTAATTTTGGACCCCGGCCTGAAAAACCGATCTGGCAGAATTCCAGCAGGTATTATGAGGGGAGCGGTTTTCCTATTCCCCCTCCTCCGTCTCTCCCACCAGGTCCTGCAGAGAGGCTCCGAACAGCTCTTTATCTACCAGTCCGGTCAGGGTGTCGGCAATTATTTTTTCTACGTCTCTCATCAGTATGGCCAGCCGGTACTCTGCCTCCATGAATTCCTTGATATGGAGGTTCATATTGATGATCGAATGCAGTTTTTCCAGCTTTTCTTCCTGCTCCGGGGCAACTTCCAGCCCGGCCAGCATCTGCCGCTGAAGCTGGAATTGCTGGCGCTGGAAATCCACCAGCATTTCCAGGGCGGAGGGTTCAGCTTTTATTTTGTCCTGGGCCTGTTTGAATGCCGCGAACTGGGAAGACTCCTGTAATGCTTTGGAAAGTTGATGGGCCAAATCATACGGGTTCATGCGAGAGCATCCTCCTTTTGGGATAAACACGGTTTATGATAGCGGTGATTCAAAAAATCAATCAACTGACCGGCGGCCTCGGCAATCCGGATCGCTTCCAGCACTGCCGCAAATTCCTGGTTCTCCCGTTTGGCGTCTTCGTACAACCGGTCGTAGTAGTCGGCGCAAATTTCCCGCACTGCCGGCAGGTAATCGCCTTTTCGGAACAGGGAGAGCAGCCGGGCGGTTCTTTTCCGGCCCAACCGTTGTTCCAGCGAGACCAGGCCCTGTTCAATCCGGCCCGCATCCTCTGCGGTGAGCCCCGGGGAAAGGTATTCCTTCAGGATGCGTTCTGCGCGGATTTCAAGCGGGGCGGTAACCAGCACATGCACCCCTTCTGTCATGGCTTGGGTTAAAAACCGGGGAAGGTGGATGGGGCCGATCCGGGTCCCTTCTCCCTCCAGCACCAGACACGGAAAATCCTGAAACTTGTTGAGTTCCGTCAACAGGAGGGATTCAAAGTCTTTTTGTGATTTTTGTCCGGAGAACCCGACCGTTCCAAATACCGAACCCCGGTGGCCGGCCAGTCCTTCCAGGTCTATCGCCGGGTAACCCTGAAAAATCAGCTGTCTAATGATGGCAGTTTTCCCGGCGCCGGTCAGTCCGTTCAACACGACCACCTCCGGTTTAACCCGGTAAGAGCTGAGCGCCCGGTATACATATTTGCGGTAGGCGCGGTAGCCGCCTTTCAGCCGCATAGCGGGAATTTTGAGCATATGGAGGATCCGGTACAGGCTAAAACTGCGCATGCCGCCCCGCCAGCAATACAGTATTGGGGTTTTGTTTCCGGCGGCCCGGCATATCTCGTCCACTATTTCCGGCAGGCGGGGAGAAACAAAATCCAGCCCCACCCTGCGGGCGGCCGTTTCCCCCTCCGTATTGTAAATAATTCCAAGTTGGCGGCGCTGTTCGTCCAGAAACAAAGGGATATTGACAGCTCCCGGGATCGACTCCCGGTCAAATTCCAGGGGAGAGCGCACATCGATAAATATCAGGTCCGGCCGGTTCAGGGCCTCTTCTATTTCAATCCCTTCCGCCACGGGCAAGCCTCCCCAATTTGCCGGATTGTTCCCGGCAACAAGTCAATTATAGCTGATTCCGGTCTCCCCGTGCAAGAAAGAGATAAACAACGCCGGGGGCTGTCTGTTCAGGGCAGAGCGCCTCCGGGGTTTGAGAGATGGATGGCGACAGGCGATATTGCTCCGGAAATACCGGCGGCTCCTTTTCAACCGGCAACAGCTATGGTATAATATTTAAAGTTTTTCTTTTCGACAGGAGGGTTCCAGTATGCCTGGCGGCTGTGTCTTTTGTAAAATTGCCAACCGAGAGTTGAATGCTGAAATAGTCTATGAAGACGAGGAAATAATAGCCTTCAAAGACATTTCCCCTGCGGCCCCGGTTCATTTACTGGTCATACCCCGGAAGCATATCCCCACCCTTCTGGAGCTGAGCGAAAGCGATGCGGAATTGGTAGGCCGCCTCCATCTGGTAGCCGCTGATTTGGCCCGGGCCTTCGGTTTGGATAGCCGGGGATTCAGGGTTATCTTTAACTGCGGGGCCGATGCGGGACAGGTTGTATATCATCTACACCTGCACCTCTTGGGAGGCAGGCCGATGACGGAGCTTGTCGCCGGCGAATAGCAAAGAAAGGCAATGCTTTCGGGTATTGGACTGTATGGAGAGGGGGGAAGTTTTTGGCAGAGGTTAAAATAGGCAAGAACGAAACTTTGGATAAAGCTCTGAAGAGATTTAAAAAACAATGTGCCCGGACCGGCATACTCTCTGAAATACGCCGGAGGGAACATTATGAAAAACCAAGTGTCCGCCGAAAGAAAAAGGCCAAGGCCGCTCGAAAGAAGAGGCGGTTTTACTAGGTAAAAACAGGTGAAAAATCATTCAACCCGGATTGGTCCGGGTTGAATTTATGTACGTCGGATTGTCCCTCCCCCCATCACTTTTCTTTTTCCTCGGGTTTTTCTTGTCTCCCGCTACTTTATTTCTGTCTTTTGTTTTACGTCATCTCCCACGGTTCCTTTGCATAAATTTGAAACAGGTATTCCCAATTTTCCGGAAAGGTGATGGCGGTGAGCTCCAGAAAGGAAACAGGGCGGTTCAAGGCGATTTTTTCCGATATATTTGAATTTCCCAGGGAAGTGGTGCTGGGATTTCCCCGCTTGATTCTGGTGGGCAATCTTCAACTGATGGTGGAAAACCACCGGGGCGTAATTGCCTACAGCGATCAGGTAATCCGGATTGGGGCCAGCAACGGGGAGTTGGTTATCCGGGGGCGGGAGCTGCAGATAAAAAATCTTTATGCTGAAGAGCTGATGATCAGGGGTATAATCGAGGGCCTGGATTACGAGGTCTAGGGGGAAGGCGTTTGTTTCTGATCAGGTGGTGGAGGTTTTGCCGGGGGTATCTGGTGATTATGATCTCCGGCCAGGGGGTGGAACGGTTTCTGAATCTTGCTCTGACCAGGGGAATGGGTTTTTGGGATTTGCAGAAAAGGCCGGAGGGGGCTCAGCTGTCAATCAGTTTATCTTCCTTCAGGCGAATCCGCCCCCTGATCAGAAAGAGCCGCTGCCGCCTGCGCATTGTGCGCAAGATCGGCTTGCCATTTGAAAAGACCCGGTTGCGCCGCCGCCGCGGTCTGGTTTTGGGGGCGCTGTTTTTTTTAGGGGCATTTTATTTGTCCACCTCCTTTGTCTGGTTTATCGAGGTCACCGGGAACAAGACGATCAGCGAAAGCGAAATGTTGCAGTTGGTTGAACAACTGGGGATCCGCCCGGGGATCTGGAAGAAAAAAATTGATCTGCTGGAGCTTGAGCAGGACATCACCCGTCGGCACAGCGGTATCTCCTGGGCCGGCTGCCGGTTTCAGGGGACATTGCTTAAAATTGAGATTGTGGAACACCTGGTGGAACCGGAACCGGACTTCTCCCCGCTGGATTTGGTTGCCGCCAAGGACGGCCTTATCGAAAGGGTGTTGATCATTGAAGGCCAGGCCGTGGTCAAACCCGGAGATACCGTATCCAAAGGAGACTTGCTCATTCGGGGGATCCGGATCTACGGTGATCCGCTTTTTCCTGAAGAAGAGCTCCCTCCGCCGGAAATAGTGCGGGCCAGAGGAGAGGTGGAAGCGCGGGTGTGGTATGAAGCCCGGGTCCCGGCCAACACCCGACAGCGGGTACGAGTTGAATCAGGGGACCGTAAAACCCAATGCTGCCTGCGCTGGCCCGAAGGGCGTTTTCACCTGTGGGGGGTCCGCCATGATCCCTATAATATTTACCGCCGGGAGACCTCCTTATACAGTTTGAAATGGAGGAATCTTACCTTCCCTGTCGAAATGATATTCACCAGGTATTATGAGATAATAATTGAGGTAAGGGAAATTCCACCGGAACAGGCCTTGTTGCTATCCCGCGCAGAAGCCAGCCGCCAAATCAGGCGCCAGATCCCGGAAGGTGTTACCGCCGGTGAAACCATTTTTGAAGAATACACGGAACACGCACAGACATGGGTGCGGGCGACGGCTGAGGCCAGGGAAAACATTGCCGTTCCCGGGGTCGAACAGCGGTAAATCCTAGGAAAGAAGGACCGAGAGCTTATTGGAAAACAAGCAGGTCGGCAAGGCGGTTGTTTTGGAAAGCGCTTCGGAATCAATGCAGCTGCTGGGAAAATTTGACCGCCATATTCAAATGGTGGAACAGATGTTTTCGGTCAGGATTATCCCCCGGGACCTCACTTTGACCATCGAGGGGCCGGAACAGGAGGTTATTCCGGTATGGGAGATGTTTCAGCATCTGCTGGTTTCCTGCCGCAAGGGGCACCTTATCACCGGCAATGAATTTGAATATGTGTTGAAACTCGCCCGGGAAGGCCGGCTGGATCAGATCAAAGGGCTGTTGGACAGCCTCATAATGGTCACTCCCCGGGGGAAACAGATTCGTCCCAAAACTACCGGACAGAAAAAATATATGGAAGCGATCAGCGGCAATGATATCGTGATCGGTATCGGGCCCGCAGGCACCGGAAAAACCTTTCTGGCTCTGGCCATGGCCATTCAGGCCCTGAAGGACAAGCAGGTACAGCGGCTGATTCTTACCCGCCCGGCGGTGGAAGCGGGAGAACACCTGGGGTATCTTCCCGGGGATTTTCAGGACAAGGTCGAGCCCTATCTTCGCCCAATATTTGACGGCCTGTACGATCTGCTGGGGGTGGATATATTTCAAAAATACCGGGAAAAAGGTATAATAGAAATAGCCCCTCTGGCCTATATGCGGGGGCGTACACTTGACGATTCATTTGTAATCCTGGATGAAGCTCAAAATACTACCACTGAGCAGATGAAGATGTTTCTGACCCGGCTCGGTTTCGGTTCGAAAGCGGTAATTACCGGTGATATTACCCAGATCGATCTGCCGCGTCACCGCTATTCGGGCCTGGAGGAAGCGCCGCGGGTTTTGGACGGTATCAAGGGGATCGCCCTGGTTTATCTGACTGAAAAGGATGTGGTCCGGCACCCCCTGGTGCAGGAGATCATTAAGGCCTACGAGAGCTACGAAGCAGTCAAAGGGGAAGCCAATGAGCGCGATGTTGAAATTTAAAAAGGCCCTGACCAGGCCCCTGAAAATCGGCACCGGGGGGCGATTCGGAAAAATAATTATTGCCGCGCTGATCTTTGTGGTGGTTTATCTGATCCTGATGGTGGCAATTACTCCCATCAGGGTGGATCTGGATCTGGGAAAACCCAGCCCCAAAACCATTTATGCTCCCCGGGATTCCATCGATGGCTATGCCACCGACAGGCTGCGAAAAGCGGCGCGGGAAGCGGTGCCGGAGACGTTTGATTATAATCTGGAAGTACTTGCCGAGGCTCATGCCGAAGCCACGCTTTTTTTTGAGAAGGTATTTATGCTGCAGGCTGATCCGGATCTATCCGACGAGGAAAAAGCCGCCCAGCTTCAGGGCTTTCTGGAGGAAGAGATCCCGGTCTCCGATATAAAAGTATTCCTGGCCGCCGATCCGGCCACATTGATGGATCTTCAGGGACGGCTCAGGGGTCTGTTTTCTGAAATCTACAATCAAGGGGTCAAGGATGGCGGTCTGGAAACCGCCCGGCATAATGTAAACCGGGAAATTGGTCAGTTTCCCTTTTCATCGGAGCTGATCCGGGTCTCGGAAAACCTGGCCCGGCCGCTGATCAAACCCAATATGATCTATAATCCCGAGGCCACCGCCGCCAGCCGGGAAGCGGCGGAAAAGGAGATCAGCCCGGTCATAATTCAAAGGCGTACCCTGATTATCAGCAAGGGCGAGACGGTAACCGAAAGGCATCTGGAACAACTGGAGAGCCTGGGGCTGGCCCTGGGAAGCCGGGTAGATTATCCCGGGTTCATCGGCCTTACTCTGCTGCTGCTGGCGATTTTTGCCGCGGTGGGAATATATGTGGCCTTATTTGTTAAGAATGTTTATAATAGTTTATCTCTGATCGTCCTGCTGGGGCTGGTAGTAATCATCACCTTGATCTTTGCCATTGCCGGCAACTTTTTTTCGGGATACCTGATACCGGTTGCCGTGGGGGCAATTTTGATCACCGTGATGTTTGGCACGGGGCTGGCGGTGTTGATGAATATCGTGCTGGCCCTGTTGGTAGGGTTGATCACCGGAGGTGATTTTGCATACATCTGTGTATCGCTGATTGGGGGGCTGGCGGCTATTTTTAGATTGGTCAGGGTCAGCCGGCGTTCCGATATTTCCAGAGCCGGGCTGTATGTATCGGCTGCCAATTCGGTCATGATCATAGCTTTGTTCCTGTTTCAGGGCAACCTGCATTCGGGTTACGGTTTCTTCAAAGATCTGGGTTACTGGCTGTTGGCCGGTGTCGGAAACGGGCTGTTTTCCTCCATTGTGGCCATCGGCCTGCTTCCGTTTCTGGAAAGCGGATTTGGTCTCACTACCGCGGTTACCCTGCTGGAGTTATCCAATCCCAACAACCCGCTGCTTCGCCGGTTGATGACCGAGGCCCCGGGGACTTATTATCACAGTATTATGGTGGGCAACCTGGCCGAGGGGGCGGCGGAGGCGGTGGGGGCAGATCCGTTACTGACCCGGGTGGGCGCCTACTACCATGACATCGGCAAGTTAAAACGTCCTTATTTCTTTGTTGAAAATCAACTCTCCGGAGCCAACCCCCACCAGAAGCTCTCACCCAATTTGAGCGCCTTGATCATCGGCTCCCATGTCAGGGACGGGGCAGAACTGGCCCGGCAGAATCGGCTGCCGGCAATAGTACAGGACATTATAAAGCAGCATCACGGCCGGAGCCTGATTTCTTTCTTTTACCAGCTGGCGCTGGAAACCGGGGACCAGGATAAAAAGCAGGTTTCAGAGGATCAGTTCCGTTACGAGGGTCCTCTTCCCCAGACCAAGGAGGCGGCCATAATCATGCTGGCCGATACGGTGGAGGCGGGAGTCCGTTCCCTTTCCAAACCGGTGATCAACCGGGTGGAGGCTCTGATCCGGAAGGCAATCCGGGAAAAGCTTAATGACGGGCAGCTTGATGAATGCAATTTAACCCTGAAAGAACTGGACCAGATCGGCGATTCATTTGTCAATACTATGACCGGGATCTATCATTCCCGAATCGAATACCCGGAGAAAGACCTGAGGGCCGAAATAGAGAGGACAAACTCCAGATGACGGTATATGTAACCAACCTGGCTTTGCATGAACCGGTGCCTGACAATTTTGGCGCCCGGCTGCGGGAGATGGCGCAGAGTGTGCTGGCCAAGCACGATCTGGCCTCCGGTCAGGTGGGAATAGTCCTGGCCGGCGACGATCATCTGCGGGATCTCAATCGCGCTTACCGCGGCCTGGACAGCGCCACCGATGTCCTTTCTTTCAGCATGCTGGATCCGCAGGAAAGGGATCTGGCCTCTGAGCAGGGGCGGGAGATCATGGTGGGAGATATTTATATCTCCCTGGATCGGGCCCGGGCTCAGGCCCTGGAGTATTCTCACCCGTTTTTACAGGAGGTCATGCAGTTGGCCATTCACGGGCTGCTGCACCTGCTGGGGTTTTCACACCATGATCCTAAGTCCAGCCGAATGATGGCGGAACGGGAAAGTGAGATCTACCTGCAGCAAGCCTCAAAAATTACAGGGGAGCGGCACGATGAACCGGATGTCACGAAGCTTTAAAGACGCTTTTGCCGGACTGAATTACTGTTTTAAAACCCAGCCCAATATGTTGATCCACGTGATGATCGGGGTGTTGGTGATAGGCTTCTCACTGCTGCTGAGGGTGTCTCTGTGGGAGATGTTATTCCTGATAACGGCGGTATTGGGCGTGCTTATCGCCGAGGTATTTAATACCGCTTTGGAAAGAGCGGTCGATGTGGCTACCCGGGAGCATAACGAGCTGGCCCATCTGGCTAAAGATGCCGCGGCAGGAGCGGTGTTGCTGTCGGCGGTTTACGCGGTGCTGTCGGGGGGACTGATTTTCGGCACCCGGATTTGGAAGCTGATCAGGCTTTGATCGGATAATACGGCCTGACCGACGAAAGACTCAATTATACCTATAAATTTTAAAAGAGGGGTACGCTCATGGTTATTAAACTCGACCACCGTGAACAGCTTGGGAACAGATTATTATTCCTGTTGTTTGTGGCGCTGACTATCCTGAATACCTTTTTGGTGGTGCTTATTTACAGCAATCTCAGGGCAATTTTCCCGGATGCTGCCGGCAACCTGGGTTATAAACAGGAGGTGGCACTGGATCTGGCCGATTATAACCGGCGGCTGGCCACCGAACTGGATGTGCTGGATCGGAATGCGGTTCGGGAGGCCTTGGCGGGGTTCAATTACGAGGTGGATATGGCCACCAGCAGTGACGAATTAACCCAGGTGATCCTCAATGAGGGGCGCCGGGCCCAGGAAGTTATTTTGAGAGAAGCCGACGCCAAATTGATGGATCAGGTGCTGTCGGTAATCAACAAGGACGAGAATGTTCGCCAGGCCCATGAAAAAAACAACATCACTATTCGCCTTTCCGGAGACAAGGTAACAGTCAATCCCGAGGGATACCTGGGGCTGACCACTATTTACCGGATAAGACAGATACCGCTGGTGCAGCGGCTGACCACCGAACAGGTTCTAAATATAGAAATAGCCGAAGGCAGCGCCCGGATGATGGTCCCCTATAATCCAATCGAACATATCCAGTCTCTGTCCTCCGAGTTGGATAAATTGCGGGTGGATCTTCACGAACTGCGGGTGGCGGCCGGTCTGGCCGAAATGACCGGGCCGGGAGTGGTGTTGCAGCTCTATGACGAGGTGGGTGGAACCAACAGTGTTTCCATTGTCCATGATGCGGATATTAGGGATGTGGTCAACGAACTCTTTTCATCCGGCGCCCAGGGGGTCAGCGTGGGCGGGCAGCGGTTGACCGCCTCTTCCTCCATTCGCTGCAGCGGTTCGCTGATCAAGGTAAATGACAAACTGATTCCGGTTAACCCGGTGGTAATAAAAGCGGTTGGTGAGACCGGGCTCCTGACCAGTGGGCTGGATATTATCCGCACGGCGATGGAAATTCAGCGCGGCATAAAATTCGAGGTTACACCGGTGGATTCGGTAACCATCCCCGGGTATGTCCGCAGTGCCAAAGAATAACAATAGCCGGGATAAGGCGACGACTGTTTCCGATCGATCCTTGCTGGAGATGGCGCGGGCGGCCTCCACCCGGGCCCATGCCCCTTATTCGGGATTTGCAGTGGGGGCGGCCCTGCTGGCCCGGACCGGAGAGGTGTTTACCGGCTGCAACCTGGAGAGCGCCTCCTTCGGGCTTACCATTTGCGCCGAGCGGGTAGCCCTGGGAAATGCGGTTGCCGCCGGCCTCCGGGAATTTGACCGGCTGGCAGTGGCGGCTGATTGTTCGCCTCCTCCCACCCCCTGCGGATCCTGCCGGCAGCTGCTCTCGGAGCTGGCTCCGCAGCTGGAAATTATTACCGGCAACCGGCAAAATGAGGTAGTCCGGTACCGGCTGTCTGAGCTCCTGCCCGAGCCGTTTACCGGCGGGAGCCTGCAAAAAAGGCCCGTTTCACCCCTCGCCGCTGAAACCTGGAGATTGCCCTTGACCGTGAGGCCGGTGGGGTATGTCCGCAATGGATATTTCGAGCCGCAAGCGGTTCCCAAAGATTACAGGCAACAGATATCCCGGATCATTATTGATCAGGATTTTGAAGAGGGCCTGTACCGGATCGAGGAGGAAAAAAAGATTGCCGTGATCGGCTATCTGCACCGGGCTGAAAAATACAGCCTGATTCGGGAAAGAAGGGGCCGGGGAGGAGAAATTTACGGTGTGTTTGTCTGCCGCACCCCCCGGAGGCCCAACGCCATTTCTTATACCGTGGTTGATCTGATTTCCCGGGAGGGCCCGGTCCTGGTTGTCCGGGGGCTGGATCTGATTGACGGGACCCCGGTGCTGGATATCAAGACCGCCCTTGCACCGAAAGAAACCTGAGCCGGGAATTGCCCACTGTGTCGGATAATTTACCTCGCACCCGGGAGGCCTGTCCATTTGTCGCGATATATAAAAAGTGAAGCGCTGGTTTTGAAAAGCCGTCCGCTGGGGGAAGCGGATCGCCTGATCACTTTTCTGTCCTGGGATCTGGGAAAGATAGCCGCGGTGGCCAAGGGGGCCCGTAAAATTAAAAGCAAGCTCGCCTCGGGAGTCGATCTGTTTACGCATGGAAACTACCAGCTCTACCGGGGCCGGGGTCTGGCTATAGTTACCGGGGCGGAGGCAAAGGAGCGCTTTACCTTTTTTCGCCAGGATCCGGATCTGTATTTTCAAGGCCTGTATTTCATAGAGCTCACCGATCGGTTGATTCCAGAGGGCGGCCTCTGCCCTGAAGTATGCAATTTGCTGGTGGAGGTCTGGCGGCTTTTGCCGGAAACGGACAATCGGCCCCTGTTGATCAGGGCCTTTGAACTCAAGCTGCTCGCAGCCGCCGGGTACAGTCCCTTCCTGGAGGGATGCCTGCAGTGCGGAGCCTCCGGGGCGACGATGTTTGTGGTCAGCCGGGGAGGGCTCATCTGCAAAGAATGCGCCGGCCGGCAGGGGTTTTCGGGGGCCATTTCCCTGCAGCCGGGAACGGTGGCCCTGGCCGGAACGCTTCTTAAAATAGAGCTGAAACAGCTTCGGGTGATCCGATCCGGACCCCGCCAGGAGCAGGAGCTGGCCCGTGTCACCGAGGCTTTCCTGCAATATCACCTTCAAATCGGCCCGCTCAATTCCCTGGATTATGTCAAATCCCGGCCCAAGTCCTGATTACCGCCACTTCCGCCCCTTAATTTTTAACCCAGGCATAAAAGCGGTTATTTTTCAAACACTATGGGGGAGGGAGGTGATCCGCTTGAAGATTACCCTGGAGGACATTGATGAGCTCCGCAGGCGGTCGGGAATCAGCTATGGCCGGGCCAAACAGGTAATGGATCAGGCGGGGGGTGATCTGCTGGAGGCATTGGTATTTCTCGAGGAAACAAAAGAGCGGCCGTGGCAGATGCTTTCCGACCGGGGAAAGGGTTTGCTCAAACTGGCCCGCCGTTTGGCCGGGGGACTCCATCAATCCCGGCTGAAGGTAGAGGTTAAGGGAAACACGGTGATGGAGTTGCCGGCTTCCCTGGGTACGGCGGGGATGATGCTCTTCCCGAAACTGGCGGTATTGGGACTGGTGGGAGTCATGCTGGCTCGGGGAGGACTCAAGATAGACCCGGATCGCGGGGAGCAGGATTGATTATACACTTCGCCCCTCCGTTCTTCCCCTATTCCGGTGGTGGGGGCGAGCCTTTCTGCCCGGAATCTGTCATGCCGGCAAATGAAATTGGCGAAATTGCAATCTGATCGTGATCCATGCGGGTGGACAGAGTCGTCCACCCCTACTAAAAATCATCCAGGGTTTTAAATCCGTATTTATCAGAAATGTGTCTCAGCCCGTTTGCCCGATCGTATTGACAGCCAAACCGGCAGTCTGCTAAGATAAGCCATAAGCTTCAAAACACCATACGGGATGCAATGACGGAAAGAAGTAACCGGCAAGGTAAAACAAGCGAGCCGGGGATAGTGAAAGCCCGGCGGAACAACCGGTGAAGGCGCTCCGGAGCAATTCAGTGTTTAAAGTGGGCCGGCAGGCCAACTAGGGTGGAACCGCGGGAGAAAGTCTCCCGTCCCTTAAGGAAAAAACCCGAGGGGATGGAAGGCTTTATTTTTTTATACTTTATCTATACCTTAAATGTCTGGGGGAATAAACATGGAACTGCAGGAGATAATGCTCAGACTTCAGGAATACTGGGCTTCCCGGGGATGTTTGGTCTGGCAGCCCTATGACGTGGAAAAAGGGGCCGGAACGATGAATCCGGCCACCTTTCTCCGATCGCTGGGGCCCGAGCCGTGGGCGGTCTGTTACACTGAGCCGTCCCGCCGTCCGGCGGATGCCAGGTACGGCGAGAATCCCAACCGCCTGTACCAGCATCTTCAGTATCAGGTGCTGATCAAACCGGCCCCGGAAAATATCCAGGACCTGTATATTCGCAGCCTGGCCCATCTGGGGCTGGATCCGATGGAGCATGACATCAGGTTTGTGGAGGACAACTGGGAATCACCCACCCTGGGCGCTTGGGGGCTGGGCTGGGAGGTCTGGCTGGACGGGATGGAGATCACCCAGTTCACCTATTTTCAGCAGGTGGGCGGCTTTGAGGTGGAACAGGTGCCGGTGGAGATTACCTACGGGTTGGAGCGGATCGCCATGTATGTGCAGGGCTGCCGCAATGTGTTTGACTTAAGTTGGACCGCAGGGATCAGTTACGGCGAGGTGTTCAAGCGGGCCGAATGGGAACACTCCAGCTACAGTTTCGAGCGCTCCGACCGGGAGCTGCTGTTCCAGTTGTTTGATCTTTATGAGCGCGAGGCGGGGCGCCTGCTGGCAGTGGATCTGGTGCTGCCGGCTTATGATTATATCCTGAAATGCTCCCATACCTTCAACCTGCTGGAGGCCCGGGGGGCGATCAGTGTTACCGAGCGCACCGGCTATGTGGGACGGGTGCGCAAGCTGGCCCGCGACTGTGCCCAAAGGTACCTGCAGCAAAGAGAAGCCGCCGGCTATCCGCTGCTGAAAGGAGGTGCGGCCGGTGGGCAGTGATTTTTTACTGGAAGTAGGATGCGAGGAGATCCCTTCCCGCTATATGGGGGCAGTTTTGCGGCAGCTGAAAGAGGTGGCCTCAGGCCTGTTGAAAGAGGAGCGGCTCCAGGCCGGCAGTGTGGATACCTGGGGCACCCCCCGCCGCTTGACCCTGCTGATCGGTTCCCTTGAACTCTTTCAGCAGGATTTAACGGTCAAGGTGAAAGGGCCGCCCCTTGATCGGGCCTACGATCAAGGGGGTCTTCCTACTGCGGCCCTCACCGGGTTCGCCCGCAGCCAGGGGGTGCCGGTAGAGCAGGTGGGGACAGAGAACATCAAGGGATCGGATTATACGGTGGTCAGCAAACTGCTTTCGGGAAAACCGGTTCAAAAAATCCTGCCGAAGCTGCTGCTGAAGACTCTGTCCTCCCTAGTATTTCCCCGCACCATGTACTGGCGCTCCCGGGAAGTGCGTTTTGCCCGGCCGGTGAGGTGGCTGCTGGCTCTGTACGGCTCCGAGGTGATTCCCTTTGCTTTTGCCGGGGTTGAATCCGGCCGGAGCACATTTGGGCACCGCTACCTTTCGCCCGGCCCGTTTGCGGTCAGCAACCCGGCGGAATATTTCCGCTGCCTGGAAGAGAACCAGGTAATTTTGAACCAGCACCGGCGCCGGGAAATGATTCGCCGGCAGCTTCAGGAGGCGGCGCAAAATTTCGGGGGGAAGATAATACCGGATGAGGATCTGCTGGAGGAGGTCAGCTACCTGGTGGAATATCCCTCCGCGATTTGCGGATCCTTCAGCCCGGAACACCTGTTGTTGCCCCCTGAGGTGCTCGTTACTTCCATGAAAACACATCAGCGTTATTTCCCGGTGATGGATCTGGCCGGGGATTCGCTTCTCCCCGGTTTTGTCGGCATCAGCAACCACCGGGTGCTGGAGAATACCCGCACCGGCTATGAAAAAGTGCTTCAGGCCCGGTTGACCGATGCCCGGTTTTTCTTTGAGGAGGACCAGAAACTGCCCCTGGAGGCCCATGTTAACAAGCTCTCGGCAGTAGTCTTCCAGGAATCATTGGGGAGCCTGGATGAAAAGCGAAAACGTCTTCTTGATCTGGTCCGGTATTTAGGTTCCGAACTGGCGCTTCCAACCGCTCAACAACAGACGGTGGAGCGGATTGCCCATCTGTGCAAGGCCGATCTGGTCACCTTGATGGTCAAGGAATTCCCGGAACTGCAGGGAGTAATGGGACGTGAATATGCCCGGCTGAGCGGGGAGACGGAGGCGGTGGCTTGGGGGATTTATGAACATTACCTGCCCCGTCACAGCGGGGACGAGCTGCCCCGGACCCTGGAAGGAGCCCTTGTTTCCCTGGCGGACCGCTTGGATACCCTCGCCGGCTGCCTGGCCACCGGCATTCAACCTACCGGCTCCCAGGACCCCTACGGACTGAGAAGGCAGGCCCAGGGAATGGTGGCGGTTTTATTGGCCCATAACATAGATCTCCCCTTGAGCGCCATGTTGGAAAAAGCCCTGGCTGCACCTGCCTCCCGGGCCGGTCTGACCCCGGAGCGGTACAAGTCGGTTTTTAACAGCCTGGAAGAATTTGGGCGGGCCCGGCTCGACTACCTGCTGCAGGAAAAAGGCATTTCCGGCGGGGTAATCGCCGCCGTCACCGCCGCCCCGGCAGAGGTGATCGCAGATCTCTACGCGCGGGCGGTCGTCCTGGAAAAAAACCTGGGCCGCGATGTCCTGCAGGATATAGTTACCGCTTATCACCGCATAGCCAATCTGGCCGGGAGTGCGGCGGGGCCCGAGATAAGCCCCTCCCGGTTTGAAGAGGAAGCGGAACGGCGGCTCTATCAAGCCTGGCGGCGGGCCAAGCAGGATCTGGATCGGGAAATACCGGTCCGTAATTACGAGGCCTGCCTGGGGATTCTACAGGGGTTAAAACAGCCGGTGGACTATTTTTTTGATCAGGTCCTGGTGATGACCGAACAGGAGGCGACAAGAGAAAACAGGCTCAGTTTGCTGGCGGCGCTCAGGGCTCTGTTTATGCAGATAGCAGATTTTTCACTGCTCGCGGAGGCCGTTGGCAGGAACAACATTGCCTGATATAGTATTTACTAATAGGCCTGAAACATAAATATGGAATAGCCCAATCCCGGGGGTGATGGTGATTGACTTGAATGAGAGACAGAAAGAAATTCTGGAGATTGTCAAGTCCTCCGGACCGATCTCGGGGGAAGAAATTGCATCCCGGCTGCAGGTTTCCCGGGCGGCGCTGCGCCCCTACCTGGCGGTGCTGACCATGTCCGGCTTTCTCGACGGCCGCCCCCGGGTGGGCTATTCATATTCGGGAAAAGGATCTTCCGGCGTGCTGCTGGATTTCATGAAGAATCTGGCGGTCAATGATGTCAAGTCGATCCCGGTGATGGTCAGGGATAAAACTTCGGTTTATGATGCCATTGTAACCCTGTTTGTAGAGGATGTGGGAACGTTGTTTGTGGTGGATGAGGGGGGTTTTCTGCAGGGAGTGGTGTCGCGCAAGGACCTCCTCAAGGCTGCTATCGGCACTCCGGATCTTTCCCGGGTCCCGGTGGCGGTGATCATGACCCGTATGCCCAATGTTTTTACGGCTGATCCGGAGGAGAATGTGCTTTCGGCAGCCAAAAAAATTGTAGATTACCAGGTTGACGCCCTGCCGGTGGTGCGGGAGGTTTCCCCGGGGAAACTCAAGGTTATCGGTAAGGTTACCAAAACTACCTTGGTCCGCCTGCTGGCGGAAGCAAGCAGTTAGGAGGAATGTCCGCTTTGAGCTACTCTCCCAAAAAACCTGTGGTATATATTGTATCTGATTCCATCGGGGAGACGGCGGAGTTTGTGGTTAAAGCCGTGGCCAGTCAGTATGATTCCGGCAATGTGGAAATCCGCCGGGTATCCAACGTCAGCCAGGCGGAAAAAATCACGGAGGTAATGAAAGAAGCGGAGCAGGAAAACTGCATGGTAGCCTATACCCTGGTGCTTCCCGAATTGAGGAAAATTATGAAGCAGGAGGCGGAGCGGCGGGATATTCCGGTGGCCGATATAATGGGGCCGGCCATGGAATCCTTTGCCCGTATCCTGGGGAAGGCTCCCCACATGGAGCCGGGAAGAGTACGCCGCCTGGACGAGGAATACTTCCGCCGGATCGCCGCGGTGGAGTTTGCGGTCAAGTATGACGACGGGAAAGATCCCCGGGGTATTTTGCTGGCCAATGTAGTCTTGATCGGTGTTTCCCGAACCTCCAAAACTCCTCTGAGCATGTATCTGGCCAACCGGAGGATGCTGGTGGCCAATCTGCCCCTGGTGCCGGAGGTGGAACCGCCGGAGGAGTTGTTCTGGGTTTCTTCTTCCAAGATAATCGGCTTGACCGTGGATCCCTACCAGTTAAAAAAAATTCGGCAGGAACGTCTGAACTCCCTGGGGCTTGATGTTCATGCCAATTATGCCTCCCTGGAAAGAATTGTGGAGGAGCTGGAATATGCCCACCAGGTCATGAAACAGGCGGGATGCCTGGTATTTGATGTCTCCAACATGGCGGTGGAAGAAGTGGCCTCCCAGATTCTGCAGGTAATAAAGGAAGGTGATTATGCTGAAGATTGAAAAGATGGTCTACATGTTTTCCGAAGGGAGCGCCTCCCAGAAAAATCTGTTGGGGGGCAAAGGGGCGGGTCTGGCGGAGATCTCCCGGTTGGGTTTGCCGGTGCCCCCGGGATTCATAATCACCACCGAAGCCTGCCGGAGATATCTGAACTCCGGAAACCGGATCTGGCCGGAGCTGGAGCAGGAGATCAGACAGGGGCTGGCCCTGTTGGAACGAGAAAGCGGCCGCAAATTTGGCGGCCCCCGGCCGCTGCTGCTGTCGGTGCGTTCCGGGGCGGTGATTTCCATGCCGGGGATGATGGATACCATTCTCAATTTGGGGCTGAACAGGGCCTCGCTGGAAGCTCTGGAGAAGGAAACCTCCAACCGCCGGTTTGCTCTTGATTGTTACCGCCGCTTTATCCAGATGTTTGCGGAGGTGGTGTTGAAGCTGGAACATCACCGCTTTGAAAGCATATTGGAAGAAACCAGGCGCCGTCAGCAGGTTGACCTGGACAGCGAGCTCGATCAGGAATCCATGCAGCGGGTGGTGGAAAGCTATCTGATCCTGGTCAATCGGGAGACCGGCCGGGAATTTCCCGAAGACCCGGCGGAACAGTTGCTGCAGGCCGTCAAAGCGGTATTTGAATCCTGGAACACCCCCCGGGCAAAAGTTTACCGGCAGGTAAACCGCATTTCAGATGACCTGGGAACGGCGGTAAATGTGCAGGCCATGGTGTTTGGGAATCTGGACGAGCAGAGCGGGACCGGGGTGGCCTTTACCCGAAACCCCTCCACCGGGGAGCCCCGCCTTTACGGGGAATATCTTCTCAATGCTCAGGGGGAGGATGTGGTGGCGGGGGTGCGCACCCCCAGCCCCCTGGAAAAGCTGGAACAGGAAATGCCGGCAATGTTTTGCCAATTCCAGGAGGCCTGCCGGAAACTGGAGAGCCACTACCGGGACATGCAGGATATCGAGTTCACCATAGAGCGGGGAAAGCTTTATCTTCTGCAGACCCGTACCGGCAAACGAACCGCTGCCGCCGCGGTCAGGGTGGCCGTGGATATGTTTAAAGAGGCCCTGATCTCAAAGGAGGAGGCGCTGCTCAGGGTGGACCCGGCCCAGTTGGAGCAGCTTTTGCATCAGCGGATAGATCCCCGGGCCAAACTCAATGTACTGGCCCGGGGCTTGCCCGCCTCGCCGGGGGCGGCTACCGGCAAGGTGGTTTTCAGCGCGGATCAGGCCCAAACGGCATCTCAGGAAGGGGAAAAGGTGCTCCTGGTGCGCCCCGAAACCACCCCGGACGACATTCACGGCATAATTGCCGCCCAGGGGGTGCTCACCAGCCGGGGCGGAATGACCAGTCATGCGGCGGTGGTGGCCCGGGGGATGGGCAAGCCCTGCGTGTGCGGGTGCGAACAGATAAATGTTGATCTGTCCAAACGGGTCATGGTAGTGGATGGGAAGGAGTTTCCGGAAGGGGAACTGATCTCCATCGACGGCAGCACCGGAAATGTTATTCTGGGTGAAACACAGCTGATCGAGCCCTTCCTGACCCCCGAGTTCAGGGAGCTGCTAACCTGGGCCGATCGGCAAAGAAAACTCGGCGTGCGGGCCAATGCCGACAATCCGGCGGATGCCCGCAAGGCCCTGGAACTGGGGGCGGAGGGAATTGGGCTCTGCCGGACCGAACACATGTTCATGTCCCCGGAGAGGGTGCCGCTGGTTCAAAAGATGATCCTCTCCTCAACCCTTCAGGAGCGCAAAGCGGCCCTGGAGGATCTGCTCCCCCTGCAGCGGGAAGATTTTAAGGGGATCTTGCGGGAAATGGCCGGATTCCCGGTGACTGTCCGGCTTCTTGATCCGCCCTTGCACGAATTTTTGCCCAACCGGGAGGATCTGGCGGCGGAGGTCAACCGGTTAAAATGGGAGGGGGCCGAATGGGACCGGGTGCACCCGAAAGAGGTGCTGTTGCAAAAAGTGCGCAGCCTGTCGGAACTGAACCCCATGCTCGGGCACCGGGGATGCCGGCTGGGGCTGGTTTATCCGGAGGTCTATGAAATGCAAACCCGGGCTATCTTCAGCGCCGCCGCCGGGTTGCTGGCGGAGGGTCTTTCTGCAGAGAAAATTCGCCTGGAGATCATGATCCCCCTGGTAGGTCACCGGGCGGAGCTGGAAAGGCTGAAAGGGGTGATCCGGGCCACCGCCAAACTGGAGCTGGAAAGCAGCGGCCATCATCTGGACTATCTGATCGGAACCATGGTGGAACTTCCCCGGGCCTGCCTGATTGCCGATCAACTGGCTGCCGAAGCCGATTTTTTCTCCTTTGGTACCAATGATCTTACCCAGACCACCCTGGGGTACAGCCGGGATGATGCGGAAGCCAAGTTTTTACCCTTCTACCTGGAGCAGAAGATGCTGTCCCAAAACCCCTTTGTGGAGATCGATCGGGAGGGGGTTGGGGCGCTGGTTAAAATGGCCATCGAAAAGGCCCGGGAAACCCGCCCCAAGATAAAGCTGGGGATTTGTGGAGAACACGGGGGTGATCCCCCCTCCATCGAATTTTTTCACCGGGCCGGACTGAACTACGTCAGCTGTTCCCCCTACCGCTTGCCGGTAGCCCGCCTGGCGGCGGCCCAGGCGGCGATACGGTGTATAACGTAATTGGGCGTTCATATAGTGGAAATTGATTGCATGGCATAATTGTGGTATAATTATACCATGAAGGGAGTTGAGGATTATGCCACAAATTATTCCAATAAGAGACTTGAAAAATACAAGTGAAATATCGCAAATGTGCAAAGAATCCAATGAACCAATTTTTATTACGAAAAACGGCTATGGGGATATGGTCATTATGAGCATGAAATTATATGAAGAAAAAATATTTATCCTTGATGTGTACAATAAAATTATCGCTGCCGAGGAGCAAGTAGCTGAAGGTAAAACTCTTGATGGGGATTCTTCCGCAAAAAGTATAAGAGAAAAATATAATGTATAAAATAAATGTTTCAGAGTTGGCACATCAGGATCTGGAACTGATTGTTTCATACATTGTTATAAACCTTGACAACCCTTCTGCTGCTGCTGCTGCTCTTCTTGATAAAGTGGAAGAGTGCTATGGTTATTTGAAAAATAACCCTTCAATGTATGCAAAATGTAAAAACAGCCGCCTGGAAAAAGAGGGCTATCGAAAGATTCCTATAAAAAACTATATAATTGTTTATAAAATTGATGAAGGCAGCAAAACAGTTAATGTTTTGCGTTTTTTTTACGGGACACAAGATTATTTAAAATTAATATAGCTTATTAAAAATAGTGTCCCATAATGTAAAAAATTGGTTAACCTGTTATGAAAATATTTTACTCCACAGCCGGGAAATCCACTCGCCCATCGATCTCCATACCAGGGCCAGAAATTTGAGCCGGTTTGCCTTTTCGCGGCTGACCAGCTCCACCGTGGTCAATTTTTCGCCGTCGAGAACAATGTCCAGGGAACCGGCGATGGTCCCCGCATCAACGGGCGCCTCCAGGTCTTGAATGCTGACCACCTTTTTAAGCTGATCTGTTTTCCCCTTGGGAATTATTACCTGCAGCGGATGCCGGGCGACCAGATTTACCTCCCGGGGGTTCCCTTTTATGACCGGGGCGGTTGCCAGCACTTCATCGGCGGAGGCGACGCTGGCCAGCTCAAACTGCCGGAAGCCATAATTCAACAGCACCTCGCTGTCCTGCAACCGGGTTTCCTCGCTCGAACAGTTCAAGACGACGGCGATCAGGTGCATCCCCTCCTGGGTGCTGCTTCCGGCCAGGCACAAGCCCGCCTCCGGGGTGCTCCCGGTTTTGATCCCGTCGGCCCCGGGAAACCGGTCCAGAAGGGGATTGCGGTTGAACTGCCGAATGTCGTTAAAGGTGAATTCAAGTTCGGTATGCAAAGCGGCCGCCTCCGGATGGTTTTCCTCCAGGTGCGCCGCCAGTCGGGCAATATCCAGGGCGCTCATGTAGTGGTCGGGATGGTGCATGCCGTGGCTGTTCATGAAATGGCTATGTTCCAGGCCCAGCTCTGCCGCCCGCTCGTTCATTCGTTGCACGAAAGCGGCTTCCGAGCCGTACAGGTGTTCGGCGATAGCCACGCAGGCATCGTTGGCTGAAACAATGGCAATTCCCTTGAGCAACTGTTCTACCGTGACCTGTTGATCAACATTCAGAAACATGGTTGAGCCGCCAGTTTTCCAGGCCTTGTTGCTGGCGGTGACTACCGTATCCAGGCTGATTGTCCCTTGATCGATCTCCTCCATGGCAATCAGCAGGGTCATGATTTTGGTTAAACTGGCTGGAGGCAGGGGCTGATCGGCATTTTGGGAATACAGAACCTTGCCGGTATGAGTTTCGATCAGTACCGCCGCCTTCGCATTCAGATCCAACTGAACCTGGGCCGAGGCCGGCGGGGGGGAGGCCAGTCCTATTGTCAGCAGCAAGAGCAACATTAAAGAGAAATATTTCCTGGTATGATTCAACCTGATACCTCCTGATTGGCTTTTTCATTTACCCCTGGGGCATGTTTGTGGTAGGGGCTGGCTGCTGGTCTACAGCAGCTTGATTGCCTTCAAAATTTATTCTGTACAGTTGGCGGAACTCCTTTATGAAAATATTGTAACTTTATCGGGATGGGGAGATCATTTACCAAAAGGAAAAGTTGCGATCCATATGGAAATATTCCAGGAAATACTGTGTTTAGGGTGAGGTCATTGCCGGGCAATCCGGAACAAATTTGCCAAAATATTCTTCCTCCCTGCCAGGAAGCATGCCCCCTGCACCAGGATGTGCGCGGTTATTTGTTTGCCATCGCTTCCGGTGATTTTGACGGGGCCCTGGAGATAATAAAACGGACCAACCCGCTCCCCTTCATCTGCGGCACCGTCTGTGCCCATTACTGTGAGGATCAGTGCCGCCGGGCGGAGGTGGATCAGCCGCTGTCCATCAGGGCCTTGAAACGGGCGGCCGTGGAATACGGTTGTTCCCGGGTGCTGCCGGCAAAAAAAACAGCCGAAGCGGGGAAGGTCGCCATTATTGGCGGCGGTCCCGGCGGGTTGACCGCGGCCTATGATCTGGCTGTCCGGGGCTGCCGGGTGACCGTATTTGACCGGGAGCAATCCATGGGAGGGGCGCTGCGCCATTATGTTCCGCTGTACCGCCTTCCGGATGAAGTCATGGACCGGGATATAGCCGAAATTGCCGCCCTGGGGGTAAAATTCCGTTATGGCCGTCAACTGGGGAGCAACCTGACCCTGGCTCAGTTGGAAAGGGAGGGGTATCAGGCGATTTTACTTGCCCTGGGGCTGCCGATAAGCCGAAAAATTGATCTGCCCGGGGTGGAAGGGGAAGGAGTGTTTTATGCTCTGCCCTTTCTGAACAAAGTCAAACGAGAAAATTTCAGGCTGGAGAACAGCCCCGGGGTAATTGTGGTGGGAGGGGGCAGCGTGGCCATGGACGCGGCCCGCTGCGCGGTCCGCGCGGGAGCAGGCAAGGTGAAAGTGATTTGCCTGGAATCACCGGAGGAGATGCCTGCTTCTCCCCGGGAAATAAAGGAAACCAGGGAAGAGGGGGTGGAGTTTTACTGCTCCTGGGGGCCCGGCGAGATCCGGCGGAAGGGAGGCCGGATTACCGGCCTGGTGGCCGTCAAATGCACTGCGGTGTTTGATGCCGGGGGGAGGTTCAACCCCGCTCTGAACCGCGATTGCCGGCGCTATATCGACGGGGATCAGGTAATATTCTGTATCGGCCAGGAAGGGGATCCGAAGCCGCTGCGGGCAGAACTCCGGCTGGACGAACGAGGACGGCCGATATTCAACGGGCAGACCTTTGCTGTCGGCCGCCGGGGAGTATTTGCCTGCGGGGAAATGATAACGGGACCCGCCACGGCGGTGCAGGCTATGGCCAACGGGCGCCTTGCGGCCAGGGCTGTCTTTTGTTTTCTGCAGGGGGAAACCCCTGATCCGGCCGGGATCGAAAACCCGAAAACCGTGGGAAAACTTGATCCGGAAGTTCGGGATAAGATTATCCGCATCCCCCGTATGGAAACACCCGTATTGAAGCCCGCGGATCGGATCAGGCACTTCGAACAGGCGGAACTGGGGCTTGATATGAGCGCGGCAATGGATGAGGCCCGGCGGTGCCTGGGTTGTCTGGCCGGTGCGGAACGGATCGCCGAGCTGTGTCCCAACTGCCTGGCCTGTGTGCGCATCTGTCCATATGGAGTACCGGTAATCAGGCCTGACGGCAATGTGGAGATCCGCAGTGAACAGTGCCAAACCTGCGGTCTTTGCGCGGGCATCTGTCCGGCTCAGGCCATCAGGTTCCGTGCCCCATATATTGAACAGGCGGCAAAATCCATAGAACCGGCGGTTAAAGGCCTGTTGGAGCGCTGCGGCGGGGGACCGGCGGTACTGGTTTTGACCTGCGGATATGGAGGGTTTGCCTCCCTACAGGTTCCGGATCCCACCTGGGCGGCCATGGTGCGCTACCCCTGTGTGTCAAAAATAGATTCCCTGCACCTGCTCAAAGCGTTTTCCCTGGGGGTGGATGGAATTGTGGTGATCGGCTGCCCTGAAGACCAAGAATCTGCCTGTCCGTACAGGGACAGCCGGTTTTGGATTGACCGGAGGATCGGCCATACCCGCAGCCTGCTAACAGAGCTTGATCTGGAGCCGGGGCGGGTGATCGGGCGGGAACTTGCCGCGCCGTCGGCAGAGTGTTTCCGGCGAGCCCTGGATGAGGCCGTGCAAAAATTCGGGGAACTTGGTCCGTCGCCGGCGCGTAGAACCCAAACCGATTGACATATAGCACTTCCGGTTTTACTGCGTCCCCGAAATATCAGGGCGCCGGGCTTATCCCGAGGTATTAAAATGAGATTTGTTGACAATAATAAATTAGGAACATTATTCCGGGAGGGCTGTTTTCCCGGCAGGAAAACATATTCCGGCGTAGAATAATAGGTTTATAATCCCGGGTTTGGCAGTTGTCAAGGAGGGAGGAGATATCCCAGGTATTTAACTACAGCCGGTGCAAGAAATGGGTTGTTAGGATAACCTCGTCCCTGTAGCCGGATCCTGGGAGGGGGTTTTATTATAAGTCTAGTTGAGACGGGTGAGTTTCATGGCATACCCCATACCGGAAGAAATCATAGATGAGATAAGGCGGCTCTGTAATATTGTCGATATTATCGGGGACTATGTCACCTTGGATAAAAAGGGCAAAAACTATCTGGGGTTATGTCCCTTTCATGGTGAAAAAACCCCTTCTTTTTCCGTTTCCGAGGAGAAGCAGCTTTATTATTGTTTTGGCTGCGGTGCTGCCGGCAATGTATTTGGTTTTGTGATGAGAATGGAGGGGTTGACCTTTCCGGAGGCGGTGCACTTTTTGGCCCGCCGGGCAGGGGTGCGCATTCCCACCCCGAAAGGGCCGTTTCGGCAGGGGAAAAGTTTGGAAGAAAAACTGATAGCCGCCCATGAGCTGGCAGTCAGATTTTTCCGGTATAACCTTGTTCACACCGCTATGGGGGCAAAAGTAACAGAATATCTGGGGAAAAGAGGAATTACTGCCAATACCGGCGAATTTTTTAATCTGGGTTACGCTCCTCGGGGGTGGGACAATTTTTTGAAGGCGGCCCAAAAGGAGGGCCTCCCGCCGGAGATATTGTCCAAAGCCGGGTTGATTTCTTCCCGGGAAGGGGGAGGGTATTACGATCGCTTTCGCGACCGCATAATGTTTCCAATTTATAATCACCGGGGCCGAGCAGTTGGTTTCGGAGGCAGGGTCTTGCCCTGGGGGGATCAGTCGGGTCCCAAGTATTTGAATTCTCCCGAAACGCCGGTTTTCAATAAAAGTTTAACGCTGTACGGTTTTCATTTGGCCAAAGCCGGTATCCGCAGTGCCCAGTCGGCGATTATAGTAGAAGGGTACACAGATCTCATCGCCGCTTACCAAGCCGGATTCAAAAATGTGGTGGCTTCACTTGGCACCTCCCTTACTGCCGGACAGGGAAAACTGCTGCGTTTGCAGGCCAAAGAGATACTTATTGCCTACGATGCGGATACAGCCGGCCAAACGGCTACCTGGAGGGGGTTCAACCTGTTGCATAATCTGGGATGTGCGGTGAAAGTGATCGAACTCCCGGCCGGCAGCGATCCGGATGGTTTTATTCTCCAGAATGGGGCGGCTGCTTTTGGGCAGCTGGTGAAACAGGCCAGGCCGGTGGTGGAATACCGTTTGAACAATCTACGGGAGGGCCTGGATCTTTCCACCCGGGCCGGGCAGCTAAATTACCTGAAAGGGGCGCTGCCGATATTGGACTCTGTGTCCGGTCCGGCAGAACTTGAAATATATTCAAAACAGGTTGCCGAACTGCTGGGAATATCAGAAACATCTCTGCGGGATGAATTGAGGCGTTATCGGCGCCAGCCCGGTCAAAGAAAGGACAACAAACATAATATAACCATAAAGGATCAAACTAATAACATTAACCAGATTAAGGTTGACCCGGCGGAGAAAAAAATACTGGCCCTGATGCTGCTGCACAACCGGGTGATAAATACGGTACGGGAAAAATTGCTGCTGGAGGATTTCAGCAGTCCCCTGCAGCAGGTAGTGGAATTTGTCTGGCAGATGGATGCTGCCGGAAGCACGATCAGCGGGGAAGGAATTATAAATCATTTTTCAGATTTACAGATACAGCAGTTGATTACCGAGGCGGTTATGGATGAGAGCATGTCCAACCTGTCTGCGGAGATGGTGGAGCGGATGGTCGGCGATTGTGTGGATAGAATTAAAAGCCGCCAGATTTCCCGACGGTGGGGAGAATTCAAGAGCAGGGTCAAGATGATCAAAGGGCAAGAATTAAATGGACAGGCCAAAGATTTGCTCCGGGATCAATGGTCCAGACTGATTCGTATCAAAGACGGGCCATGTAGATCCGGCGAAGGAGAGGATTGCTGATGGCCAAGGAGATAGAAAAAACCGTTTCTTTGGAGGATATACAGCAAGAGTTGATTGAACGGGGCAAGGGTAAAGGCACCCTGACCTATAAGGAAATCATTGATGCATTTCAAACCTTTGAGCTGCCGGCGGATGGTCTGGACGGTATTTACGATAAATTGATTCAGCACGGCATTGATATTGTTGACGAAACGGCAGATGGATCTGAATCCGCAAAAACCACGGATGCAGAACCGGCAGATAGTGGCAATAAGCCGCCGGAGGGAGAGGAGGAAATCGATATCCCCGAAGGTGTTGCTATAAACGATCCGGTCCGGATGTACCTCAAAGAGATCGGCAAAATTTCTCTGCTGACCTCGGAAGAAGAGGTTAGTCTGGCCAAAAGAATAGAAAACAACAGTGAAGAGGCCCGGCGGCAGTTGGCCGAGGCCAACCTTCGCCTGGTGGTTAGTATTGCCAAAAAGTATGTGGGGCGGGGGATGCTGCTGCTGGATCTCATTCAGGAGGGAAACCTGGGGTTGATCAAGGCAGTGGAGAAATTCGATTATCGCAAGGGTTATAAATTCAGCACTTATGCCACCTGGTGGATCCGTCAGGCGATTACCCGGGCGATTGCCGATCAGGCCCGGACCATTCGGATTCCGGTACACATGGTGGAGACTATCAATAAATTGATCCGGGTTTCCAGGCATTTGGTTCAGGAGTTGGGGCGGGAACCGCTGCCGGAGGAGATCGCCCAGGAGATGAATATCAGCGAAGAGCGGGTGCGGGAAATATTAAAAATTGCCCAGGAACCGGTATCGTTGGAAACACCGATCGGCGAAGAAGACGACAGCCACCTGGGAGACTTTATCGAAGATCAGGAAGCCCAGGCTCCGGCGGAAGCGGCGGCTTTTGAACTGCTCAAAGAGCAACTGGAGGATGTACTGGATACCCTGACCCCGCGGGAAGAAAAAGTGCTGCGGCTTCGTTTCGGCCTTGACGACGGACGGGCCCGCACGCTGGAAGAAGTAGGGCAGTTTTTCGGGGTGACCCGGGAGCGAATCCGCCAGATCGAGGCCAAAGCCCTGCGCAAGCTGCGCCATCCCATGCGCAGCCGAAGGCTCAAGGATTACCTGGGATAGCCGGGTGTTCAATATATTCATCCTTGACTGGTTCTGATTGTCTGTTATAATTAGATCCGTAAATAGTGGTTCCTCAGTAGCTCAATGGCAGAGCGGCCGGCTGTTAACCGGTAGGTTGCAGGTTCGAGTCCTGCCTGGGGAGCCAATTTTTATTCTATCGCCCGCCATGGCGGCGGAGGCGATAATATTATTTTAACCGCTTTGGATTTTTCTCCGTTTTTATCGCCTTGACAAGGTTGGATTTGGTATGTTAAACTTCTTATGGCTTTGAAAAAGCAGGGAATTAAATGCTTTTTTATGTTTTAAGGGCCCATAGCTCAGTTGGTAGAGCGGCCGGCTCATAACCGGCTGGTCCCAGGTTCGAGCCCTGGTGGGCCCACC
>CAZPFS010000007.1:32610-67522 GCA_964585925.1 uncultured Syntrophomonadaceae bacterium | reverse complement strand
CTAGCCCCTTTTGCAAAGAAGGTTTAAGTAACAAGCTCCTCCTCCCTCTCCACTCAGAGCAGGCTACACTGTACACAGCTATTAACCGCATACAGGTTCTTTCCCAGGCCGTAGTCATTTGCCCGTTAGACAATTCACCACCAACCTGGGTCTCCGCGAAAGCAGGGTCAACGCCTACATGCCTTTGTAGATCGCCCCGTCTTTCTTAACTCCCAGCACCGGCTCCTCACTGGGCGTAAGCAGCCGCCACCAGGAACTTCATCGATGTGCCCTCAACGGATTTTTAGGCCCGTTTTCGGAGGGGTTGCGCCAACTAGGATACTGCACCACTTATATTTTCGCTATCGGTAATTATAGCATACCGGAACTTTATGCACAAGAAATCCCGGCGTTGCCGGATTTGCAGGGGTGTACAGGGTGCGGGCAAACGAACCTCACCCGGCGGGCGGAGAGGGTCTTCCGCCCCTACAATTTAAAAACAGCCCTTTGAATCAATTGATCCTTCCTGGCGGGCTGCTGTATGCATTATGCCGGGCGGGCAACCCAGCTTGCCGGGTTGCTGCCGGTCCTATTTGTCTCTGAATACCAGATATCGGGCCAGTTGTTTTAATAATTGGCCCGATTCCCCTAAAGATTCCAGGCAGAACAGGGCCTGTTCATACAATTTAAGCGCCTCCTGCCTCGCCGGCTCCACTCCCATCAAAGCCGGATAGGTACTCTTGAAGCGGCTTTCATCGGCATGGTGCGGTTTGCCCGTCTGCTCCGCCGTTCCCTCCCGGTCCAGCAGATCATCTACTATCTGAAATGCCAGCCCCAGCCGGGAGGCATACCCGGAAAGCGCGGCCAGTTGATCCGGAGAAGGGGTTGCCGTCAGGGCGCCGATTATTACCGCCGCTTCAATCAGGGCCCCTGTTTTCCGGCGGTACATCTGTTTCAGTTCGGGAAGACTGATTCTTTTTCTCTCACCCATCAAATCCAGCACCTGGCCGCCAATCATCCCTTCCACTCCCGCCGCCCGGGACAATCGGCCGCCGATTTCCAGCGCCTCGCGGTAATTTCCGGTAAGGAGCCCGTAATCCGCTACCAGCCCGAAGGCCATGGTCAGCAGGGCATCCCCGGCCAATATGGCTATTGCCTCTCCAAAGGCGCGGTGGCAGGAGGGTTTCCCCCGTCGCAGATCCGAGTCATCCATCGCGGGCAGATCATCGTGAATCAGGGAATAGGTATGGACAAGTTCCACTGCGCAGGCCAGATCAGTCAGGTTTTTCGTTGGAGCGCCCAGACTCTCCGCCGTGGCCAGCAGCAGTATGGGACGCAGTCTTTTCCCCCCGGCCATGACACTGTAGCTCATGGCCCGGTATATTGTTTCAGGATGCCCGGTGGAAACAAACAGTTCATCCAACGCGCTGTTTACCCTATCCCCGGTTGTTCGCAAATAGTGGTCCAAGTGGTTCATGGGTCACCTCGATCATCGGTATGGGGACAGACCTGCAAGATAGGTCTGTCCCCCATTGGATGTATGGCGCAGACTTGCAGGATAGGTCTGCCCTCTTAGAGATTATATTTTTTCTTGAACAGCTCCAGGGTGTTCACCATCAGCATGGTGATGGTCATCGGACCCACTCCCCCCGGCACCGGGGAGATATACCCGGCAATCCGGGAGGCCGGCTCAAAATCAACATCTCCCACCAGCTTGCCGTCCACGGAATTCATCCCCACATCGATCACGGTCGCCCCGGGTTTGATCCAGTCACCCTTCACCATCATCGGTCTGCCCACGGCCACCACCAGTACATCCGCCCGGCGGCACACTTCCGGCAGATTTTTGGTGCGCGAATGGCAAACAGTCACCGTGGCATTTTTCCGGAGCAACAGCAGAGCTGTCGGTTTGCCCACAATATTGCTCCGGCCCACTACGGTGGCGTTCTTTCCTTCCAAATCACAGCCGATATACTCCAGCATCCTCATTATGCCATGGGGAGTGCAGGGGATGCAGGACTCGGCTCCGAGCATCAGGTTGCCGGCATTGACCGGATGAAAACCATCTACGTCTTTTTCCGGGAGGATGTCCCTTATTATTTCTTTTTCCTGAATATGTCCCGGCAGCGGCAACTGGACCAAAATGCCGTGAATATTGTCGTCTGAGTTCAGCCGGTGAACCACTTCCAAAAGTTCCTCCCGGGAAACCTGTTCCGGCAAGCGGTGCACCTCGGAATGAAAACCCAAGTTTTTAGCGGTCTTCTGCTTGTTTTTGACATATACCTGAGATGCCGGGTTTTCGCCAACTATCACCACCGCCAAGCCGGGTACTTTTCCGGTTTGGGCGATCAATCTTCCCCGCTCCTCCGCCAGATCCTGTTTTATTTTTGCGGCCACTTCCAGGCCCATAATCAACCGGGCGCTCATTTGACCCCTCCTGTTTGAACTTTTACCCCGGGCGATCCCCTTGCGGGGGCCCGTTCCAACACCGGTCAGGATTCCCCCGGGCCTTTTTTTCCGCTCACCATTTTGATTTCTTCCCGCACACTCTCCAGGCAGGGATAATCTGAGCCCAAATCCGGCAAATGCAAATTCAACAGGCGGGCCGCGATCCGCCAGTCTTCCATTACCGCCGGTTTCTCTGTCGGGCGATTGAGGCTGGTTTCTCCCGAGGCACTGGTAAAGTACCCTTCTTTTTCAAAAGGAAGCAAGGCCGGAAATATTGCATCGGCATTTCGGGCCGCCTTGTACAGGCTGGAGGTGATCACTCCCAAAAATTCCAGACCATCCAGTTCCAGATCCTCATGATCCCAATTTCCGATCAACAACAGCCCCTTGATCTTTCTGGCCCTGATTGCCGACAAGACCTGCTCCCGGTAAAAACCGTTTTCCGCAGGCAACTGTCGCCCCCATATATTTTCAATTTCCTCCCTGGCCCGGCTGTCCCCCACCGGCGAGTAACCCGCCAGAAACAGGGGGGAGCCCCCGTTTTCCAAAATCCCCCGGGCATTGGTCTGCGGTGGCAGGAGCCACAAATTGCATCCGTTCTGTCCCAGTTGCCCCCCGGCACGGGCCAGATCCAACAGCGCGTCCACCGCAGCATCGCCGGCCTTTCTGTAAAATGAAGGCAAAACCAAAGTATAGCCCTGGCAATCATACCACCGGGCTGCTTGGACAATCTCCCGGACGGACACTTTGCACCTCTCCGCCAGGTGATCGCAGGGACGACCCTCCTTGGCGGCGGCAATTACCTTTAACAGATCCGGCAGAGTGCCTTCGTCCGCAATCAAGTGCAGATCGGCCCATTCGCCGGATTCTTCGGCCCCGCACCCAATCCAAACAACCGGAGCGCCGCAAAATCGGGAGGCCCGGCGGATGGCCATGGCCAACACGGGGTGAGTTTTTTGGGGATCGGAACCCAGCACAAATATTCCCGAAGCCGACCTGGAAAGATCGTTCAAAGACGGGCCTGTGCAAGGGCCAACCGCATCATGCAAGGCGACCGCTGCCTTTACCCACCCCGGAGTTGTTCCCAGATCAATATGGTTGGATCCCAGACCCGCCCTAGCCAGTTTCTGAAATAGATAGCTCTCTTCATTGCTGCATCGTCCGTCGGCCAGCACGGCCAGACAACCCCCGCCGCTTCTTTTTTGTATATTGCCCAAAGCGCTGATCGTAACCCGGAACGCCTGATCATAATTTGCTTCCCGCAGTCCATCCCCGTCCCTAAGCAAGGGCTTTAGTATGCGCTCGCCTTCGGTTTCCGGGAATTTACCTGTACGGCACAGTCCCTGAAACGGCGAACCCTCACGGGGCGAGGTTGCCCGCACCTGTTTCCCCTGCAAAGTATGCCGCTCCAGGGGGCAGTTCAGGGCACACTCCAGGCAGATCCCGGCAGCGGTGTGGAACTCCCATTCCCGACCGGCCTCCAATCTGGTTCTTTCGGTCAACGCACCCACCGGGCAGACATCCAGACATTGCCCGCAGTAGATGCACCCGGCCAACTCTAAAGTGGTTTCCTGCCTCGACCGGGAGGGAACTACCCGGGTGGAAATCCCGTTGCCCACGAGAGAAAAAACAAAGGCCCCCGCTCCCTGGTTGCAAACCTGCAGACAGCGGCCGCAAAGAATGCACTTTTGTTCATCCCTGACTATAAAGGGATCCTCTTCCTGCAGGCCCGGAAGCAGGGGTTTTCCCAGCGGCGCGGGAAGTTCGATCCCAAAACAGTAAGCCTTGTCCTGCAGCTCACAGGCTCCGCTTTTTTCACAGGTCAGGCAATCTTCGAAGGGGTGGGTTGAAATCACCAGATTCAGTATATCTTCCCGGGCCCGGCAGATAGCCGGCGTATCGGTTGTCACCACCATGCCTTCTTGCACCGGGTTATCACAAGCGGTAACCGGCTTGTCCAGCCCCTCCACCTCTACCAGGCAAAGTCGGCACTGCCCCAATGGAGATAGCCGGGGATGATAACACAAGGTGGGAATATAAATATCGTTTTCACGCGCCGCCTCCAGGATAGTGGCTCCCTCAGGGGCGCTGATCTCACGGCCATTTATGATAAGTCTAACTGTTTTCATTGCATTTCCCTCCCCTCGAATCCGTAATGACCAGGCCCAGGCTCATACAGAATGCGCAGCGTTCCGCTTCGCGGATGGCCTCCACGGGGCTTTTGAAGCCCAGTTCCACCTCGTTAAAACCGGTCAGCCTTTCGGAAACAGGCAGGGCCTCTTCCCGCTGCCTCTTTCTTCCCCCCACCAGGGGGACTTTTTCGGCAGAATCAAATACCCCCACCTGTTCTATCAGCATTTCCATGGCCGTCGCCGCACTGACCGTCGCCTTGCCGCGGCGCAGGTAGGCATCGATCGCTTCCGCGGCACGGTTGCCGGCAGCTATTGCCTCGATGACTGTCCGGGCGCCCAGCACCACATCCCCCCCGGCAAATATTCCGGGAACCGAAGTGGCCATGGTGGAAGGATCCGCCTCCAGCGTTCCCCGCCGGGATATTTCAACCCCACTGTTTTCCCCCAACAGCGACAGATCAGCCACCTGCCCGATCGCCGGGACAATCGTATCCACCGGCATTACAAATTCTGAACCTTCCACCGGCACCGGACGCCTCCGCCCGCTCGAGTCGGGTTCGCCCAGTCTCATCCGTATGCATTCCATGCCGGTTACCCGGTTGCTTTCGGCCAGTATGCGGGTCGGGTTGGCCAACAGATAAAATTTTATTCCTTCTTCTTCGGCAGCTACAATTTCCTCTTCATTGGCCGGCATTTCCGCCCGGGATCGGCGGTAGATCAAATAGACCTCCTTTGCCCCCAGCCGCACCGAGGATCGGGCGCAGTCCATGGCCACATTCCCGCCGCCGATTACCGCCACCCGCTCACCCAACTCCAGGTCCAGACCCAGGTTTGATCTCCGTAAAAATTCTACCCCCGGGATGAATCCCCGGTAACCGGCCTCTTCCCCCTCTATCCCCATGGAACTGCTCAAATGCAGCCCCGTAGCAATAAATATTGCTTTGAATCCATCCTCCCACAGCCGTTTCAGGGGAAGATCGGATCCCACCGGGGTATTGAGTTTGATCTCTACTCCCCGGGATCTGACCAGATCTATTTCGGCATTTAGTATTTCCCGCGGCAGCCGGTAAGCCGGTATCCCCACCGCCAGCATGCCCCCGGCCACCGGAAGCGCTTCGAAGATGGTAACGCCATAGCCCCGCTCGGCCAGCTGATAGGCTGCAGTTAGACCGGCCGGTCCGGATCCGAGTACCGCCACCTGCCGGTTGTTGCCGGCAGCTTTTTCCCGGGAAGGGATCTGCCTGCGTTTGATCTCCTCATCGGCCACAAATCGTTTTAACACCCGTATAGAAAGCGGTTCATCCACCAGGGAACGCCGGCAATTACTTTCACAGGGATGAACACAAACCCGTCCCAGGGTTCCTGCCAGGGGAGTTTTTTCAAGAATAACCTCCAGCGCTTCCCGATAACGACCTTCGCTGATCCCGCCGATATATTTATAAATGCTGATATGTGCCGGGCAACCATTCTGGCAGGGAGTGGTCAATATAGAATCATAATGCAGATCCCCCGCAGCAGGGCATCCCTCCCCGAGACAGGCCTCGAAGTCGGATGCAAAATATTTGAGTGCTTCCAGCAGGGGCAGCGGTGAAGACTGGCCCAGTTGACAAAGAGAGCAATCCCTAAGGAGTTCCCCCAGACGCTGCAGCCCTTGCAGGTCGTTGCTGTTCCCCTTCCCGCGCAGCAATCGTTCGAGTTTTTCGGCAATAACCCGGCTGCCAATCCGGCAGGGAATACAGCGCCCACATGATTTCTGCTGAACCTGTTCAAAAAAAACCTTCAGTGCCTGAACTATATTAATTTCCGGATCCACGATTATCAGCCCGCCCCAGCCTAGAAACGCTCTGATCGCCTTATTGCTCAAGTGGTCGGGAAGGCCAAGATCGGATGTTTCCGGCCGTTGGTGCGGGTCTTTGTCCCGGCCATCGATCACCCGGCCGTTCCAACTGCTAAAATAGATTTTTGCCATATTCCCCTCTCCCTCGGGATATTTAATATAATGAGATCAGCAATTCATTGCCGAATATTTCTCACCACCCCCAGATAAAAGCCGCCAGTATGCGGACCCCCGGTTAAGGCGCCATTATCGGTATTTTGCCAATTTCCAGCACATATTTCAAATGACAAACCATTTTAGGAAGATGACAGCTTTCGGGCCGCCTGGACCGCCACTCCGGCCGCATTGTCCTCAGAATATCCCGGACCGGCAAAACTCAGCGGCAACTCTTGAAATCGTTCCTCCAACCGTTTGCGAATGAAATTATTGGAGGCAACTCCTCCCACCAGCACAACTCCTTCGAAAGGGGCCATTGCCGAAGCTGCTTCCAGGGCCAAAACCAGTGAATCGGCAATACAAATTTCCACCGCCCGGGCCAGCTCCCCGGGAGGACAACCCCGCTGCAAATGCCGCTCGGCCTGGCTGGCCGGTCCTGAAAAGCTGATATTGGTACCGGTTACCGCTACCGGCAGCCTGAGCGTGCCGCTTGAGCCGCCGGCGGCAAGTTTCTCCATCATCTTGCCTGCCGGAAATCCTGCCCCCAAGGCAACCCCGATCCGATCGACAAATTGCCCGGCATGGAGATCAGTGCTGCCGCCTATGATCCCGATTTTTAAATGACCCGGCGGATCTTCGATTACCGACAGTAGCTCGGTGGTCCCCCCCGACAAGTGGGCCGCCAGATAGCATCCCGGTGGAAGCCCGGCGGACCACAGGGCGGCCATAACATGCCCCTCCTGGTGGGAGGTGGCCAGCAATTGAAGTCCCATGGTCTGGGCCATAAAAATTCCAAAAGCATGCCCCACCCTGAATACCGGCATATATGAACCGGCAACCGGTCGGGGACGATTGGAGACCGCCACCGCCGCCAGATTACTGCCTTCCAGATGCTTTGAGCCCTCCTCCCAGAGGAGGGGTATATTTTTCAGGTGGCCGAACACCGCTTCCGATTGCCGCAGACCCAGACGTCCCCTTTCAACTTCCAGCACCCGGCGGCCCTCCCAATCAAGATGTTCCCGCTCATTCACCAGGGCCAGAGAGGTGGTATAGGCGGAGGTATCCAGAGCCAGTACCTGCAAGGTCTATCTCTCCTTGGATAAATGTTCCCCGGTAGCATGGTCCAGAACGCTGTTCAGAAAAGCCACATCTTCTTCGGTGCTGCCGAATTTCCTGGCAAGCTCCAGGGCTTCATTGATGGAAACCGCCGGGGGTATATCCGACCGGAAGATCATTTCATACAGGGCCAGCCGCAACAGATTGCGGTTGACCGCCGGCAAACGATCCAGCTGCCAGTTGATCAGATACTTTTTGATAAACCGGTCAATATACTCCAGGTTTAGAAGCGTACCGTCCACAACCTCCCGGATGAACTGCTCTTCCTCCCCGGTGAGTTTAAAGCCCTCCAGCGTATGCAGCAAAGCCAGTCTGGGTACAGTCTGGCCTACATCAATTTGAAACAGTGTTTTAAATGCTATCTCCCTGGACAAACGACGGCTCAAGCTGCCGGCCCCCTTAAATTGCTGTTATATCATCAAATGCCCTTGAATAACCAGTCTATACCAAACAAAACAGGTTCATACCATCAAGCCTGCGGGTTGAACCTGTACAGGTGTTCCAGGGAAATAACCATCGGTTCAATTTCCCTTAAATATTTTTCCCAGCAAATTTTTCAAACCCGAGCCGTCTTCCTGGGCATACCAGCCGACAATCAATCCCACCAGTATACAGAACACAATAAATATGCCCCGCCAAAAACCGAAACTCACTACCACCAGAGCGAAAACAAGCCCTGTCAGGGCGCCTGCTATTTTCCCCCAATGTTTTATCAACAGCTCACGAAAGTTAAATTCCGGCAAAGCGCTATCCCCCCAGATGCAGCTCTAATTCAACGCTGTTTTCTTCTGTACGGCAATATCCTGGACGATGTTTTCCATCAGAATTTTGACTTCCAATACTTTTATGCCGGTTATCTCTTCAATGTAGGCGCTGATGCTTTTCTGAAGTTCGGAAGCCAAGTCAGGCAAATTCAGATCGGGCAAAACCTTTGCTTTCACATAGATTACCAGCCCTTGCGGGGTGTTTACAACCTTACGGCTGGATTCTTTCACCGCCTCGTGCCGTTGGGTGACTCGCAGTACCATATTTTCCATGGCCGCGATGCTGATCCGGACTTCCCCCAACTCGCTGTACTGCAGGACGGTTTCCGCCTGCCTTCTCGAAGATCGGGCTCCGATGCCCAACAGCAGTAACAGAGAAACAATAATGTTTGCCCCTCCGGTCAGTATAATTACCGGGTAAGCCTGGCTTGCACCCAGTTTTAATTTTGCCCAAAACAAAGGCAAAAGGTCTGAAGAAACTGCAATAATAAATATTCCCGTTCCCAGCAGCACAATTCCCAGCAATATTGCAACCAACCGCGTCAAAAAATTTTTCATGCGATGCCGGCCCCCTTGTCACTATGGCGATTGCCCCGATTTTAATTATTCCAACTCTTTACCGGTTGTCCCTTCTTTTTGCGGAAAATTAATTCCCTGGACATGAACATTTACCTTAAGAACACGCAGGCCGGTCATGCCTTCTACCGCTTTTTTTACGCTTTCCTGTACAGACCAGCAAACATCCGGAATTCGCGCTCCGTACCGTATAATCACAAACAGATCGATATTGCATTCCTCGGTGCCCACCTCTACCTTAACCCCTTTGCCAAGGTTGCGACGGCCCAGCGCCTCGGCTATCCCGCCGGCAATACCTCCGCTCATCGCAGCCACTCCTTCTATTTCGGTGGCGGCCAACCCGGCAATTATTGACACTACATCGTCGGAAATTTTAATTGTACCCAGCTCTGTCGGCAAGCTTTGTTCGTGTTCGGACATGGTGAACCTCCTGAAAATAATTTTTTGGTTCTGAACCCGGCTATTCCGATTTTCAGTTAATTATAACAAATCAGGGTCCTCAATTCAATCGATCCGGACCGCCTACTCAAGGCCGGGCGATCACCTGCACATCTTCCCTTTCAACCCCGATCGCCCCCGCCACTATCTCCGCTATTTGCACAAACTCCTGCCCGGTGAGCTGTTCTTTCCTGACCAGCACCGTGGCCTGCTGGTTCCCGGAAAAAAATACCGCATCATCGTATCCCTGGGCCCGCACCATGTTTTCCACGGTCAATTCAAGCTCCATGAGATCTATTATCGACAAAAGTTTGCTTTCGGCTTCCTGCTTGGCTTCCTGGCTGGAATGGGAATTTTCCAGCACCTGGTTGAGCATCTCAATTTCCTGATCACGAACCCGATCCCTTTTGAGGCGATACTCCACAAAAAAAAGCCCGCTTTCATCCAGTTCCCATTCATCTGCCGCCCTGCCGATAACCGGATCGGATCCCAGATCTCCGTCCGGTATTATTTCATCCACGGCCTTCATCTCAACCCCCAGGCCGCTGATAACCCAATAAGTCCCCCCTATCAAAAGCAACATGGACACCAGCCAGACTATTTTTCGGCCCATGGCAATCATCCTTTCCCATCAGTCTCCTCGGGGCAGAACAGTTATCCGGTGAGAAGAGAGATTCAAAACTGCTTTTAAGGCCTCGATCACTTGAAGTTTTACCTCCGGATTCTCCACCCCTTCCGCCACCACCAGCACCCCGCGATAACGGGGCCTAAATTCCTGGATCACCAGAGGGTATTCTCGTCCTTGGCTATCCTTAAGAACCACATGATTTTCACGGTTATTTTGCTCAATAACTTCCCTGCTCCCGTCTCCGCTGTCCCTTTCCAGGGTTTGCCGGCTCATTTTTTCCCCGTCGGTAACCAGCTCCAATCTGTTTCCCGAATCCATGGTCACGAATATTTTTACATTGCTGACCCCTTTTATCTGCCCGATCATTTCCGTCAGTGCCTCCACAATATCCTGCTCCTGCGGCGGCCCCGTATCCTCTCCCGCTTTTGGTTCAAATGCAGCCGGAGCAGCCTGCCGGTCCGGTGTGAACCAGGAGCCAAGCCATAGCAGCCCGCTTCCCACCAGGATCAGCAACAACAGCATCCGGTAAAAATTTCCCGAGGGACGCCCTGTGCCTTTGCTGAAAATTTGATTGAACTGTTCCCATAAATTCAACTTCCCATCCCCCCATGGGCCCAAACTTCTCCCAGTTCAAGCCACCCCAAACCAGCATCTTCGCTGCTGATGTCCACCGCGTTGATTTCCCAGACTTCGATCAGGCTTTCCGGTAGCTGTAACTGTTTGGCCAGGGCCGATTCCAGTTCCGAAACCCGTTTCCCGTCCATACCTTCCCTTTCCTGGCCGGCATGGGAGGAAACGGCAATCCGGACCGGATCAATCCGGATGGAATTTCCCGCCGGCAACGATATTCCGGCAGCTGATCTTATGACGACCACTGCCTGTTGGATAGAGCCAAACAACGGATTGTGTTCATCTTCTTCGATCACCAGGTTGACCGAAACAGGGATCCACTTTTCCCAACGCAGAATTTCCTCCTCGATCAGCCCGGCAACCATGCTCCGGTATTCGTTCAGCACCTCCTTCCGGTTCCATTCATACAACTGCATTCCCCGGGTTCCTTCCGCGTCCCCCTCCTCTCCCGCGCTTCCGGCAGATATGTAAGAGTAAGCCTCCCCCGGGCGGTTTGCCGGAGTGCCCATAAAATTTATGATCAGCAATATTACCAGCAATCCGATTACCAGTCGCAGATAACGGCTGAAACTGCCCCGGGGAATGAGCATTTCCAAAAGGGTGGCCACGAATATCAACGCCACCAGGTTCCGAACCAGCCCCGCGATTTTCTCCAGCAAATTTTCCCCTCCCCAGAATTAGCGAAACATTACCGCCGCGTTTCCGGCCCCCACAACTGCGGTTACCGCAATTATAAACAGCACGGCCACCGAGGCCACCGCGGCAAACATCAATGAAAGGCAATTGCCCATGGCATTTATGGCCTCTCCCAGATTGGTCTCTCCCAGCGGTTGTAGCAGGGCGGCGGTAAACTTATAAATTACGATCAGCGCCATCAGGGTAATCATTGGAAACAGCGCCTGCAGCACCAATACCACAGTTCCGGCCAGGTATATTCCGTTTTTCAGGATCAGGGAAGCCCCGGCCACGGTTTCCACCGAATCGGCCAGCATTTTGCCCACTACCGGGACCAAAGCGGTGGTCATGTACTTGGCTGCCCGTAAACTCACCGCATCCGACACGGTTCCCGCCACCCCTTGTATGGCAAACACGCCGCTGAACATGGTCACACACAAGCCCAACCCCCAGGCGCTGATATCCTTTAACAGATCAGCCAGCCTCCCTACCTTGATCTGAGGAGAAAACTGGTTGGCCAGAGCCAAAACGGCGCTCAAACAGATCAGAGGCAAAATTACCTGCTGGATCAACGTCCCGAAAAAATTTACGGCAAAGATCACCAGGGGATGGAAAATGGCTGAAGATGCAAAGCTGCCCAGCGAAGCCAGAAGGGCCAGCAGGGTGGGCAAGAGGGCCAGGCTGAACTCCACCATTTTTCCCACCGTATCCCGGGCCAGTTCCAGGGCCGACCCCAGGCTGTGCATGATCACCCCTATCAGCACCACAAACACGATCGCCCGGGTCAAAGTAGCCACCTCTTCCCGCCCAAAAGCGGTTTCCAGATTTTTTAAAAATGCCGCCGCCACCGAAAGCAGAAGCAACTGCCCAAATAGTTTGATATTGATCCTGATTTCACCGGCCAGGTACCTCCAGAAACAAGCCGCAACCCGGCTCAGATCCAGTTTTTCACCCCCCCCGCCCGGTTCGAGCAAAAAATTTCTCCAGTTGAAAGCCGGCAGATTTTCCCCCGCCTCTTTCCTGAGTTCCTCCCAGGAGCGATCGAAAAAATCCAAATTGAGTCTTGATTCCAATCCTTCCCGGTGGCAATCAGGATCAAAGTTGGCCGCCCCCCGGCCGGCCGCCAGGATGATCAATATTCCGATTGTTAACGCCACATATTTTAGTTTGGTCACTTGCCTCTCCTCCCCCGGGCCGCGCTAGGGGACAATTTTGACAATACTGTCCATGACCGCCACCACAATCGGCACGGCCATTACCAAAATTAGCACCTTGGCCGCAAATTCAATCCGGGAAGCCAGGCTGCCCTCACCGGCATCACGGCAGACCTGGGAGCCGAATTCCGCCAGGTAAGCCACTCCGATAATCCGCAGCAGGGTTTGCAGGTAGATTAAATTTATTCCCGCGCCCACCGCCATTTCGGTAATCGCGTTGATGGCGGTGACCAGCCGGCTTATTACCATCAGGACAATAATTATACCCGCCGCCAGGGAAACCTGAACCGCCATTTCGGGCCGGTGTTCTTTCAGGAACGCTGCCAGTATCGCCGCTATCAACCCCAGGCCTACCACCTGTACTATTTCCATGTTCGGGCGCTTCCTAAAACAGGTTGAAAATGGTTTTGATACTTGCAAACAGCTGGCTGATCAGCTGCAGTACCATCAGCAATACGATCACTACTCCCACCAGGGTCAGCATCTGAGCCTGCTCCTGCTTTTCGGCCTGCTTCAATACAATATTTAGAACTGAAATAAATATGCCGATACCGGCGATCTTGAATAACAGGTCTATATTTACTTCGTTCAATCTTACCCCTCTCCTTACAGCAACAAAATAACCAGGGCCGCTCCCCCCGTTAACCCCAAATAGCGCCACATCCTTTCATTGCGGGTCCGGTCTTCCTGTGCTTCATTCAGCATACATTCCAGTCTTTTCAGGGTGAGTTCAATTTGACTCAATTGCCCCTCTCTTCGGGTTTCACCCAGTGAAATCCCCAGGGTCCGGATTACCTCCAGATCTTTTTCCGTGAAACTGGTCTTGGGGGTGACCTGTTCCAAGGAAGTGTCCCAGGCCTGCCGGGCAGTTAGATCACACCTGCCGCCCAGCATTTCGGCCGCAGTGGAATAGATCTCATTTACCGGAAAAGAAGCCTGTCGGGACACCCTCTGAAAAGCCAGCGGCAATATGGAATGGGCATGGACCACCTCTCCTGCCAGCAGTTTCAGCGATTGCTGGAACAGTTGGAGCTGCCGCACCCGCTGACCCAGAACCCGGGCCTTGCTCTCTCCCAACCAGACCGCCGCACTCATAATGCAGGCCGCTCCTCCCAGTTTGAAAAAAATTCCGGTCATGAGCGCTTCGCCGCCAAACAGTAAATATTTTTTTGGTTGCGGGGATCAAATATTTTTTCCACGGTGCCTACTCCCCGGCTCCTTCCCAGGAGGACCACCCTTTCAAATACCTGTTCCGCAAACATTTTTTTAAACTCGGGACGCTCCCCGATTTGCTCATGATCGCTGCCATGGGCCGAAACAATAAGACTTGCCCCGGTGCGGATCACTTCCCTGACGGCCAGAACATCTTCCGCGTTTCCCAACTCATCGCCAACTATCACCTGGGGGCCCATCGATCTCAGCAGCATCATCATCCCTTCAGCCTTGGGACAGGCGTCCAGCACATCAGTGCTGTTCCCCACATTCAACTGGGGAATTCCCCGGAAACAACCGGCTATTTCCGAACGCTCATCAACTATGGCTACTTTGAATCCGGGAATCCCCATTTCCGGAACCCCGTCGCTTAACCAGCGGGCCAGGTCCCGCAGAAAGGTCGTCTTGCCGCCCCCGGGAGGGGAAATTATCAGGGTATGGGCCGGCCTGTTTTCTTCGAAAATCATCAGATGCTCCATGAAGGGCAAAGCCACCTTTTCTATACCCCGGGCAATACGGTAATTTAATCCCGAAATATCGGTTAAGGCGGCGATTTTTCCTCCTTCCAGCACGGCCCGCCCGCACAGCCCAACCCGGTGGCCCCCGGGGATGGTCAGATAACCGCAGCGCAGCTCCTGTTCAAAGGCATAAAGAGAATAACTGCTGATCAATGACAGCGCCTTGTCAAGGTCCTCTCTTCCGGGACGATAACCCCGCTCTGCCCCTGCCGGCAAACCTTCCGGGCTCAAAAAACAACCCTTGCTTTGTCTGTACAGCGCCAGAGGCCGGTTTAACCGCAACCTGATCTCCTCCAGCCCGTTCCACAAGGAAGGTGCGGCGCGATTCATTATTTCCCGAACCGCAGGAGGCAGGAAGGAAGAGATCTGTTGTTTTATGAATACATGCCGGTTGGTCACCCGCCACCCCAGTTTGAACCTATTGATTTAAGGTTTTGGTCCTGGTTAATTATATGAACAGGGGCCGTCCGTTATTTATAAAACATTTAAAAGGCAGGCCGTTTTCTTAAATTACCGGCAGGGACCGGCTCCCCGCCCTGTTTGAACTGAAAAAACAAGCAGGTGAATTGATAGATTGCAGAGGACTTGAGCTGATTTGAGGTGTTGAGGAGACAGAAGGAGTTTATCCAAAACTTAAAAAAAACCGCGGCCCCGGCCGCTTCAGCCGGGGCTTTTACCGAATTTTCCCTAGTCCTTGTCCTTTTCGTCACCGGTATCCTCCGGTTCTTCCAGATCATTTTCATCCCAGTCCTCGTCGTCGATCAATACCACTTCACCACAACTGGGACAGGTTACCTCCAGGGGAGAGTCGTCGTCCAGAAGATCCCCTCCCACCACTACCATTTCCCGACAGTTTGGGCACTCTATGGTAAACCCTTCATCATAATCCTGCTCTTCTTCGTCGTCTTTATGGTCCGATTCGTCATCATCGTCATCCTGATCAAAACAGGTTTCTTCCAGTTCGGTCAGATCATCATCGATGGCCTCGGTGTACTCGCACAGCTCATCATGATCATCCTGAAGTTCTTTGAACTCATCCACCAGATTATCCAGCAGATCGATGATTTTGATCAGAATTTTTCCTTCTTTTTCCTGTTCGCTGATTCCAAAACCTTCCGTCAGTCCTTTTAAATACGATACCTGAGCTTTAAGATCCATTTCATGGCCTCCCTTGCCTTCATATTATTCTTCTATACCCGCTCAATATATTCACCGGTTCTGGTATCCACCCGGATCCGATCGCCCTCATTGAGAAACAGGGGAACATTCACCGTCAGGCCCGTCTCCAGGGTGGCCGGTTTTGAGCCCCCGGAAGCCGTATCCCCCTTGAAGCCCGGTTCGGTTTGAACCACTGTCAGTTCCACGGTATGAGGGAGTTCCAATCCCACGATACTTTCCCCGTGTTTCAATACCACCAGCTTTTCATTCTCTTTTAGAAAAGTAGTAGCCTGGCCCATCTGATCCCCTGAAAGGGCTGTCTGTTCATAGGTCTCCAGATCCATAAGGTAAAACAGATCCCCGCTGGAATAAAGATATTCCATCTCTTTGCGCTCCAGGTGCGCCCGGGGTATCTTTTCCCCGGCCCTGAAAGTTCTCTCCAGCACCGCGCCGGTACGTAAATTTTTTAGTTTGGAACGGACAAAAGCAGAACCTTTCCCGGGTTTTACATGTTGAAATTCCACCACCGTATAAATATCATTTTCCAGTTCGATGGTCAATCCGGTATGAAAATCATTGGTTGAGATCAATAAAGCACCCTCCTTACACCACAATCAATTCCCGGCTGCTGGCGGTAAGCGGCTCCGCCCCGTCATCGGTTAATAATACCATATCCTCAATTCGAATGCCCCCCCATCCGGGGATATACAGTCCCGGCTCAACCGTTACCACCATCCCCGGCAGCAGTACCTCTTCCGAATACGGTGAGATAACGGGCTGTTCGTGAACCTCCAGGCCTACCCCGTGCCCCAGGCCATGGACGAAATAATCACCCCACCCGGCTTCGCGGATCGGGCCGCGGGCCAGGGCATCGGCCTCAGAGCAGCGGAGCCCGGCTTTCAACCCCTCCCGGGCCGCTCGCTGGGCCTCCTGGACAATCCCGTACATTTCCCTTTGGCGCCGGTCCGGTCTCCCCAGGGCGATGGTCCGGGTCATATCGGTGGCATAGCCCTCCCACACCGCCCCGAAATCAATGGTCAACAGTTCCCCTTTCCCGAGGACTTTATTGGTGGACATCCCGTGGGGCAGGGCCCCCCGGACCCCTGAAACAACGATATAAGGAAAAGGGATCCCTTCGGCACCCTTCTGCCGTTGATGGTACTCCAGCTCCAATCCGATCTGCCGCTCGGTCATTCCCGGCTGAATGAAATTTAGAATATGTTCAAAACCCTCATCGGCCAGAGCCGCACCCCGGCGTAAAACATCTATCTCCACCGGGTCTTTGACGGCCCGCAACTGCTCTACCAGCCCTCCGCCGGGCCGCAATTCGGCATTCAAACCGGCGGCCAGGTTTTGATAATTAAAGAAGGAAAGGTGTTTTTCCTCGAAACCCAGCACGCCGATCCGGCTCTCCTCCAGCAGCGGATCCAGATATTTTGCCGGGTTGTTTCGTGCGCAGCTTATTACACTGAACTCAGGCGCCTGCTCCCGGGCTTGCTCCAGGTAACGGGAATCGGTGATCAAAAACCCCTGATCCCCGGTTATCAGGAGCGCTCCGCTGGAACCGTCAAATCCGCTTATGTACCGGCAATTGGGAGAGTGGGTTATGAACAGTGCCGGCAAATCTATTTGTTTCATTTTAGATCTTAAATTTTGTAAACGTGAATACAAATCATACCTCCCCGTCGTCTTGAATCATATTGACCAGAGCCTGCAGTCCCAGGCGGTAGCTGTCCAGGCCCAAGCCGCAAATTACTCCCGCCGCCACCGGGCTGATTACCGAATGCCGCCGAAATTCCTCCCGCGCAAAAATGTTGCTCAGGTGAACTTCGATCACCGGCAATCGGGACGCCGCAAGTGCGTCCCGCAGGGAATAACTGTAATGGGTCAAGGCTGCCGGGTTGATCAGAATGCCCTGATAATGGCTGCGGGCTTCCTGAATGTAATCCACCAGTTCACCTTCCCGATTTGACTGGCGGCAAATAACCTCCGCCCCGAGTAAAACCCCCTGTTCCCTGAGCTCAGAATCTATCTTGGCCAGAGTCAGCTTTCCGTAAATTTCCGGCTCCCGTTCGCCCAGCAGATTTAGATTGGGCCCATGAATTACCAGCACTTTTTTGGGGGGCATTTTTTCCACTCCTTTCGGGCAGGCGCACCCCACATTTAAACCGGTATTTTACTTCCGTTTTTTAATTTCCCCGGCATTTGGAAATATCCTGCTGCCGTCGTTAATTTTTACTCCAGGCCCAGGATTTGGATTATCCTGTCGGCCGCTTCCCCCGGATCGCCGCCGGAAGTGTCAATTTCCAGGTGGCACTGCCGGTAGTACGGCTCCCGCTCGGCCCACAGTGATTCAATTCTCTCTTTCAGCTTTTCCCCTTCCAGCAGGGGCCGATCCTTCTGATCCCGAATCCTTTGCAGCAGGGTTTCGGTAGAAGCGGTCAGCAACACCACTACCCCTATCCGCAATAGATGGGCGCGGTTTGCTTCCCGGAGAACCGCCCCTCCCCCGGTCGAAACCACCAGTTTTTCAGGGTGAAGGGGATCAAGTCCGAGGATCTCGGCACTTTCCAGATCCCTGAAATATTGTTCCCCGTAACGCTCGAAAATCTGTGGGATAGACAGGCCGGCTTTTTTTTCTACCAACCGATCGGTGTCGATCAGTCGGCGTCCCAGTCGGGCGGCCAGTTTCCGCCCCACCTCGGTTTTCCCGGCAGCCATAAAACCAGTTAAAATTATATTTTTACCGGCAGCATTGATTTTCATGATACCAGTTTTCTCCATCCCTTTGTTTTTTCTTCTGCCATGTGTAATTGATCAGGGTTTTGTATACCGGACAGCCGGGATCGGCTCACCCGAGGAGATCGGGCGGCGAGTGTTTAGCAAAAGCACCGTTGACTCCAAAGTGTATTCACTTACTCCGGAAGCCTCCAGATCGTAATGGAACAATCCTTTTTCAAGGTAAAAGCCGGCTGAAGAAATGTACGGACCGCCGATATGGCGGCTTCCGCCCTGATCGAGCAAAACTATGGCCCCTTCCTTTTGATCATAATAGAGGTAATGTTCGTCCGGCTCAATGCCGGCCGGCCCCGAAGGCAGATCCTCCCAATCATCCAGCAATTCCAATCCGGTCGCATACCGAACCTCGCCGGTGATCAGCTCTGAAGCCATATTCAGATGACGATGCAGTTCGGTTTTATCGGCGCCGGTTCGAAATGTGCGGTAGCCCCAGATTAGGAATGCAAATATCCCGGCCAGCGCAATACCAAAAATGGCGACGGTCAGCAACAGTTCGATCAGGGTAAAACCCCTGTCTTGCCCTTGCCGGAAATTATTGCGCCTGACCCTTCGCCCGATCTGTCTGTTAGTCGGGTTTGAAGGCAACATAGTTAACCTCGCGATTTTGCTCTTCATCATATATTTCTTTTACCGTGATTTTGGTGCCGCTGATCCTCCGGTTAAATATCTCTACTTCATACCCCGGTACCCGCTCTATCTCTTCCGCCTCATTGTAATCGGGATCATCCAGCGCTTTTTCCAGTTCGCTTTGGGCCTCAAAGACCGTCGCCGCTTTATTCCCGGCCCTAGTCAGGCTGAGATAACTGCCCCCAAAAAAAGAGGTCATGGCCAGAACAATGATCAGAAATATGACCATGGCAACCAGAACCTCCACCAGGGTAAAACCTTCTTCGCGCCTCAGATCAGGCATTTCCTGTCCACCTCGAATAATTTGTTTGCCGGCTGCCTATTTTTTCTTCCATTGGCCCATCGCCAGGCCCGTAGCACCCGTCTCCGGCAGGGGCATCAAATCCCAATTGATCGGATGGTAAATAACCCTTGCGTCCCCCAAATCCCGGAAATTGTTACAGATCACGGCCCCTTCTATTTGAGAACTGTTTGCCACCACCACCTGCGCATGAGGGGCATAGATGGCGCGGACTATTCCCCTTACATCACCGCTCAAGGCGACCTTGGCGCCCCCCGATATAATATTGCCCATAATACCGCTGCTGCCCACCAGTTTGATATCGGCCCGGTCGGAATAGAGGCAGCCGTAAAATTTTACGTCGCCGGTGAAACCCATTTCCTTTGTCCCTTTATAATAAAGCATAACCCGGTTTGTATCTCCGCCCCTGTTGAACCCGGCCCCATTGGACATGATAAATTCCTGTTCCACATAAAGGGACAGGATGCCCTCCCCCTGAATTTCGACCTTGCCGTCCCCTTGAACTATTACCCTTTTGGCCCGGATCTGTCTTACCCCATGTCCCACATCAATGATCAGTGTGCTATTGACAATCAGGTCATTGTACTGCCCATCTTCCAAAATATAGCAGGGAGGAGGATCGGGCCACCATCCCGCAGTAAAATCACCCTTGTCAGGCAACGTAGAGGGAAAAGCCGGAAAGGGAGGCAGGGTGTAGCTGCGTTCCTCCCTCAGCGGTTCAACTTTGCCGCTGACATGAGCCAGGCCCAGGCGCCCTTTGACTACCTCATTTGGGTTTCCACCGATCCCGATATAGAGATCCCCCACAATTTTTGCTTCACCCACACCAAAATCAACGCTGCTTTTTTGAGTGGAATTGGTGGCGCAGTTCCCCTCGATCTCCGATGATCCGGTTAATTCAATTTTCCCTTCGGCAAACAGGGCCAGGTCAAAAATTGGCCCTCCCCCGGAGAGTGGAACCAGGGTTAAAACAACTGTTTCCTCATAGTTTCCCGAATAGCCGGTCGATTCGATCAGGATCAATCCGCCCTCCTCTTTCACTTCGACTTTAAATTTTCCGTCATCCAAATAACCTTCATCGGGCCCGTAGCTTATAATCTCTGAGAGCTCTTCCGGGTTTTCCAAAATATATGCGGCTGCCGCATCGGCACCGCTGCGCGCCAGGTAATAGGCCGCCGTTTTGTTCTCCTGTCTTGCCGCATGAAACATATCGGCCACGCTGGAGCTGTTCAGCGCTGTCCCCAAAATCAGGAGCGCGGCCATGGTGATCAGGATCATCACCAGTACGGCGCCGCGTTCATTTTTTATTGATGGCATCCATATCCCTCCCTTCCATAATTGTTTTTCCGCAATGGGAAATCCTGCATGGGTGAAAAATGACCTAGAGCGGCGGTTCCGGCGACACCCTTACCCGGCCGGTGGCCGGCGTCACTATTATGTATATCTTCTCATTCTGCCGGTTTTTCAGGCCGATTGTCCCTCCCCGGTTGGGCGCGCCGGTACATTTGTACTCCAGCAAGTAATAGCCGTCTGCTACCGGAAAATTTATATATGCATAGCAAATTCCTGCAGGCAATTTGACCGTCTTTCTTTCATCCGAAAGAATCACTTTGTAATCATCGTTAAATATCCGGAACTGTAGGCGGGAGGTAATTCCGGTAAATACGGCAGATTGCCGGGCCAGCCTCATCTCGGAAACCAACTGCCAGGCCGCAGCCTCCAGTTGCCGTTTATTCCCTGGCCGGAATCCGAATCCGGGCCCGATCCCGGCCAGTAAAATCAGGCTGATAATTGCCAGTACACATACCAGCTCGATCAAGGTCATCCCGGAGTTCCGGCGGCTATCTAGCCGAGCCATCTTGAACACTGCAGCTTTCTTCCCCCTTTTTTGCCGGTTGCACCCGTCATCTCCCTCTTTGTTCCTTCACCCCATCACCAGATTCAACTTTTGTTTTTTAGCGCCCTTAATTATTCTCTCTAAACACCAGAGCAAACGTCATTACCAGTTGTGAACTATCCGCTTCTCCCCTCCAGGAAGTATCCGCGACTACCAGGAGATGGGGAAATCTTTCTATCTCCTCAAATAGCATAAACAGGTTGTCATCGGGCCCTTCAAATCCGGCTTGAAAAGATAGGCCCGGACAGCCGTCTTGGTCTGAAAACCCTTCGGTGCGCAACAACCGCAGGTTGACTGGATGCCGGGCAATCAATTCCCCCAGATTGGCGAACACTATCGGCAGTTGATCCCGATCCGGCAAGACTGTTGATAAGCGTTCCCCCTCGCGTTCCATATGTTTCCACTCCATCTCCAGGGCCGCTTTGCGACTGATTTTGTCTTCCAGCAGGTCTATTTCTCCTTGCAGCTGTTCCCTCTCGCAGCGCATCTGGGCTGCCTGGGCCCGAAGGGGTATATATACAAATTTCCATCCCAAAAAGCCCAGCGCGGCCACCAGCACCATAAACAACAGCGCCTTTTCCCTGGAAGAGCGTGATGGTTGTGGTTTAGTCATAATTGCCCAGCCCCCCTCCTGTAGTGGAAACCGCATTTAAGACAAAGGCAAGCCTGTTTTCTTTTCCCAGGCTGATCTGAGTGATCGCCACTTGGCTTAGAAAATCAAGGTTTTCTAAATTTTGGGCATAGATCGCAATATCTTTCAGATTCTCTGCCTGGCCGTCCACGGTTATCTTCCCCTCAACAGTGGCCGACATCTGAACAACTCTGATCTCTTTTCCAGCAGCGCTCTTGATTTTTTGCAGATAGCGGGACCAGGGGGTAACGGTTCCCAGGAAAGATTTTTCCAGGGCAACACCCTGGCTGACGCGTTCTATAGCCTGTTCCAGTTGAATGACCGGGGCTGCTTTCAGTTTGAGCTCGTCCCGTGTGCCGGCCAGGTTAACCAGATCATTTCGCAAATTGACCATATACAAATAACCCAAAACAGAACCTACCGCCAATGAAAATAATAAAAGCACCGCGGCGATAGTTCTCACCAATCGGGGCCAGTAAAACTCCCGGGAGGTTACAAATTCATGGGGGCGTAAATTTATCTCTGTTTTCAAGAAATCCACCCCCGTAAGGCCAGCCCCTGGGCTACCACCAGCAGGTTGCCATCTCTTTGCAGGGCCAGGTGATGGGATTGTCGGCCCTTGGAGATCGCCGCCAATGGGTTGAACGGCACCGGTTCAATTTTCAGCTCTCCCCCTAAAAAAGACCAGAGTTCTTTGATACTGTAGCCGCCGCCGCAAAAAAACATCCGTTCAAAATCTTTTTCCTGATGTTTCATTTCATAAACAAAATATTCCATTGAATGCTTGATCTGCGTGTACAGCTCTTCGGCCACTTCCAGTATTCCGGGCACGGCAAATATATCGCTGCCGAAAACCAGCTTTTGCGCCTCCTCGGCAGTCTTCTGCCCGGACTCCATTATCCGGCGGCAAAAATGATTGACTCCGACGCTCAGAGTGCGGGAGAAACTGTACCGGCCTTCTTCCATCACCAGCAGGTTGCTCGATTCCCCCCCCATATCCAGCACTATTACATTTTGCAGCTCCTTTGGGAACACTAACTGCTGCAGGTGATATACCGAACGCCGCAAAGCAAATGGCTCGATTTCAATTGCATCGGGGTAAAAACCGGCTCCGGTAACCACATCTATATATTGCTCCACCACCTCCCGGGGCACCGCCACCAGCACCACCTCGGTGGCCTGCTTGCCTCCGACCTCCCGGATCCCCAGGCTGGCGTAATCCATCACCACCTGATTCAGGGGAATCATTATCTGTTTTTCCGCCTCCCAGTAGATTGCGTCGGCCAATTCCCGGGACGACATGGGAGGGAGGAAGATCTGCCGCAGAATGACGCACTGACCGCCTATGCAAAGATTGATCTTTTTTTTGTGAAGCCGCCTCCGGCCGAGCAACCATTGCAGCCTGGAGGTGAGCGTCTCAGAATCGATCACCCTTCCCCCCTCAATAATTCCCTCCGGAAGGGCACAGATCCCGTACTGGTGAACTTTGACTCGGCCCCTTTCGCCTTTTAACTGCACGAACTTGATCTGGGAGCTGCCAATATCCAGGCCGATTCTGGAATAGTGCCCTTTATAATTCAGCTTCTGTGTTACCTTCTTTTTCAAGCGGCCACCCCCTGAACTATTTTTGTTTATCCCGGGATGCTCTGCCGGACAGATATTTGCTTTTGCCTTTGCAGGTTCTTACAAACAATCGATGTCTATTTAAACAAATCCGACTCTAGGGACTGATCCATTCCCTGATAATCACTTCATAGCCGGGAAGCAGATCCCTAAATTCTGTAACCACTGACGGAACATGATACAAACTGCATTTTTCAAGCGACAACCCCGCCGCAAAAATGGCTCCCCGGATATCGAATTCGGACCGTTCAGTGGAGACGATCTGAACATCTCCCCCGGAAAATATGACCAGGTCGCCGCCAAACAAAAGCGGCGCCTTAAAATCTTTTATCGAAATATCGTCTCCGGCAGCCAGAAGGACAGAGCGATCACCGGAATCACGGTTGATATCTCCGTTGATGATCGCGCTGCCTTCTACCAGTAAAGCACCGCTGAAATTTACCCCTCCCCCCTGATAGGTGGAAATCTCCAGGTTTCCCCTGACCACCAGTAAACCTTTAAAATCGAATATCTGTCCTTCTTCGGGAGCAATCAACAGATTGCCGTTAACCTGGATCCGGTCTTCCCCCGGATAAGAACCGGAAAGCGCATTTAAAATTACATCCGGTGAAGAATTTTCAATAAAACAGCAGATTTTCTTTTCCAGCAGATCTAAATCAAGGGACGGCAATACCAGCGGATCGATTATCAGGGCCGGATCATTAAACTGGGCCGCCGATGTATAAAGTCTGCCTCCAATCAGCAGTTCGGCCTCAGGTTCCGTGAACCGGGGAAGAACCCCGCTGTGGCTGAACACGCTCTCCTCGAAATCCGCACCCCTTACCCGGTTGGAGCCTCCAATGTGCAGATCATTATTGACATGACAGCTGCCACAAATATCTACGTTTTCAATTTTCAAATGCCTGGAAACCAGCAGCCCCTGTTCATAGGCCGGGTTCAGGCCGGCGACTACCGACAGATCAAACGATTTGCCCTGCCGCGAAGCGGTAGATATAACCAGACGCCGGTTGCGGGGTAACGGGGCGAACCTGACCCGGTAGCTTCCCTGATTCAGCAACCCGGTTAAGGGCCCCTGAAACATATAATCCTCCTTCAGGGCGGCAATGCCCGCCTCCACGCCGGCTTCCGCCAGGTAGTACAGAGAAATTTCCTTCTCCTGATGGGCGGCGATCTTCTGCTCGTTGAGGGACAAATCCAGCAGCGCCGCACTGACAAATAACAACGCCGCCACAACGATCAGCACCGCCATCAGGGCTGAACCGCGGTTGTCATTTATGCCGGCAAACCGCACAATCATCACTGCCGTTCCAGGTTCACCGGAGTTGGATCAATGCATGTTTCGGGGCCGGATATTGCTGACCATGGTTACCTGATCGTTTTCTTTACCACAGACGACGGTGATCTGTACAATCCCGCCATCATCTATTTGAAAACCGAGCCCGGTTACCCCCAGCGCGATTTTATTGTGGGAGGAATAGCCGTTTTTGGCTTCAAACACAATCTCTTCACCCGACTGACGAAAAATATAAAGTTTGGGATCATCCCGGTATCTGAACCTGATCTCGCCGGGGTCGTCTATCGTTACCTCGCAGGCAAACCGGAGCTCCTCCGCCATATAATCCATGGCGGCGCGGGCGCTCTGCTGGTGATCCATCCTCTGTATTCCTTTTTGCCAGCAGTTTACCCCCCAGATGTAAAATGAGTAAGCACCCCCAAAAATAATCACCAGTATGGCCAGCGAGAGCAAAATCTCGATCAGGGTAAAACCCTGCTCCGGATTTCCCTTCTCCGGTGCCCTCACCGGTTGCATAGAAGACTTTCCAACCGCAGGGAGTTCCCTTCACCCCAGCAAACAGTTACCGTTATCCTCAACAGTTCAAGCTCGGCCATGCCTTCGCCGCTTGGGCTGCCGATACTCATTTTTTCCGGGATCACCGCCGTCTCCAGATCAAAGGGCCCCTCCCGGGTTGTTTGGGGCGTGTTTTCCTGTTCCACAAACAGGAAATACAACTTGGGATAACCCAGACCCTTTACCTGTTCCATCTGCCCGCGGGCCAGGTTCACGGCGCGGGTTTTATCCCCGGCGCGGCCCAGCGAGCAGTAGCCGGTAAGAAAAGCAGCCAGAACGGGAACCGCCACCAGCCCCAGCACGGCTAGGGCTACCAGGAGTTCAATCAACACAAACCCCTGCCGGTTATCGCCAAGTGTCAATCTCACCGCATTCACCAGCCGATCAGTTTCAAATACCACCGGAACAGCGCATCACCCCAGAATAAAGCGATCAGCGTTCCCAGGCTGAGAAACGGGCCAAAGGGCAGCGGATCCTTGCGCCGACGCAGTCCCAGCAGAATCAGAACAACCCCTGCCAGGGCTCCGGTCAGGAAACCAAGGATCATGGTGATGGCTATGCCCCGAAAACCGATCCAGAAACCAAGCAGGGCCGCCAGCTTTACGTCTCCTCCGCCCATACCGCCCCGGCTGGCCAGAAATATGAGCAGCATTATCCCCCCGCCGAGCAGCAGCCCCCACAGGGCATCCGGCCAGCCCCCGGCAAAAAGCGAGGTTGTGCCGGAAGACATGGTCCCCCAGAGTCGAAATGCCAGTCCCCCCGCCAGCCCCGCCACCACCAGGGGATTCGGAATCCGTTGGTGCTCCAGATCGATCAGAGAGACGGCCAGCAGCAGGGAAAATAAAAACCACAGGGACAGGGTATCCGGCGTCAGACCAAATCTGCAGGCCGCTGCGGTAAACAGCACTCCTGCGGCCAGCTCCACCAGCGGGTAGCGGAGGGATATTCTCCGGCGGCAGTGGCGGCATTTTCCGCCAAGAACGATATAGCTTAGCAGCGGGACAAGCTCGGGACCGGTCAGACGCTTGCCGCAGGCGGGACAGTGGGAAGCCGGCCGGACCGGCGACTCCCCCCGGGGCAGGCGGTAAATAACCACGTTCAGAAAACTTCCCGCGCACAGGCCTAAAATAAATATCGGAGCCCCAATCAGGATGTTCATCGTTAACCCAAATCCCCCCTGTCCCCCCTTTTTTAAAGGGGGGAACATGAATCAAAGCACCGATCCCGTCTTTGCGTCATACCTGGATATAAGGCAGACATGCCCCGCCCCCTGTACATATCCGGGCCTGAAATATAGGCTGGGAGCCCGATCACACCTTTGTGATTAAATCTAATCCCCCTGTCCCCCCTTTTTTAAAGGGGGAAACATGAATCAAAGCACCGATCCATGGCCCACAGGCCAGCCAAACATTACCCGCGTTCATCAAACCGGGGAATATCTAAAGCCCGGCCCCTTGTTTGGGTTTAGAGGGGCGAGATATGCCTCGCCCCTGCGGTTCTTTAAACCCGTTCTCTCGCCACACCTATAGCACTTATTCAGTTTCCTCGGGGCCCCATTTCCATAAGCCACCTGGATTATCATCTGTTATTTGCGATGATGAGGTTACCTTGTAGCCGCGTTTTTGCCAGCCACCTTCACCTTCATTTTCTGCCAGGTCATATTTTCCGCCGAAAGGATGTTCTATTTCTTCTGGATTTATCAAAAATGCTTCTTCTAGCTCTTCCATCCAGAGTGAGGCTTCAGGCCCCTCCCACTCACCTATAGTAAGCCCATCTTCATCTTTCCCGGCATTGTCCACCACCCAGATATTCACCGCGCCCTGCAGCAGCCGCACGTTGGCCTTATCGGCGGCTATCCGCGCTTCCTGGACCCTGCCGGTAACCAGGGGGATGGCGATCGCCGCCAGAACGGCCAGGATAGCCACCACGATTATCAGCTCGATCAAGGTGAACCCGCGTTCATCCTTTTTGGGGCGATGGAGCGCCTGCGCCAGTTTGAGAATAATCATCTATACCACCTCTTTGAAATTTTTTATGATTCAATGTATGTCAACAGGCCGTCGGCCTGAGAGATTTTAATCCCTAGGTGGCTGCCGGTAAATCCGCCCCCACCCCTTTGTTCGGATCAGATGGTCTGGTAGATCTGGAACATGGGCTTGATGATGGAGACCACCAGGCCGCCCACGAAGATTCCGATGGCTACAATCAGCACCGGTTCGATGATACCGCTCAGCCGTTCCACCACGTAGGCCACCTCGTTTTCGTAAAAATCGGCGCTCCGGGAGAGCATCTCGTCCAAAGAGCCGGTTTCTTCGCCCACATGCACCATCTCCAAAAGCATCGGCGGGAAGAGCCCGGAGGATCTAAGAGGCACGGTCATGGGCTGTCCCTGCCGGATCACCTCCCGGGCCTTTATCAGGGACCCGGCATAAACCTTGTTGTCGATCACCTTTTCCACCAGTTCCAGGGAGGCTAGAATACCCACTCCACTGGCCAGCAATGTGCTCAAAGTGCGGGCAAAACGGGCCAGAACATTTTTTTTGTAGATGGGGCCGAAAAGCGGCGCCCGCAGTTTCAGCTTGTCGAACCTGTTTTTCCCTTCCGGGGTTTTAAGGTAATGACCGACACCTAAAACAGAGGCCAGGATCAGGAGCAGGATCAAATACCAGTATTTTAGAATGAGTGTTCCCGAACCCATCAGCAGCCGGGTAAACAGAGGCATTTCAATCCCCAGTCCGGTAAACATCTCGCCGAACCTGGGAAGCACGAACAGCACCATTACCAGCATCACCGCCACCGCCACCGCACAGATCACGATGGGGTACATGGTGGCCGAACGGATCTTCTCCCGGAGGTCGTGCTGCTTTTCAAAATGATCGGCCAGGCGGAACATAACCGAATCCAGAATACCGCCCAGTTCACCCGCCTCCACCATGCTGATCAGTATGCGGGGGAAAAAATCAGACTGACGTTCGAAGCATTCCGCCAGTGTGTTTCCTTTTTCCAGGTTTAAAGCCACTTCATTGAGCGCTTCCCGGAATGCCGGTTGCTCCATCTGCTCGGCCAGTACCTTCAGGCCATGCAGGGCGGTTATCCCCGACTGCAGCATGGTCCCGAACTGCCGGCAGAAAACCATGAAATCACGGGCGCGCCCCTTTTTCTTCCCCTGAAACAGCCCTGAGCGGGACCCGGCAACCGCCGGTTTGCGTATGGTCTGCAAAGGGGTTCCCGGGGCGGTCCTTTCCTGAAGGTGGAGCACCGTTAGATCCTGCGCACCCAGGTGGCTGAGCGCTTCGGCCACACTGGCGGCGCTGTAAATCCCTTCGGTGGTTTTTCCATCCCAATCCTTGGCAGTATAATGATAATTTGGCATTTTGATTCTTGGCCCCCATTATTAGCATTGAATCCCCGCCGAATTATTGGAACTGACCCGGCTTTCCCGATATCTTTCCCAGGAGCTTGCTCAGGTTATCAGGATCAACGGCATTGCAGATGGCGGTATCATAATCGACCAGTTTTTGTTCATACAATTGGCGCAAGCTTTCGTCCATGAGCTGCATACCCTGGCGGGATCCGGTTTGAATCATAGAATAGATCTGGTAGGTCTTTCCTTCCCGGATCAGGTTGCGGATCGCCGGGTTGGCCACCAGCACCTCTACCGCCGGAACCCGCCCCTGCCCGTCCCTTCGCTCGATCAGCCTCTGGGCGACAATCCCCACCAGGGTATTGGCCAACTGAACCCGGATCTGCTGCTGCTGGTGAGGCGGAAAAACATCGATGATCCGATCAATGGTCTGGGGAGTGTCCACCGTGTGCAGGGTGGACATAACCAGGTGCCCGGTTTCGGCCGCGGTTATGGCGGTGGAGATTGTCTCCAGATCCCTCATCTCCCCCACCAGGATCACATCCGGATCCTGGCGCAGGGCAGCCCTGAGGGCCTCCGCAAAACCGGTGCTGTCCGTGCCGATTTCCCGCTGGTTGATCATGCTTTGATCGTGCTGGTGAAGATATTCCACCGGATCCTCCAGGGTCAGAATATGGCACTTGCGCTCCCGATTGATTAAGCCGATCATAGCCGCCAGGGTGGTGGATTTGCCGCTGCCGGTAGGACCGGTGACCAGGATCAGTCCTTTGAGTGTGCGGGTCAGCCCGGAAACAATTCCGGGAAGTCCCAGCTCATCCACCGTGGGGATATTGGTGTTGAGCACCCTCGCCGCCAGTCCGGTGCTGCCGCGCTGCCGGTAAACATTAATTCGAAATCTGCCTGCTCCGGCAATGGAATAGGCAAAATCTACCTCCCCTTTTTCCTCAAGTTTCCTTTGATTGTTTTCACTGAGCAACTGTGCGGCCAACCTGGAAATATCGGGAGGCTCCAGTATGGGGGTATCAAGGGGCACCAATTCACCGTTGAACCGGACAGTTGCCGGAAGGCCCACCGTCAGGTGAAGATCGGAGGCCAGTCTGACCCCGGCTTCTTTGAGTAAAATATCAATATCCAATTCCATAATGCTGCACCTCAACTTCGGGAAATTTGCCGCCCGCTATTATTCCTTTTGCTACACGGCTGCCCGGATATTTTTCAGATCAATCAGCGCGCTTTCCGCGGTGGCACTGTCAAAGGCTACCCGTACCACCTCATCCAAAGTGGTGTGTCCTTTTTCGATCCGGCGCAGGCCGTCATGAAGCATGGTGATCATCCCCTGCTGCAGCGCCGCCTCCAGTATCCTTTCGGGACCTGCGCTCTCCAAAATCAGGCTGCGTATCTCCTGATCCACCTTCAACACTTCATGTATGGCCACCCGGCCGCGATAACCGGTCTGATTGCAGCTTTTACAGCCATCGCCCCGGTATAGTTCTCCCGGCGCTTCCTTTCCGAAAACCTGGCGAAACAGAACCCGCTGTTCGGGGGTCGGCATATATTGTTGACGGCATTCGGGGCAGATCAGGCGGATTAATCGTTGAGCCACTACCGCCATCAGGGAGGAGGTGATCAGGTAATTTTCCACGCCCATATCCAGAAGCCGGGATATGGCCCTGGGGGCGTCGTTGGTGTGCAGCGTGCTCAGCACCAGGTGGCCGGTAAGGGCGGCCCGGGTGGCGATCTCCGCAGTTTCCAGATCGCGGATCTCTCCGATCATCACAATATTGGGATCCTGGCGCAAAATCGCCCTCAAAGTATTGGCAAAGGTTAAATTGATCCGGGGATTGATCTGAACCTGGTTTATTCCCTCCAGGCGGTATTCCACCGGATCCTCCACCGTGATGATATTGTCCTCGGGGCGGTTCAGATAATTAAGCACCGAATACAAGGTGGTGGTCTTGCCGCACCCGGTGGGGCCGGTGACCAGGATCATTCCGGACCGGTTGAGCAGGCTCTGTTTGAATACCCGGAAATTCGGCTTGGATAAGCCCAGCTCCTCCAGCGGAAGGACCACCCGGTCTTTGTTCAATATCCTGATAACCACCTTTTCCCCGTGAATAGTGGGCATGGTGGAAACCCTCAGGTTTACATCTTTCAGTGAAGATTGCAGCAAAATACGCCCGTCCTGGGGCAACCTGCGCTCGGCGATGTCCAGATTTGACATTATTTTTATCCGCGAGACAATCAGGGGCTGGGTGTCTTTGGGCGGCGACATCAGATCATGGAGAATTCCATCAATACGCATTCGGATGCGGACGCCCGCGCCGGAGGGCTCAATATGAATATCGCTGGCTCCTTCTGTTACCGCCTGGTGAATCAGGGAATTGACTACTTTTACAATAGGAGCGTCTTCCACCAGCGCTTTCAGACGTAAAATTTCTTCTTCATTTTCACGGGATTTTTTTTCTTCGTCGGTCAGTTCAATCGATTCTTTGAGGCCGAACAACTGATTGATGACATGCTCGATCGCGCTGGGCAACGCCAGTACCGGCTCTATCTCGGCCTGCAAATACCGGGCAGCATCATCCTGGGCCAGTATATTCATCGGATTGGCCATGGCCAGCACAACCTTTTTTTCTTTGCGCTCAATGGGTATGATCTGGTGAAGTTGAGCCATCTGGCTGGGAATGGAGGTGGCTACCTCGGGATCGAGGTGGTAATTGTACAAATTAACCTGGGGTATATTCAGCTGATCGCTCAGAGCTTGAAGCAATTTTTCTTCAGTAACAAGCCCCTTGGAGATCAAAATCTGTCCAATGGGTCGTAAATCCGTTTTTTGAGCTTCCAGCGCTTCAACTATCTGCTCCTCGGTTACTACATTGTTTTCAACTAGAATTTCGCCTATGCGCCTGCGGGTAAACTTGGCCATTGCCTGCCTCCAAAAAATTGATCTGGTAATAACAAAAACCCGCCGCCGATCTTAAATTTGACCGGCACGGTGTACAAATTAAAAAATCTCAGGGTTGCCTGAGATTTATGCGGCAACCCAGCCACCTTAGCAAAATTTGCCTTTGCCTTAGGTCTGAGGCTTTGCGTCCCTGCCTTTTGACAGGTTTGCCTTTCTCGGATTTCTTTATATTGAGATTATTTAAAGATTATAGCTACAACACGCTTACAATTGACTATTTTTACTGTAACATCATGTTTTCGGAAAGTCAACCATTATTTGTCATATTATTTCTCCGGGCCGACACTTTTTTTCATCAACTGAAAGGGAGGATCAACCCCGGTGAACAATTCAAAAGAAAGCGCAGCCTGACCAATAAGCATCCCCAAACCGTTTAATGTTTCTGCTCCTGATTTTTGAGCCCAATCCATAAATTCGGTATGGGCGGGACTGTAGCGCAAATCGTAAGCAAGTAAGTTTTCGGGGGCAGGTATTTCCAGCTCATTCCAGCGTATGGGGTCGGCGGATAGTGAGTTTACGGCCAGAGATACCCGCGGCCAGTAATGTTTAATGGAGCCGGTGGATAAAAGGGCCGCCTCCAGCGAGAGGGAAGGAAACAGCACCTGCAGCTTTTCGGCCAGCAGGCAGGCCCGGTTTTCCGAGCGGTTCAGGATAACAAGGCGTTTTATGCCCTGGCCGGCCAGCGTACAGGATACCGCCCGGGCGGCTCCGCCGGCCCCCAGCAACAAAACATCTTTTCCGGCGGGGACGTAGCCCCCCTCCTCCCGCAGCGACCAAAGGAAGCCTTTTCCATCGGTGGTGTGGCCCTCGAGCTTTCCTTCCCGAAAACAGATTGTGTTTACCGAACCTGTTGCTGCTGCTTCCCGATCCAGATCATCGATCATCGGAATTACACTTTCCTTGAAGGGAGCCGTCACATTGATCCCCGCAAAATTCAAAACTGCAAATCCCCGCAAGGCGGCTTCCAGGTTTTCGGGACGAACCTCATAGGCCAGATAGCGGTAATTCAGCCCCAGGGATTGAAAAGCAAAGTTATGCAACCGTGGTGAAAGTGAATGCCCCACCGGCAAACCGATCAAGCCGCAGGTCCTGGTACGCCCGTCAATTCCCGTCAATAAGCCCCTCCGCCTTTCCCTTTTTTTAGCAAGCATGCCCGGATCTTATATCTTTCTCACAGATCAGGTCAGGCCCTGTTTTTGCATTTTTTGGAGGATTATTACCTCCAGGCGCCTGATCAGGCGGGTCCATATAAACTCTTGGTCACAGATGGGGGTAACCAGAATGGTATAGAGCCCCAGCCGGTTTCCTCCCAGAATATCGGTAAAGATCTGATCGCCGATCACCGCCACCTGCTTCGGAAGAAGGCCCATCTCTCTGATCGCCTTTCGAAAAGCCCGCCTTCGAGGCTTGACCGCATACCAGATGGCCGGAATCCCCAATTCTCCGGCCAGTTTTTTCCCCCTGCGGGGGGTGCTGTTGGAGATAATGTATAATCGGAACCCCCTGTTTTCAAGGTTTTTAAGCCAGCTAGTTAAACGCGGATGAACCGAGCGATCATTCCAGGGAACCAGGGTGTTGTCCATATCCGTAATGATCCCCCTGATTCCCAGGCGGCGCAGATGCTCGGGATCAATGTCAAAAATGCTCTGCAAATGCTGCCGGGGAAAAAATAACTGCCACAATTTAGACACCTCCGTGAAAATCGCGGCTTCAGTTTGCCGTTGATCGGGGACTTTTATATTATAACATAGCCGATCATTTTAAAACCCCTTTTGGAAACAGGGGAATTGCGTTATGATATTATTGATAGTATTATCGTTTAAACAAAGGCAGGTTAATTTTTACAACTGTCGTAAATATGTTCACAGGAGGCGTATGCAACATGTACCAGATAGCGGTTATCCCCGGTGACGGCACCGGCCCGGAACAGATCCGGGAGGGTCTGAAAGTTCTGGAGGCAGCAGGAGAAAAATTTAAAATTAAATTTGAAACAATCCAATACGATCTGGGGGGAGAGCACTATCTGAGAACCGGTGAAGTACTGCCTGATTCCGTGTTCGAAGAGCTAAAAAAATGCCAGGCAATTTTACTGGGGGCAATAGGCCATCCCGATGTCAAACCGGGAATTTTGGAGCGGGGTCTGCTGCTCAAACTGCGATTCGATCTGGACCTTTATATAAATCTCCGACCGGTTAAGCTGTTCCCCGGCGTAGATACTCCCCTCAAGGACAAAGGGCCCCAGGATATAGATTTTGTGGTGGTCCGGGAAAATACCGAGGGTCTGTATTCCGGCGCCGGCGGTTTTTTTAGAAAGGGCACCGCCGCGGAAGTAGCCGTGCAGGAATCTATCAACACCCGTCAGGGGGTGGAGCGCTGTCTGCGCTATGCTTTCAACTATTGCCGGGACAAAAGATCCCGCAAACAACTGACCCTTTGCGGCAAAACCAATGTACTTACCTACGCTTTTGACCTTTGGGAAAGGGTTTTTAATGAATTGGGCCGGGAGTACCCCGATATCACCACCAATTATGCCCACATCGACGCAATTTGCATGTGGATGATCAAAAATCCCGAATGGTTTGATGTGATCGTCACCGACAACATGTTTGGAGACATTATTACCGATCTGGGGGGAATGATCCAGGGAGGAATGGGTATAGCTGCCAGCGCCAATATGCACCCGGGCCGGGTATCCATGTTTGAACCCATCGGAGGTTCCGCCCCCAAATATACCGGGCTGAATGTAATCAATCCCCTGGCGGCAATTTGCGCCGTTTCCATGATGTTTGATTTCCTGGGTGAAGCTGAGGCGGCCCAGAGTATAGAATCCGCGGTGGCCACCATCTGCCGGGATAACTTGAAATCCCTCAGCGCCGGAAAGATGGGCTACAGCACTTCAGAAGTGGGAGATCTGGCGGTTAAATACCTCTTGGAATAAATATTGCCGACGCTTGCCCTGATAGAAATACCGAAATCCCCCTTTAGAAAAGGGGGATTTTTTAGTGTGGTGCCCTTGAAAAAGGGGACTTCCTTTCCGAATCTCTCCCCTTTAGGAAAAAGGGAACTCCCTTTCCGAATCTCCTTTGATGGAAATCCCCCTAAATCCCCCTTTAGAAAAGGGGGACTTTTAGGCGGTACCCTTGAAAAAGGGGACTTCCTTTCCGAATCTCTCCCTTTTAGAAAAAGGGGACTTCCTTTCCGAATCTCTCCCCTTTAGGAAAAAGGGGACTTCCTTTCCGAATCTCTCCCTTTTGGAAAAAGGGGACTTCCTTTCCGAATCTCCCCTTTAGGAAAAAGGGAACTCCCTTTCCGAATCTCCTTTGATGGAAATCCCCCTAAATCCCCCTTTAGAAAAGGGGGACTTTTAGGCGGTAC
>CAZPFS010000007.1:0-32510 GCA_964585925.1 uncultured Syntrophomonadaceae bacterium | reverse complement strand
AAATCCCCCTTTAGAAAAGGGGGACTTTTAGGCGGTACCCTTGAAAAAGGGGACTCCCTTTCCGAATCTCTCCCTTTTGGAAAAAGGGGACTCCCTTTCCGAATCTCCCTTGATGGAAATCCCCCTAAATCCCCCTTTAGAAAAGGGGGACTTTTAGGCGGTACCCTTGAAAAAGGGGACTTCCTTTCCGAATCTCTCCCTTTTAGAAAAAGGGGACTTCCTTTCCGAATCTCTCCCTTTTGGAAAAAGGGGACTCCCTTTCCGATCTCCCCCCTTTGGAAAAGGGGGGCCGGGGGGGATTTACACACAAAATTCCCGGGTAAGCTTCTGAATGGCTCTCTTTTCAATCCGGGAAACATAGGACCTGGAGATCCCCAGTTCGCTGGCGATCTCTTTTTGTGTATGGCGAAGCCCCTGCCCCAGGCCGAATCTCATGGTAAGAACTTTTTTTTCCCTTTTTTTCAATCTGTTTACCTTTTGGATCAGTTTTTCCTGAAGAAGCCGAGCTTCAACCTGGTCAAGGATCGACTCATCACCGGAGAGCACCTCCATCAATGTAATTTCATTGCCTTCCCTGTCTACCCCGATCGACTCCTGCAACGATACCTGTTGCGACAGCTTTTTGGTAGATCTAAAATACATCAACAGTTCGTTTTCGATACAGCGGGCAGCATAAGTAGCCAGGCGAATGCCTTTCTCCGGCTTGAAGGTATTGATAGCTTTGATCAGCCCGATGGTGCCGATCTGGATCAGATCTTCTTTTTCCTCCCCGCTGGATTCAAATTTTTTAATGACATGGGCCACCAACCGAAGGTTACACTCGATCAACCGTCTTCTGGCTTCAGGGTCTCCTTCCGCCATTTTGCACAGGCAGTCCTTTTCCTGAGCTGCATTCAAGGGATGAGGAAATGAACTGTTTTGAATATGGCCCGCCATCACAAACAGCTCATGTATTGCCGACAGCACAGCAGACAGGATCAAACCGATTTCCCCCCCGCCTCAAAATTTGAAGTACCTAAATTCTATGCCCATCAGGGGAAAACCGTGCCTGTCTTATAAATGAAATCTTTTTGGGGGTTTGATTTGGGTGTTAACCGGTATAGCGGCGACAGGTTGAATTGCGGTGAATTACTCCGGCTCGGTATTTACAAATTTACATTCCTCCAATAATCTTTTAGCCGTTTCCAGGCAGTACACAGGAACATAGAGATCTATCCCAAAATTTGTCATGCCCATACATATCTGAAGGAAACCGCCGGCTTCCCGGTATTCTTTCCGTACCGGAATTTCGTTAGCCTTTAATAGTTCTTCGATAATTCCGGCTTCAAGGTCGCCGGCCGCAGAGGCAATGAAGGCCCATTGTTCCTCTCTGTTTTGGTTTTTTCCCATTATCTGTACCCCTCAACTGATGAAATATTGGTCGGGGGCTGTGGCCCTGTGCCGGGAAGATTTGCCGGGGAGATTTTAACGGATACCGGTATTTCTCCGTTTCCCTGTCTTCTGAATCCGGCTGGTGTAACAGACGACCCGTCTCCCCGGCAACATACCCACTGGCCGGCAATTACTCGCCGGCCGCCACTTTTTGTAGAATCAACCGGCTTAAATCCTGTTCCAAACCCGCAAACTGCGGCCGGTTCAGGGAATAAAACACCCATTTTCCATCCCGCCGATGATTGATCAATTCCGCCTGTTTCAATATTCGCAAATGATGTGACACTGTGGATTGGGAAAGCCCCAGCCGGGTCATCATCTCACAAACACACATTTCTTCTTGGCACAACAGCAGGACTATTTTCAACCTGGTATGTTCCCCCAGCGCCTTTATAGCATCCACCAGCAAGTGCAAACCTTCCTTCAATTAAATCCCCCTTTATATAATTTAATTATCCCAATTTGCCGCAAGCCATCTCCTTTGTTCGCGGCCTGATCTCCTCCCACTTTTCATCAGCTACTTTTTTCCAGGCCGCAGCTACACAATCCATCTGCTTCGCGGCCTCCCCTTTCAAAGTAGTGTCCGCCCCCTCATGAGTCGGCCTGGCGCCTGTTTCCGCAATCATCTCCCTTAACGCTTCCGGATTATCGATCAACGGGCAGGGGCGGAGCATATTGTCGCTGAAGGGGATCCTCTGCTGATAAGCTCTAAACAACGGGTTATCCAGAATTTGTTTCAGCGGTTTGCCAAATATTTTATCCACGGCAAAGTGAATAAATGCGCAGGGCTCTACATCACCAAACGCGTTGATGTGAAGATATCGCCTTCCTCCGGCAATACATCCCCCGGTAAATTGGCCGTCGTTCCAGAAGTCGGCGATCATGATCGGCTTTGTTTCCCTGATATGGCGGATCCGATCTACCATAGCCGCTCGCTGTTCGGGGGTAACCATCATGGAAAAATCAGGTTTCAACCCGATGGGGATATAGTGGAAGGCCCAACCATAAAATGCTCCTTTGGAAATCAGCATATCTATAAATTCATCTCTGAACAGTTCTTCATAGTTGTCGCGGGTAACTGTAAAACTAACCCCAAAGGGTATCTTGTTTTCCTTCAGATTGTCCATGGCAATCATTATTTTATCATAGGTACCCTTACCCCGTCTCCAGTCCGTGGTCTCCCCTTCCCCCTCAATACTGATCGCCGGGCTGATATTACCTACTTCCCGGATTTTTTGGGCCGCCGCGCGATCAATCAAAGTGCCGTTTGTATAGGGCATAAAGGCCACATCGGGATGTTTTTCGGCCAGGTCAAACAGGTGGGGCCACATGAAGGGCTCCCCACCCGATAATACGATAAAATAAATCCCCAGCTCCTTCGCTTCCTCCACCAGCCGGTCTACTTCTGCAAAACTCAGGCTCTGGTGCTTTTTGTATGCACCGGCCCAGCAACCCCGACAGTGCAGGTTGCAGTTGCTCGTGGGATCAATTAATAGGGTCCAGGGGACCGAATAACCAAGCTTTTCGCCAATCCGGCGCTGTTTGGGCACGCCTACCAGAATTGAATTCAATAAAAATATAACCGAAAGCTGCTGCAATATTTTTGGATCCGTTTCTTCCAGTACCCGATCGATGAACTGTTTCATATTCGTATTTGATTCGAATCCTAATTTGACGTTGTTGATGGTGTCTTGGTGGTGAGGCATAATAGCCGCTTTGGATATGAGATCGAGCATACGGGGGATATTGTTTTTAGGATCATGGCGTAAGTAATACAGAACTTGTGTTATGATTTTTTCACCGAAAAAGCGCCTGGCAACCTCAAAACCCGCCAGCATGATTATCACAACCTTTCTGTATGGATGTCATTTGGGAATGCCAGTCCTAAAAATGAAACTGAAACCCGGATACATTACAAAAACATACCCTTGGATCGCCCGCTTTGGTTCCTCCAAATCACACCCCCCCAAAACAATATGACGGTGTTTCCTGGAACAAACAACATATCAACGAACTTAGATATGTCGATTTAATTGTATTATCATTGCCATAAACCGTCAAGTATTTTTCTCACCATAAAAGCCTGCCTGGTAATAGTTTAAGCTCCATGGCGGGTTTTATGACTTTTCGCCTGGCCCCATTTGTATTTTTTGATTATTAAAAAAGAAGGATTTCAATTCTTACATTACGAATATTCATTTTATAGAATAAGGGGTTTTGGGTATTTAATTCTAAAATTTACTGGCTGGGTTGACCGTTTGCATGCCCTGTTGAAAGAATTACTGACGGGCCCAGGTCTTTTAACGCGGGTTGGCCCGGGAGGTGAGGGTGTACAGATTTGAATTTACAAAATTACAGCTTTGCCTTTTGCCCGGCTTGCTGAATAATCGGGGGTTGATAAGCTTAAACCATTAAACGCGTATTTATTCCCATTATGGTCAGGTATCATTATAATAAGGTTTGTGAAGGCAAATAACCAACTGCGTTAGCCCTTCTTCACCTAAACCGTATAGGGGTGGTATGAAGTGACTGTAAAAACTTTTCACCGGGGGATATTCCTCCCCCATTACAAGGAATTCTCCGAAAATGAGGCCATCGCCACCATCTCCCTGCCTAAAGAAGTGACCATACCCCTTCAGCAGCATATCGGGGCGCCCGGTCAGGCTCTGGTAAAAGTGGGAGACAGGATAACCGCCGGTCAGAAAATCGGACAAAGCGAGGCTTTTGTGAGCGCGCCGATCCATGCCAGCGTTGACGGCACCGTAGTCGCGGTAGAACCCCGCCCAAATTTTAATGGAACAAACACAGAAAGTGTAGTGATCGCCGTGGATCCGGATCAGGCGGAACCGGCCTGGCCGGAACGGGATATTGAAGGGCTTTCCAAGTCAGAGATCAAGTCGGCCATCAAGGAAGCCGGCATCGTGGGCATGGGAGGGGCCACCTTTCCTACCCACGTCAAATTGAGCCCTCCCAAACCCGTGGATGCCATTGTCATAAACGCCTGTGAATGTGAACCTTTTTTGACCTGCGATCACCGGATGATGTTGGAAATGACAGAAGCACTGGTAGAAGGGGCCAAACTCATCGGCAAGGTGGTTGACGCCTCCCAAATCATATTTGGGGTGGAGATCAATAAACCCGATGCCATCAAGGCCATCAGTTCCCGAATATCCGAAAACAGGGCCCTGAAAATTGTGCCTCTGGAGGTAAAATATCCCCAGGGCTCGGAAAAACAGCTGATCAAAGCCGCTCTTGACCGGGAGGTGCCCCCGGGCAAACTGCCGCTGGAGGTGGGAGTGGTGGTCCAGAATGTAGCCACCGCCATCGCCGTATACGAGGCCTGCCGCTATGAAAAACCATTGTATGAAAGAGTGCTCACGGTGACCGGTGATGCTGTGGCCCACCCCGGGAACCTAATGGTAAAAATAGGCACTCCCATCGGTTATGTAATCAAACAATGCGGGGGCATTAAAGGCCTTGCTCCCGGTGAGTCCGCCGAAGATGAACCGTGGAATACCGTTCCCCTGCCCCCGGAACTGGTAGGCAAAATTGTAATGGGCGGCCCGATGACCGGCTGGGCCCAGACCCGGCTGGATGTGCCGGTTATCAAAGGCACCAGCGGGATCCTTGTATTCAGCCCCAAAATGGTGGTGCAAACCAAACATATGGATTGTGTGCGCTGCGGCAGATGCGTAGAACATTGCCCCATGTTCCTCTACCCGAATTTTATCGGTGTCTATGCAGAGCAGGGCCGCTATGACCTGGCTGCCGAGTGGGGGGCCATGGATTGCTTTGAGTGCGGGATCTGTGTCTATACCTGCCCCTCCAACCGGCCGATTGTCCATTTTGTTCGGGAAACAAAAAAACAAATTGCGGCGGCATCAAGGGCTGCCCAGAAAAAATAGACACCTGGTTTGATGCAACAGACCTCGGGGTCCATATCAGGAGGGAATGGAAAATATGGCCGATATTCAATTGTCCGTCACCACATCACCGCATCTCAGATCACCGGTAACCGTTTCCTCGGCGATGCGGGATGTCATGATCGCTCTTATTCCGATTACCCTGGTATCGATATATTGGTTCAAGTTCAATGCGGTTTTCCTGATTGCCGTCTGCCTGATCACGGCAGTACTTACAGAACTGTTGTTCCGCAAAGCAATGAACAAACCGGCAACCCTGCACGACTGCAGCGCCCTGGTAACCGGCCTGCTGGTCGCGCTTTGCCTGGGAGCCGGCACATCCTGGTGGGCGGCAGCCCTGGCCACTTTTATCGCCATCGGGATCGCCAAGGAACTCATGGGAGGGCTGGGATGGAACCGCTTCAATCCGGCTTTGTTTGGACGGGTCTCCATCATCATCCTCGCTCCGGTCTTTTACTCGCTGAGGCTGGCTTTTTCCCCGCTGGGCACTTTTTTTGACGCTTTCGATATGGTTACCCAGGCCACTCCGCTAGCCCTGCTCAAACAAGGCGTCAACCTGCCCGGCCTGGGTTCCCTGTTTTTGGCTTACCCCGGCGGCGCCCTGGGCGAAACCTCCGCTCTGGCTCTGCTAATCGGCGGGATCTACCTGTTACTTAAGAAACATATCAGATGGCATATCCCGGTTTCGATTATCGCCGCCGTATTGGTAATCGCGTTGATATTTGGAGATCATAACGCCGCCCCGTCCGGCCTTGTTCCGTTCTACCATGTTTTTTCGGGGGGAATTTTGTTGGGAGCACTATTTATGGCCACCGACTGGGTGACCAGCCCCATTACCCCCCAGGGCAGGGTGATTTACGGGCTGGCCATTGGAATTTTGATCATGCTGTTCAGGCTGCTCCTGGCCCCTACCGAGGGAACGGCTTTTTCGATTTTGATCATGAATGCATTTGTCCCCTTGATCGATCGCCTTACCAGGCGGGCCAAGTTCGGGGAAATCCCGGCAACTGTAACCGCCCCGGCGACGATTAAACCATCTATAGAAAAAAGCAGCTAAGCTCTAGGGGGTAATTTATGTGACTAAGCTAACTCGTCGCACCTTCTTGAAACTGACAGGGACCGCCGCCGCAGTCACCGCACTGGCCGGTGCCGGCTTTGAAAACACTGCGGAAGCGGCCGAACAACCCCGGGTGCACTACGCCCGGGAGGTGCCCACAATCTGCACTTTCTGCGGTGTAGGCTGTGGCATTCTCTGCTATGTAAAAGACGGAGTAGTAATTGCTGCCGAAGGTGATCCCGATAACCCGATCAATGAAGGGGCTCTTTGCAGCAAGGGCAGTTCTATTTACAATGTCTCTTATCTCTTTGATTCCAAGGGCCGCTCCAAGCCAAACCCCAACCGGCTGACCCGGCCGCTTTACCGGGCCCCCGGCAGCAACCGGTGGGAGGAAAAAGATTGGGATTGGATGCTGGAACAGATCGTCAACCGGATCAAAGCCACCCGGGATGCCAATTTCGAAAAAACCGATGCAAACGGGGTGACCGTGAACCGCACCAATGCCATCTCCTGGCTGGGCAGCGCTTTCTGCACCAATGAGGAGAACTACCTTTTTCACAAGATCGCAAGGGGGCTGGGGCTGATCAATATTGATCACTGCGCCCGCCTCTGACACTCTTCCACGGTCGCCGGTCTCGGCGCCACGTTTGGAAGAGGTTGCATGACCAATCACTGGATTGATTACCGGAACAGTGATGTATTCATGAATATCGGCGGCAATACCGCTGAAAACCACCCTATCTCCATGAAATGGATCGAACATGCCCGCGCCAACCGCGGAGCCAAGCTCATTGTGGTGGATCCGCGGGTCACTCGCACCGCAGCAGTGGCCGACCTGCATGTACCCATCCGCCCGGGCACCAACATCGCCTATCTGGGCGGTATGATGCGATATATTATGGAAAATGATCTTTATCAGGAAGAATATGTCAAATATTACACGAACGCCTCTTACCTGCTGCGGGAGGACTTTGTCTGGGATGAAAATACCGGGCTCTTCAGCGGCGCCGAGGAGGACGCGCCGGACAAGCCGATCAAGTATGACAAGGAGACCTGGGGTTACCGCAAAGACGCCTCCGGCGAAGTGCTAAAAGATCCCACTTTGCAGGATCCCCGCTGTGTCTTCCAAGTGCTGAAGCACTTTTATTCCCGCTATACCCTGCAGATGGTCAGCAAGATCACCGGCTGCGATCAGGCGGTCCTGGAAGAATCATACCGGCTTTTCGGCAGCACCGGCGCCAGAGAGAAGGCCGGCAACATCATGTACGCCATGGGCATCACCCAGTTCACCCATGGCTCCCAGAATGTGCGGGCCTGCGCCATGGTGCAGCTGCTCTTGGGGAACATGGGCATTCCCGGAGGCGGGGTGAACGCGCAGCGCGGCCAGTCCAACGTTCAGGGGTCCACGGATATGGCGATCATGTATCACATCATTCCCGGCTACCTGAACGCGCCCAAGGCAGCCCTGCACCCCACATTGGGCGAGTATAACGCCAAAGAAACCCCGGCCAAGAGCTGGTGGGTCAACAAGCCCAAGTACCTGGCCAGCATGTTGAAAGCGTTCTGGGGAGATCACGCTCTGCCCGAAAATGATTTTTGCTATGACTACCTGCCCAAGCTGGACCACCGCGACCACTCCCACATCGGGGCTTACAAGTACATGGGCGAGGGAGAGATCAAGGGAATGATCTGCTGGGCGGACAACCCGGCAGTGAGCGGCCCCTCGGCGGGCCACAAGCGACATTACCAGACTAAGCTGGACTGGTTGGTGGGCGTTGATATTTTCGAAAACGAAACCTGCGCTTTCTGGAAAGCCCCCGGCACCAACCCGGCGGAGATCAACACCGAAGTGTTCCTCCTCCCGGCAACTTGCTCCTACGAGCGCGAGGGAACCATCGCCAACAGCGGGCGCTGGATCCAGTGGCGCTGGAAGGCGCAGGATCCGCCCGGTGAATGCAAGTCGGACCTGCAGATCGCCTTTGAACTCTTCAGAAGACTGCAGGAGGCTTACAAAACCGACGCCGGCGCCGTATTCCCTGATCCCATCGTCAAGATGAAGTGGGATTACGCTGATAACGTGAATCCCGATCAGGTGGATATCGTCAAGGTCTGCAAAGATCTGAACGGTTATACCGTGGCCGACGGCAAACTGTTGACCAACTTTGTCGGTCTCCAGGATGACGGTTCCACCGCCTGCGGCAACTGGCTTTACAGCGGTTACTACAATAACTACGACAACCCGGCCTGCCAGAGCCGGATCAGGGAAACGGAGGGGATCGGCTCCAACCTGGGATGGTCCTTTGCCTGGCCGCTCAACCGGCGCATCGTCTACAACCGCTGCTCCGCAGATCGAGACGGAAATCCCTGGAACCCGGAACTGCAGATGTTCTGGTGGGATGACGAGGGCAATCTGGTAAAAAAACTCGATATCAACGACTGGCCCGGCTCCTGGACCCATGAACAGGTCAAAGAAAACCCCTATATCATGCTGCCCGACGGAGTGGGATCTCTTTTTTCTACCACCCTGGCCGACGGACCCCTGCCGATCCACTACGAACCGGCGGAGAGCCCGGTGTCAAACCTGCTTTACCCGCAGGCGACCTTCAACCCCGTCAGCAAGCGCTGGTACCCCGATCTGCTTGCAGTTACCGAGGCCGACCGGCAGAAATATCCCTATATCATGAGCACCTACCGGGTCACCGAGCACTACCAATCGGGAATCATGACCCGCAACATGCCCTGGCTGAACGAGATCATGCCGGAACTTTTTATCGAGATCGACGAAGAACTGGCCGACGAACTGGGCATCGCCAACGGCGACCGGGTCTTTATCGAGAGCAAGCGCCTGGCCAACAACGGGACCCAAGGGGGCATCGAGGCCAAGGCCTGCGTGACCAGACGTCTTAAACCGATGATGATCAACGGTGAGAAAAAACACATCGTCGGAATGCCCTTCCACTGGGGGTATTGCGGCATGTCGCGGGGAGCAATCACCAATGATCTCAGTCCCTCCATCGGCGACGCCAACAGCACCATTCCCGAATCCAAGGCATTCCTGTGTAATATAAGGAAGGCGGGATAACATGCGGAAAACCATGCTTATTGACGTCAGCAAGTGCATCGGTTGCCGGGCCTGCCAGGCCGCCTGTAAGCAATGGAACCAACTGCCGGCGGAGAAAACGGAATTCAGGGGGACCTATGAAAACCCGCCCCGCTTCTCCCCCATCACCTGGACCAAGATCGTTTTCCGGGAACACGAGGAAAACGGCAAGCTGCACTGGCTCTTTGCCAAGATGGGCTGCATGCACTGCACCGATGCGGCCTGTATGAAGGTCTGCCCGGCGGGAGCCATCTATCGCACCGAATATGGAACCGTGGCCATAGATACCCAAAAATGTATCGGCTGCAACTACTGTGTTGCCAATTGCACCTACAACGTGATGGGCTTTGACCAGACGGCCCATGTGGCCCGAAAGTGCACCTTCTGCCTGGACCGGATCTCCAACGGTCTGATCCCGGCCTGTGCCAAAATCTGCCCTACCGGAGCGATCACCTATGGAGAGCGCTCCTACCTGATAGATCTGGCCGAGCAGCGTCTGCATGAATTGAAACGGGCTGGAAAAACAGAAGCCAATATCTACGGAGTGGAGGAACTCGATGGCCTGGGAATGATCTACCTTCTGTCAGAGCGGCCTGCAAATTACAGCCTGCCGGAAGATCCCCACATTTCCACTGCCGCCCACATCTGGAGCTACGTGTTTAAACCGGTGCGGGTACTGGTAGTAGCGGCCATGGCCTTTGCCCTCTGGTTCAACCGCAAAGAATCCAAAGGAGAACCGGGCGGTCAATAAACATCTTCATCATTGGGGACAGTTCTATCTTGCAGAACTGTCCCCTTACCTTGATTCAGACCTGTCTTGCAGGTCTGTCCCCTTACCTTGATTCAGTTCTATATTGCAGAACCGTCTCCATGCCTTTATCCCTATCTTGAGTCAGTCCCCATACCTTCCTTCCCCGGCAACCCGGTGGGCCTGCGAGACTATTTCCGCAGGATACTCGAGGTATTCCAGCAGTCGGATCGCATTCCTGGTGGTGGCAATGCCCTCCTTCAGTTTGAAATCGAATATCAGGCCCTCCTCCCTCACCTGATCCGTAAAGTGGTAACAGCGATACAACCCCTGCAGCTTTTCCGCCAGGTCTAGATCATGGGTGGCCGCCAGCACCAACGCATTCTCATGTGCCAAGTAGCTCAGTATCCCCTGAGAGGCTGCAAATCTCTCGATATAGTTCGTCCCTGACAACAGCTCATCGATGATGCACAGTGCGGGCACCTTGGCGTCTCCCCGGGCCGCAGTTTGAATCAGCCTGAGCAGCCTTTCCGCTTCTTGGTAATAAAAGCTCTTGCCCTCCATCAGGTTGTCTTCCCTGCTGATAGAAGTGATCACCCTCAAAAAGCTTCCCCGGTAGGATGAGGCCAGACAGGTATAAATTGTCTGGGCAAACAGGGCATTGATCCCCACTGTTCTTAAAAAAGTGGATTTCCCCGACATGTTTGAACCGGTGATCAAGATCCCTTCATTACCCATGAGTATGGAATTGGGCACCGCATCTTTTAACAGGGGATGGCGGACGTTTCTCACTTCATGGGTTGCCTCCCCTTCCACCATAAGATCCGGTTCTACATAACCAGGCTCCGGCAGGCCTTCCCGGTAAGAGGCAACCGACTGCAGGGCATCCAGCTCCCCTACCAGCAGATATATTTTGCGGAGCTGTTCAACCTGTCTCCCCAGTTCGCTCAGGGTTTTGTAAAAGGCCCGCACCTCCAGCAGAAAAAACAATTTCAGGTATTCATACAAAAAATCAATCTCGGAGGTAGTCAATTTTGGCTGCAGGTAAGCGATATTCTTGGAAATAGATTTGCAACGGAAAACCGCCTTTCCCAGCTCCCGGCATTCATACCGAATCCCCGGGTTCTTCTGCCGGGAAATTTTTGAAGCCGTCCGGAGAAGGACCGCCAGGGCTGAGATGGCCGGTATTGTATATTGAAATTTTTTGCTCAGTTGGGAGTGAACCAGGGAGTTGATAGCCAGCATGCCCGTAATAAAAAGCACGCTGTACTTTCCCAAAAATAACGGGCTGGATAAAGAGATCAGCGCCCCCAACGCCAGCAGCGTAAACAGGGAGGCATAGGGGGAGGGCGGCGGCAGTTCCCCCCATAACAAGCTTGCCACATCGGTGTCGCTTACCCTTTCCAGGGGTAGCAACAGGGTCTGAAACTGTTCCCGGAAACAAGCGTTAACCTGAAACAATTTAATCTTCCGCGAGCGCTTTTTAAGGGTCCCCTGTTCAAAACATGGGTTTTTTAGAATTGTGTTCAGCACCGCCTGACCGGGCGCGGTAAAGGTCCGATCGAGCAGGGCATAGATCTGATCACCGTTCAGATCCCTCCAGGTCTGTGAATCGATCATCCCCGGCTGTTCACCATCCCGGGCCAGGAACCCCTGCAGCATAGAAATTGTATTGAAATCTCTGCGTTTGCCTACCGGAGCCGCCCATCGCTTTCTCAGCCCTAAAAGAATTTTAAGCCGCCGCAATCCGATATACGAGTAAACCGCCACCCCGGCCGGCAGAAGGCCCAGGGCAGCACCCCATAAATAATAAGGTGACAGGCTCCCTCCGGCAACCGCGGCGGCAGCCGTTACGATCAGGGCAATTATTATTGATCGCCGAAAATATTTGGCGGCTCGCTCCAGGTTTAAATTTGTTTCCTCAATTGCCCCCACCTCCGGCCACTCCCTTCCGGGGTCCTAATAATTTTATAAAATTATATCATGAGTTGAGAACAGATATAAGTTGCCTTGAAACAGGATCGGATCAAGATACACCCAATTTCCCCTGTAACGGGGAAATAAGTTTGTTTTGATTTGGTTTGTGTTAGAATGTTCTCTAAGGTGATTTAAGGAAAACCCTACCAATTAAAAGTAGTTATTAATTGCTTTACAGAGAACAAAGGCTTCGGTGCTGTCATTAAGAATAGTAAATCCAGGAGATAGGGGGTCTTAAAATGGAAGTAGGCGAACCGGTGAGAGAAAAACGGGTCAGGGCACGCGAACTGGGAATTAAAATCGGACGGATGGATCCGGGAGATCTTAATGCCATTACCGATGTCCCCGGTGTGCTGGTGGGTCACAAAACTGTGATTCATGGAAAATCCCGTGAGAATCAGGTTAAGGGCATTGCCCGGACAGGTGTAACGGTGGTTTTCCCAAGCAAAAACATCTGGGATGATAATGTATATGCCGGCAGTTTCAGCCTCAATGGCAACGGAGAAATGACCGGCCTTCTATGGGTTGAGGAGTGTGGCCTTTTGAGCACCCCTATCGGTATCACCAACACCCATAGTGTCGGCATTGTCCGTGATTCCATAATTTCCTGGTATTTCCATAAGGAGCCAAGTTCAACTATCGATTGGATGTTGCCGGTAGTCGCCGAGACCTGGGATGGTTATCTTAATGATATTAACGGGATGCATGTAACCCGCGAGCATGTGTTCCAAGCCATGGATAGTGCTTCTTCAGGTCCGGTTCAAGAGGGCGCCGTCGGCGGTGGAACAGGAATGACCTGTCACGAGTTTAAAGGGGGTATTGGCACCAGTTCGCGCCGGATTTCTATTGGCGGGAATAAATATACGCTAGGTTCGCTGGTCCAAGCCAATTATGGGCTCAGGCATCACTTTCTTGTCCAAGGGGTTCCGGTAGGTGAAGAAATTCCTATAAGAGAAATTCCCGGGCGTATGGATTTAATGAAAAATCCGACATCCCTTCCCCCTGAAGGCTCAATCATAATAATAGTGGCTACCGATGTTCCATTACTAGCAGACCAATGCAAGCGCCTTGCACGCCGTGCGGCCATGGGACTATCACGGGTTGGATCTTATTCCGCCGACAGCTCCGGTGACATCTTTCTTGCATTTTCCACAGCCAATACCATCAACACCGATCAACCGCCTGGAAAAACAATTCATGTCAAAACTGTCAGCCATGATTCTATGAGTGTGCTTTTTGCAGCAGTTGCGGAGTGTGTGGAAGAGTCAATTTTAAACGCCTTGTGCGCCGCAGTTACAGTCAAAGGAATCAAGGGGCATGTATCCCATTCTCTGCCCACGGAGAGGTTGGTGCAGGTTCTAAGAAAATATAGAAGAATCTGAGTCCCGCCGGCACAAATAGATCCCAGGACGATTCCCTTTGCATACCCTAACTCCGGGGTAGTATACCCCACCGGCGACCACGGTTGCGGCTGCACTAGATCCGGAACAGGTTGTGAATATACCAACTATGTTGCATACCCCGAAAACGGTCCGAGCACTTTTTTAGTCCCCTAAATAACGATTTACTGTACCTGTTCCTGAACAACCCGCCCTCCTGCAACAACCTGCACCGAGCAGTATCAGATGAGATCTACCTCTCCCCCGGACCGGCGGTCTGTTCCAAATAGCGGGCAATTTCCCCAAACGCCTGGTTTACTCCCCCCTCGTTCATACTGTCGGCAAATACCACGATCACCGCCCGGGGGTTGTCCAGAGGATAAAACCCGGCAATCCAACGGTTTAAAATCTCCCGATCGGCCTCATACCTGCCGCTCTGGGCGGTTCCGGTCTTAACCCCGCTCGGCTGATCGGTAATATTTGCGCTGCGCCCAGTACCCAAAGCGCTGACCGCCTGCATCATGTAACTCAGTTTGTTGGCGGTGGATTTGCTGATCACCCGGCGTCCCTTCCAGGAGCCATAACTTCTGACCTGCCTTCCCAGGCAGTCAGTGAGGGCCAACACCAGACGGGGCCTGATATCCCGCCCCCCCCCTGCTATTATCGCCATCATCCGGGCCACCTGCAGCGGGGTAACCAGCACCTCCCCTTGTCCGATGGCCGTATTGGCCATATATCTGGGATTTTCCATTTTTTCCGCCGAAGGAAAATAGCCTTCCTGGCCGTCTAGCTGGATTCCGGTTGGTTCACCCAACCCAAATTGACGGGCATAATAGTATAGTTTTTCTCCTCCCAGCTTCAGGGCCAGATTGATAAACACCGTATTGCATGAATAGGCGTAGGCTTCCACCATTGTAAGCTCATCTTCGGGGTGAAGGTGCGAACAGGGCACAAACAGTTCCGATACCTCCACCCCTCCAGAGCAGTTGAAGGTTTGAAACATCCCGGCCAGCCCCTCCTCCAGTACTCCGGCCGCTACCACAGTTTTGAATATTGATCCGGGTTGATAACTGCAGACCGCCCGGTTTAGCAAGGGGGAAGAGCCTCCTTTCAACTGAACGGAAATATTTTCCGGATCAAAATTCGGCCGGCTGACCAGCGCTAAAATATCACCGTTTGATGGATCCATCACCACCACTGCACCCCGGGTCAGGAGGCGATCTGCAATGCGCTCCGCCTCCCGCTGCAGCTCCCGATCTATGGATAAAATAACATTGAGAGAACCCTGCTTGGATTTGGAAAGACGGCACCCCATCCCGGTGATCGGGCGATTCAGTCCATCCAGCATCGCCCCCAAGATTACCTGCTGTCCCCGGGAGAGTTCTTCCTCAAATACCAGCTCAATTCCACTGACGCCGCGACCTTCACTTTTGTTCAGATAGCCTATGGTATGCGAAGCCAGCAAACCGGGGCCGTAGCGGCAGGCGGCCGGGCAGGCAATTATTCCCGGGAACCCGGCAGACAAACCGGTCAGAATATTTTGGTCTATACTGGTGTTTATCCAGAACGGAGAGAGATCCCCCGAGGCCTGAAAGATACGCTCAATCCCCGGAACAGCCGCATACAGTTCCGCTGCTTCTTTTTCCCGCCCGCAGTAGTAGGCCGGAAATGCGGCCAGCCCGGCAAAATTTTCCCTATCCAGCAGGGAGTATCCGTGCCTATCCTGAATATCACCCCTTCCGCTGAGCAGGGTTAGCCCCCGCACCCGTTGCCGAACCGCCATTTCGGCCAGATCCTTCCCTTTTACAACTTGGATCCAGAACAGCCGGCCTCCCAACAAAAGGAACAGGGCACTTATGGCAAACAACATGATGGTTATCCTGCGCAGCTGGATTGACCGCCGCAATACAAAGACCCCCCCGATCATTTTCCGTCGGCGAGGCCTTTTTTATACCATGCCCGGTTATTTAGCTAATGACCCGCGCTTTCAGTTCTTCTCGGCTCGGGCAATATTTTCATTGTGCTCCTGAAGGGTCCGGCCAAAATAATGTTCCCCGCTTCCGTCATTTTTGGACACAAAATAGTAGAAGCTGCTTTTTTCCGGATGGAGTACGGCTGTAATGGAACTTTCGCCGGGGGCACAGATCGGGCCGGGAGGAAGCCCCGGGTTAAGATAAGTATTGTAAGGGGATTCGATCAAAGTGTCTTTTGTAGTGAGCACCGGTTTGGTTTCACCTAGGGCATACTGCACCGTGGCGCAGGACTGAAGAAGTTGGTTGTCGGCCAGCCGGTTAAGAAATACGGAGGCAATTAACTTTCTTTCGCCGGCCACCGCCGCTTCTTTTTCAATTATAGAGGCCAGAGTCAAGACCTGGTGGGCGGTCATTCCCGTCTCCGCGGCCTGCTTTTCAAAATGTTCATCGATCATCCGGCTCATGCGGCGCAGCATCAGGGAAACTATCTCTTCCTCGGAAGCCCCGCGGGATATCTGATAGGTATCCGGGAACAGGTAACCTTCCAGCGCATAGAGGCAATTGTTTTCCCTGGCGACTTTTAAAAAAGGGAAATTTTCTATCAGGTAATCCGGCGGATGGGAGACAATCCCCAAAAAACGGCTTTCGTCCGCCAATTGCCCGGCCGACAAGGACCGGGCCATCTGTTCCACGGTAAATCCTTCCGGAATAGTGAACCACAGTGTATCCTGATATATTTCCCCCTTGATGATTTTATCAATTATTTCTTTCATATTATTGGCCGGGCTCAACTCATAGCTTCCGGCAATGAATTCTTTGTCCAGCCCCATTATACGGGCATAGATCTGGAAAACAAACGCATTGTGGATAACCCCTTCTTCATCCAGAATCCGGCCGATCTGCCCGGTCCCGGCACCGGCGGGAATATCCACCAGGACCGTTTCGCCTTTGTCGGCAGAATTAACGGGCAGCAGCAGCATGTTAAATCCGGTCCACAAAATAGCCAGAGTTAACAACAGCGCCGCCATCAAGCCCCCCGATAATGTAAGCCTTCTTTTGATATTCACCCTCTTGGCACCTCCTATCCGCGGTGCTGCCTATGGCTAGCTTACTATCTGCCATCCCAAAAGTAAATGGGCGGAGTTTCCCCCGGCCCACAACTCTGTAAATGATCGTGATCTAATTTAAACCCTCATCCCCGTCAAAATCAGGTTCAAGATCCTGCTTCAAAACTTCCCAGTGCGAAGCCGCCTGTTCCCACTCATCTTCATCTTCAACCTCTACCAGCACATCTTCTCCTTCCACCTGTTCCACCCGGAATATGTACGCTTCCAGATCGTCCTCATCATCTTCATCGACTTCTCCTTCTCCGGCCGATCCTGAAAGAGGCACCAAAACTGCATATCGTCTCTCCCCATATTCAAAGAAATCCTCGACCATGAAATCGTGTTCGTTTCCTTGTTCGTCCACCAGCGTTACCAGTTCATTTTCGTTGCCTTCGTCTTTACCGGCTATCTTGCTCACCTCGTCGGGTTATTGGCCCGGAGCGGTCAATACTACCGTCCCGGCCGGTTTCACGCATCCTCAAATAGGTGTCGAGGATCAGTACTGCCGCCAGCATATCCCGTATTTTTTTTCTGTTTTTCCGGCGGACATCCCCCGCCAGCAGTACTTTTTCAGCGGCCTTGGAGGTCAGGCGTTCGTCGATGGCCACCACCGGCAGACCGGTGGCCTCTTTTATCAATTTCTGGAATTGTTCTGCCGCTTCCGCCGCCGTGCCCCTGGTTCCATCCAATTTGAACGGCAAACCCACCACTATTTTTTCTACTGCATATCGGCTGCATATTTCCTTAATCCTGGACAGAGCCGACAAACGGTCCACATATTCAATAACTTCCAGCCCCTGGGCAGTAATCCCCAAGGAATCGGAAATCGATACTCCTATTCTTTTTTGCCCCAAATCCAGCCCCAGTATTCTCATTCCGCCGGCCGATCAGCCAGCTGCAGATAAGACCGGACCAGCTCTTCCAGCAGTTCATCCCGTTCTACCTGCCTGATCAGTGAACGGGCATTCCGATGGCTGGTGATATAAGCCGGATCGCCCGATAAAAGATAGCCTACCAATTGATTCAAGGGATTATACCCTTTTTCGTTTAAGGCCTGGTAAACCTCCAGCAAGATCAATTTTGCTTTGTTTTCTTCGTCTTCTTGGTTTACCCGGTAACGAACAGTATATTGATTGTCTTTTCCCATAATCAACCCCCCCGCGGACAAAATACATATTACTACTGTAGACAGTCCTGCACTAATGATCTGACAGATCTCAACGCTGCCGGCAGCGCCGCCGGGTTTTTGCCGCCGGCCTGGGCCAAATCCGGGCGTCCTCCCCCACCGCCTCCCACCTTGCGGGCCACCTCGGCAATTATTTTTCCGGCGCTCAGTCCCTGTTCCACCAGATCGGGGGTGACCGCGCCCACCAGGAGCACTTTGTCCCGATCCACCGCTCCCAGGACTACCACCCCTTTTTTTAGCCTGTTTTTAATTTCGTCGGTGAACATTAACAGGTGATCCATGCTGCCGGCCTCAACCGCTTCACTGATTACTTTTACCTCCTTGACCAGATCGGCTTTCGTCAACAGGGCCTCCACCTGAAAAGAGGTCAGTTTCTGCCTGATCTCCTGGCTTGCTTTTTCCAGGCGCCGCTGCTCGGATTGCATTTCCTTGATTTTTTCTTCCAGAGACTCCGGAGGGGTGCGCAGCATCCCGGACAAACTTTGAAGCTGCCTGGCCTGTTCCGCAGTAAAGCGGTAGGCTTTTTCCCCGGTCAGCGCCTCGATCCGCCTCAAACCTGAGCCTATTCCCTCCTCGGACAATAATCTGAACAGACCTATCTCCCCGGTAGCCAGGGCATGCGTTCCCCCGCATAGCTCCCGGCTATATTCACCGATAGAAACCATCCTCACCGATTCCGGATCGTATTTTTCCCCAAACAGCGCCTCTGCCCCCACAGATTCGGCCTGCTGGAGAGTGGTGTAAGAAATGCAGATATTTATATTTTCCCGGATCTTGTCGTTGATCCGTTTCTCCAATTCCTGTAGCTGTGCACTGTCCACGGGTGAAAAATGGGTAAAATCAAAGCGCAGCTGATCCGGAGAGACCTGTGATCCGGCCTGGTTGGCATGGCCCCCCAGTATTTCTTTTAATGCCCGGTGCAGCAGATGAGTAGCGGTATGACCGCGCCGGATGGCCTGCCGGCGCTCTTCATCCACCCGCGCCGTTACCGGTTCTCCTTCAGCCATCGCTCCCTGTTGCAGGATGCCCCGGTGGGCTATTTGGCCGGTGGGGGTGGTAAATGTGCTGCCAACCGTAAACTGACCGTTTTTACCGATAATCATTCCGGTATCTCCGACCTGTCCCCCTCCCTCCGCATAAAAAGGGGTGCGATCCAAAAACAACTCAACCTCGGTTCCCGGCTGGTTTATTTCCCGAAGGCGTTTGCCATTAACCAGAAGGGCCAGGATCCGTGATTTGGATTCCTGTTTATGGTAGCCGTTAAACAGGGTGGTCAGGCCGGCACTTTCCCGGTAAGACCGATCGTGAACAGCTTTCAAACCTGCCCTGGCCCCCCGGGCTCGCTGCTGCTGTGCGGACAGGGAGCGGGTAAAATTCTGTTCATCCACCTCCATTCCCTGCTCCGCTAATATTTCCCGGGTCAATTCCAGGGGGAAACCATAGGTATCATATAGCTTAAAAGCCCACTCACCGGGCATAACCTGCTTTTTTTCCTGCCGCAAGCGGGCCATGTACTCCTCCAGTATCTCCACTCCCTGGGAAAGGGTTTCCTGGAACCGCCTCTCCTCCACTTCCACTACCTGCCGTATATATTCCCGGCGCGGCCCGAGTTCCGGGTAGGTATCCCCCATCAGCTGAACGATAAGGGGTACCGCCTCGCTCAAAAAATTTCCGGTCAGGCCGATCAACCGCCCAAAACGCTTTGCCCTCCGCAAGAGTCTTCGCAGGACGTATCCCCGCCCTTCATTGGAGGGCAGCACCCCGTCAGCGACCAGGAAAGCAATGCCCCGGCTATGCTCGGTGACCACGCGCAGCGGAATTGTACTATCCTCGCCCACCGCTCCGGCCAGGGCGGAAAAATAGCTGTACAGGGGATAAATAAGGTCTGTTTCATAAAACGATGTTCGGCCCTGAATCATCGTGGCCAGCCTTTCCAGCCCCGCTCCGGTGTCGATGTTGGTCTGGTTCAAAGGTGTTAGCCGGCCGTCCTGCTCCCGGCAAAATTGGGTAAACACCAGGTTCCATACCTCCAGGAAGCGATCGCAATCACAACCCACGGTGCATTCCGGTCGGCGACAACCGGTTTCCGGACCCAGATCGTAGTAGATTTCCGAACAAGGGCCGCAGGGGCCGTGGCCGATCTCCCAAAAATTATCCTCGTCTCCCAGACGCACTATCCGCTCCTCCGGAATCCCTATTTGGCGGGACCAGATCTCAAAAGCTTCCTCGTCTTCCCGGAAAACGCTTATCCACAGCCGATCCTCCGGTATCTGAAACACCCCGGTGATCAGTTCCCAGGACCAGATGATAGCCTGTTCTTTAAAATAATCCCCGAAAGAAAAATTGCCCAGCATTTCAAAAAATGTAGCATGACGCCCGGTATGCCCCACTCTTTCAATATCTGGAGTCCGCAAACATTTTTGACAGGTGACAATGCGGGGATGGGGAGGTTTTTTTTCTCCTGTAAAATAGGGCTTCAGTGGCGCCATCCCGGCGCCAATCAACAGCAGGCTGGGGTCATGTTGAGGAATCAGGGAAAAACTGGGCAAAACCAGGTGGTCCCTGCGGGCAAAAAAATCTAAATAAACCCTTCGTATTTCATTGGTGCTCATGTGTTTATCCATTGCGGCGCCTCCTGCCATAATCGATTACAATTATATCTTTTGGAAGGATTAAATGTCAATGAATGGAGCACAAACGGTAAACATAAGCCGCCTCAACAGACCCGACAGCCTTACCGGGGCTGTAAAAAATGTTGGACAAAGGTCCGGATCACGATCGCGGCCGGCAGCACCAGGATCAGCCCCACCACACCGAAAAACTTTCCGGCCAGCAGCAAGGCAAAAATAATGGCCAGAGGATGAAAACCGGTGCTCTTGCCGATGATCATCGGATATATCAGCTGGGACTCCGCCTGCTGTACGGCAACAATTATGATCAACACCTTCAGCGCCTGAAACGGCGATTGCAACAGGGCTATAAGCAGAGCCGGCAGGGCTCCAATAACCGGGCCCGCTATGGGCACCAGATTGGTTATGCCGGCAATGGCCGCCAATAGCAGAGGGAAATTAAGGTTAATGATCAAAAAACTGATATAGGACGCCAGCCCTACCGCCAGGCTCACCAGCAGGGAACCGCGCAAAAATGCGCCCAGAGAACGGTTTATATCACCGGCCATGGCCAAAAAACGCGGCCGGTGTTTCCCGGGCACCAGACGGATCAGGGACCGCTTCAAATAACGCTCGTCTCGGAGAAAATAGTAGGTCAGCACCGGCACCAGCAGCATCAGCAAGGTGCCGCTGATGACCTCAAAAACAGATTGGTACAGACGCTCCAAGCGGTCAACGGCGGCTTCCCCGATTCCGTCAATGTTTTTGTCCAACATATCCCGGATATTTGCGGGGAGGTTAAACCGCCGGTAATCGTCCTGAAAATGATTGATCGAGTCGTGAAGCTGTTGCAAATATTCGGGGATCTCATCCGCAAGTTCCTGAAGTTCCTCCATCAGAAGGGGCACTACCTTTACCCAAGCCACAAACACGAAAATGGCAAACACCAGATAGATCACTGTTATGGCCAGCGTTCTGGAAATTCGCCGCTGTTCCAGAAACAAGACCACCGGGCTTAACAGATAGGCCAGAACCAGCGAAACCGCAAATGGGGTCAGGATCATCAACACGGAGCCCCAACTGCGGTACAACCAGCTCAGAAATAATAAAAGGAGCACGCCCAAAACGGCGACTGCTCCAATTTGCTGCCAGCGGGACATCCGAGCCAGCCTCCTGATCACTGACAGGTATCCTCCCCTGGGCTTGATATCAAGGGGCCTACTTCACCCCAATCAATTCGCCTTGACTATTATTACCTATTATCCGGAAAACTATTTTAGAACCGGAAATCCTGAACCTGTTTCTGCTTCGAAGCCACCGGAATTAGAGAACCGTCGGCCTCCACATAAAACATCCTCGTCTTCTGACACGGCAACAATCGAAACTCCAACAGACAGTGCCAGCAATAATACTGGTTGGTTCCAACCTTGCCGATATCAATGGTATGGCAGATGGGACATTGCATTTCCAACACCTGGATTCCCGGTATATGATAACGATTATTATACCCCGCCTGGAATAAAATAATACCTTAAAATTCTGCTCAGAGGCTTTACTCATTATTATATAGCATAAAGAGGCTGTGGGGGCCGTCCTTTACTGATCTTTGGAACGGCCCCCTTACAACAACATTTAGCCCTGAACTGTCCGTGAGGGTTATCCGAAGATCAATTAACCTAGAAAATAAAGCTTGTTCATGGGCACCTTTTCGGTCGGCTTCACCTTCACCGCTTTGCCGTCTACCCAAACTTCTTTCCCATCATCACCAACCCTAATTCCAGGGGCCAGCGTATTGTGCCACATGCTGTGGCGGGAAATGGCCCTGGTATTCTTCACTGGTACATAATCTCTTTTACGATGTGGCGGCAGGCACCCCCTTTCAGACAGTGCCTCCTCCGAAACAAAGGTCAAGCCAAGCCTTGATGCTAGAGAAGGCAGGTATCCCCAATTATAGCCGTAAAACACCGGCTCAGCCTGCAACACGCTGGCATTGCCGTCCCCTACCGGAGAGAGACACCCGATACCCCTTTTGATCACATCCACCGGTTTTACTCCAAAAAATGCAGGATCCCAGAGAACTATATCCGCAATTTTTCCCGGTTCCAGCGAACCCACATAATCGGATATACCGTGGGCAATGGCAGGGTTTATAGTGTATTTGGCCAGGTAGCGTAAGATCAAACGATTATCGTCGCCCTCCTTATCCAGGGGATTGCCGAACATTTTTTTCATAACATCGGCAGTTTGCCACATCCGGAGAATGCTTTCACCGATCCTGCCCATACCCTGCGAATCGGAACCAATCATCGAAATGGCTCCTATATGATGCAAATAACTTTCTGCCGCCATAGTGGCCGGCCGTACCCGCGAGTTGGCTGCCCGCACATCCTCCGGAAAATCGGGAAGCATGAGGTGAATCAGCATGATCATCCTTAAATGTTCCGCAGCCGTATTCACCGTATAGGGCAAGGTCGGGTTGGTGGAAGAGGTCAAAATATTGGGTTCCGATACCACGTGCAGACAATGCGGGGCATGCCCTCCACCCGTTCCCTCCACGTGATAAGCATGTATTGTCCGCCCGGCAATGGCTTCAATGGTATCATTCACCCAGCCGCTTTCATTCATAGTATCGGTATGAATGCAGACTTGCACATCGGCCTCGTCCGCAATTCTGAGGCACTGGTCAATAACCTTTGGATCAGCGCCGGTATCCTCGTGAATCTTTATTCCGCAAGCCCCGGCAGCCAGATTGTGCCACACCGCCTCCCTGTTGCTCGATCCCCTCCCTAGAAAGCCCACATTAACGGGAAGCGATTCAAACGCCTCCAGCATCTTGTGGACATAGTAGCGAGGATTGAAAGATATATCCCATATCCCGGCCCCGGCACCGCCGATCAAAGTGGTAATCCCGGAGGCCATGGCCGTCTCCATCATGCGCGGAGTTTCAAAATGAATATGAACATCCAGGCCTCCCGGGGTGGCAATCAGCCCCTCGCCATATATAACACCGGTGTTGGGACCGATAACCAGATCCACATTATCTTTGATGTCCGGATTGCCGGCATCGCCTATGCCGGCAATCATTCCATCCTTAATGCCAATATTCCCTTTAATTACCCCCAGCACCGGATCTAAAATAACTACATTGGTTACCAACACATCCACGGCAGCATCATTTCTTGTCCTTCCGCTGGCCATTAGGCAGTCACGTATGTTCCGGCCCATTCCGATTTGGGGCTCCTGACCGTAAGTATTCAGATCCTCCTCAACCCTTAACACCAGGGAGGTATCGGCCAACCGGATACGATCGCCTTTGGTGGGCCCAAAACGTCTGGCATAATCTTCCCTCGACAATTTTAACAACCCGGTTCACCTCCATTCAGATAACCCTGTTGTCCGGCTTTCTCAAGCGCTCTCTTTTTCTGGCTTTCTGAATCCAGAGGGCAGGGCCCCTCTGCCAGGTTCCCGTACACTATACGGCCACCGGCATAGGGTACGAGTTCCACCTTTTTGCTTTGTTGCGGTTCAAAATAAACCCAACCACCGGTGGGAATATTCAACCTCATTCCCCAAGCCTTCCCCCTATCGAACGAAAGCGCCCTGTTTACTTCGAAAAAAGGATAGTGGGAACTGACCGCAATGGTGTAATAGGCATTATTTGTGACTTCAACTTCCCGAATTGGGAGCCCTTCGTTAAACACTATCTCGCCATCGGCAAACATTATCTCCCCAGGTATCAAGGCCATCCCTCCTTTACTTGATCGGTTTTTCGATCACGATTAGTTTGGTGCCGTCTTCAAACCGCGCTTCAATTAAGATCTCGTTAATTAAATCCGCCACGCCGTCCATCAGATCATCCCCGGTTAATATGCCGCCAGCATATTCCAGCACCTGTCCATAGGGCATGCCTGCCCTGGCCTGTTCCATAACCTCATCGGTGATCAGTCCGACCGCTTCTGGGTAATTGAGTTTCATACCCTTGTTTTTTCGGCGGCGGGCCATCTCCGCAACTGTAAAAATGGTCAGGCGATCCAACTCCTTGGGTGTAAGACGCACCTGAAGATCACCCCTTTCAAACCGTTATTTTGTTGATGGTAACTAAATATCAACCTTTGATTTTGTCCCTTGGAAACCGGTAAACCACGGGGCTTGCCCTTAACTCATAGTAAACCCTAACACGATGAACAGGATAGAGGCGAGAACCACGGGGGTAATAATCATAGGTAAAGAAGTCCTGGCATAATCAATATTGGTTATCTGGGAAGAAGAACAGGTCAATGTGGGTGCATCACCATAGAAACAGGCATGACTGCCCAGGGCGGCGGCCGAGGTTACAGCACCAATAGCCAGGAACACATTAACCCCCATCGCTTCCGCCAAAGGGATAATAATGGGCAGGGCAATGGCAATAAGACCCCAGAATGTTCCGGTAGCAAATGCAATCGCCCCCATAGTGAGAAAAGTAACTACTGGGAGGAGAGTCCCACTCATAATAGGTTTAACAGTTTCGATTACAAAAGGGGTTAATCCCAGAGCATCATTGGCCTCGCGCAGAAAGAAAGAGGCCACCACCAGTGACAGCACCGGGATCATGTCTTTCAGCCCATCCATGAAAGCGTCCCAAAATTCACCAAAAGTCATCAACTTTTGAGGGAAATAAATCACCGCACAGAGGAAGATTGCGATGATTACCCCCACCAACATATCCATGGTATAAATTGTTATTACCGCCAAGCCGATCATGGGAAGCAGAAAATTGAAAACCCTGGGCTTAACAGTCAGCGCTTCCTCGGCCTCCTCTATCTTCTGTGCCTTTTCTTTCATGCTGGCGGGGAAAACATTGCCTGTACTGATAGCTCTCATCTCGGCCTGCTTTAACGGGCCGTAAAGTGGCATAACCTTTATAATGATCAGTGGTACTATTAGAACTGCGCACCAGGCATAAAGGTTATATGGTATGCTGGTTATATAGGCTCCTGTCCCCGTACCGTGCACAGTTACCCCGTTTGCTTCCAGCTGTCCGGCAATAAATGCGGACCAGGTGGAAAAAGGGATCAATACACAGACAACCGTCCCTGTTGAGTTGATGATGTAGGCAAGCATCTCCCGGGAAACCTTGAAAGCATCGGTTACCTTCCTCATGGCCGCACCAACCGCCAGAGCATTGAGGTAATCATCAGCAAAAATAATAATGCCTAAAATCCAAGTGTAAAACATTGACGCTTTTCTGCTTCTTGTGTATTTCAGAGCCAATGCAGAAAATCCTTTGGCGCCCCCCGATTTTTCTACCAGCGCAATCAGGCTGCCAAATAGCCCACAGACCAGTATCAACCAGGCTGTATCTGCCTCACCCATAACTTTATATACAGCATCTAGAAAGGCAGGGAAAAAGTTCCACTTTTCAAGAATTATAAACCCGATAACCGCTCCGAACAGCAGAGACTCAAAAGTACGCCGGGAAATAATGGCAATAATTATCACACTTAGTGCCGGAATTAGGCTTACAATCCCATAATGATCCATTTACCTTATACGCCTCCTTTGTGGTTTAGTATTGGTTACGGTTGTATATTGGGTTTCGATTCTTTGATAATCACCTCACATACGTTACTTGAAACCAATATTTTCAATTAGGGGACAATCCTTGCGTATGTAAATTTTCGGGCATGTAGAATCCTGTTTATTTGATCAGTTGCCCCAGTTTAAGGGGTAATTACTATTGTGTATGCGTGAAAAAGCATCTTATGCAAAGTCGGTGATCAATTACGGGTATTTTTGCAACTGAGAAAAATCAAGGCCCCTTTCCTAAATTTAAGAAAGAAGCACATGGGTTGAATATGTTATCTCTCGCGGGCATAACCTATTCACCGTGTTGCCGAGTGTTCACCTCAACTATAGATTAAGCTATTGGTTTAATTTTGCAACCTTTAAACTAAGCCAACAGCTGTTACCAAAGAAGATACACGCATGTATACAGCATATAGCTGTATATTACTCCTAATTACAGCCAATAGCTGATTGATTTGCATAATAGATGATGATAATCTGAATTTAAGCTAATAGCTTATAAAGGAATGACACAATGAAGTGAACAGTTTTAAAAACAACTTAAAGAAATTAAGGAATTCCCAGAGCATGTCTGGTGTAGATGTGGCAGAAGCAATAAATATAACGCCACAATATTATTATGAGCTTGAGAAAGGCGAAAAGAGATTAAACGAGGATTTGCTAAGGAAGCTCGCCGAGCACTTCAACACTACTACCGACTATCTTCTAGGCCGCTGCAACAACCCTCATCCTGTGGAGGATAAAGTGGATAAAGATGAAACAAAAAACCCGCCCATCTTTTCCGGTGATATGAGCAACATCAACACCCAGGCTCTTGAAACAATCATCCACCGTGCTGTGAAGAAAGCGCTGGATGAAAGAGACGAAAAGAAAAAGGAATAGCAAAGGCCATCTAGGGTCACACCCGGTACTCAAACGGCCAGAATGAATTTAAAATCCATCCGAATGATCTGTTCTCCATATATAATATTTAATGCGGGGACGCCCGGATGATCCCACCCCCAAGGACCAGATCTTCCTCATAAAACACCGCCGCCTGGCCGGGGGTAACCGCCGGCTGAGGATTTTCAAACACCGCCTTTACAAATCCCGATCCGTCAACCTGTTCCAGCCTTGCCGGAACCTCCGGTGAACGGTACCTGATTTTGATCTTTGCGTCCTGCCCGGCCTTAAGTGAGCCCGCCGATACATAGTTGAAGAATTCCACTTCTACCGCCGCCTGGAATAGTTCCTCCTTTTTTCCCACCACCAGGATATTGTCCTCCGGCCTTATTTCCAAAACATACAGGGGTTCCGGAGAAGAAAGCCCCAAACCGCGCCTCTGTCCGACCGTATAGCCGGTTATTCCCTGATGGGTCCCCAGCCTTCGCCCATCACGATCAATTATCGGTCCGGGGAGGGAAGCCAGGCCGCGCCGGCTCAAAAATTCACGGTAATCGTTGCCGGGAACAAAGCATATTTCCTGGCTCTCCTTCTGGCCGGCCGTGTGAAAATTGAACTGTCGGGCCATGCTGAACACCTGCAATTTGTTGAGATTCCCCAATGGAAACAGGCATTGGGAAAGCTGCTCCTGGGTGAGATTAAACAGCATGTATGACTGATCTTTGCGGCTATCCACACCTTTGCGCAACAGATAACGATTTTCGGAAGCGCTGTATTCCACCCGGGCATAGTGGCCGGTAGCTAGATAATCCGCCCCCCAATCCCGAGCCTGCCGGCAAAGGGCGGCAAATTTCACCTGCCGGTTGCAGATCACACAGGGGTTGGGGGTGCGCCCCCGGCGGTACTCGTCTACAAAGTGCTTTATTATTTTTTCCCGAAATATTTCCCGGATATCAAGGACCTGATGGGATATGCCCAGTGATCGGGCCGCCTCTCCGGCGCTTTCGATCTGATCTGTACTGTTCGAAAACCCCGGGGAGTCATCCAGCATCTGCAGGGTCAGGCCGATCACTTCGTAATTTTCCTGTTTTAGCAGGGCCGCGGCTACAGAACTGTCCACCCCGCCGCTCATGGCCACAATTACCCGTTTCCTGATCACTGCTGCCTCCTTGTTCAAATCCCCCCCGACCCCCCTTTTCCAAAGGGGGGGGAAATTAATCCCTGTTCCAAATGGGGGGGGGAAAAATTAATCTTTTTTCCAAAAGGGAGGTAGAAAAATTAATCCCTTCCCAAAAGGAGACGAAAAAATTAATTATTTTTCCAAATGGGGGGACAAGCCATTCCCGTAGTCCCCCTTTTCTAAAGGGGGACTACGGGGGATTTCAAACCCGTATCATCAAATCCCCCCCGGCCCCCCTTTTCCAAAGGGGGGGACATGAATCCCTTTTCCAAAGGGGGGGATTTAATCGCCTTTTCCAAAAGTGCGGGGGAGATTAATCCCTTTCCACAAACATACCCCGCTTTATTTTTCAAGGAGGGGGCAACTCAACCATTACAGCCCGACCCCGAGTAACTTCTCCCAGTCCGGCAATCAGCTCTTTTATCGATGCCACCGGGACCGAAAAAGTTACCTTAACCCGCTCCGCATATTTCATATCTTCTATTTTTCCTTCGCAACTTTCTATATACCTGACCGCCGGACCCAGATCATCATAATCCAGTGACACCGCGAGAAACTCCCGGGGTTTTATCTCCACCAGCCGTGCCTCTTCCAGACAGGCCCGAGCACAGGACCGGTAGGCCCGGGTCAACCCCCCGATACCCAGCTTGATCCCCCCAAAATAGCGAGTGACCACGATCACCGCATTGGTGACTCCGGCGCTGCTGAGCTCTTGCAGCATAGGAGGGCCCGCAGTACCGGCCGGTTCCCGGGCATCGCTGCTCCGATCAATCTGTTTTTCCCCGAAACCCAGGCGGTAGGCATAGGTATGGTGAGTGGCATCCGGGAATTCCGCTTGAATTGAATCGATAAATTCTAAAACCTCCCGTTTTGTATCGGCCGGAGCCAGGGAAACTATAAACCTGCTTTTCTTTACGGTCAGGCGCATCCGCAAGGATCTGCCGACAGTGTACACGGGTTCCTGCTCGATCATCCCGATCAATTTCCTTTTTGGGCAATCTAAGTTGCTTTTTTCGGGTGGCGCCATATACCAACTCCTTTCTTCCGGTAGGTGGAAAGAAAGGAGCATGGTCAAAAATATTATCCATTATTCCCGATGCTTATGAATTAACGCCCCACATTCCCCCGGCAACGCCAAACACAAGACCCAGAAACAATTTGGTGCACAGCTTCAACCCCAATGTAAAACCGTTCCCGACCAGAACCCCGGCCAGTATCAGGACCACTATGTACAAAATACCTACCGCACCTCCGTGCAACCATCCCCGGAAGCCGATCCGTTTACCGGTGTAATAAGATCCGCACAACACCGACAGTATAGATGCCCCGCAAGCCAGATATGGGGTTACCGTTTCCGGAACGGCAGTAAGGTGCAAGATCAGAGAAAAAACCATTAACAACACCAGGGATATGATAATCGCCAGCATCAAACCCCTGATTATTCCCCATACCACGCTGCCGTTGCGAAAAGGACTGGGAGCCGCGTTGCCTGGAATATTCATAGACTCACCCCCTGGTAGAATCTATGAACCGCGGTTAAAAATTATTCTTCGTCCCCCAGTATCCGATCCACGGCTCCCCTCGCAAATTTTACATTGAGGTTATCCGCAATTTTCAGGCTCAGGGTATTTTCATCAATTTCCTTGATCACCCCGTGCAAGCCCCCGATGGTTACCACCCGGTCTCCTTTTTTAAGACTGCCCAGAAGTTCCTGACGTTTTTTCTGCTGTTTCTGCTGCGGGCGAATCAACAGAAAATAAAATATCACGAACAGGATGATTAATGGTAAAAAGGGTCCGAGTTGACTTAGGTTTTCCGGCAAATGCAATTAGACCACGCTCCCGTAATATTTTGTTAGTTCGGGTATCTTTTCCCGATAGTAGCGGTTAAAATAATTTCCGTCAATGGCTTTTCTTATCTCCGACATGAGCCCAGCCAGGTAGTAAAGATTATGATAGGTTGCCAGCCTCATGCCCAGGATCTCCCCGGCGTTAAACAGGTGCCTGATATAAGCCCGGGTGTAGTTCCGGCAAACCTGACAGTCACACTGCTCATCCAAAGGAGACATGTCGGAGACATAAACTGCATTCCTGATGGTCAGGTAACCCCTGGCAGTCATTATACGCCCGTTGCGGGCAATTCTGGTGGGCAGAACACAATCAAACAGATCCACCCCCCTGTAAACCGCCTCCAACAGGGCATCGGGAGAACCTACTCCCATCAGGTAGCGGGGCTTGCAGGAAGGCATCCGGGGAACAACCTCCTGCAGCACTTTATACATCATCTCTTTGGGCTCCCCCACACTCAACCCCCCGATGGCGTATCCGGGGAAATCCAACTTTACCAGCTCTTTAACAGATAGCTCCCTTAAATCTGTAAAAACACCCCCCTGGATTATTCCAAATAGCGCCTGTTCCCGGTGTTGATGTGCCTGCAGACAACGCCAGGCCCAGCCGGTGGTTCGCTCAACCGCACATTTGACCTGCTCCCAAGTGCAGGGGAAGGGCGGACAGTGATCCAGTACCATGGCGATATCCGCACCCAGTACATTCTGGAGCCTGGTAACCCGTTCCGGGGTCAGGTAATGGGTGGATCCGTCAATATGAGAACAGAAGGTCACCCCGTGATCGTCCAGCTTGCGCAACCGGTTGAGGCTGAATATCTGAAAACCCCCGCTGTCGGTCAACAGGGAGCCTGTCCAGTTCATGAACCGGTGCAACCCACCGGAACGGGCAATTACCTCCGGTCCGGGGCGCAGGTAAAGATGATAACAATTGGCCAGTATTATCGGAAACCCCAGTTCCCGGAGCTCCTGGACGGTCATCGCCTTTACCGTACCCGAGGTTCCCACCGGCATAAACGCCGGTGTCTGAATCTCACTGTGGGATGTGGTTACACATCCCCTGCGGGCGCCTGTTTCCCCGCAGGTTGCGGTTATCTGAAATTTAATGGGCATTATTGCCACCTTCGCCTATAGCTTATATTAACCCCTACAGGCTGTCAATTATACTTTTAAACCCCCAAAATCGCTACAATAACAACATACAGTCGCCAAAACTGTAAAAACGGTACCTGCTGTCAACTGCTTCCCGGTAAGCATTTTTTACCGGATCCATCCCTGCAAATGCGCTAACCAGCATCAACAGAGTGGAACAGGGCAGGTGGAAATTGGTCAAGAGGGCATCGACCACCCGGTATTTATACCCCGGATATATGAACAGATCGGTCCAACCGTCCCGGGCCTCCACCTTCCCGTCTTCCAGGCCGACAGTCTCCAAAACCCGGCAGGAGGTGGTGCCCACCGCCACCACCCTCCCCCCATCTTTTTTTACCTGGTTTATCTTCCCGGCTGCAGTTTCCGTTATCTCAAAATATTCCCGGTGCATGACATGGCTGCTGATCCGATCTGTCTTGACCGGTTGGAAAGTGCCCGGCCCTATGTGCAGTGTGATAAACACCCGGTCAATATGCCGTTCGGAAAGCGCTTTAAATGTTTCCGGTGTAAAGTGAAACCCTGCTGTGGGGGCCGCGGCGGAGCCCTGCCGGGAGGCGTAAATGGTCTGGTACAGATCCGGATCCCGAACGTCTTTTTTTATGTATGGTGGCAGAGGCACTTTCCCAATCTGCGGCAGCAGTTTTCCTACCGGCTGATTAAATTCTGCCAGTCGTTGTCCTTCCCCGATATCCTCAATAATCACCGCTTCCAAGCCGGAACCGAATTCCACCCGGTCGCCGGCTCTCAGCCTGCGCCCGGGCCTAACCATCACCCGCCAGCAACAGCTGTTTTCCTGGAAAAGCAGCAAAAACTCAACCTTGCCACCGCTGTTCGCCCGTCGGCCCGGCAGTCGGGCCGGAATAACGCGTGTATTGTTGAGCACCAGCAGATCACCGGGATCAAAATAATCCGGGAGCTTGAAGAACCGGCTGTGTTCAATCTTTTCTTCACCGCGCCTCATTACCAGCATCCGGGATTGATCCCGCTCTGGAAGCGGTTCCTGAGCGATAAGTTCCTGGGGCAGACAGTAATCAAAATCCTGCAATTTTAGTTCAAAATTCCCTGAAACGATCATTTCATCATTCATCGCCATGTTACAACCTGCGCAGCAGGTTGAGTATTATTGTTAACACTACACTGATAATGATCATGGTTGCCAGGGGAAAATAAAACAGATAACCTTTGCCCTGAACTACTATATCCCCGGGAAGTTTGCCCAGGCCAAGACGTCCAAACAGCAGAAACAGAAGTCCCGCGCCAAGCAGCGCCCCGCCCAGGATCAATAAAAGTTTGCCCAGCGACTCCAAGCCCAATTTTTTGCCTCCTTTAGAGGTTCGGGGACAGGCCTGCAAGATAGGACTGTCCCCATCTAGGGTTCGGGGACAGGCCTGCAAGA
>CAZPFS010000006.1:35327-73292 GCA_964585925.1 uncultured Syntrophomonadaceae bacterium | reverse complement strand
CGTTGAGCCTATTTACGCACAAAACTTCCGATTGAACCCTTTAAGAACCGTCCCAGCGACAAGAATCAGTCTTTTTCCTCCAGCACTATCCGGTGTTCTACCAGGGCCATCTCCTTGATCTTGGCTTTGACTGTTTTTCTTTCACTGAATATATTTACCAGCAAGATGCCCTCTTCGGTGGGGATAACCTTATCCACCGCCTCCAGGATCAGCGTCTCTTTGCCTTTTTTGTCGCGGAAATACACATTGGCTTCACACATCTTGCTCACCTCGTAAATGATTTTTTACCAGTTCCACCGCCTCATCTATATAGTGAGGAAGCGGCATGTTTTTATTCCCTGTTACCTGTATGTTGTACCGGTTCAAGGGAATCAATATTTTCAAGGCCCGACTCTCGGCAATGGCCCGGGCCATAGCCGGAGTTAGCTCCCCCATCATGGAGTTGGCGGCTATTATCCCGATGGTCCCAATTATGATCTCTGCTTTGGGGGCGTTAACCACGATTGCATTTTCACCGGAGGCCCCTTTGTTGGCCCCGGCTCTCAGCATCAAGGAAGTAGCCAGGGCATTGGTGCCCAGGGCAATAATTACGATCTCCTCGCCAATAGACTGACGCAATTTATCCACAACCGCTTTGCCGATTCCTCCACCCTGGCCATCCACCACCGCCAACTGCATTTTTTCACCTGCCTGAAATTTATCTGCCCTGTTTATATTATCACAACCCCCGGAGATTGCCCGGAACGTAAAATATTTTTTATCTTCATAATTCATCATTATTGGAAGGACTTTCCGGTTAACTATAGAAATAAACACACTGGGTTAATGATAGCAGATGGGGTACACATATTATCTGCAGAAATTTTAACGAATAATTGCAATCCGCATTATCGCCACCTCCAGCTCATATTATGTAATAATCGGCCACACATACCAATTATTATAACCTCAAAACCTTGCCGGGGAGGTGATCGGGGGTCCCTCGTGTTTTTGGCCGTGTTCTATACCACAGATAAAAAAATAAATTAGGGGGTAAACAGATGAAAAACAAGCGGGTTACAAGTTGCCTGTTCCTGTTGGTTTTGATTGCCCTGGTGTTGATTGCCACTGCCTGCGCCCCGGAAACAACGGGTGAAACAGCCGATCTGGTCCTGGTCAACGGCGCTATATACACCATTGATCAGGAAGGGACTGTCGCCGAGGCACTGGCAATCATGGACGGTAAAATAATGGCGGTGGGAAGCAGTGACGACCTGGAATCCTATATCGGCCCGGATACGGAAGTAATCGACCTGGAAGGCAAAATGGTCTTGCCGGGGATGAACGAATGCCACCTCCACCCGCCGGGATCGGCCCTTGACGATCTGTACAACATTAGCTTGTTTGGGGTCCTTTATGAAGAGGAAACAATGGAGACGATTAGGGAATTTGTGGAAAGCCACCCCGATCTGGATGCCTACTACGGAAATGGGTTTTCCATTGGCGCTTTCGAAGGCGTGGAGGCAGCCCTGGGTCCCAAGAAGGAACGGCTGGATGAGATCTCCCCTGATAAACCGGTAATTATCAGGTCGTACGACGCCCATACCATGTGGGTAAACAGCAAGGCACTGGAAAATGCCGGAATTACCAAAGACACCCCTAGTCCGGAAGGAGGGGTCATTGAAAAGGATCCGGTCACCGGCGAACCCTGGGGCACCCTCAAAGAAAGTGCCAAGAGTCTTGTCCCCCCACAGGAATTTACACGTGAACAAAAAAGAAAAGCGCTGTTGACCTATCAGGATTTCCTGCTCAGCATAGGCTACACCGGCATCTTCTCCGCCGGCATGGATGATGAATACTATGAATTGTACAAAGACCTGGAGGATAACGGAGAGCTTAAACAATGGGTACGCGCTTCTAGTTGGTTCGATCCCGATTCAAATGTGCCTGTGGAAGAGCAGATAAACAAACTGAGAAATCTCAGAAATACTTATACCAGTGAACAATACAAGGTGCTCACCGCCAAAATTCTGGTCGATGGCGTTATTGAAGGGGTCACCGGCGCCTTGCTGGAACCCTATGAGGAAGAAGCAGGCAAAGGCGACAACTGGTACGGGCTGTTTTACTGGGATATGGATGAACTTAAAGAAACGGTAAATACATTGAACAGTGAGGGCTTTCAGGTTCATGTCCACGCCATCGGCGATTTGGCGATAAAAAATACACTGGATGCTTTTGAGTACGCCCAGAAAGATGCGATGCCGGATTGTCGAAATACAATTACCCACTTGCAAGTAGTGGATCCACCGGATTTTGCCCGGTTCAAAGAACTGAGCGTAATAGCATCCACCCAACCCCACTGGCACTTTAAAGAGCCCGGCTGGTTTGAAGTAATCGACTCCCCCTTCCTGGGGGAGCGGGCGGAATACGAATACCCCCTGCAGTCCTTCTTCGAGGCCGGCGCGGTGGTCACTTCCTCCTCCGATTCTCCCGTGACCACATATCCCAGCCCTCTTTGGGCCATGGAGTTCGGGGTAACCCGTAACCTGGCCAATGGGGAGTATTTCGGTGTAGAAGATATTACCGATATGGATGATCCTACCTATTTGCTAAATAAAAATGAACGGGCTTCCCTGATCGATATGATCAAGAGCTTTACCATCAATGGCGCCTATCAGCTGTTCATAGAGGATCTCACCGGCAGCATTGAGGAAGGCAAATATGCGGATCTGGTTATTCTGGATCAGGATCTGTTTGAGGTGAACCCGCTGGAACTCGACAGCGTCCAGATCCTGAAAACATTTTTCCACGGCCAGATAGTCTATGATGCGGAAGACTAAATAAAACAGGCCCTTTCTTTTCCCCGTATAAAAAATCAAGTAGAGGCAGGGTCTTTTCCCTTGCCTCTACTTGATTTCCCCATTTCTTTCAATAGATGATCGATTTATCCAGGCCCTTCCACCCTGATCTTCTCCCGATACGGGGTTAACAGGCCTTTTGCTTTCTTCAGCGCCTTGCCCAGTATCAGGCGAGCAAAGGAGAACAGGGGGCCGGGATCATCAACCGCCCAGACAGCATGAGCCTTGCGGTGAGCCAGCCAGGGTTTTATGATCTGCCCCCAGGTTAACTGCCCGCGGCGGCGGTACTGGCGGATGGTCAGAAAATCTTCGTAGGCATGCCAGAAAGCCCAGGGTTTCTCTTCCTTTAAGTGGCAATCAGGCAGCGGCTCCCCGATCAGATCCCGGTACATGATATGGGTAAATTCCACCCCGCACAGATCGAACAAAACATTCAGGCTGCTCAGCCGGGCATTGATCTCGATCATGTACAGCCGGTTGGTTTCGGGGTGCCGTTTGAATTCGATCTCCCCGTAACCCCGGTAACCCAGCTTTTTTATATATTCCAGCCCCAGCTCCACTATCTCCGGATCAAAACACTGGTGGGTCAAGGTAGAGGATCCAAAATTGGCCGGAAATTGCCTCAGTTTTTGGGCAACCAGGGTATGGGTGGCCCTGCCCCGCCGATCCACATAGACATCGAAACAGAACATCCGGTCGTCGAAACCGGGAATGATCTCCTGCACCATCACCTCCAGCCCGGCCGCCCGGGCCTGTTTCAATGTATCGACCAGGGCGGCGGCATGGCCGACCTGTAAGCACTTGGCCCGGAAAACCTTTACAAACCGGTGAGACATGGTGGGCTTGACAATGCAGGGATAGGGAACCTTTTCCGCCGCTTCCCGGATCGATTCTTCGCTCTCCGGAAAAAAAGTCAGGGGCATTTGCAAATCATGCTCTTGGGAAAGCCTGTACAGCCCCCGTTTGTTGATCACCCTTTCCAGAAGTCCCGAGGGGTTATCCGGAAAAAGGTAGTAAGGGGCCAGTTCCTTTGCATAGCGGGAGATGAGCAGCGCGTAACTGTCGGCGGAGGCCATCAGCACCGGGGGCCGCTCAAACCGTTTTCCCAATGCCAACAGAAATTCAGCTACTTCCGCCTCACTGCGGTTGATGTCCGGACAAAGAATTCCCTCGGACACATAACGGGAAGACAGGGCATAGGCCTTTGAAAAATCGTAGTCCAGGGCATATACCTTTATACCGTGCCTGCCCAGGGTGCGGATCCCCCCCAGCGCGGTATAAAAATTTGCGCCCAGTATTACTGCCGGTACAGCCATGCGGTTTCGTCCTTTCGGATTGAGTTGATCCCCATAACTATAATATCATAACTCGTGTAATCAAACTAAAACCTCCTTATCCCCCGATCCGCAATCAAAAGGTATTTTGTCCATACGTTTCCAACCGTATTAAACAATATTTAAACGTAATCCACGCACCGCCTCCGGCCGGAGCCAATTCAACTTTTTATAAAAAATTCAACCGGTTGTGCTATAATGTTTTCAACAATGTACATGCAAAAATATTTTCTCTGACCATGAGGAGGCTAATACATTGTCTGAAGCTAAAACGCGCCAGGGCAAGAAAAATTCCGGTAATAAACGGTCCTTTAAAAGGATCAAGAAAACCATACTCACTCTGATGCTGGTAGTGATTGTGGGCGGGGGTTTGGCTTTTGGGGCGGTAATCGCCATCTGCGTCAGGGATCTGCCTCCCTTTGATCCCGATCAGCTGCAGTTTGTAGAGGCTTCGTTTGTTTACGATAACCAGGGGCGGGAGATAACCGCCCTCCACGATGAGCAGAACCGGGTGATTGTATCCATCGACGAAATCCCCGAACACGTTCAAAAAGCCTTTATCGCCATCGAGGATGAACGCTTTGAAAAACATTTTGGGGTGGATATGATCGGCTTTTTTCGAGCCCTGCTGACCAATATTCGCTACCGATCCATCCGCCAGGGGTTCAGCACCATTACCCAACAGCTGGCCCGCAATGCTTTCCTGACCTTTGATCAGACCTATGAACGAAAGATAAAAGAGGTATGGTTGGCCCTGTTAATTGAAAAACATTTTACCAAGCCGGAAATCCTGGAAATGTATTTGAACCGGATATATTTCGGCAACCATGCCTATGGAGTAGAGACTGCCGCCCAGACTTACTTTGGCAAAACCACTGCTGAACTCACGGTAGCCGAAGGGGCCTTGCTGGCCGGCATAATAAGTTCGCCCAATGTCAACAACCCTTTCTTCAGCGAGGAAATTGCCGTCTCCAAACAGACGCTGGTGCTCAATAACATGCTGCGGCTGAAATTCATAGACCAGCAACAGTATGACCAGGCTCTGGCTGAAGAACTGGAGTACGGGGAACCCCCGACGGTGGAGTACCCTCACCCTTATTTTATTGATTACGTGATTCACCAGGAACTGGTAGACATCTTAACCGGTATTCCGCAATTCGGCTCCGAAGATGAGGCCTACAACGCCATCTACAACGGGGGGCTCCGGATCTATACCACCATGGACAGCTCCTTCCAGGCACAGGTCGAAAACGTATTGAACCGGTCGGATCTTTATCCCCGCACCGTGTACGTGGATATGGCCAAAGTGCGCGATGCCGTGCAGGCACTCTCCCCCAACCCGGAGATAAGTCTTTCCGCGAGCAAACTATCGGAATGTATTGACGAAGAAAACGGCGTTCCCCAGCCCCAGGCGGCGGTGGTACTGGTCAACCCCAAAACCGGTGAAATAACCGCCCTGGGCGGCGGCCGGGAATACAGCCGCAAGAATAACCAATTGCTGCGATTTACCAGTCTCCGGCAGCCCGGTTCAGCGATCAAACCCATCGTCAACTATGGTCCGGCTTTCGAAGAAGGAATACTGGCGGGCGCGGGATCCGTTCTTGACGATTCCCCCTATATTTCCGGCAGTTGGGCCCCGGAAAATTTTGATTTCCGCTTTCGGGGGCTGATCACCGTCCGGGAGGCCCTGCTCTATTCCTTCAACGTCCCTGCCGTACGGTCCTTTGAAAAGCTGACTCCCCAAGTGGGAACCCGCTACGCGGAGGAGATGGGCATCTCCACGTTTGCTCCCGGCGATGAACAGTACTTGCCCACTACTCTGGGCGGTATAACCAATGGAGTTAGCGCTCTGGACATGGCCCAGGCCTACTGCGTGCTGGCTAATGAAGGATTAAAACTGGAATTGCATGCCATTGAACGTATTGAAAACAGCCGGGGACAGGTCATCTACGAGCACAAACCCCGGCCCCGCCAGATTTTGAGCCCGGCCAGCACTTTTATTGTTACAGATATTCTGCAGGATCAGGTGCGTTACTATACGGGAAGCAAACTGAATATCGATCGCCCGATAGCTTGCAAAACCGGGACCACCAACTTCTGGCGGGATGTTTATCTGGCCGCCTATACCCCCAATCTGGTGGCCACTTTTTGGATGGGCTACGACGAACCGCGGGTCGGCAACGTCGAACAGGGCTGGAGCTATTCCACTACATTTCTGAGGGAAATATTCAAAGAGGTGTTCAAAACTCTGCCCATTGAAAATTTCAGATGCCCTCCGGGAGTGACCCAGGTTGAAGTCTGCACCAAGTCCGGTCTGCTGCCCACCGACCTCTGCCGGGCTCAGGGCACTGTGGCTACCGACTATTTCCTGGAAAACCAGGTCCCCCACCTGACCTGCGATCTGCATATGGCGGTCGATATTGACACCTCCACCGGTCTTCCGGCAGGCCCTTTTGTGCCTCCTTATCTGATTGAAACCAAGATTTTTCTCAATCGCCCGCCCTACCTGATCACCGATTCCCGTTGGGAAGGAGCCTCCGGCCGGCGTCCCGAGGACGCCGCACAGATGCCCCCCTTCGGAGAACAGGGTATTGAACCGGGGACGGAACGCCCGATGTCTCCTACCGGATTTACAGCCAATGTCCGTGGAAATCAGGTCGCCTTGGAGTGGGGTTACCCCGGGGAATATGACCTGAAAAGATTTATTCTGTTCCGGGAAAAAAATGGAGAAGAGCGCCAGTTGATAGCCTATATCCGTCCTGAATTCCAATACTACACCGATGTTCTGGAAGACAGCCCCGGCACCGAGTATTCCTATATATTGTACGCCGCGGATCTCCTGGATCGTTTCTCATTGCCGGTAGAATTGAGAGTCGTGGCCGGTGGGGGAGAAAGCGTTCCCAGACCTCCGAAACCACTTGAATTCAAAGGCGTTTTCGGTGATGATGCGGTAGTTTTAACCTGGATTTTCCCGGGAGAGGCGCCCGACGGCTTTATCCTGGAACGCAAAAAACACCCGGACAATTATATGGAGTTGGGCACCCTCCCGGGCAACCAACTGACCTACCGGGACGAAGATCTGGAGCCCGGGTCCACCTATTATTACCGTCTCTATACATTAAAAAACGGAGTTGCTTCCCTATCGGTTGACTATAGCGTATTTGTCCCCTACCGGGAAGGGGAATTCGAACAGCCCGATCACCATTAACCGCTAATGCCGGGCTCGGGCCTGGCCCGAGCCCGGCATTAGCGGATCAAACTGACCACCGTCACCCCGTCTCCTCCTTCGGGACGGGATCCCCGGCGATGCTCCCTGACCAGGCGGTGCCCGCTCAAATAGGAACGCAATCCCTGCTTCAGGCTGCCGGTACCCTGGCCGTGAATCAGGGTAATCTGGCTTAATCCCGCCCACAGGGCATCATCGAGCATTTTTTCCGTCTCCGCCAGGGCTTCTTCCAGCCGCATCCCCCTTAGATCAACCTGTGTCCGCACCGCGCCCGTTTTCTGTACCGAATATCCCCCGCCGCCTGCGGCTGGTATTTGGTCTCCCTCCTCCGTCTCCTGTCCCTCCCCCCGCCTTAAATCGGCGAGCGGCACATGGATTTTCATCTTTCCTACCTGGACCACCGCCTCCTGCCCGGAACAGGAAATAATTTCTCCTGTTTGTTGAAGGCTCAGCACCTTCACCTTCCTTCCCGCCACCAGCTCTTCTACCCTCAACCCGGGTTCATTCGGGCCGTCGTTCAACTCGGGCCCGTTTATTTCCCGGTGCAGTTCCTGCAGCTCCTGGCGGGCCTGTTCGGCCAGGGGCAGAGCCTCGGTTTTTGCTTCAGCACACAGCCGGTGCAACTCTCGGATCAGCCGGTCCGAGACTTCCCGGGCCCGCCGGATTATCAAGCGGGCCTCCCTTCGGGCCTGGCTTAAAATTTCCCGGCGCCGGGAACGCAGCTCTTCTTGTTCCCCCTCCAACTGCTGCCTGATCACCGCTGCCCTGGCCCTCTCCTGCGAAGCGAGCAGGCTGTCCTGCGACAGGCGGCGCTGATCCTCCGCCAGGCTGGCGATCACCGATTCCACCTCGGCATGATCCTGCTTTAAAAACCCCCGGGCCTGATCCATCACCACCACCGGCAAACCCAACTTTTCCGCCACCGCCAGCGCGTTGCTCTGTCCGGGAACCCCCTGCAGCAGGCGGTAGGTGGGAGACAGGGTTTCCCGGTCGAATTCCATGGAAGCGTTCTTCATCCCCTCCTGCTGGTGGGCAAATATCTTCAGTTCGTTGATATGGGTAGTGGCCACGGTCAGGGAACCGCTGTCGGTCAAAAAGGCCAGCACTGCCTTGGCCAGGGCGGCCCCTTCAGAAGGATCGGTGCCCGCACCAAGCTCGTCCAATAGTATCAGGGTGCGGGAACCGGCCTCGGCCAGGATCTCGATAATGTTTTTCAGATGGCCCGAAAAGGTGCTCAGACTCTGCACGATATCCTGTTCATCCCCGATGTCGGCTCTTATGGCTCCAAACACCGGCAAAAGGGTCTCCCGGGAGGCGGGTATATGCAGCCCGCTCTGAGCCATAGCCGCCAGAAGCCCTATGGTTTTCAGGGCAACGGTCTTTCCGCCGGTATTCGGCCCGGTAATCACCAGGCCGCGGACCGAACCGCCGAGATCCACCGTGAGGGGCACCGCCTCCTCTTGGATCAGGGGATGGCGGGCCTGAACCAGGCTGAACTGCCACTGCCGGTCCCCGGAGGCCAGTTGCGGAGCCACCGCCGATTGGCTAAGACTTAACCTCCCCCGGGCCATGATCAGATCCAGCCGGCCGTACAGATCACGATTTTGGCCCAGCAGCAGCGACTGCTCGGCCACCAGGGCGGTCAGTTTTCGCAAAATGCGCTCTATCTCCTGTTCCTCCTGACGGATCAGAAAAGCAAGCTGGTTTTGCAGTTCTACTACCGGCATCGGTTCAATAAACCAGGTAGCCCCGCTGGAGGATTGATCGTGCACCACCCCGGGAATCCGGGTATGGAATTCCTGCTTGACCGGCAGCACATAGCGGCCGCTGCGTATGGTGACCAGATTTTCCTGCAGATAGCGGTTCCAGCCGGGAGAACGCAGATAGGAGTCCAGCTTGTCGCGTATTTTCCCCTCGACAGCCCTTTGCCTGCGCCTCAGCAACTGCAGCTCCGGTGAGGCACCGTCAAGCAACTGCCCTTCGGGATCAAGCGAATCGTTCAGGGCCCGAACCAGTTGCTCCGGCAGCGCCAGCCCCCCGGCAATGGAATTGAGGCGAGGATACTCCTCCTGGCGAGAAATCTCCTTAAAAAAGTTTCGCCACCGCGTGACAGCATGTAAAAAACCGGCAATTGCAGCCAGTTCAATCCCGCTCAACAACCCCCCTTTGACGGCGCGGTTGATGTATTTATGTACGTCTTCCACTGCCGGAGGGCTAAATATGCCCTTCCCGGCAAGAAGGCGGCCTTCGCTTGTTTCGGCCAGATCCCGGCTGACCGCCTCCCAATCAGCGTAGGGCAGAAGCTGGAGGGCCCGCTCTCTGGCCATAGGAGTAACGGTCAGATCGGCCAGCAGGCTGCGGATTTCTCCAAATCCCAGGTTGTTGATTTCCCTCTCGGTCAGGGTGTGATCCAAATCAAACTCTCCTCCCGCCGGTTTTCGGGCCGGGCAGGCTTCTGCCCCCCGCCCCTGGAACACCGGCTTACTTGATCGGAATACCCGATTCTATCTCCGGGAAATATATTTGTTTCCCTCTATATAAAACCGCCACAACCTGTCGGTGGCCTGACTGATCCCGATCCGGGGCGAGCGGATAATGGGGAAAGGCTCCCTCCCCCCAGATCCGCCTCCAATCCACAACGGGGGGCACTGCAGAGGATGGTGGTTCAGACTGCCGGTTATACCCAGCGCCCGGCAGAGCTTCCCCGGGCCGTTGGTCAACCCGGTTTCTTTTTTCAGACATCCTCGGCGGCGATACATCAACTCCAGTCCGCTCACCGGTTCCAGAGCCCTGATCAGCACCGCCTCCCCCACTCCCGGAGGACCGGTAACGGCATTGAAACAGTAATGATTTCCATAAATAAAATAGATATAAGCCCTTCCGGCGGGTCCGAACATAGCTTCGTTGCGTGCAGTTTTCCCCTTGGCGGCATGACAGGCCGGATCCCCCAGGCTCAAATACGCTTCGGTTTCCACGATCATCCCCGCCGCCAATCCCTCGGCGCTGTCATGGCAGAGCACTTTTCCCAGGAGATCCCGGGCCACGGTGATCGGGTCCCGGTTGTAAAATTCCCGCGGCAGGGGCCCGAGGCTACAATCCATTTTTGCCGGGATTGCTTCGTATATTGTCCAGCAATACCCTTATTTCCGCCAGGGGTCTGGTATTGATCACATCTTTCGCCTCCAACCACCCCCGCCTGGCTGCGGTTACCCCGTACTTTATATCGGCCATGGTCACCAGGCTGTGGGCATCGGTGTTCACTGCCAGCATGACCCCCTGTTTCCGGGCTTGCGGCAGATGGACATCGGCCAGATCCAGGCGCTGGGGAGAAGAATTGACCTCCAGAACGGTTCCGGTGGCCGCCGCCTGCGCGATTATGGCCTGCATATCCACTTCGTATCCTCCCCGGGTTCCGAGCAGCCGGCCGGTAAGATGGCCGATAATATGAACCGCCGGATGGGCCATGGCCCGGCAGATCCGCCCGGTCATCTCCTGTTTGTCCTGGCGAAAATTGCTGTGCACCGAAGCAATCACCAGTTCCAGCTCAAACAGGAGTTCATCGGGAAGATCCAGCGAACCGTCGGAATGTATATCTACCTCCGCCCCGGCGAGCAGGTAGCAGGAACAAGCGCCGCTGCGGTTAAACTGCCTGATAAAAGCGATCTGTTCCCTGAGCCGCTCCCGGGAAAGCCCCCCTGCGATCTGCAGTGATGGAGAGTGATCGGTTATGGCCAGGTAGCGGTATCCCAGGGCCGCCGCCCGCCCGGCCAGTTCGGGAATAGTATGAAGCCCGTCGCTCCAGTTGCTGTGCAGGTGAAGATCCCCCTTGATCTGCTCCAATTGCAGCAGTTCGGGAAGCTCCCCCCGCAGGGCCAGCTCGATCTCATCCCCTCCCTCTCTTAGCTCGGGCGGGATAAAAGGCAGCCCCAGCCGCCGGTAGATCTCCTCCTCCCGGTTAACCGGGTACTCCCCTCCCCGGCCCCGCAGGGCGCCGGCGGTCAGGGTCAGCCCTTGGCCGCGGGCCAGTTCAACCAACAGTCCGTAATGTGCCGGCGATCCGGTGAAGTGGAGCAAAGCGGCTCCCAGGCGTTCCGCGGGGAGGAGGAACAGATCTACAGGCAGGCCGGAAGGGGTGCCGAAGGAAAACGCTTTAAAAGGGCTTCCGTTTCCACGGCCTGCCTTTTCATGCAGCTCGCCGGGAACGATCTCGGCCAGCACCGATTTGAACGCCCCCGGATCATCATTTACACCCGCCACCAACTGAACCCGGGCCACCGTTTCCGTGCCCCGGCGCAAATCCCCCGAGATCAGGCAGGATTCCACCCCCGGCAGTTCCCGCAACCGCTCCGCCCATTGTCGGCCCAGGGGAAGCGCCATCCCGCGATGAAAGATATTTTGATAACTTGCCCCCCGGCGAAAATAATTTAGTATGCTCTCTCCCAAGCGGCCCTTTACTCTGCCTTCCAGGGCGGCCTGTTTCAGCTCGGGCAGGTTTTTTAATCCCAGCCCGGCATACAGCTTATGGGCGACCTGGTAGCCCACACCCGGTATTTCGTACATAGCCAGGAACTCGGGAGGCACTTCCTCTTCCAGCGCGGACAAAAAACGGCAGCCGCCGGTTTCGATCAGCTCCCGTATCTTTTTACTCAGGGCTTCCCCCACTCCGGGAACCTCATGCAGCCGGTTTTCCGCAGACAGTTGTTTCAAGGGCTGATCCAGCCGGTTGATCCGGCGGGAGGCTGTCAGGTAAGCCCTCACCTTGTACTCATTTTCTCCCTTGATGGCCAGAAGCCCGGCCATGCGCTCCAAAGCGGCAGCTATTTCCCAATTATCCACGTATATTTCTCCAGTAAAGCACTGCTCCCGGCAGCGGTTATTGCAATTACAGGCAAGTGATCAGCAGTGATTTCAGGCTCTCCGCCAGTTGGGGCAGCCAGCGCCCGACCATGGCAGCAAGAGATGAGCCGGACATCGCCTCGGCAACGAAGGCCAGGGGCAAAAGGGAAAACAGGCCCACCAGCAGCATAACCAGGATCAATCCCCGGGCCAACCCCAACGCCAGACCCGCCAGGCGATTGACCGTCCCCACTACCGGCAGGCGGTTCACGTCGGTAAATGTACTTGCCAGCAGGCTCAACAGAAACTTGGCCAGGATCATCAGTATCAAGAAAGACGCGATCTTGGCGGCCAGGCTTACGGCCCAGTCGGCGGTAATATTGAGACCGAATTGATTTGACACTTCCTGCAGGGGCATCAGCCAGGCCGGATCAACATAGCCCTCGATAATCCCCCCCAGCCAGCTGCTGCCGTACACCGCCACCGCGATGGAGACCAGAAAACCGATCAGACCGATCATCTGCCTGATCAACCCCTGGCAATAACCGCTGATCAGATTAAGCACCAGCAGCGCCAGGAGCAAAATATCAAGCCAATTCATGATTCATCTCTCCCTGCCGCCGTTTGGTTCTCCTCTCTCTGAGCCAGCAACTGGTGAGCCAGGTTGAGGCAGGCCAAAATGGCCAGCCGGTGGCTGCTCCTGGAGGCGCTCCGCCCCGACAAGGTTTTCAGCAGTTGATCCACCAGCCGGGCCGCCCGGTTCATCGATTCCGGGGAGGAGGCGCTTCTGACGGTATATTCTTCCCCCATAATAACCACTGTTACCCGGTTTTTGGGCTCGTCCATTACCGGTTACCCCTTTTTGAGTTCATAGCATATCCTGAGAGATCATTCGAGATACTATGCCCAACTCCTGCCGGCGTGCTATTCCCTGAGCAGCGCTCCTTTTTCCGCAAGGGCTGAAATGATCTGCCCGTGAAGGCGGTTTACCTCCTCATCGGTCAGGGTTCTTTCCGGGCTGCGGTAACGGATGGCAAAGGCCAGGTTGCGCTTTCCAGCCGGGATCTGCCCGCCCTGATAGACATCAAACAGGGCTACCTGTTCCACCAGTTTCCCCCCCGCCCGGCGGATGCATGATTCGAGCTCTTCAGCCGGAACCTCCCGGGGGGCGATCACCGCAATATCCCTCAGCGAGGCCGGGTAACGGGGAAGTGGAGTGTAGCGGGGCTGCAGACTGGCCCGACTGATCACTGTTTCCAGATCCAGTTCGCACGCAATTACCTCCTGGGAAAAATCCCAGAGTTCCACCGTTTCGGGATGAAGGTGCCCCACAAACCCTACTTCCTTCCCGCCAATGATCACGGAAGCACTGCGGGTGGGGTGCAGCCCGGGGATCATCGACGGCACAAACCTCACTTCTTCCAGCCCCAGGCGGCGAAAGATCAGCTCCAACACACCCTTGACCGCAAAAAAGTCGGCCGGTAACGGTTTGCCCGCCCAGTGGGGTTCCACCGCCCGGCCGGTAGCGGCCAGGACCAGGGTCAGCCTTTCTCGAGGGGCCTCCTGCTCGGGCCGGGCCGAAGGCAAAAACACGGCCCCCAGCTCAAATATAAGCTGATCCCCCACCTGGTGATAAAAATTGTACTGCAGGGTTTTGAGCAGACCCGGAAGCAGGGTGGTTCTCAACACGCCCTGCTCCTCCGAAAGGGGATTTTGAATCGGGACGGCGTTGAGCCTTAAATCTTCCTCCGGGAGAGCCAGCCGTCGCAGATGGGCCGGATTGATAAAAGAATAGTTGATGGCCTCGTTAAACCCGGCCGAGATCAAGGTCCCTTTGATCAAATCCAGGATCCGCTGCTCCGGCAGGTCGCGGCATTCCACCAGCTCCCCCCGGGGCAGGGTGGCCGGAATCCGGTCATAGCCGTGCAGGCGGGCCACTTCTTCCACCACGTCTTCTTCCAACTCCACATCACCCCGCCGCAGAGGAATTTCCACCTGCAGCGAAAACCCGCTGCCCGCGGAAACGGAAAACCCCAGCCGCTCTAAAATGTCCGTGATCTCCTTGGAGGAAATTTTTAACCCCAAAATTTCGCTGATCCGGTGCGGCCTGACTTTAACGGTGCGGGGTTGAAAGGGTTCGGGGTAGACGTCTATTACCCCCGCCGCCACCCTCCCCCCGGCAATTTCGGCCAACAGACCGGCCGCCCGGTTCTGGGCAGCCATCACCCATTCCGGGTTGACCCCTCTTTCAAACCGCTGGGAAGCCTCCGAAAAAAGCCCCAGCCGGGCGGCGGTACGGCGCACACTGGCCCGGTTGAACAGAGCTGCTTCGATCAGTATGCTTTTGCTGTTTCCCCCGATCCCGGTGCTGTCGCCTCCCATCACCCCCGCTAAAGCGATTGGCCCCGCATTATCGGCAATCACCAGCATTTCCGGGTTTAACTGCCGCTCCACCCCGTCCAGGGTTACCAGCCTTTCTCCCAGGGCGGCCCGGCGCACGATGATCCGGTCGCCGGAGAGCAGGTCGAAGTCGAAGGCATGAAGAGGTTGCCCGAATTCCATCATCACATAATTGGTAATGTCCACCACATTGTTGATCGGCCGGACCCCTGCTTTCAGCAGCCGAAGCTGCATCCACAGCGGGGAAAAACCAATAGTTGCTTCCTCCACCAGGCGCGCCGTATAGCGGGGGCAGAGCCTCGAATCGCCCACCGCCACCGCTACCTTGGATTCAATGCCGCCGCCGTTGCATTCATCAAGCACTGTTTTAGGCAGTTTCACCTGCTCCCCGGTCAGCGCCCCCACTTCGTAAGCCAGCCCCAGCAGACCCAGACAATCGGCCCGGTTGGGGGTTAGATCCAGGGTCAATATCCAATCGCTGAAACCCTGAACCTCGTCCAGGGGCGCCCCCGGGCGGGTCGTTTCATTTTCATCCAGCACCAGAATATCAGCAGGCCCTCCACTCAGCTCCAGCCCCAGTTCGGCAGCCGAGCAGATCATCCCCCCGGAGCGCACCCCCAGAATATCCGCCGCCTCTATGGGGCGATCCGCCCCGGGCAGCACCGCCCCCGGCAGGGCCGCCGCCACCAGCCGGCCCTCCTCCAGGTTGCGGGCCCCGCAGACCACGCTCAGCACGCTCCCGCCCAGATCCAGCCGGACCAAAGTGAGCTTTTCAGCCCGCGGATGGGGCTCCAGGGTGAGAACCCGCCCCACCACCACCTTTGGCCGCGGTTCCCTGAAAGGGACTACCGAGTCCACCTCCACCCCGGCCATGGTCAACCTCTCCGCCAGCTCCTGCGGTGATAACCCGCTTGATATATATTCCTGCAACCAGTTACATGAAATACGCATGCCAACCCCTCCTGCCCCAGATCAACTGAACTGCTTCAAAAAACGAAGATCATTGGAATAAAAATGCCTCATGTCGTCGATGCCGTATTTAAGCATGGCAATCCGCTCTACCCCCATGCCGAATGCAAACCCGGTCACATCCTCCGGATCATAACCTCCGGCCCGGAGCACCCCGGGGTGAACCATCCCCGCTCCCAGCACCTCCAGCCATCCGGTGTGCCCGCAGGTCCGGCAGCCCTCCCCCCCGCAGATCAGGCAGGAAACGTCCACCTCCGCGCTGGGCTCGGTAAAGGGAAAAAAACTCGGGCGCAGCCTGATCTGCCGCTCGGGGCCGAATATTTCCCGCACAAACAGAGAAAGCGTCCCCTTCAGATCGGCCAGGGTAACCCCCCGATCCACGGCCAGACCCTCCACCTGATGGAACATCGGGCAGTGAGTGGCATCGTCATCGCGGCGGTATACCTTTCCCGGGGCAATGATCCGCAGCGGAATCCGGGGCGCAGTCTTTTCCATAGTCCTGATCTGAACCGGCGAAGTGTGGGTGCGAAGCAGAAAGCCGGGCGACAGATAGAAAGAATCCTGCATGTCGCGGGCCGGGTGATCCTGGGGAATGTTCAGTGCTTCAAAGTTGTAGTAATCGCTTTCAATATCCGGGCCGCAGGCCACCTGAAAACCGAACCCGGTAAATATCTGCTTGATCTCCTCCAGCACCAGGGTCAGGGGATGGAGGCCCCCCTGCGGAACCGGCCTTCCCGGAAGGGTGACATCTATCCTCTCCCGTTCCCATCTTTGGCCGGAGGTTAAACTATCCAGGATTTTTTCCCGTTCGGTCAGAAGATCCTCGATCAGCATGCGCAATGCGTTTGCTTTCTGTCCCAGTTCCGGCCTGATCTCTGCCGGAACCCGGCCTATTCCCCTCAACAGAGAGGTAACCGCCCCTTTTTTGCCCAGGTAGCGGTTCCGAAGCTCGCTCAGTTGCTCCCGGTCAACGGCGGTTTCGATCTGCTCTCTGGCTTTCTGTTCAAGTTCGGCGATCTGTTTTATCATGAATCTGCTCCTTTCCCCCAAAAACAAAAATCCCTGCATTCAGGGACGAAATTTATTTCCGCGGTACCACCCAGCTTAGCCGCGCCGGCTCATCTCCACTACCATTTAACGGGGGCAACCGTCGCCGCCTACAGGGAGCGAAAACCGTTCGGCGGGATGCTCGGGAGTGAAATTCGGCCGAGGGCACCGGGAGAGACTTGCAGTTGGGGCCCCTCCTCCCTGGTTCAGCGCTTCTTCCTTGCCTACTCTTCTCCTTCATAGCAGTGGCTATATTTTTCTGTAATTCAAATTATAGCATAAGGGAAAATTGAACACAATTATAAATCAACCGGGCCGCCAAACCCTTGCTTCACCAGGTTTTGGCGGCCCGGTCCATCGATATCGCTGCAAAAGCAGGCGGCAGATGATGATAATCCTCCGGTTTGGAGAAAGCAGCTAGCCCACCGGGAAAATAATTTTCATGGCCTTTTTTTTCTCCACCAATTCGCAGGCCTCGTTAATTTCGTCCAGGGGACGCCTCTGAGTGATCAGCGGGGCAATCTTTAATTTGCCGGCCCTATACAGATCAAGGGCCAACAGGTAGTCGGCCCATTCAAAACCCTGCAATCCCTTGAGCTTTTTTTCATCCCGCACCACATTCCAGGGTTTGAAGCTGATCTCCCGCCCCCCGAACCCGCTGCCGCCCATTAGAATTAAGGCGCCGCCGCCGGCTACTTCTATGGCCTGGGTTACCGCCTCCACATTCCCCGTGGCCTCAATCACCACATCGGCGCCCTTGCCGCGGGTCATCTCGTCAATTATTTTCACCGGGTCCTCCATATCCCCCTTGATTAAATCGGTGGCCCCCAGATCTCCGGCCAATTTTAAGCGTTCGTGATCAGAACTCAGGCCAACCATGACCAGACGTACCGGCGAGGTGGTCAGCATGGCCTGCATAATAAACAGCCCGAAGGGCCCGGGCCCGAACATGACGATAAAACTGCCCGGAGTGATATTATTTGTCCTGATCGCCCTGACCCCCGTGGTGGCGGGCTCCAACAGAGAAGCGTGATCATCGGGGACAAAATCCGGCACCTGAAATAAAATGTCCTGATCAACGGGTACATATTCCGCAAAACAACCCGGTGAATCAATGCCCACATGTACCCATTGTCTGCACCGGTTGAAAACCCCGATGCGGCAGGGATAACACTTGCCGCAGCCGCGGATGGCACTGGTAACAACCCGGTCCCCCTTGTTTACCTTTCGGACCTGGGACCCGATCTCAACTACTTCCCCGCAAAACTCATGACCGGGAATGATCGGTGGAATCACCGGGCCGTGCCTTCCCATAAACGCATTATTCCTGATCGCTACATCCGTTCCGCAAAGGCCGGCGGTCCTGACCTTGATCAGCGCCTCCGAGGGTTTGATCACGGGAAGGGGTTCATCCCTGACTACAAATTCAGGAGAACTGCCAACTTTCACCACTGCTTTCAATATTATTCCCCCTTTAATCCGGAACCGGCAGAACCGATCCGAAAAGCCTGCTGATGATCGGCGGCCGTCCGGTTAAATAAACAAACCTGTTGTTTCAACCGGCACCATCTCCGGAGGCGTTAAGAGTGGACAGATCAATTCGACGCCCCTGTTCGGCGCTGAGATAGGCGGCATAAATAACCTGTACTACCTGGCGTCCAAGTTCACCGTCCGATACAGGCTCCCGGTTGTAATAAACCGACTCCACAAAATCCTGCATTTCCTGCGGATAGCCGCGCATCCAATCTTCATCGGGAGAGGGGAAAGTCCAACCGGCCTTGGTTTCAATCTTTTCGGATATATATTCATCACCAAAGATCTCTGTGGAGGGCGCATAGGCCTTAATCGCATCGTTGGCGGCCATGTCGCACTTTAACACACAATTTGTGGTGTAAATATCAAGAGTATTTACAATCCCGCCCAGAGTAATATCGTTTGATTGGATGGTAGCCTTGGTTCCATCCGTAAAAGTAAGCACTACCACCGCCCAATCTTCCACATCCTGCCAATCGCTCACCACCCACCTGTCGGTTGAGCCCTTGAAGATCTCGGTATGCGTGAGATTCCCCACATCAGCCATCACAGATTTTACGTTCACCGGTTTCCCCTGTTTCAACAAACCTTCATCATGTTTGAGGTGCAATACCAGACCCAGGGGATGTGAACCCAATCTCAGCAAGGACCCCCCTCCGGCGAGCTCCCATTGTCGGGAATATGCCGCGTGGGAGCCGCTGTGGCTCTCTTCCGACCTCATATCCAGAATCGCCCCGCCGCTCTGCTTAATAAGACGTTTGGCCTTTACCACTACCGGGGCATAAATAAAATCTTCGGCATAGCATAGTTTTACCTTGTTCCGGCGCGCCTCCTGTACAATGGCATCCGCATTTTTCATGGCCTCCCGAAAAAGTTCAAGCCTGGGAACATTACCCGCCCGCCCTGATTGGGTTTCTATCCCCTCACCGAACGCCCCGGTCAATGGTTTCTCACAAATAATGTGTTTGCCGGCCCGGGCGGCATCAATGCAAACCTGGGCATGTAATTTGTTCGGGTAACACACATCGACAATATCAATTTCCCGGTCCTCAAGCATCCGGTGATAGTCATCGTATACCCGGGAGATCCCATGCCTTTGTGCAAATTTTTCGGCCTTTTCCTTTGATCGGGAGACCACTCCGGCCAACTCCACGGGGACGCCTACCAGCTTGCGGTAAGCATCAAGGTGCAGTTTGGTCACAAATCCCGTGCCCACCATTCCAATCCTTACCTTTTCCAACGATACGCCCCCTTTCGTCATTCAAATCGATTTTTTTAAGCTGGGATAACTTCACCCCGGAACAACACCCCCTTTTCCCTTAGAGTCGCCTGCCCACAAAGGACCGGAAATTGCGGCCAAAGAGATCGCCCACATCCCTGGTGATTTCCTCCGGCTCTATGGACCATCCGTTATCCAAAATGTCACTGTATTTGTCCACCAGCACCTTGGTCACTATTTTTCTGAAGTGAGCCCATTTATAAACCAGTTGATCCAAAACCCGGGCATCCGAATGCTGGGGTATAAATGACAGACCCAGCGTCTCCAATCTCATCCTGGTTATCTCCTCCACCAGGCTGGGATTGTTTAAAAACCACCAGCACCCAAAAACCATAAGGTTTCTGAACTTCCGGGCTACAACTGCCAATTCATGCTGATTTTCCCTGGATAACATGGTAACCAGAAATTTATTGTGGGGATAAACAGTACACAGATATTCCAGGACCTCTATCCGGGATTTTCCAATAGAATCACCGGCCAGCCCCAAACCCCGGTTGACCATTTTCTTGACCCCGATCATCAGGGCCAAGGGAAGGTTGAGCTCGCGGCATACGGGTAAAACACAGTCCTCAATCAACCGGGAACGCAGGGTGGTTTCGGGGACGACAAAGGTGGGCGGCAATGACACGGCCATGTATCCGGCATCCATCTTACCGGCCCAATCTCTTAAAAACCGCCTGATCTCTTCCACGCTATCCCGGGACAGGTCCTCTTTTACCGCATATCCCCAGGTTATAAGTTGGCGGTGCGTCTCCCGGTATTCATTTAGGAGGGGATCAATTCTCAGCGCGGCTTTGAACCTCGGATCATGGTGGCCTCCTCCGTCCCAAAGGGCCTTCTCCACGGGATCAAAGGGATCGTTGGTCATTATAACTTCCCTGACCTTCGACAGCTCAAATACCTTGTTCACATATTCCCCCGCCGTCATGGATTCGAAATATTTTCTGTAACCCGGCAGATCACGGCCGGCAACATCCAGCCCCAGACTGGATAAAACCGTCAGAACCCCTCTTTGCACTTCACTTACCGGAGAATGTTCAATAAATAGCTTCTGCCAGATCAGGTCGGCCTGTTCCCGCCTGTCCAGGGCAAAAAAATCATCGTAATCCATTTCCGAGTACCGGAAATATTCCGCCACCAAAAAATGATAAGTCAGCAGATCATCGATGCCCCATAACATCAATTCCCCAAATGCGGCCGGATAAAGGTGCGTATGAAGGTCTGTTATTTCGGCGCTGTTTACCTCCTTCTCTACCAGCTTGAACAGGGCGCTTTTATCGGTGATGCTCATTTCCAACCACCTCCTGCTAATTTTCTTAAGGGGGACAACCTCCCGGCAGTTGCCGGAGCCGATCTGCGCTTTGAACCTACCTTTCCACCCGGCCCGAACCCCGGCCGGCCATTAATTTCTCCACCTCGGTTACGGACATCCGGTTAAAATCGCCGCTGATGGAGTGTTTCAGACAACCGGCCGCCACCCCAAACTCCAGGGCTTTGGCTTTACTCTCAAAGGTAATTAAGCCGTATATTAATCCGGCGGCAAAGGAATCACCGGCACCAACGCGATCAACGATATGGGTAATATCATATTTGCGGCTGTCATAGATGGCGGCCCGATCATTTAAACAGGCTGACCAGGTGTTGTGACTGGCACTGATACTCTCCCGAAGGGTAATGGCAATTATTTTCATCTGTGGAAACGCCTTGAGGATCTTCTCCGTGAGGCGATGGTATTGTTCCCGATCCAGCTCTCCCTTTTCCACATCAATATCCAGGGCAATCCCCAACGATTTCTGGCAATCCTCCTCGTTGGCAATACCCACATCCACATATTGGACGAGGGCGGTCATTATTTCCACCGCATCCTTTCCAAATTTCCACAGTTTGGATCGATAATTAAAATCGCAGGACACGGTTAAGCCCATCTCTTTTGCTTTTTTGACCGCTTCCAGAGATAAATCGGCCGCCGATTGGCTGAGCGCCGGGGTAATCCCGGTGATATGAAACCAGGTTGCTTCTTTAAAAATGGCTTCCCAATTTAGATCGCCCGGTTTGGCCCTCATGAGCGCCGAATTGTCCCGGTCATAGATTACCTGGGAAGGCCGCTGCATGGTCCCACTTTCGATAAAATAAATGCCCATCCGCCCCGGGCCGCTTTGAATCAGCGAAGTATCCACATTTAATCTCTGCAACTCACCCCGGCAGGCCTTGCCCAAGTGGTTGTCCGGCAAAACCGTTACCAGTGCAGACCTGTGGCCGTAGTTGGCCAGGGACACGGCTACATTGGCCTCACCGCCGCCAAAGGTTGCCTCCAGAATCGGCGACTGCAATAATCGCTCATAGCCTGGAGATTTAAGCCGGAGCATGATCTCACCGAAAGTTATAATTTTACCGCCCATCGCGAATCCTCCTTAGGGATTTTAAAGAATGGGAAAACTTATTTTTCCTGCAGCAGGTGAACGGCAAATCCGCCAATTTCTTCTTCCAGGTATATGGATACCGGCGGTTCACCGGCGGGGCCCCGGGCTGAATCCAGATCCACGTTTAACCCTTTCTGCCGGAGATAGGCCAAAGCCCTTTTCATGTTTTTTGTTGTTAAGGCAATATGCCCTTTACAGCCCGGCCCCGGAAATTTGGTGAGCTCGATTATCGAGCCGACAAAATTTGAACTGTTGCCTTCCCTTATCGGGAGATCAAAAGCCGAGGCAAAATTTTTAGCCAGATCCATTGATGTTTCGGGATCCGGCATATTGATCCCCAGATGCCCGAAATTAAACCCCAACATCTGCCTCACCGCTTCCCGGGTTAAACGGGTGATCTCGCCAAAATTCCCCTCCCGGACCAGCTCTTCTTTTGCCATCCAGCTGCCTCCACAGGCCCACACACTGTTCAGGGCCAGATAATCCCCGAAATTATGAGGGCTGATTCCACCGGTGGGGACAAATTTCATCATGCGAAAGGGTTTGCCCATCGCTTCCAGAGCCTTTACCCCGCCCAGGATTTCCGCCGGAAAAAATTTAACCACCTCCAGGCCAAATTCCAGGGCCCTGGTGATATCCGTAGGAGTGCTGCACCCCGGGGTTACCGGCACTCCCTGTTCCAAACAATATTGAACCACCCGGTCATTAAAACCGGCGCTGACCACAAATTGCGCCCCGGCCTTGAGCGCCCGTTCCGCCTGCTGAACATTCAATATCGTCCCCGCGCCTACCAGTGTCTTTGGAAATCCCGAGGCAATTTCTCTGATCGCTTCTTCCGCGGCATTGGTCCTGAAGGTAATTTCTATGATGGGCAGACCCCCTTTGAATAACGCTTCAGCCAGGGGAATGGCATCCTTTGCCTCGCCAATGGTTGCCACCGGAACAATCCCCAGATCACCCATTATCTCCAACGTTTTGTGCATACCGGACCCCTCCTTTCAAAATTTGTTGACGGGGTACCGGGGTCTGTTCCCCGTTAGCACGGCCGCAATATCTTCCGCGGCCTTTCTCTTTAATTCCACCATCGATTCTTCACTGTACCACCCGATATGATCTGTAAGAACTGTATTATGCATGGTCAACAGGGGACTGTCTTTTTCCAGGGGTTCTTTTTCAAATACATCCAAGCCGGCACAGCCTATCCTATTGTTCCTTAACGCCTCGATCAGGGCTTCCTGATCAATCACCGCTCCCCGGGAGGTGTTGATGATTATGGCGCTTTTTTTCATCAGGGCCAGGGCTTCTCTGTTGATTAACCCCCTTGTTTCATCGGTCAGGGGCAGGTGAACCGAAATAATATCCCCATACCGGAGGGAACGGGCCAGATCCACTTTTTCCCCGCCGTGGGAAACAATGATCTCTTCTTCTACGTAGGGATCATAAACCAGGAGCCTGCCAAAATTTAAACCTTTAATTTTGCGCTGCAGGCACCGGGCGATTTTGCCGAAACCAAGTAAAGAAATACTCTTTCCGGCAATTCTGAATAAAGGTTCCCGGTTTCCCCACCCTCCCCTTCGGATAGCCCCGTCACGGACCGCTATTTTCCGGGCACAGGCCATGATCAACGCCAGGGCATGATCTGAAACCTCCTCTACGCTATAATCCGGCACATTGGTCACCCCGATCCCCTTTAAGCTGCAGGCGGAAATATCAACATTGTCAACTCCTACGCCGTACCGGGCAATAACCTTGCATTTGTCGAGCCGTTCAATAACCTCCGAAGGCATGGGAGCCAGATTTACCAGAATGCCATCCGCATCCCGGCAGGCCTCGACGACCTCTTCCGCTGTAGCACAGTCGGCTACAAAGACCCGGGCGCCGATGCCCGCCAGGATCTCTTCCTCCACCTGATAGGTACCGTGCCGGTCATCGGTTACTACAACCTTGTATCGCGCCATTTGCATTCATCCCTGTCTTTTTCATTAATAGAAACATAGGTAATAGAAACATAGGCCCCTGTTCTCTTTAAACGCCCGAATAAGCGCTGAAACCACCGTCAACCGGTAAAACCACCCCGGTAATAAAAGAGGCCTCGTCGGAACAGAGAAAGATTACCGCCCCGCACAGTTCCTCCGGGGCGCCATATCTGCCCATGGGTGTAATCCGGAGAATATCCCGGCCGCGGCTTGTGGCGGTGCCATCCTCATTGGCAAGCAGGTAGCGGTTTTGCTCGGTAAGAAGGAATCCCGGGGCGATGGCATTGACCCTGATCAGAGGGGAGTATTCCTGGCAGAAATGGACCGCCAGCCATTGGGTGAAATTTGAAACCCCTGCTTTGGCGGCCGAATAGGCAGGCGTTCTGGTAAGAGGGGTATAAGCGGCCATGGAGGAAACATTAATAATTGACCCTTTTCCCTGTTCAGCCATAATTTTTCCAAATACCTGACAGGGTATCCAGGTACCCAGCAGGTTGAGATTGATAATTTGGTCAATCCCCTCGGGAGGCAGATCAAAGAAACTGAGCTCATCGCTGGTGGTTCCCCCCGGCTTATTCCCTCCGGCGGCATTGATCAGTAGATCGACCTGTCCCCATCTGCCCGTAACAATTTCAGCCGCTTTCTGCAGGCTGTTTTTATCTAGCAGGTCTACAGTCAGCCCGAGAGTTTCCCCTCCCCTTTGCTCAATCTCTCCGACCACCTTCTTGACCTTATGTTCGGTTCGTCCCAGAACGGCGATCTTTGCGCCGCAGGCTGATAAGGCCAAACATATCTCTGAACCGATGATACCGGAACCCCCGGTTACCACCGCCACCTTGTGGTCCAGCTTGATCTGCATCTACATTACCTCCCCATATTCTCATTTATTTTCTGCCTGGTGGTCCATAAACCAAGGGCCGGATTGGGAATAAAAAAAACCTTTTCGCCAGAAACATCATTGAAACCGTATTTCAATTTCCGGGGATTGTATTTTTGGCATGATCGGGCATAATCCAGATAATTAAAACCCAGGGAGAGTATTTCGTCGGCCCCCAGGCGTCCCGGTGAATAGGTTATTTTAAACCGGCCCTCGCTCGAGCTGTGGATCAGGTGGGCGGCAACCGCCAGGTTTTCCCCGAGCAGCAGCGAATCGTCCACCAGACGCATGATCTCCTCGGTGGTTCTGCCATAACCATATTTTCTGATCAGTTCATCGAAAAGAGGATCTTCACCACAGCCGGATATGCCGGGGCCCATGACAATCAATTCAGCCCCGTCAGCCAGGGCCATGCGGGTCCGATATATGGCCTTGTTTCCGGTCCAGGTTGTCCTGAATTCATGGGCCGGAAGAAAAGCCACCACCTTTTTCAGGGGCTCGGGGATAACCGTAATATTTAGTTTTTGGCTCAAGCCGACCGCTTTTTCATACGCTTCCCGGTGATTCCCGATAAACAAGCCCCTCAGGCGGGTGATCCCGTTATCCGTGGTGGTAACGGTCAGGATGTAGATAATCGGCAAATCCACCAGGTACGTTTTTGCCGCGAAATCGAATATCTGATGAATCGGCGTATGGTCCCGGCCCATTATTCTTTCCAGTCCAGAAACCGCCCCCAGCATATGGGACATATCGATCATGGTTTTGCCCCCGAGCCCGACGAATATATTTTTGTAAAAATTGGCCATTCCCGCTACCTCATGGGGCACCACCTGGCCAATGGAGAGAATCAAGTCATAACTTTTATCCAACAATATTTTGTTTATCTCCACGGGAATGGCCCGGGCAATCCGGCCCCCAGAAACATCGCTCACCAGTTCGGCCGGAATCTCTCCGAGCCTTATCACATCTTTTCGCCACCGGTGAACCATGAACCGATTTTCCGGAAGCCCCGGGTACATTCTGACAATCTGGTCTCTCTTCATTTTTATATGCGTTCCCAGGGCCGGAATGACGTCCAGGTCCACTCCCTTCAATACTTTGGCCAATATTTGGCAAATGGAGCCGGCGTAGGAATGGGCTCTGGTGGAGTCAGGGGGAACCAACAGTACTTTTTTTAGCTTCTTGCCGGCAATCATCTGTTCCAGCATGGAGGCAACGGCCGGATCGCCTATACTTTCTTCTGAGGCCGCATAAACAGTTTTCATAAACGTCATAATATCACCCGCATCAGTTTGTACCGCCATATGGGACATCGTATCATTATATAATTAATATTCTACACCAAAATAGATATTCCTTTTTAAATTTTAAGATAATCCAGGTGAAAAGTGATCTGGCCCGAAAGGGAGAAATATGAAGAAAAAACAGATTAAATCTATCTGGGTTTGCCCAATTGGTAGGAAATTTCTTGTGAATGCGCCACCAATACCTCTATTAAATGCGGAAGTTTCTTGGTGGTTACATTGATCGTCGGTCCCGATATACTGATTGAAGCCACAATGTTGCCCGTATGATCATAAATCGGTGCGGCGACGCACCTTATTCCCTCCTCAAACTCCACATTATCCACCGCGTAACCGTTTTCAGATATTGAAGCCAGCTCGGCCATTAATTCGGGCACGGTGGTGATTGTATTTTTGGTAAATCTTTTCAGTTTCTTTTTTTCCGCAAATTCTTTGATCTTCTCCTGATCAAAGCTTAATAACAGGACCTTCCCCACCGCCGTACAATGCAGGGGGACCCGTTTGCCGATCTGGGAATTTAACTTGATGCTGCTGTCCGGGCTGTCCACCTTGTCGATATAAACCGCTTCAAAGTCATCCAAAATAGATAAATGCACCGTTTCTTTAACATAATTGGACAACTGTTGCAAAGAGATCCTGGCCGCAGTTCTCAGATCCAGGCCTTCCAGTATTGCGCTCCCCAGCAGCAATATTTTCATACCCAATTTATAATTGTCGCTTTCCGGATCTTTATCAATGTAACCCTTTGACTGCAGGGTTCCGATTAATCTATGCACAGTGCTTTTATGCAAGCCGGTTATCTGGGCCAGACGGGTTACGCCACAGCTCTTTCGGCCCGCCAATGCTTCCAGAATGGACAAAGCCCGATCCACCGATTGCACTATATTAAAATTATTGGCCATTGTATACCCCGCAAATTTTGCTTAAATCTTTTATCTACATACTATAACATGCTTTCAAGATTATTCAAGGGAGCGGCCGCCTGCCCAGGGCAAATAGTTGGGAAGTTCAAAACAATCCTGGCGGGTTAATATATTTTTTAAGTTTATACTTATCCGGCAGGATTTTTTATTTCTTAGTAGAAATAAACATTAAATATGATACTGTGTTTCATATTATGATACAACAGCTGTCGCCGGGGCCAAAAATCATGAAAAGCGCGCTCAATAATGGTAACCGGGGAGGTGATCAGAAGCAGTTCTGCCAACTCTGCACAGAGGTTGTTGAAAATCAGTAGTTGCCTGTTAATTATCCGGGGGGTTAATTAATAAGGAGGTAAGAACAGTGAAAAAATCCATATTTATATTTTTGCTGCTGGCCTTGATGATGATGGTGATGGTTATCGGGTGCACCGGGGAAATCGCCGAGCCGGAGGATGAAACAGAAGAGGTGGAGGCCATCACTTTGAGCATGGGGAGCGCCTATGCCGAAGGTGTTATCCTAAACGATGTGATCATCAAGTTCAAGGAAATAGTGGAGGCCAACAGTGAGGGGAAAATAACGGTTGAACTCTTCACCGCCGGCTCCCTGGGCAGTGATGAGGATATTATGCAATCAGTCACCGCCGGCGCCATTGAGGGGCAGGCCGTGGGCGGTGTTTTACTGAGCAACTATGCACCCCAGTTCATGTTTATGGACTCCCCTTTTACCATGAAGGACTGGGATCATATTCTGGCTCTTTGGGAAAGTGAATTGGGGCAGCAACTAAGAGATACCGTGGTTGAGGCGGGAGACACCCTCCTGGCGGCCCCTGTTTTTCGGGGATACCGCCATTTTACAGCCAATAAACCGATCGTAGTCCCCGAGGATCTGAAGGGTTTAAAGCTGCGCCTGCCGGTGCTGCAAACCTGGATTACCGTATTCGACGGGCTGGGGGCCTCCATTGTGCCCATTCCCTTAAACGAGCTGTACACTGCCCTGCAAACCGGTACAGCCCAATCGGCCGAGGGCGACGTGGCCCAAATTTATGGACATAAGTTAAACGAAGTCCAGTCGCATCTATCTTTGACCGGTCATTCAGTGGGGCTGGGTTTTGTTACCTTTAACTCCACCTGGCTTGACAGCCTCAATGAGGCTACCAGAAATATGGTTCTGGAGGCTGCCGAAGAAGCCGCCGAATGGGCCAGCCGCGAAATGGTTGCCCAGGAAGAGGAAGTAATTGAACAATTGGCTGATTTGGGGATGGAAGTGGTCGAAGCCGACCGGGAAGCCCTGGCGGAAGCCGTTATGCCGATTATGGCGGAGATCTTCAAGACCGAATACACGGTAACCACAGTGGAAGAGGTGCTGTCGTACGCCAATTAAAACCTGTGGGGTGGTTTTCAACGGGCCGTCCGTCAAGGCGGCCCCTTGTTTTCTTTTTCCAGCACCTGATCGGAGGTAGGTGAAATGTTGGAACCGAAAACCGGCAAATCAACATTATCGGCAGATCTACAGGTTAAAACTGAATTAAAGGAAACTTTTTTTGATCGGCTGTTATTGCTGATCTCTTCAATTGCCTTCTGTACGGTACTGGTGTTTGTATTTTTGCAGGTCATAATTCGCTATATAACCGTGCATGTCGGTTTTTCTCTGCCCTGGACAGAAGAAGCGGCCAGATATGTGATGATCACTTTTACCTTTTTGGGCTCTGCTTTGGCCTGCCTCAAAAAAGAGCATATCGTGATTACCTCGCTGGTAGATTATCTGCCTCCCAAAGCCCGGATATATCAGGAGATGGTCTCCATACTGTTAATCTTGCTGTTCCTGGTTGTGGCCATTAAAGGCACCTATAGCTATACCCTAAAAATGATGGTCGCACCGGTTGGAGCGATTTCCTGGTTACGGGTCGGGCATATCTACGGGGCCATGTCGGTCTCCCTGGTGCTCATGGCCATATATCAGATCCGCTGGCTGATATATTATATCGGGGTAATTATCCGCAACCCCGTCGGAAGGGATGTGAATACACTTGAATGAAGGGCTGATGCTGTTCTTCTTTGTCGGTATTCTCATATTCTTTTTCGCCGCCGGCGTGCCCGTAGTTTTTTCCCTGGGCCTGACCACCCTGGCCCTGATGCTTCTGGGTATAGGCATTGGGGTCAATCCGGAATTGATCGCTTTGCGTTTATTCGGCGGTTTAAACAGTTTTGTTCTGCTGGCGGTGCCCTTCTTTATGTTTGCCGGTAAGCTGATGAATACCGGCGGAATGACCATGCGCATATTTGATTTTGCCAACGCCCTGGTTGGAAGATTCAAGGGCGGGCTTTGCCATGTAAATATTCTGGCCAGTGTTATTTTCGCCGGCATGAGCGGATCGGCAACCGCCGACGCGGCCGGACTGGGGGCGATTGAATACAAAGCCATGAAAGAGAACGGTTACCCCGATGAGATCACTTTGGGGATTACCGCCGCTTCCTCCACCGTCGGCCCAATTATCCCTCCCAGCATACCCCTGGTCTTCTATGCCATCCTGGCCAATGTGTCGGTGGGAGGCATTCTGCTGGCCGGGGTTCTGCCGGGCATAATCATCGCTGCCCTGTTAATGGCCTTTACTATTTACTACGCCCAAATTTACAACTACCCCCGCACTCACAAGAGCTCGCTGAAAGACATATTCCAGGTCCTGAAAAAAGGCTTTCTGTCCCTGGGAGCGCCCTTGATTATTATCGGCGGTATTTATACCGGCTTTTTCACCCCCACCGAAGCGGCGGCCATTGCCGTGGTTTATGCGCTGGTGATCGGCATGGCGGTTTATAAAGAACTGACGCTGTCGGAGCTCTGGAAAATCACCAAGCAAAGTATGATTGATTCCGCCGTCGTCCTGGTGCTGATTGCGGTCGCCAACGCTTATGGCTTCATGATTGTCCGCAGCAACCTGCCCACTTTCTTTGTATCCAAGGTAATCGGCATAACCGAAAGCCCGATCCTGATTCTGCTGATTGTCAATGCCATACTTCTGGTGATCGGGATGTTTTTAGACAATCTGGTGGCCATATCCATATTGACCCCCATATTGCTGCCGCTGGTGACCAGAGTGGGGATATCGCCCATGCATTTTGGAGTGATTATTGTTTTTAATCTGGTGGTAGGGTTAATTACCCCTCCGTACGGAAATGTCCTGTTCGTTCTCAACAAATCAACCGGTGCGCCTTTGATAACTATTGTCAAGGGGTGTATGCTTTACTATCTGCCCTTGCTTATATCCCTGTTATTAATTACCTTTATCCCTTTTCTGTCCACCTGGCTGCCGGCCCTGATGAGGGGCCCGATGTAGCAGTACAGGCAGGTTGTGGCGCTATCTCCGCTGGCGAAGGGCTTCGTAAAGCAATATGGCCGTGGAAACGGCGGCGTTGAGGGAGCTGCCCCAGCCGGGCTGGGGGATGGATACCTTTTGATCGGCCCCGGCGGCAAGCCCCGGATCTACGCCGCAGCTTTCATTGCCAATAATAAAAATCGTGGGGGGGCGCAGGTCGGCATCGCCGTAATACCGGCCTTGATCCGGAGCGGCGGCTACAATTTGAACCCCTTTTTCTTTCTGCGCATCCAGCCATTCCAGGGGATCGGGGATGAATACCGGGGGCAGGTGAAACACGGCCCCCGCGGTGGAACGCATCACTTTGGGACTGAACGGATCTGCAGTCCCCGAGGTCAACCAGATCCCCCCGGCGCCGGCGGCGGCCGCCGTGCGGATTATGGTGCCCAAATTCCCGGGGTCCCGGATCCGGTCCAGCAAGAGCCCCAGGCTAATTTCACCCGCCCTCGGCCGGGCGGACAAAATGGCCGGCAGAGGGACCAGCGCGGCTATCTCCTGCGGGGTATCGGTGAGGGCCATTTTCTTAAACAGCTCCGGGGCCAGCACCAGACGCTCAACCTCACCCGGCATATTAGAAAATATGTTCCGCAGCCCCGGCCTTTCCGCGCACCGGCGGGTATAGAAAACAGCCTGCGGAACGATCCCCGCCCGGAGCGCCTCCCGGATCAGGTTGGGCCCTTCCAGGGGCAGCCTGCCGGCCAGCAGACGGTGCCGCCGGCTGCCGGACAGGCGAATATACTGTTTGATCAGGGGATGCCGCAGACTTGAGATTTCCCGTTCAGTCACTCTCTCCCTCTTTTCTGCCTCCGTTCACCGGGGGCAAAATCAAACATTTAAAAAGCCGCCAACCAGTGAAACGCGCCAGGCTGCTGCGGCTGTCTGTTCGTATGATATTTCGGGGCAACCGGTTAAGCGGTTGACCCTTAAAATTCCTTCGGCAGGCCGGGGCGGCAATTACAGGCTGTCCCGGGCGACCTTGGCCAACTGATCAAACCCGTTGCGGTCATTTACCGCCATATCGGCCAGTAGTTTCCTGTTGATAGACACATTGGCTTTTTTCAACCCGTTTATGAAACGGCTGTAAGAAAGCCCGTTCAGCCGGGCGGCAGCATTGATCCGGGTGATCCACAACCGGCGAAAATCCCGCTTGCGCCGCCGGCGATCACGGTAGGCATAAGCCAGCGATTTCATTACCTGCTGGTTGGCTACCCTGAACAAGGTGCTTTTAGAGCCGTAATATCCCTTGGCTAATTTTAATATTTTTTTCCGCCGCCTTCTGGCGGCAGGCCCCCTTTTAACCCGAGGCATGGCCAAACCCCCTCCAAATACTGTGATGTTGGGTCCAAATCAGGGCTGTAACCGTTTATGGCAACAGTTTTTCCACCCTTTTGTGATCTGCGGCGCCAACCAGAGTTGATTGACGCAGTCGCCGCTTGCGATTGGAGCTTTTCTTGCCTAATTTGTGACTGGCAAAAGCCCGGAAACGCTTAAATTTCCCCCCGCCGGTTTTTTTAAACCGCTTGGCTGCCCCGCGGTGGGTTTTCATCTTGGGCACAGGTACTGCCTCCTCTTCTGTTCTAGTGCGATTTGACCGGGTTTAAAATCATGATCATATTTCGCCCCTCAAGTTTCGGCGGTCGTTCCACGGACCCGTACTCCTTGATCTCTTCCGCCATGCTCTGGCAAAGGCGCAGCGCGATGTTGGAATGAGTGACCTCCCGGCCCCGGAACATTACCGTAACCTTGACCTTGTCCCCCTCTTCCAGGAAACGGCGGGCATTTTTCAGCTTAACCTCAAAATCATGCCGGTCTATGTTGGGCCGAAATTTGACCTCCTTGACCGTGATCAGCTTCTGCTTCTTGCGCGCTTCCCGGTCCCGCTTGCTCTGTTCATACTTGTGTTTCCCGTAATCCATGATCCTGCACACCGGTGGACGCGCCGCCGGGGCAACATTGACCAGATCGAGCTTTTTTTCTTCCGCCGCCCGCAGCGCTTCCTCGATCTTGAGGACCCCCAATTGGGTGCCGTCGGTGTCGATTACCAACACCTCCCGGGCATTGATTTGTTCATTAATGAACAGGTTTTTTGTAATCTCGTTCACCTCCTGTAGATATTAACAGCCCCGCGGGCTGACCAAAACAAGCACACCCTCCGATACCATTTCCGGAAATGCCGCCGTCAGAAAGGGAAAAGGCCCCCTGATCAAAAGCAAGCAGGAACTGCCACCTGCTTGCAACTTGGATCTTTATTCTGCGGCCTACCCCGGCAGCTTTCGCCCCGGGGTGAGAAGCGGTGGCTTCTTCTTGACCTTACCTTACAAAATATATCAAAATTGTGCAACCGGGTCAAACCTTTTTATCTGCCACGCCCCTGTTTACCGTTTTTCTTCAATTTCCTGCTGCAAATGCCGTGAAAAATCCTCCACCGGGAACACACCCAGGTCCCCGCTGTCCCGGGAACGCACCGCCACCAGTTGACCCTGTTCTTCCCGGTCTCCTACCACCAGCATGTACGGAATTTTTTTAAGCTGCGCCTCCCTGATCTTGTAGCCCATCTTCTCGTTGCGGTCATCGATCGATACCCGGAATTTTTGGGAAAGACGGCGGCAAACCTGCTGTCCATAAGCCTGGTGGCGCTCCGTAATCGGGATCACCATCGCCTGCACCGGGGCCAGCCAGGCCGGAAAGGCCCCCCCGTAGTGCTCGATCAACAGGGCAAAAAACCTTTCCATGGCGCCGTAAATTACCCGGTGAATCACTACCGGGCGGTGTTTCTGCCCGTCTTCGCCGATATAGGTCAGATCAAATTTTTCGGGCATCTGAAAATCAAGCTGGATGGTGCTGCACTGCCATTCCCGCCCCAGACAGTCCTGCAGGTGAAAATCTATCTTGGGGCCGTAGAAAGCGCCCTCGCCCTGGTTCACCTGGTAGGCCAGCCCCCGCCCGTTCAGCACCCGTTCCAGGATCGAGGTGGCCTGATCCCATACCTCCACCGAACCCATCGCCTTTTCGGGGCGGGTGCTCAACTCCACCCGGTAATTGAACCCGAAAGTGTGGTAAAACCGGTCCACCAGATCGATAATCCCCTCGATTTCCGATTCCACCTGGTCCGGAAGCATGAATAAATGGGCGTCGTCCTGGGTGAAGCTGCGCACCCGCATCAATCCGTGCAGGGTTCCCGAGAGCTCGTGGCGGTGAACCAGCCCCATCTCGGCGATCCGGCGGGGGAGATCGCGGTAACTGTGCATCCGGGAGCGGTAAATCAGCATGGCCCCGGGGCAATTCATCGGTTTTACCGCATAATCTTGCTCGTCAATGCGGGTAAAATACATATTTTCCCGAAAATGATCCCAGTGCCCGGACTGTTCCCACAGTTGCCGGTTTAGAATAAGGGGGGTTTTAATTTCCTCATATCCCGCCCGGCGGTGCTCCTCCCTCCAGAAAGCGGTGAGCTCCTGCAAAATGATCATCCCCGGATAATGAAAAAAGGGAAACCCCGGGCCTTCCTCGTGGAGACTGAACAGATCCAGTTCCCGGCCAAGTCTGCGGTGGTCTCTTTTTTGAGCTTCCTCCAGCCGGCGCAGATGTTCCTCCAACTGGGCCTGCGAAGGAAATGCAGTGCCATATATCCGCTGCAGCATGGGATTTCGTTCATCTCCCCGCCAGTAAGCCCCGGCAAGTCCGGTCAGCTTCACCGCTTTCACCTGCCCGGTAGTGGCGAGGTGAGGCCCGGCGCACAGATCGATAAAATCCCCCTGCCGGTAGCAGGAAATGATCTGATCATCCGCCAATTCGTTGATCAGCCCCAGTTTGTATTTTTCGCCGGCCTGCGCAAACAACTGTTTCGCCTCCTGGCGGGAAACCTCCAGGCGCTGCAGGGGAAGATCCTCGGCGATGATATTCATCATCTCTTTTTCGATCCGGTTCAGATCACCGGCGGAGATGGGTTCCTTGAAGTCAAAATCGTAGTAGAAGCCCAGATCGATCGCCGGGCCTATACCCAGCCTGGTGCCGGGGTAAAGCTTTTTCACCGCCTGGGCCAGAATATGGCTGGCGGTGTGCCGGTAAATTCTGGCTCCCGCGGGGGAATCAAAATCTAAAAATTCCAGCCGGCAATTTTCATGCAAGGAGGTGGTTAAATCGCTTTCCTGGCCGTCAATCAGGGCGGCCACCGCCTCTGCTTCCCGGCCCTTCCATTCCCAAAGTACTTCCCGGCAGGTGATCCCCTCCGGAAAAGAAACTTCGGATCCGTCTTCCAAAGTGACCTTGACCAACGACAAACCCAGCCCTCCCTTGTTTACGCAGAAGCAAATTTATCCTTACTATAGAACTTGTCCCTCCCCCTGTCAAGACAGGCGGCGGAACCGCGGTGCCCTCCCGCACCGGAGGAAAAGGCCTGCTGAGAGAGGTTTTCCTCCACCCGGCTCCGCCGCCCGGCCGCCGTCTTCCCCGGCTAGGGGCCCTCAGAAACGGCGGGAATCAGGTATCCCTGCCTACCAGATACAACGGCTCCCGGGAACAATGTTCACAGCCGAGACAAAACACCGCCCGGGGGCCAAATATTTTCCTGATGGTATCCACCAGTTTGGGATAACGGGGCAGCACATTCTGATGCACCATCAACTTTCCGGGCGCGATTGATACCAGCATGCTGATCAGCAGATCCTCATAATCAAAAAAACCATCCAGATCCTCCATTGAAAAGTCCTCCCACTGGCGGTGATCTATTTTGTTAAACTCTTCATCAGCCACCCGGATTAGACCCTTCTTATCAATCAGAAGATGTACCAGATCGACCTTGGGTTCCTCCATTTCCAGCAGGTACCTGAGCATCCTCACCAATTCCCGGTATTCCTTTTCCATCAGGTAACTTTCTACCGCCACCTCGACCGCTTTTTTCAGTTCCTCCTGAAAATCCTGAAGGCGAAAATTGATGAATCCCTCCAGATCCAGGTGCCGGCATTCGGAATAAAAATAAACCCTGATCCTATTTTCAATTACCGCCTGCACTGTCTTCTGCCGGTGGCAATAAATGCCTTTCTGAAAACTTCGCCTGGCCAGATCGGCTATCTGAGATTGCTCTTCCTGCCTAAAATAGAAATAGTGATCTCTGATCAAATCCTGAAATATAAGATCACGAAAATGGCTGACAATAATGCAGGCCGTGATGGAGGCCAGAAACTCACCTATTTTTTTGGATTGTTCCCGGGTAAATTCAACCCGTCGGGGAAATATGCTGAGCACGGCCATGTTCCCGTCAGGGCTGCACCAATTGCAGCCGGAATCCAACATATCCAGGAATACCTCTTTATTATCAATCTGCTGTTTCAGGAAAGCAGCAGATCGCCTGGTGATCACAAAAAAAGTTTCCACCGGGATTCCCCCTTTACCCTTATTATATGAAGCTGCGGATAAAGGTAATACCCGGCCGGCCGGCCCCCTTTACAACCAAGGCTCAAAGTCCCCCTTTCCTACCAATGCTCTAAATCCCCCTTTCCTAAAGGGGGATTTAGGGGGATTTAGAGATTTAGGGGGATTTAAATTTAATAAAATTCAGTGGGATTTCAAAAGTTTGAAGAAGGTTTAAAAGAGAAGCCCCTACCCCCCTTCACCATAATCAATAAAATTTTGTATTCTGGTAAGGGAGGTGTCCACATATTCTTCATTATTATCTATCCCAATGTAGCCTCTTCCACTTTTTATCGCCGCAAGACAAGTTGTGCCGCTGCCATTAAAAGGGTCTATGATAACATCATTCTTAAATGTATATAATTGCATCAATCGATATGGCAATTCTATTGGGAAAGGAGCTGGGTGATTTACTCGTTTTGCCGACTCGGTATTAAAGGTCCAAATGCTTTTGGTGAATTCTAGGAATTCATCCCTTTTAATCGTATTTTCTTTTTTCCCCTCATCAGTAATAATAGAACGAGAAAACGAACCTTTAGAAAAAACCATAATGTACTCATGAACATCCCGTAAAGTAGGATTGGTAGCCGAGCACCAACTACCCCAAGCGGTTGAACTTCCAGAACTGGCCGCTTTATTCCAAATTATTTCTCCCCGCATTAAAAAACCAATTTCTTGCATAACCTGAATTATGTATCCATTTAGATGGATATAAGGTTTCCGACCTAGATTTGCGATATTAATACATGCTCTGCCTCCGGGAACTAAAATCCGATAAATTTCCTTCATTACATCTTCAATCAAAGATAAATACTCATCCAGCGACAAGTTGTCGTCATAATCCTTGCCCACATTGTAAGGCGGTGATGTAACCATTAGATGTAGGCAATTATCTGGAAGGAAGGATAAGTCTTTTGAATCCTGGCAATAAACCTTATTCAGGTGTTCGACCGGAAAACAAACCGCCTTATTTGAGGTTTTTATAGAATTACGGCTATCACCGTATAATTTCCTACCATAAAATTTTGAAGAATCGTGCCCTTCCCTTTTTGAAACACCAAAACTGCTGGTTTCTGTAGCCATTCTACGAACATCTCCTTTACACAACGCTTCTATACTTATTGCTAACCTTTAATAGGCTACTTGTATTATTAATTTGTATTGTTCGGCACTTATTATTGCTTTTCCTTTATTCGGCATCCGCGGTTCCATATACCCTACCCCTTAACATTTAACGCCCCCGGCACCAGCTCGATCTCCACCGGGGCCCGCCCCGGCTGCTCGCCGTCCAGATTGAGCAGGGCCTCCCCCGGAGCATCGATCACCACTTTCCTTCCCGAAAAATATTTCACCTTGGGGTGGCTGAGGTGAGTACCCTTGTAAACCCTGGGCAGGCTCCGCAGCAGATCGGGCTTGCTCATGTTATGTACAATCACAATATCCAGCAAACCGTCGTCCATCACCGCCCGGGGAGCGATGCACATCCCTCCCCCGAAAAAACGGCCGTTGCCCACGGCAGCCATGGTTACCGGTCCCTTAAAAACAGGCCGCCCGTCCACCCGGATCGCCATTTCCCGGTTCCGGTAGAGCAGCAAAGCGATCACCGTCCCCCATAAGAAGGAAACAAACCCGCCCAGCGCCTTGGAGGTGCGATTGACCCGGGCCACTGTTTCGCCGTCAAGCCCCGCTCCGGCCACGTTTACAAAAAAGCGGGAATAAAAATTCCCGTCATGGCCGGCAAAGGTTATCCGCCCCAGATCTATTTGCCGCGGTGGGCTAGACATCAGGTGTTTTATCGCCTCCCGGTGGCCGCGGGGAATACCGAGCGTATCGGCCAGATCATTTCCCGTCCCCGAAGGAATAAATCCCAACACTGCGGTTTCCGCGATCGGCCCTTCCGGCGTAAAAAAACCGTTTGCCACCTCGTTCACTGTCCCGTCTCCCCCCACTGCGACCACCAGCCGGCAACCCTGCCGCAAGGCTTGCCGGGTCAACTCCGTCCCCTCACCCGGCCCCCCGGTTATAAAACTTTCAAAAACAAGACCCTCGCCCCTTAGCAGGGAGGCAATTTCCGGCCATGCCTTTCCGGTTTTCCCGTTGGCGGAGGCCGGATTCACCACTAGGGCTGTTTTTGCAATATTGTTGCAGCTCAATATATCCTCTCCCCAAAGCTTATTCCAAAAGGCAGCCTCCCGGTAAAGACACCGTTGGGGACCTCATTGGG
>CAZPFS010000006.1:11698-35227 GCA_964585925.1 uncultured Syntrophomonadaceae bacterium | reverse complement strand
CCCGATGGGGACAGTCCTATCTTACAAGCCTGTCCCCCTACCTCCCGATGGGGACAGTCCTATCTTTCAGGCCTGTCCCCTTACCTTAAACACCATCACGTACTCATGCACCTTATTCACCCTGAACACCGCCGGGTATCCCAGGGGGCGCAGCCGGTTGTATTCGGCCCGGCGGTCCCAGATAATAATATCATCCAACGCCAGGCCCACTTTTTCCAGACAGCGGGCCAGGTCCAGATGCAGGGGGTAAAAGCTGCTTTTTTTGCGAATATCCATCACCACCGCCACGCAGTAGCCTCCCGGCTTCAGGATCAGAGCCACCTGCTTAAAAATCCTCTCAAGATGCTGCAGGTAATCCCGGTAATTTTCCACCCGCCCCAGGTCCCGGCTGCTTTCGCCGTACGGGCGGGGGGCTTTCAGATCCGCGCTGCGCGGGGACTCCATGATATTCCAGTAAGGGGGGGAGGTCAATACAAAATCGGCTCCTCCCGGTTGGAGATAACGCCCAAGATTACGGGCGTCATCCTGAATCATTTCCGGTTTACAGAGGTTGGAACAGGCCGCGTCTTCCCGCCTCCGATTAAACTTCTCCACATAATGCGGGTAAAGCTCCAGGCCGAGCGCCCTTCGTCCCAGACCGTGCGCGGCAATCAGGGTAGTGCCGCTTCCGGCAAAAGGGTCTACCACCAGTTCACCGGGCCCGGAGGTAAATATCTCGATACAGCGCCGGGCCAGTTCCAGGGGGAAACCGGCCGGATGGCCGACCCTGATCTCCTCTTTACTTTTCCGGATATCACTCCATACGCTGATGCTGTACCTGGTCCAGGTTTTACCGTCCAGCCGGTTGCAACGCTTGCGTTCGGGCATGGGCACCTTCCTTTTTTAACACCCGTTCTTTAACCATCCCTAGGGACAAGCCAAGACCCCCTCACCCCGACCCTCTCCCTCCGGGGGAGAGGGATTTGCCGTCCCGCAATTCCCCCCCTTTTTAAATCACCCCGGCAATTTCCCCCCTTTTTAAATCACCCCGGCAATTTCCCCCCTTTTTAAATCACCCCGGCAATTCCCCCCCTTTTCTAAAGGGGGGTTAGGGGGGATTTGAGCTGCCAAGGTGATTTCCGCTCCCTACACCTGCAATTCCACCACATCGCGGTCCGAAAGCACATAATCCCGCGACACCGCCTGCCCCTCAAAACGGGCCGAACCCCACACCAGGGCGCTTTTCAGCCTCCCCGGGAAATCTCGGTGCACAAGGGCCGCAAAATCTTGCACCGTGGCTCCTTTTTTCAATATAAACGGCTGGCTCATTTCGGGCGGCCTTCCGGGGGCCTTGCCGTAAATCCGAATGATTTCCAGCATCTCAAATATCTTCTGTTTCAGCTCCTCCAGGCCCCGGCCGTAACAGGATACCCCCATAATGTCCAGTTCCGGATTGAGCTCGGCCATCACCTGCAGGTTCTCCGCGGCGGAAGGCAGATCCGCCTTGCCGGCGACCAGTATAAAGGGCACCGGGGCGATAAATTCGCCCTCCTCTGAAAGGTCGATAATTTCTTTCTCCTGCATCAGCGCGAGCAGCCCCTCCAACTGATCCAGGCATTCCCCGGAGGAAACATCCACCAGGAGCAGCAAAATATCGGCCTCCCGGAAGGTTCCGGTAAGCCCGGGCGGCACCCCCTCCGGAGTTACCGGCGGGGTATCCACCAGTTGAATGTTCGTATCCTCGTAAGGCATCATCCCGGATACGGGCAAAGTGGTGGCAAAGGGGTATTCGGTCACCTTGACCCTGGCCCGGGAGAGCGCCCCCACCAGCGCCGATTTGCCGCTGTTGGGATATCCGGCCAGCACCACCTGCCCCGCTCCCTGCCGTTCCACGTTGAAGGGGTTGAAGCCTCTGGCCTGCTTCTTTTTCTTGTCCTCGTCCTTGAGCCGGGCCAGGCGCCGCTTTATATCCGCCTGCAGCTTTTCCGTTCCCTTGTGCTTGGGGATCACCGCCAGCATCTCCTGCAGGGCCGCCGCCTTTTCCTCCCCTGTTTTGGCCCGCCGGTAGGTCTCCTCGGCGTTATGATACTGCTGGTTAAGATTGGCCGGCACCGATCATCCTCCTGTCAGTTGTGAAAATTCTATGTTTTATTGTACGGCAAATGGGCCCCAAAGATCAAGGTGAATTGGCAGGTTAATTTGAAGGCCTGAACCAACCCCGCCCCTTTGCAAAACCAGATTGACATCCCGCCCTGTTCACAATAATGGCACACTTCCCACTATTCCCGGTTTCCGGGAAGGAATTGTCTAATAAGTGGGCGAATATAAATATATGCACAATCTTCAGGATATGGGAACACCCTGAAAGGAGGCAAGTTCTATTTCCCGGTCTCCAATTATGGATTCCTTATGGCAAATTGTTGCTGCAAGGAACCAAGGCTGTTTCCGGGAACAAAGACAGAGGCCATCAATTATGCCGAGAAACCGAAAATAATATGTTTGCCTGTTTTTTTCTCAACACCTCAGTTCCCCGAATGCAGCCCTTCTCTATCAGATGCCAGGTTTTGGCTTCCGGTGCTCCCTTGAGCAAAGGCACGATGCGCTTTGAACCGCCTTTCGCCATTACGTATGAATAGACGAAGTCCTGAACCGTTTGCCAAATGTTATAAAGATTTAAACCGGGCCATAACCTGCCGGAGGTTTTATCAAAAATGGCCGTCACGGCCGGGTGTTCAGTTATTCGAGGGATTGGGCAGTAAGTGAACACAAGGAGGCGACGTTTGGTGAACCAGTACCTGATTGGTTTTATTATCTATGCCTTATTGCTTGTTTTCGTAGGATGGTGGGCTTCGAAAAAAGTCAAGGCCAGTGAGGACTTCATGGTTGCCGGCCGTGCCATGCCCATGTTTATGCTGGCGTTTATCTTTGCCGGGCTATGGTTTGGAGGCGGGACGGTGGTCGGCTCGGCCGGCGTGGCGCTGGAATGTGGGATCTGGAGCACCGAATATGCCTGGGGCGCCATTCCCGACCCGTACGGCGCCGGCCTGTGTCTGATCATTGCCGGGCTCTTTTATTTCGGCGCGCTGCGCAAAGTCGGCGGGGTCACCCTCTCCGACTTTTTTACCAAGCGGTTCGGTAAATCCACCGGAGTTATTTCCGCGGTAATCATGCTTTTTGGGTGGATCTTCTTTATCGCCGGCGAGATAGCCGTTATCGGCAAAATATTCAATTTTACCCTGGGCTGGCCTTATGTCCTTTCGATTATCATCTCCATGATCATTGTAGCCATATATACGGTAGCGGGCGGTCTGTGGTCTATCGGGGTTGCCCATACCATCCAGATGATCATTATCCTGGTGGGGATTGCCGTTGCGCTGCCATTTTCAATCAACGCCCTGGGCGGCTTTGCGGAATTCAAGGCCCTGGTGCCCCCGGAAATGATGACCCTACTGCCGCCCAAGGTGGAGGGATTCAGCGCCTTTGCCCGCTGGATCCCCTGGATTGCCGGATGGATGATTGTGGGCCTCGGCTCCATCCCCAGCCCGGACATAGTTCAGACCGCCCAGGCCGGCAAGTCGGACAAAGATGTCCGCACGGCCGCCATACTGGCCAGTTTGATTTACTGGATCTTCGGGAGCATTGTGGTGGTTATCGGCCTGGCCGGTTTCGGCATGATCTCCAAGGGCATCCTGGCTGAAAGTGCCCTCATGGGCGATCCGGAGCTGATAATCCCCCTGATGATGACCGAACTCTTTCCGCTGCCGGTGGCCGTCCTTCTGGTGGGGGCCATTATTGCCTCCGTTATGTCCTGTGCCGACGGGGGAATTTTGGCCATATCCTCCCTGTTTACCCGAAATGTGATCAAAGATGTGATCAAACCCGATATTTCCGATGACAGCCTTCTAAAATGGGGACGATTTATTGTCCTGCTATTTTCCATTTTGGTTGTTCTGGTAGCCATCGGCTATCCTTACGTGTTTCTTTTGGTCATGTTCGGTTTTGACATCCTTCTGGCCGGCCTGTTTATCCCCCTCACTCTGGGCATATACTGGAAAAAATCAAACCAGATCGGCTGTATCGCCGGAATTCTTGCCGGAATTTTTGTCAGGGTGGTACTGTCCGGTATTCTGGAGGGATGGTCCTTTGAAACGCTGATGTACCCGGAACAATGGTATGTCTATACCCTGGCCGCCCCCGCGGTGAATTTGCTGGTGATGGCGGTGGTCTCACTGGCCACCCAAAAATCAAATCCCCCCATCGCATTGTTTGGAAAGGAAAAGAAAGCAGCGGCTTAGGGCCGTCAAAATAACTGGAAGGAGATTTCAAGATGGTGATTACAATTGACAGCAATCCGGCCCGGGATGGTTACCGGATGCCGGGTGAATTTGAACCCCATGACGGCTGCTGGATGATCTGGCCCGAGCGGACCGACAACTGGCGCATGGGGGCAAAACCGGCCGAACAGGCGTTTACAGAGGTGGCCAAGGCGATCAGCAGGTTCGAGCCGGTTACCATGTGCGTATCCGCCAGGCAGTTTACAAATGCCCGCTGCAAGCTCCCCGGCAACATCAGGGTGCTGGAAATATCCAACAATGATTCCTGGATGCGCGACGCGGGGCCGACCTTTGTGATCAACGATCGGGGCGGCCTGCGCCTGGTGGACTGGATTTTTAACGCCTGGGGCGGCCTGGATGAGGGACTCTACTTTCCCTGGGATCAGGATGACCTGATTCCGCAGAAAGTGGCCGAGATCACCGGCGCGGATCGCTACAAAGCGCCCCTGGTAGTTGAGGGAGGCGCCATTCACGTCGATGGCGAGGGCACCCTCATTACCACGGAACAGGTTTTGCTCAATCGCAACCGGAATCCCCATCTTTCCCGGGAAGAGGTGGAGGGGTTACTGCGCGATTATCTGTCCGTGGAGAAAATCATCTGGATACCGCGGGGCTGCTACAATGATGAAACCGACGGCCATGTCGACAACCTCTGCTGCTATATCCGCCCCGGGGTGGTGGCCCTTAACTGGACCGATGACCCAAACGATCCCCAGTACGAAATATCCCAGGAAGCGTATGAACTGCTTCTGGGATCAACCGATGCCAAGGGCAGAAGCTTCGAGGTCCACAAGCTGTATATGCCCTCCCCGGTTGTAATTACCGCCGAAGAATGCGAGGGTGTTGACCAGATCGCCGGCACCCTCCCCCGAAGAGAAGGGGACCGGCTGGCCGGCTCCTACGCCAACTTCTATATCGCCAACGGCGGCATAGTGATCCCGCTTTTCGATGACCCGGCTGATCAGCGGGCCCTGGATACATTGAAGAAGCTCTTTCCCGAACGCGAAGTGGTCGGGGTTTATACCCGGGAGGTATTGCTGGGGGGCGGCAATATACACTGCATCACCCAGCAGCAGCCAAGGCCTTAGCCATATTCAAGCCCACCCCCGCCTTTGCGGCGGCCCTTTTGCAGGGTGGCTCCCCTAAAATAGAACCTGTCCGGCGCGGCCCTAGGGTCAGGCATTTGCCTGACCCTAATGGCAAATAAGGCTATATTTGGAATAACCCGGCCGAGAACTGTATATCATCCCCATAAGGGGGAAAATCCGCCTTCTTGCCTGTATAAAAAAGGCGATATATATTGAATTACTGGGTTAAATTGGATATACTAATATTAATTCACTTTGCAGGATAATGTTACTTTATGAAGAATAATTAACAAAGTGTACCGTGAAATTATTGACATTGGCAAAGTGTTGTTTAAAACTTACTTTTTGGAGGGAAGTTAACCATGTTGAAACCAAACCAACCGATGAAAATTATTATGGCCATAGTCCTGGCAGCGGCCGTTCTGGCCGGGTCCGTCCTGACCGGGGGCGAGGCAGCTCTGGCCGCCTCGGGAAGCGTGGATCGCCTCAAGGGAGACGATCGCTACGCTACCTCGGCGGCGATTGCCCTGGAAAAATTTAGTTCCAGCGACTATTGTATCATCACCAGGGGCGACGTCTATGCCGACGGGCTGGCGGCGAGCACCCTGGCCGGGGCGCTGAACTGCCCCATTTTACTCACCAGGTCCACCGAGCTGCCCACGGTCATCAAGGATTGCATCAAGAGCCTGGGCAACCCGAAGGTGATTATCCTCGGCGGGACCAGCGCGGTATCCTCGTCGGTGGAATCCGCCCTGAAAAACCTGGTGGGCAGCAGCAAGGTGGAGCGGATCTCCGGCGCCACCCGCTTTGACACCGCCGCCAAAATTGCCGCCCGGGCCAAAAAAGAGTCCGTGCTGCCCAACTATGCCTTTATCGTCAGCGGTTGGGCTTCCGCCGACTCCCTGGTGGCGGGACCGGCGGCATTTCTGAACAATGCGCCCCTCCTGCAGGTGGAGAAAAACTCCATCCCCGATGTTACCAAAAAGGCGATCAGCGATCTGGGGATCAGCCGGCTCTATATCGTGGGCGGCACGGCGGTGGTCAGCAACACGGTGAAGACCGCCCTCGAAAAGCTGCCCTCCGTGAGCAGCGTAACCCGCATCTCCGGAGCCACCCGCTATGAGACCTCCGTGGAATTCGCCAGAAGCCAGTTCAGCGGGGTAAGCGACTTCAGCCTGGTACGCGGCGCGGACGCCAACCTGGCCGACGCCATCGGAGCTACCGTGCTGGGCCTGCCTATTTTATACGTGGAGCAAAACTCCATACCCGCCGCAGTGAGCAGCTACCTTGATAGCCGGGTATCCGACTCGTCGAGCATACGCGTCATCGGCGGGATCGTAGCCGTCTCCAATACGGTGGAAGACCGGGCCAAGGCGTTGGTGCACGGCACGACCGTGTTCAATCCCGCCCAGGGGGCGACCAGCGTCTCCACTTCCATCCAACCCACGATCACCTTCCCCCGGGCAATCACCTTAACCGGCGGGGGAACCATCACCGATTCCAACGTGGATTCCCTGATCACCTTCCGCAAGGGCGGCTCCTCCGGAACCAGCGTCAGCTTCGCCGCCTCCATAGATTCCGCCAAACGGGTGATCACCGTCCGCCCGACCTCGGCCCTGGAGACCAACACCACCTATTACCTGGCCGTGTCCTCGGTGAAGGACAGCGGCGGCACCGTCAGCGGCTCCAGCGTCACCTGGAGCACCGGTGCGGTGGCTACGGGGATACCAGATGCCGTGTTTGGACTAGAGAAAGCCGAATGCGTCAGTTTCCGGGAAATAATTGCTACCTTCAACAGGCCCGTAATCAAAACCACGGCGGAGAAAACGGATAATTATACGTTAGACCCTAGTAAAACTATTATTGAGGCCAAGTTGCGACCCGACGGCAAAACGGTGCTGTTAACGCTAGACTCCACAACCCCATTGGCAGTAGATACAACCTACACTTTGACGGCGGAAAACGTCTTCTCCACCGGCGGCCGCTACGTCGATGATCCCTTTGACAAGCAAGCTTTCCGGGCGACAGACCATATCTGTCCGACCGTGGAGTCAATCACTATCTCTGGAAAACAAACCTTATTGGTGACCATGAGCGAGTATTGTAAGGTAGATACCGAGCCACTGGTCTGGATAAATGACGACAAGGCAACAATAAGCAATTGGGATGGCAAATCCTTTACCGCAAGCACAGGTTCCGACTGGGTTAAAGACCGCGCCTATAAAATTCAGATTGCCGGCATTAAAGACCTGGCTGATAACGTGATGAAATCCTACATGACCACCGTCAAGCCTCTCACCAGCGAAGCCGGACCGTCTTTGAGCTCCGTTTCCGCTGTAGACCAAGACACCGTGAAAGTGGTTTTTGATCGCCCCCTCGGTGATCTTACCGACGCAACTGTCACTTACAAAAAGGGCAAAGACGCCTCCTCCGTTGACGTTCCGCTTACGACCGAAGATCTGTTCACCAGATCTGCTGAAGACTCCTCGGGCAAAACATATTTTCTGGATGTGCCTTACGTTTTTGGAGGAATTCAGCTGTTTACAGGCACCATAACCTCTGAAACCATCACAATTGAGTTCAAGAAGCTGAAAGATGTCGCGGGCTACCCGGTGGCGGAGAGATCTTTGAGCAAACAGGTTACCCTTCGTAAAGACACCACCAATCCCTACATTACCACCCACGACGTGGATGTTTACAGCAATGTAATCACCCTCTATCTGAACGAGCAAACAAGCCTTTCAGGCAGCCTAGACAATATAAATGTAACCTGTAACAAGAAATTGTTGACAACAACAAGTGATTACGATCATAGTTTTTCCAATGATTCCGACAACAATATAAGCACAATTACCTTTACAGCGAAAGGTACCAGCTTCGACGCCGGTGAATATGTCATTAACATTCCGGCCAACACGGTAAGGGACGGCAAGACCTACACCGAGGTAGAATGCAACAATTCAGGCACAGACTTCACCCAAAACTTAACTATCGGCAAAACCAACGGCAACATCAATGTCGATTACAAGATCAATGTTGGCGCCCCCGGCCTGAATCCAAAGGCATCGACGGTGGTATTGTACGAAGCCACCTCCAATAAGCTTTTGGTAACCTATAACGTGCGCATGGGTGATTCCGCCGTCGAGCGCGCCAACTACCTGCTCAGAGGGGAAGCCCTGCCTTCCAGTGCCAAACTCGCCTTCGTCGATACCGGGCAAACGCAAGTGCTTATCAACCTCGCTGTAGAAGGTACGGTAAACTTCGGTCAAGTGGACCATCCGGTAACGGGTGCCCTAGACCTTTTGGCCAACATCAAAAGCGCCGTCGGGTACGCCATCCAAGCCCAATCTTTTATTGTAGCAGATGCTTTTGAAGACAACACTCCGCCCAAACTTCAATCGGCCGAGTACAGTGCTGATAACAAAACACTGACCCTTACCTTCAACGAAAACATGGATCCTACACATTATTCACTTGCTAATTACCAGATCCTCTGTGATAGCAAGATTGTCGGACTTAATGTGGAGGGTGAAGCGGTACCCGGGGATCCGACCAAAGTTAAGTTCGTTATTCCAACTACCCCACCGGATAATTGGAATCCCAACAAAACCATAAAGGTCGTAACAAAATCCGGTGCCGGTGTTACTGCAACAGATGCTAATGGTGTTATCATTCAAGGTGAAATCGAAGTAACGGTTAAAAAGGTTAAGTAGCTCCTTCAAAATCAAATAGTCGGTTCACCGGCAACAGTTACCGCAATGCAGCGGCCCCCGGGTTCCCCGGGGGCCGCTTTCTTTCCAAACGCCGATAATCTACTCCCTAAATTTAAATCCCCCCTGCCCCCCCCTTGCTATATGTTCCAAAGTCCCCCTTTCCTAAAGGGGGATTCAGGGGGATTTCAAAACCCGTATCATTAAATCCCCCCTGGCCCCCCTTTTCCAAAGGGGGGAAACTTGAGTATAGCCTTTTCCAAAGGGGGGAAATTTGAGTACAGCTTTTTCCAAAGGAGGGATTTGGGTATAGCCTTTTTTTCCGGAAGGGGGGAATTTTGAGTATAGCCTTTTTCAAAGGGGGGGTAGTTGGTCTTACCCCGGTTTGATTGACACTATGAATGGTTGGTATAATCAGATCAGCAGAGGTGTCCATTTTATCGGGATAAGCCCAAACCTTACAATATAGCCTTTTCCAAGGGGGGAATTTCAGGTATAGCCTTTTTCCGAAAGAGGGGAACTGAAAAACGGCGGGGTTTTTCCCCGCCGCCAGTGTTATTATTCTATGGTGCGCCCGGGAGGTTTTGAACCTCCGGCCTCCTGCGTGTCAGGCAGGCGCTCTCCCCCTGAGCTACAGGCGCATTTTTTCGTTTCCAAGCCCCTAAATATTAGCATCCCCCCTGGATGCTGTCAAGGGATCAGCTCCGTCAGGGCCTGACGGTAAACCTCGTAATCGGCGGGCTTGAACAGCACAAACCTGACCAGCTCCATCTTCGGATTTTCCCGGAGGAAATCCAGGACCGCCTGCAGGGAAACCTGGGCCGCCTCGGCCATGGGATAGCCGAAAATTCCGGCGCTGATCGCCGGAAAGGAGATGCTATTTACGTCGTGATCAAGGGCCAACTGCAGGCTGCGGCGGTAACAGTTTGCAAGAAGCAGCGGGTCCTCGGGGGTTCCCCGGTAAACCGGCCCCACGGTATGGATCACATATTTTGCCGGCAGGTTGTGGCCGTAGGTAATTTTGGCCTCCCCCGTCTCGCAGCCGCCCAACTGTTTGCAATCCTCCCACAGGCCCGGCCCGGCGGCGCGGTGGATCGCTCCGGCCACGCCCCCTCCGGGGGCAAGCTGTTTGTTGGCCGCGTTGACGATGGCCCCTGTTTCCTGTTTGGTGATGTCGCCCACGGTCAGCTCCAGGGTAGAGCCGCCTATTTTTTGGGAAAAGTTCACGGGATCACCTCCGGATCAATTATACCATTCGGGAAGAAGGAAAACCTGTTGCCCGTAGAAAAAGGGATTTATGAATAAACCCATGCTCCCGGCCACCCCCACCCTGTCCCTCCCCCCTCCAGGGTGAGGGGAGGGGTAACCCCCCCTATTAATAATCTCAAATATATGCCCCTCCTCCCTCAAGGGGGAGGGGTAAACCCCCTATTAATAACCTTAAATATATGCCCCTTCTCCCTCAAGGGGGAGGGGAGGATATTAGGTTTCAGATATTTTCTAGTAAAGGCTCTATAAGAAGGTATTTACTATAATTAGTGGAAATTATGGAATAACTATTCAGATGATCTTCGCACCGGGGGAGTTAAATATGTCAAGTTCTAAAAAAGCTAACTTTCATTACGACCACGACAACGATATATTATATATTTTTTTAGAACCCCGGCGTCCTTCATTTTGTGTGAAAGAAATCGATGACATCTATATTATGCAGGATCTTGAAACCGGGGAATATTCCAGCATTACAATACTTGATTTTAAACAGCGCCTAAAAAGCAAAAGCTATGATCAGATTGATCTTCCCATACCGGTTGATTTTGCGGAAATTGCAAAGCAAATATCTGAACCCTTGTAGGTCAGCAGATCATTTTGCCTTCGATAAACGCCCTGGTGCGCTCGTCGGCGGGTGCGGTGAAGATCTGTTCCGCGGAGCCCTGCTCCACGATGCAGCCCTCGAAGAGGAAAAGCACCTCCCCGGCAATGCGGCGGGCCTGAAAGATATTATGGGTGACCACGATAATGGTGATGCCCATGGAGCGGTTCAGATCCAAAATGAGCCTCTCCATCAGTTCCACATTGGCCGGATCCAGATTGGCGGTGGGCTCGTCCAGCAGCAGCAGCCTGGGCTCAAACACCACCGCCCGGGCCAGGGCTACCCGCTGGGCCTCTCCCCCGGAAAGGGTGCCCGCATAGCGGTGCCCCAGCTCCTCCAGGCCGGTCTTTTTTAGAATCGCCCCCACCCGGCGGGTTATCTCCGGCCTGCCGGCGCCCCGCACCTTCAGCCCGTAGGCGATATTTTCCCACACGCTGGTTTTGTAAAGCACCGGTTTCTGAAACATCAGGGTCATTTGGCGGCACAGATCGAGCCGGGCCTTTCCGTTCTGGGGATAGATGGTCTGCCCGTCAAAGCGGATCAGCCCCCGGTCGGGCGGGGTGAGCAGATTCAAAATCCTCAGGAAAGTACTTTTGCCGGCCCCGCTGGGGCCGATAATGCCGTAGATCCCGCCCGGTTCCAGGGAAAGGCGATCAATGGAAACCACCGGTTTGGAGTAGCTCTTGTGCAGGTCCTCTACCTCTACCAGAAAGCTCGGTTTAAAAATTTCCTCCCGCTCCCTTCTGGAAATTGTAGAGCAAGGTGTTGATCACAAAAAAAATGGCCAGCAAAATAATTCCCAGCCCCATGGCCAGGCCGATATTTCCCTTGCTTGATTCCAGAACAATGGCGGTGGTCATTACCCGGGTATGATGCTCAATGTTTCCCCCGATCATCATCACCGCCCCCACTTCCGCCACCACCCGGCCGAATCCGGAAACCACCGCCCCCATGATCGCGGTGCGCGATTCCCGGATCACCGTCCATGCGGTAAGAAGAGGCCCGGCGCCAAGAGTCCGGGCCGTTTCTTCGATCTCCTTGCCGCCGCTTCTTATACCGACCATCGACAATCCGGCAATAATGGGTAAGGACAGGGAAACCTGGGCCAGCACCATCGCCGTGGGCGTGAACAGCATCCCCAACACCCCCAGGGGGCCAGCGCGGGACAAAATGACATACCAGCCCAGGCCGGCCACCACCGGGGGCATTCCCATGAAGGTGTAGAGGATCTTGCTGATCAGCCTGGTTTTTCTTTCGGGTTTAAGTCCCAAAAAAGCGCCCAGGGGGACTCCGATCAGGGTGCTGACGGCGATCGCCGCCCCCGAAACCTGAAGGGAGAGCAGCACGATTTTCATCAGGTAGGGATCAAATCCGGCGATCAGTTTAAATGCTTCGGCCATGCCTTCAAACAACCCCGTGAACCTGAACATCTTGTCCCTCCTTACCCGCTAAAAAACCTTGACTAGTCTTCCACTCCCTGCCCCGGGAAGAACAGGGTTTCTCCTTCTTTCTTGAAGCCGCTGACCAGCTCCTGCCCCCGGGCGGAGGTCAGGAAATCTACGTATTTCATGGCGCTTTCGAATTTGATATGTTCGTGCAACTCGGGGTTGACCGCCATTACCCCGTACTGGTTGAACAGCGCCGGATCACCTTCAAACACGATTACCAGATCCAATGTATTTTTAAGCGACACATAGGTTCCCCGATCGGTGATGGTATAGGCTTCCTTTTCATCGGCCATCCGCAGGGTGTCCCCCATGCCCTGCCCGATGGACAGGTACCAGTCGCCTTCCAGATCTACCTCCGCCTGTTCCCACAGACGAAGCTCCAGACGGTGGGTGCCCGAGTCGTCGCCCCGGGAAACAAAGGCGGCCCCGCTGTCGGCAATGGCTTTCAGCGCTTCCACTGCGCTGTCCAGCTCACCGATCCCCGCCGGATCGTCTTCGGGAGCGACAATAATAAAGTCGTTGTACATCACATCGGTCCGGTTTATTACATATCCCTCTTCCACCAGGACCAATTCCGCTTTCCGGTCATGGACCAGGAGAACATCAGCGTCCCCGTTTTTGCCCAGCTCTATGGCCTGCCCGGTTCCCTTGGAAACTACCCGCACTTCGATCCCCGTCTCCTCGGTGAAGATGGGATTCAGATAGTCGAGAAGCCCCGAATCATAAGTACTGGTGGTGGTGGCAAGGGTAATAAATTCATCACCCGGCTCCGCCTCCCCATTCTCCCCGGGCTCCTCCTGAGGAGCGCAGCCCGCTACCAGCAAACCCAGCGCCAGCAAAAGGGCCAGACATAACCCGAATTTCTTTAAATTGGTTTGATTAAACATTTTTTCCTCTCCTTTGTCCACAATATTCTCTAACTATGTTTGTCCATCCGAAAGCTACCCCTAAGTTGACCGCACTTCTTACTATCCACCCGCAACCTGGTCACCCGCTTGGACCTTAACTACCTTCCGATCACCTCCTCGCCGGTAATACAAAAAAGCCGTATCCCGGTATGGAAATACGGCCCTATCCTGGGACAACCTTTTTTCCACACCGGGAGGCCTGCCCGTTTCCAGGCAAACCCTGCCGCCTGCAGGGCATGGCCAACCGGCTTTAGCCAACTGCAGATCAAAAGTTGTATGTATTTTATCTGTTATTTAAATAGGGGAAAGAATTGTCCTTCCCCAATTATTATATCTTAACCTTTCGCTCCGCTCAAGCATTTTTCATAATTGGGGTTATTATTAATTTAAGATTTTGGAAACAGCGCCGGCATATTTCGGCCCCAAGGGGCCTGGATACACAGGGAAAGCTGATCGGGGAACACTTGATTGGCCGCGGCGACTCTGGTATGTTACAGATAAGAGGTATGTAAATAATCACCCTTGATGGAACTTGGAGCCCAAAAACTCAACAAGGAGGTTTTTGCTATGACCCGGATCACTTTCCTGGGCCATGCCTGTTTTCTTCTGCAGGGGGAAGATCAGCCGGCCCTGCTGTTCGATCCTTTTTTGACCGGCAACTCCCTGGCGGCGGCATCGCCGGATAAAATCGCCGCAGATTATATTTTGGTCTCCCACGCCCATGCGGATCATCTGGGCGACGCCTACTCAATCGCCAAAAGAAACAAGGCCACCGTTATCTCCTCCGCCGAGATCGCCGGGGAAGCCGAATCCAAAGGTATTTTATCCCAGGCCATGCATATCGGCGGCAAGCACGCTTTCCCCTTCGGCTATGTCAAGCTTACCCCCGCCTTCCACGGCTCGGGGATCGCCGGAGGGCACGCCTGCGGGTTCGTGGTCAACTATTACGGCCAGTTGATCTATTTTTCGGGGGATACCGGCCTGTTCGGGGACATGAAACTTATCGGCGAACTCACTCCCCTTGACCTGGCCCTGCTGCCCATCGGCGATAATTTTACCATGGGAATTGACGATGCGGTGCAGGCGGTATCATTTTTAAAAGCACCCCTGGTCATCCCCTGCCATTACAACACCTGGCCGGTGATCAAGGCCGACCCGGAGGAGTTTAAGCGGAAGGTGGAGGCACAGACCGGCTCCCGCTGCCTGGTGCTGGCCCCGGGAGAAAGTCATTCCTGGTCCCGGTAATTCACGATCGGGCCTTTGCCCGGCCCCCGGCTGCGGACGGACTGGATCGTCCGTCCGCTTTTGGCAATTGTTGCCTTCCGGAGCCGTTTGCATTTCCACTGAAGGAAATTGGGGCGGTATGTTGAATTTAATGTGGATAGAGTTAAACAGGACCGATATTCACCGGCGAAATTTCCCCGGGTTCGCTCCGGTGTCCGGAAAGGAAATAAAGACATACATATGAAAAAATGTCTCGCCTTTGTGCTGGCGGCCACATTCGCTCTGTTTCTCTTCCCTCGAATCAGCGCCGCCGAGGTAAGTTTCAAGTACGAACTGAACTATGATCGCCTTTACTACTATCATACCTGGAACGAGTTGTCGGTTACGGTGCAAAACCCAAACGGGCCGGACTGGCAGGGAACGATAGAAGTGGAATCGGGAAGCCGCTATGTGAAAGATATTTTTGTGGCCGAGGGGGCAACGGTAACCGCTTTTTTTTACCTCCCCCCCCGCAACGTGGCTCATTCCTTTTTTCAGGATTACGATAATGGGCTGAAAATACACCTGAAAGACAAGCAGCAACGGACCGTAAAGTCTTCCTCCTTGAATTTCAATGACACCACCGATATGAATTTCTTGGTGGGCGTTCTCTCGTCCGAACCGGATCGATTCATCCGGCTGACGAACCTGGCCACAAAAACATCGGGATCGAGTTCCAAGGTAATCCCCTTAAAAAGCCATCATTTTGACCATTATCTGAACATGGATAATTTTGCCCTGATCATTGTCAGCGATACCGAAACCCTGCAGCTAACCGCACCGCAGCAGGAAAACCTGGCCCGCTGGGTCAGCGGCGGGGGGCTGCTGGTGGTGGGCGGGGGCCGAGGCTGGACAAAAAACAAGGCGGCCTTGCCGTCCTCACTGCTGCCGTTTACCCCCTCCGGGACAGTGGAGGCGGATACTCTCACCCTGTTGACGGACCGGATTAAACTGGCAGACGCGGCCGGCGGCCGTTTACTGCTCACGGCGGGCGAGGTGGTCTCCCCGCGGGGAGAGATCATGCTGGAGGCGGCGCAGGGGCCTCTTTTGATCGCCGGCGACTACGGAAAGGGGCGGGTAATTTATTCCACCTTGAACCTGGAAGATCCCCCCTTCAATAATACCTTGAATTTTGAAAATATCTGGAACTACATCTTCGGCTTGAACACGAAATATCTGGTCAGGACCAGCGAGCGCCATGAGCTCTTTGGATTTTCCCAGTTCCTCTCCAGCCTGGCCCTGGGCAACGCCGACCCGCTTTTCCTTTCTCCGCTTAAACTGTTCACCGGCCTTCTGTTCTACATATTGCTGGCCGGCCCAATCAGCTTTTTTATATTGAAGCGCCGGCAGAAATGGGAATATGCCTGGTTTACCATTCCGGCGCTGGCCATCGTCTTTACCGGCGCAATCTATGCCGCCGGCAGCAGCGGCCGGCAATCTGAACTGACCCATTACCAGATAAACATTTACGATATTTATCAGGGCGACCAGGCTTCCCTGGAGAGCTACAGCGGCCTGTTCATTCCCCGGCGGGGGAGCCTTTCCCTGGGCACCGCTTTTCCGGCGCTGGCCGGCAACAAAGGGGTGACGCTGGCTCCGGGCAGCGTCGCCGGGGAAACCGAAATTGATTTGTCAAATCCCCCTCTCTGGTCCCTGCAGCGCTTTTATGCCCGCGATATGACCGTTCTTGATGGTCCGATTGAGCTGAGCGCCGCCGCGGACCGATCCGGGGGGACGATCACCGTAACCAATAACAGCGGAGTAGACATGTTCGACAGTTACGCCCGCCTGGGCGACGAATGGTTTAAAACCGGCCCTCTGGCCGCCGGACAGAGCAAGACCGTTTCCTCAGGACGGGCCGATCATTTTGATATTTCCCATATTCTGGAACATTACCAGGGCGGCAACCGTCGGGGAGGCATGCCCTACCCCGGCTACAGTCTGGAAGAACTGTTTCCCGGAAGGCTGCTCTGGATCGGGTTCAATGATACCCTTCAGCCTTTCCGGTTGGGGGAAAACATCAAAATTGTTCCCCTCAATATATTCCAGGCAAACTGTGAGCTTCCGGAGCTCAAGCTGGCCTCCGAGTTTGACCTGCCCGAAGGGTGGCTCGTGCCCCGGCCGGCGGGCTTCAGCGACGGCGATCAATATCTGGACACGGGAGGCTATAAGGACGGTTACGGTTATCAGCGCCATTTCTATGGCCAGGGTTGGCTTGATCTGGAATATGACTTTCCCCCCGGCATTGATTACGGAAAGGGCAGCTACAAACTGAATTTCTCCCAGGCCGAGGGCAAGGGGTACCTGGAGGTGCAGGCCTTCCACAACGGGCGGCAGGAATGGCAAAAAGTAGGGGAACTCAGGGTTGGCGACACCTTTAACGGCGAATTCATACTGCCCGATCCGGAACAATTTATTGCCGGTGACCGGCTGCTGATCAGGATCGACTATGACGGTGAGGTATGGTTTTGGATTGACCGGATCCTGAGTGTTCAGGGAGGCGGGCTGAAATGATCACTGTGAACAATTTGACCAAACGGTTCGGCGAGTTTGCCGCCGTGAATGAAATAAATTTTACCGTTGACAATGGGAGCATCTTCGGTTTTGTGGGCCCCAACGGCGCCGGGAAAACCACCACCTTGCGGATCCTGGCCACTTTGCTGGCCAAAACCTCCGGCGAGGTGAAGATCGACGGCCAGTCCATATTCGCCGATACCCGCCGCACCAGAAAGCTGATCGGCTACATGCCCGATTTTTTTGGAGTCTACGATGACCTGCGGGTCAGCGAATATCTGGAGTTTTACGGCGAAGCCGGCGGCGTTCTGATCGGGGAGGTGCGCCAATCCATACCGGCCCTTCTGAAATTGGTGGGCTTGAGCGATCAGGCAAACAATTTTGTAAACCACCTCTCCCGGGGAATGAAGCAGAGGCTTTGCTTGGCCCGGGCGCTGATTCATGAGCCGGAAATATTGATCCTCGATGAACCGGCTTCCGGTTTGGATCCCCGGGCGCGGATAGAGCTGCGGCAAATTCTGCTGGAACTGCAGCAGATGGGCAAAACCATTATCATCAGCTCTCATATCCTGTCGGAACTGGCCCAGATATGCACCCATATCGGCATCATCAGTCACGGCAAGCTGCCCATCTGCGGCCCGATTTCCGAGGTGCTGGCCCTGATTGAGGGCGATACGATGATCGAGATCGGCGCCCTGGGGGAAATTGAACAGGTCCGGCTGTGGCTGCTCGAACAGCAGGATGTAAAAAGCGCTTCCCTGAACCACAGGGGAAACCTGGAGGTGCTGTCCAGCGGCGACCGGAAAACCCAGGCCAAATTGCTCCAGTCGCTTTCGGCCCGTTTCCAGGTATTTTATTTCAACCCCGCCGGCAACAACCTGGAGGAGCTGTTTATGAAAATTACCGAGGAGGCCTCCGATGAGAATAAACCCCCTGTTGGCTAAAGAACTCAGATTGCGGATGCGCACCTGGCGCTCCTTTGCCGTGGTCTCCATTTACCTGCTGGCGCTGGGGGGATTCTGCATATCTTTCTTTGCCAGCTTTATCAACAATCTGAGATACGGCTACCAGGATCCCTCCTCCGTGGGACAGAGCATGTTCTACGCCCTTACCTTCCTGCAGTGCGGCCTGCTCTACTTCCTGCTTCCGGGCCTCACGGCCAATGTGATCACCATGGAGAAGGAAAGTCAGACCTTTGATCTGCTGGTGTGCACCCAGTTGACCCCCATGAATATCGTACTGGGCAAGCTGACCGCCTCCTTGAGTACGATGCTGCTGCTGATAATCGCTTCTCTGCCCCTGTACAGTGTGGTGTTCCTGTTGGGAGGGGTGTCCCCCGCCGAGCTGGCCATACTCACCGCGATCATGGTTATTTCCGCTTTCAATTACGGCAGTTATTACCTGTTTCTGTCCTCACTGTTTCAAAGATCGTCCATCGCCGTATTGGCCGGGTACGCGCTGTCCCTGCTCCTCACCGGGGGTACCTTGCTGATCAACGCCCTTTACGCCTCCATCATCAGTATGCGGGGCGGTTTCGGGCTCCCCCTGTATTACCTGCTGCTGGTCAATCCGCTGGCCCTGCTGGAATGGCTGTTTCCGGAGCCGGCGCAGGAAATCATACGCCAGTTGATCGGCATGTCCACGAATACGCCTTACCCATTGACCGGAGCCCTGGGCTGGCTCAGATTCTGGCATGTCAGCCTGCTGGTGCATGTTTTACTTGCGGTGGCCGCCCTCTGGGGGGCGTCCCGCCTGGTGAATCCCCTGCGGGTGGAAAGAAAAAGACGGCGCCCGGAGCTAAAACCGGCCCGCGGGTCGTCGGCTAAAATTTAGAGAAGCCGGTATCCGGGGACAGGGCAGGTACCAAGTAGATGGAAACATCCCCGGAAAATAACGGGAAAATGTGCCCGCATCCCCGTCCCCGGCCCCCCCCGGCACAGGAGGTAAAATTGTGGAATATCGCCGCGAACTGAAAACCCTGATTCCCCTGAGGCGGCTGTATTTTGGCCAGTATATTTTACTTTTTCTGGTTAAACTGGCCCTGTTATTGCTCGGATTAAACGCGCTGATCAGGCTGGCCCAAGCGGCCCTTCCCTTTCCCCGGGGGCTGTGGGCAATCCTCAACCTGGCGGCGGCGGCCGCCCTTGCCGTTTATAATTATCTTCACCGCCCCGGCAATCTGCAATTTGCCCGCTGGCTGGATGAACGGCTCGACAGCAAGGAGAGATTCCAGACCCTGTTTGAGCTGGAACTGCCGTCGCCGATCCCAAAGGCGGGCCCGGAGATGCAAACCCTGATTTTTCAGGAAACGGGCCGCTACCTGGCGGCCAACCCTCCGGCGGTAAAAATTGACCGCCGGCTGTTCAGACGCTGGCTGCCGGCGCTGCTGGCGGCCCTTGTGATCTGTGCCGCCATATTTTATATTTCTCCCGCCCTGTCCAGTCGGATCTCCCAAGGAAAAGAACTGCAAACCGCTCAACTGGAAGCGGAACAGGCGCTGGCGGAACTTGAGGAGTTGCTGTCGGAAATACCGCTTCTGGATGAATTGACCTCGGAGCTGGCCCTGCTGAAACAGCATCTGAACGAGAGCCGGGACCTGGATGAAGTGGCCCTCTCCCTGCAGGAGACCCGGGAACTGCTGGCCGAATATGCGGAAAAACTGGATGAAGCCGGGCAGGCCCTCCAAATCCCGGAAGAGCTTATGGCTTCCGACAGCGCAGCCGAAATTGCCTCCGCCCTTCAGGAAGATCCCCGGTTCAACCAACAGCTGCTGGACAGCCTGAAGGACCTGCAAAACAGTCTGTTTCAACTGAGCTCTGCCGAAGCTCAGGAACTCCGGGAGGAACTCTCCCGGATCGAAAAAACGGAAGCCGATGGCACAGATATCTCCCCCGAAGAAGTCGGGGATCTGCTGGCGCTGCTGGAACAGCTTGACCCCTCCTCCGCGCAGGCGGCAGTCCAATCGGGAATAAACAAACTGGCCTCCGCTGCCGGCTCCGGAAAGGGCGCCCCGGGATCGGCGGGCGAGGGTTCAGGAGAACATCAGGGCAACAGCAGCGGCGCCGGCGATCAGGAGGGTGAAGGATCTGGAGGGAAGCAGGGTCAGGGCGGTTCGGACAGCGCCGGTAATTCCGGGGAAACCGGCAGCGGCGCCTCCGGTGAAGGAACCGGGCAACAGGGCGGCGGATCGAACGGAAGTTCCGGAAACGGCAGCGGCGGCGGACAGGGGCCCGGCGCCGGTACCGGCGGCGGCTCACTATTTGAGCAGCAGTTTTACTTTATTCCCGGAGACCGGCAGGTTGAGCTTGGCGGCGCCGGCGAGGATAGCTCCTACACCTGGCAGGAGCTGCTTAAGTACAATCCCGCCATGGTGCCGGAGGATCTGTCCCATTACTACGACAGTTATTATCATCAGGGAATCAGCTCCATCACCCGCGGCCAGGTGCCGCCGCCGCTGGAAAACTATCTGCGAGCTTATTTCCAGGCAATCACCCCGCCCGGGCCATAATGCCCCAGGCGGTTCAGAATGGAACCGATACTTTTTGCTAATCAAAGGGGAGTTTAACCGTGGATGATAAACACCAACTGGTAAAAAAAGTGGAAACAGTGAGGCAGGAGATCGCCCGGGTGATCGTGGGGCAGCAGGAGGTGATCGACCTCTGCCTGGCGGCGATGCTGGCCGGAGGGCACGTGCTGCTGGAAGGAGTTCCGGGACTGGGGAAAACACTCCTGGTAACCACCCTCAGCCAGGTGTTCAATATCTCTTACAACCGGATTCAGTTTACCCCCGACCTGATGCCGGCCGATATTACGGGCACCAACCTGATCACCCCCGGCAGCGATCAGGGATTTGAGTTCAAACCGGGACCGGTATTTGCCAACCTGGTGCTGGCCGACGAAATAAACCGGGCCACCCCCAAAACCCAGAGCGCCCTGCTGGAGTGCATGCAGGAAAAAAGGGTAACCGTGTTCGGCCAAACCTGGCCGCTGGCCCTGCCCTTTTTCGTCATCGCCACCCAGAACCCGCTGGAAATGGAAGGCACCTACCCCCTTCCGGAAGCCCAGTTGGACCGTTTCCTGTTTAAAATAATGATCAACTACCCCTCGCTGGAAGAATTGAAGGAAATCGTGATTAAAACCACCGGCGAGGAACAGGACGCACCCCGGGGAAGGATGAGCGGTCCGGAAATTATTGAGTTCAACCGCCTGGCCCGGCAGGTGCCGATCGCCGAAAAGGTTCTGGAGTACGCCTTGAAAATTTTGCTGGCCACCCATCCCGGAAACCCTCTCGCCGTTGAGAAAGTTAACCGCTATGTAAAGGTTGGAGCCAGCCCCCGGGGGGTGCAGAGCATCATTCTGGCGGCCAAGGTGGTGGCTCTGCTGGATGGGCGGTTCAACGTCAGTTTCAGCGATCTGGAAAAAGTGGCCCTGCCCGCCCTGCGCCACCGGCTGATCCTCAACTTTGAAGCCCTGGGCGAAGAGATCAGCACCGATGAAATAGTACGCGAAATTTTACAGACCGTGGAAAGAGGCTGATATGGAACAGCCCCTGGCCCTTGATCTTCACCGCCTGGACCGGCTGATCATCTCCTTCAAGGGGGGACTGGCCGGATTTTACAGCGGACAGCGGCTGACCAACAAATATGGCTCCTCCCTGGAATTTGCCGATTACCGCCCCTACCTGCCGGGAGACGACCTCCGCCGGATTGACTGGCTGCTCTACGGCAGATCCAATCGCCTTTACACCAGACTCAATCGGGGCGAGGTGGACGCCACCGTCAATTTTCTGATCGACGGCAGCGGTTCCATGGACTGGGGAGATCCTCACAAGGGGTGGCGGGCCCTCCAGTTGACGCTGGCCCTGAGCTACATTAGCCTGCAATCCTACGACCGGGTGGCGGTTGGGGTTGGTTCCAGGGATGTGCAGACCTACCTCCCTCCCCTTTACGGCAAGGGAGCCTTCCCCCGCTTGAGCCGGTTCCTGCAGCGCCAGGATTTCACCCGGGAAGGCGATTTGAACCTGCTGCTGACCTCCTTCCAGAAGGTGCTGAAGCCCCGGCAGATGAGCGTGCTGATCTCCGATTTTCTCTCCCCCGGCGGCTATCAGGCCGGTTTGGAAAAGCTGCTGGCAGCCCGGCAGGAACTCCTGCTGATCCATCTGGCCAGCCCCGATGAGCTGGACCCGGGTTACGCCGGGCCGGTGTCCCTGCAGGACGTGGAAACAGACCGCCGGAAAGAGGTTACTGTGGATCCGCACATAAGGCAGCGTTACCGGGAGGCGGTGCAGCAGCACCGGCAGGAAATTTTAGAGTTCTGCCGCCGCCGGGATATCAATTATCTGTTCTACCACACCGGGCAGGATCCGGTGGACTTTTTGCTTGCCTCCGCCCCCCGCCTGTTTAAAAATATGTATTAACGGCTGGGCTCGCCTTTGGCCCCCCCTTTGTAAAAGGGGGCCCCCCCTACTCCCCCCTTTGAAAAAGGGGGGCCGGGGGGGATTTTTACCGGGGATTTTTCGTTGGGATGGAGGATGTTCTTAGGCGGTTGAAATCTGACTAGTAGATTTGGAGTCTACCTGGGTTGAATCTAGCTGGAGGGTTGAAATCCCCCTAAATCCCCCTTTAGGAAAGGGGGACTTGCGGAGGGGCTTCTCAGGAGGACCTTGGAACCTTTACTGAAAAAAGGAGATTTTCCTGGTCTCTCTCGAAAATAGAACAGCAGCCTTTTTCTAAAGCCCCTATTGGAAGAGGGAGACCAACTTAACCACCCTTTGGAAAAGGGAGATTAACTTACCCCCCCCTTTGGAAAAGGGGGGCCGGGGGGGATTTAAATATCTCGCTTACATTATGATGGCAAGCTCAAACACTTTGCCAGACGGCTACGTACCAACATGACCGATACCGAGCAGTTGGTATGGTCCAAAATTCGCCGGAAGCAGTTAGAGGGGCGCCAGTTTTTCCGTCAGCGTATCTTTGGAAATTATATCGTAGACTTTTACTGCCCTCGGGATAAGATCGTAATCGAAATTGACGGAGGTCAACATTATACTGACGAAGGGAAGGAAAAAGACCGGGTCAGGGATAATTTTTTAAAGAACCTTGGTTTGACCGTGTTGAGGTTTTCGGACCGGGAGGTTTTTGAAAATCTGGAAGGTGTGCTGGAAACTATCTTCCGGAGTTTGAAATCTGACTAGTTGGTTTGAAATCTTCCTTGGTTGAATCTAGCTGGAGGGTTGAAATCCCCCTAAATCCCCCTTTAGGAAAGGGGGACTTGGACCTGGAGACTGAAGGGACTTGCCGTCAGAATTAGAGTAAGGACTGCCCCCTAGCTTCCCCCTTTTTCAAAGGGGGGCCCCCTTACTCCCCCCTTTGAAAAAGGGGGGCCGGGGGGGATTTTTACCGGGGATTTTTCG
>CAZPFS010000006.1:0-11598 GCA_964585925.1 uncultured Syntrophomonadaceae bacterium | reverse complement strand
TACTCCCCCCTTTGAAAAAGGGGGGCCGGGGGGGATTTTTACCGGGGATTTTTCGTTGGGATGGAGGATGTTCTTAGGCGGTTGAAATCTGACTAGTAGATTTGGAGTCTACCTGGGTTGAATCTAGCTGGAGGGTTGAAATCCCCCTAAATCCCCCTTTAGGAAAGGGGGACTTGCGGAGGGGCTTCTCAGGAGGACCTTGGAACCTTTACTGAAAAAAGGAGATTTTCCTGGTCTCTCTCGAAAATAGAACAGCAGCCTTTTTCTAAAGCCCCTATTGGAAGAGGGAGACCAACTTAACCACCCTTTGGAAAAGGGAGATTAACTTACCCCCCCCTTTGGAAAAGGGGGGCCGGGGGGGATTTAAATATCTCGCTTACATTATGATGGCCGGCTCAAAATTTTTTCCAGACAACTCCGTACCAACATGACTGACGCCGAGCAATTGATCTGGTCCAAAATTCGCCGGAAGCAGTTAGAGGGGCGCCAATTTTTCCGGCAGCGTATCTTTGGAAATTATATCGTAGACTTTTACTGCCCCCGGGATAGGATTGTAATTGAAATCGACGGAGGTCAACATTATACTGACAAAGGAAAGGAAAAGGACCGGGTCAGGGATAATTTTTTAAAGAACCGCGGTTTGACTGTGTTGAGGTTCTCGGATCGGGAGGTTTTTGAAAATCTGGAAGGTGTGCTGGAAACTATTTTCCGGAGTTTGAAATCTGACTAGTTGGTTTGAAATCTTCCTTGGTTGAATCTAGCTGGAGGGTTGAAATCCCCCTAAATCCCCCTTTAAGAAAGGGGGACTTGCGGAGGGGCTTCTAGAAAAAAGGGGACTTGGACCTGGGGACTTTATGGGGCCGGGGGATCCGAAAAATATAGATGAGGATGGGCTAAATGTCGTTTTTGCTTCCCTGGGGGCTACTGGCAGCCCTGAGTGTTCCATTTATTCTTATATTGTACATGCTGAAGCGGAAGAGCCGCCTGGAGCCGGTCTCCAGCACCATGCTCTGGGAAAGGCTGGAGCAGATTATTTCCCCGGCAATAAATTTGAGCCGGCTGCGCAAAAACCTGCTGCTCTTTTTACAGCTTGCCGCCGCCTTGCTGCTCGCTCTGGCCCTGGCCCAACCGGCGATCAATTGGGCGGGAGCGGCGCAAAACTCCGGGACCACCATTATCATTGTGGACACCTCCATCTCCATGGCGGTTCAAGATTCCGAAGAACACACCACCCGCCTGGAGCGGGCCCGGCAGCAGATCCGCGATCTGATCAGTTCCCGAGGCCTGCGGGAACAGGTGGCCATAATCGGCATGGCCGAACAGGCTTACCTGATCAGCGGGATCTCCGCCGACAGCCAAACGCTGCTTAAATCAATGGACTGCCTGTCCATTACGGGAGCAAGAGCAAATATTAGCGATGCCCTGGTAATGGCTGAGAATATAGCCCGCTCCCAGGAAAACCCGACGCTGCTCATTATCAGCGATGGCCTGTTTGACGATTCCGGGCTGAAGGTAAGTTTTCCGGTGACCTATCTCCCCCTGGGCCATGATCGGGTGGAAAACCTGCTGATCGAAAGCATGGTATCGGACCAGAACCGGCTTTACCTGATTGTTTGCAACAACGGAACCGTTCCCGCCCGGGGCCGGGTGCTGGTAAAAAACAGCCTGAACCAGGCCACGGGGCAGCGAGAGCTGGATCTCGACCCCGGGGAAAACAAGATGCTGGTCTGGCGGGAACTCGAGCCCTCCCCCTGGTACCGGGGGGAAATCTCCAGCGCCACCGACCAACTCCTGATGGACAACGTCCATTACGCGATGAGCAGGCAACAGGAAAACAGCCGGTTGCTGCTGGTTACGGCCGGCAACCTGTTCCTGGAACGGGCGCTGATGCTCCAGCCCTCCCTTTCCGTAACCAGGGTCAAACCGGAACATTATCTTCCCTCGTCGGCAAAAGAGTACGATCTGTTTGTATTTGACGGTTTCCTGCCGGAGGATCTGCCGCCGGCCCCGGTGCTGGCCTTTGACCCTCCGCATCCCAACCGGCACCTGAAAAGCGCTCCCCCGTCGGCGGCAGGCAGCCTGCTCCCTTCCGCCCACCGCCTGCTGGCCCATGTGGACCTGTCCGAGGTCCGGATCAGCTTTAGCAAACTGCTGTCCGGAGGACAGCCGCTGCTGGTCTCCGATAAAGGAACCCTGGGCGCGGAATATACCCGGCAGGGACAGCCGCTGGTTGTTTTCGGATTTGCGGTGCAGGCCGGCGATCTTCCCCTGCGCCCCGCATTCCCCATTTTGATTCGAAATATCATGGATTATTTTACCGGGTTTGATCCGGAGCCGGGCCGGTTCACCTTCGGCCAGCCGTTGATCATCGAACCCCCTTATCAAACAGACAAACTGACGCTTACTTTTCCCGGGGGAGCCGTTATTACCGCCGGGGCCCCTTTCCCCTATCACGGCCCGGTGCTGCTGGAAACCGGTATCTATACCATGAGCGCCATTGACGGAACCGGCGGCAAGATCACCCGGACCGCGGCTGTAAACCCCCCGGTTTCCGTTGAAAATCTGGGGTTCCGGGAATCGATCAATGTCAACGGACAGCCGGTATCGGGCCGCCCGGAACGCAGCGCCAAGCTGCCGGTCTACACGCCGCTGCTGTTAATAACCCTTCTGCTTACGGGGCTGGAATGGTGGGTGGATAACCGTGGCTATTGAATTTTTGAACCCCTGGATGTTGATCCTGCTGCTCCCGGCGGCCCTTCTTCTGGCCCGGCACAGCGGCCGCAACCGTTACCTTAAAGAAGCCCGCCTCTTGGTGCTGGCCTGCCGGAGCCTGTTTTTTATTCTGCTGATTTTGGCCCTGGCTCAGCCCAATCTGGTGAAAAGCTTCACCGGGCAGAGCGTGATCTACCTGCTGGATAAATCCCGCAGTACCGAAAACAGCCCCGATTTTTCCGGTTGGATAAACGAAAGCCTGGCCACAGCCAAACCCGAGGATCAGGGTGCGGTGCTGGGTTTTGCCCGGCAAGCCCGCCTGCTTAAACCGTTCACCATGGAACGCCTGGCGGAAACGGGCTCGACCACTGATGTGGATCCCGATTTTACCGATATGGAAGCCGCCCTGAAAGCCGCTTACAGCCTGTTTCCGGCTGATTCAAACCGGCGGATTGTTCTTATCTCCGATGGGCTGGAAACAGGCGGAGACAGCCTGAACTTTGCCCGCATACTGGCCGCCCAGAACATCCCGGTGGATGTCCTGCCGCTGGAGGTGGACCCCGGGGAAGAGGTGGCAATAGCAGATCTGTCTCTTCCCGGGTATTGCTACCCCGGACAGCGGATCCTGGTGGAGATTGCGTTGCAATCCACGATCAGTACCGAGGCCGATCTTTCTTTGTTCTGGGGGGGCTCCCTGATTTACCAGGGGCCCGTATCCCTGGCCCCCGGCCGCCAAATTTTTTCAATCCCCGTTACCGTAAACGGGGAGGGGTTCCAGCGGGCGCAGGCCACAATTGAACCCCGTCAGGATACCTTGCTGCAAAACAATCAGATCCAGGGTCTGACTTTTGTGGAGGCACCGCCTCGGGTGCTGATCGTGGAGGGAGCGGCCGGCAAAGGGGCCGCCATATACCACAGCCTGGTTGCCGGCGGCGCCAAGACCGAACTGATCTCCGCCGGACAACTGCCGGACACCCTGGCCGGTCTGGCCGACTACCGGGCAATCTACCTGATCGATGTGCCTGCTTACCGGCTGGCGGAACAACAACTGCAAAACCTGGAAACCTTCGTGAATACCCTGGGCGGCGGGCTGGTGGCGGTGGGCGGGAAAAACTCATTCGGGCTCGGCCTTTACCAGGGCACCCCGCTGGAAAATCTTCTGCCGGTGAACATGGAGGTGGAGGAACAGCAGGAAATGCCCGGCCTGGATCTGGTGCTGGTCATCGACCGTTCCGGCAGCATGGCCGGAGACAAGCTCAACATGGCCAAAAATGCGGCCATGGCCTCCCTGGAGGTGCTGAAAGAGCGGGACCGGCTGGCCATAATTACCTTCAACGATCAGTACCAGGTTCACCTGCCGCCCACCGTGCTCACCGATAAGGAGAAGGTGGAGGAGTCGATTGCCGGCATCGCCTCCGGAGGAGGCACCATCATCTACCCGGCTCTGGAGAAGGCGGTCAATCTGCTGGCGGAAAGCGACAGATCCCGGCACATCATTTTGCTCAGCGACGGTCAGGAAGGAAGCACCTACAGCTACACTTCACTTATGGACAAAATGATCCGGCAGGGCATTTCTCTTTCCACCATCGCCCTGGGGAGCGACGCCGATCAGTCTTTCATGAAACGGCTGGCCGACAATCTGGACGGCCGCTACTACTATGTGCCCCAGAGCGCCGATCTGCCGGGAATATTTCTGCAGGAGACCGTTCTTGCCGGGGGAGATTACCTGGTAGAAGAAGATTTCAGGCCGGTGGTGGTTGACAGCTCCTTTAGATCCTTTGCCTCCTATAAGCCTCTGTTTGCCGGTTATGTGGCCGCGACCCCCAAACCCCTGGCGGAGGTGCTGCTGTCCACCCACCGGGATCACCCCCTTCTGTCACGCTGGCAATACGGGCTTGGCCGCGCGGTGGCCTTCACCAGCGACAGTTTTGGACTTTGGAGCGGCGATTTTCTCCAGCACCCTGATTTTGCAGGATTCTGGGAAGATACCCTGAGCTGGGCGGCGCCGCAGACGGCAAGCGGCGATCTGGCGCTGGATGTCCGGCTCTCCGGCGGAGGAGCAGATATTTCCGCCCTGACCAAAGAGCCGCTGGGCGAGGGAGAGTCTATCCGGGTGACGGTAATGAAGGAGAATCAAGAACCGCAGGAGCTGATCCTGAAGCCGCAGGGCGGCAGCCGCTACGGCAGCCGCCTGGAACAGGTTACAGAAGGAATTTACCTGTTCAGCGCCTTACTGGCCGGCAACGGGAACACCCGCGGCCAGGCCATAGGAGGGTTTGCCGTCCCTTATCCTCCCGAGTTCAGGATTCCCTCGGCCTCGGGAAGGGAACTGCTGGAGGAGATATGCGCCCTCACCGGAGGCCGGGTGTTGAAACACCCCCGTCAGGTATTCAGCGCCCCCTTTGAACCGGTGCGCCGCTCCACGGAAATGACGGTCTGGTTCCTGTTGGCGGCCGTGCTGCTCTGGCCGGCAGACATTGCTCTGCGGCGGTTTGGAATAGCCCTTCCGGCGGCAGGACCGGCCCCGGCGAGGCACACCCCCTCCGCCGCCAAACCCGGGGCAGACCGACCGGAAGGCACTACTTTCGATCGACTGCTGGAAGCAAAACAGAAGAGAAAAAAATAAGCCCGGCGAATCCCCGCGGGTCAGTAAATCCGAAAACCCTCTGTCACCAAATCCGGGCGGGTGATCACCCGGCTGTACTCGGGCAGCCCCTCCACCAGAGCCTGCTCCTGCTGAATTTTGATTATTTCTACCGGGAAAAAGGTAGCCACGCCTCCTCTGTCCACAAACAGGCCGGTTTCCGGTTCCCGGCAGAGCGCCCGCGCCGGCACCAGTATTCCCCGGGATTCCTGATAAACCGCCACCGCCTCGGCCCACCTGTTCCGCTCAAATCCCTCAACCTGGTTTTCCAGGCGATAGGTTATACCGGTTACTCCCTGGCCCAGGTCGGTGCGTTTCTCTTCCAGAACCGCCTCCACCGCTTCCTCCGGAGCAAAGGAAAAGGTCAGCCGGACCTTCTCTCTGCCCACCGGTTCCTCCCCCGCCGGCACCAGGACACTGTAGTACCATACCCAGTTGTTTACTGTTTTTAAGATCGGCCGGCCTTCTTCCACATAGGTCCCGGCGGCGGTCATGGCTCCTGAGGGGCACTGCCTTTCGTAAGCCTCCCGGTCCAGATAGGGAAAATGCGGCCGGGTTTCCCAGCCGTCTATATATGTCGATAACAGCCCGGCGGTCTGGGCCTTGACCTCTCTGATCCGATCCGGCCAGAGGCCCGTGCCGGAAGGGACCGCATATACCGGCGGAGACTGGTCTTCGGTTTCCCGGCCATCAGTGTTTCGACGCAAAAAGCCGGATATTTTTTCCCACAGGTTTTCCGCCGGTTCTTCCCGGTAACCGGATACTTCCTCCAGAGTGGCGCTGAATATGGTGGCCACCGTTTCGCCTACCGCCGCCCTCTCGCCGGAGGGGGCAAGCTCCAGCAGCAATCCGCTGCAGGGCGAACAGATTACCTGTTCGCTGCGAACAATGATCCCTTCCAGCAAACAGCTGTCTTCCATCGATCCCGGTTCGGCGATAACCATCTGCAGGCGGCCGGCCAGCAGCATGCCGCCCAGCCACCGGTAACCGATCACCAACAGCAACGCCACCGGCAGGGCCAGGAGTATATAATAAATAGCCGCCCTCTTGTAATAAATATCACGGCGGCCTTCGCCGGGGATGACTTTCAAATCCGGCTTGCGCCCGGGGGAGCGCATTTACGGCTCCCCCCTTTCCCAGACTTCGGCCCGGTTTAGTTCAAGCGAGCGGGGAAGATCAAGGATACGCTGATTTCGGGAACCCCTGAAGGGGAGGGAAATATCCCGCTGGCCCTGCAAGTACGGGCCGTCAATCAGCAGCCAGCCGGCGGCCAGCAGATCGGCTATTCCCTGATCCCGGCGGCTTTTAGACAGAAGTTTTTCCAGCGTGTATCCGGTATAGATTACCAGATTGTATCCCAGGCGGGCAATTTCCGGTCCCAGCCGGGCCAGCGGCGCGGCCTGATAAAATGGTTCCCCGCCGCTGAAGGTTACCCCGTCAATTCCCCGGGCGGCCCTGATCCGGTGCAGTACCTCCGATACCGGCATTTCCACCCCTCCCCGGGGATCCGCCGTTTCCGGGTTGTGGCAGCCCGGGCAGTGCAGAGGACAGCCCTGGACAAACAGGGCAAACCTGACCCCGGGACCATCCACCAGGCTGTCGGTCACCATCCCCGCAATCCGAAGGCTCACTTTATCATCCCCCGGATCTGAAAGTGGGGCCGGCGGTCTGCCAGCTCGGAAAATTTGGCCGGGTTAAACCGGTCGGAGGTGGACAGGTAGCCGGTAATCCGGCGGATACGGCGAATATCGCTGCTGCCGCATTTCGGGCATTGAAAATCGATAACCCCGTCATAATTGCAGCTGCGGCATTCGTCAATCGGGAAATTCACCCCGCCGTAGCCCACGTCGCAGTCTGCCATATGATGTAATATCCGGTCCAAGGCCTCCAGGTTATGCCGGGGCGGGGCCTCCAGCTCCACATAGGTGATATGCCCGGCGTTGCAGTAAGCGTGAAAGGGTCCTTCTGTAGAAACTTTATCAAAAATAGAAATGCCGTATCTGACCGGCACATGAAATGAATTGGTATAGTAATCCCGGTCGGTTACTCCCGGTATCAGGCCGAATTTTTCCCGATCCAGGGCTAAAAAGCGGCCGGCCAGCCCCTCGGCGGGGGTGGCGTAACAGACAAAATTCAGATCGTATTCTTCCGCAAACTGGTTGGTCCGGCGGCGCATATGATCGATAATTTCCAGCCCCACCCGCAGAGCCTCTTCATCCTCGCCATGATGTTTGCCCAGCATTACGGTCAGGGTCTCCGCCAGGCCGATCAGCCCGATGGCCAAGGTGCCGTTCTTGATAACCTCTTTGATGGAATCCGTAGGTTTCAGTGTTTCCGATCCCATGTAAAGTCCCTGCCCCATTAAAAACGGAAGATCCTTTGCCTGCAGCCGGGAGACAACTTCGAACCGGTGAAGAAGCTGCCGGGCCGCCAGGCGCATCAGACGGTCCAACTGCACAAAAAACAGCTCCTGCCGCCCGCGGCTTTCCAGGGCAATCCGGGGAAGATTCAAGGTGACCGGGGCGATATTGCCCCGGCCGGCGGATATTTCCGGGCCGTGGCGATTGGCAATAACCCGGGTGCGGCAACCCATATAGGATACCTCTTCCCCATAAGGAGAATTGAATGAACAATCCATGAAGCTGAAGGTGGGGTTCATCCTTCTGGCGGTGACCTGCAAAGCCTTCTGATACAGGTCGTAATTGGGATCACCCGGGTTGAAATTGACCCCCTTCTTTACCCTGAACACCAGGTTGGGGAATATGGGGCTCTCCCCCCGGCCCAGCCCCCTCCAAAATGCTTCCAGGATGGATCTGGTAATCAGCCGCCCCTCCGAAGAGGTGTCCGTTCCCAGATTGATACTGGAAAATGGAACCTGGGCTCCCGCCCGGCTGTGCATGGTGTTCAGGTTGTAAATCAACCCCTCCATGGCCTGAAAGACATCATTCTCGTCCGGTTTTTCTTTAAGATCCCGGATCAGGGCCCCCAGACAGTAATCAAAATGGGGAAAACTCTGTCCCCCGAACATGTCATTTTGATTGCTCTGCAAGATAATCGCCGCCTGGGCGGCGGCCGATGCGATTTTTTTGGGGGGCCTGATGTACCCGTAACCGGTATTGAAGCCCTCCCGGAACAGGCGACCCAGATCGATATACAGGCAGTTCACCGTTTTGCTGTAATAATCCAGATCATGAATATGCATATATCCTTCCAGGTGGGCCTGGGCAAAATCATCGGGCAGCAGGTTGCCCAGATAATACTTTTTGCTGGCGGCCATGGCAATCTGGAGCATCTTGGCGGAAGGGGAATTGCTGATATTGGCGTTTTCCCGGCTGGTTTCCACCAGTATTTCTTTTACCGCATCCATCAGCTCCGACTTGGCGTCACGGATCCGCGTCCGCCGATCGCGGTATAATATATAGGCCTTGGCGGTGCGGGCATGTCCGCTTTCAATTAGAATTTTTTCCACTGCGTCCTGTACTTCTTCCACCGAGGGCGCCAGCCCATGATAACAGTTATTCTGCAGATACAACAGGATCCGGCCGGTCAAATTTTCCGCTATATCCCGATTGCGGCCTCCAACCGCCCGGGCGGCTTTGAAGATGGCTTCGGTAATTTTTGCAGCATCGAAAGGAACCAGCCTTCCGTCGCGTTTGCGAATTTCCCTGAAGGGAACCTCCTTCAGGTTCAGTGCCGCCTGCCGGCTGACAGATTCATTTTTCATGGTCTTCCTCCTTCGATGGTGACCTGGTGACATGACCCGGTTTATCTTCGTTTGGTCCAATCAGTTTATCGAGCTCTTTCTGGAATGTTTTAATATCTGGAAACTGGCGGAACACCGAAGCAAACCGGACATAGGCTACCTCGTCGATCAGACGCAGTTTGGCTAAAAGATAATTTCCAATCTCTTCGGTACTGACCTCCCGGGTATAGTTGCTGCGGAGTTCCTGTTCCAAATCGTTCACCAGGTTCTGCCAGACGGAGCGGGGGATATTTCTTTTTTGGCCGGCCAGCACCAGCCCGGTCAGAATTTTGTTTTGGTCAAACATCTCCCGCCGGCCGTTTTGTTTGACCACCACTATCGGCTCTTCTTCCGCTTTTTCCATGGTGGTAAACCGGTTGGCACAGCGCATACACTCTCTGCGCCGGCGGATTGCCGCCCCTTCGTCGGTGGCCCGGGAATCAAGCACCCGGCTGGCTAAATTACCGCAATACGGACATTTCATCCGACACCCAACCCCAGATGTAGTTATTTAGTTCATTATAAACCACAATATATTGATTTGTAAACCCAGAATTGTAAAAAATGGGGGGCCCACCCCTCCTCCCCTAGGAAGAAGGGGTGAGTGTATTCAGGCAATAGTTTCCTGGCAACTGTTCCATTCAGCTAAAAAAATGTGAGGCCATGGCAGCCTTCAGCAGTGACTTGGGCGGTGGAAATAGCCATGCACGAGAACAATTATTTAGTGAATAAAGAAAAGACCCTGATTGAACATTTACTGGGTAATTTTATTACTTTATATCATATTTAATCAGCTTTTCAATTAATTCTCTCTCTTCTCTTAGCGGGTTATTCTCAACATACCATTCACTATCAATAACCATCGTTGCTCTAGTATTGCTGTCATATCTAGGCCATTCGCGCCCAGCAATACTGGGATTGCCGGTCTTTGCAAAATTCACCCAAGCTTCCTGTACCTTGGCAGCCAGCTCCTCGTTGGGTCCAGGGCCGGTGAAAATGGTGTTATCAAGATTATTAAACACGTATGACAACTCTACTGCATGGCATGCCCCATACCTATTAATAGATGAGGGATATTTCCAGTAGTACATGTAAACGACTGCCCCGGCATCAGCATAATTGGCCGCCTCTATACAAGCGGGTACTCTGAAAGCTATTTCATTATAAAACTCCACTATATCCCAAGGGTAATCCTTTTCTGCCTGAAACGCCATAAAATTTTCAACAATAACCTTATCCTTTTCCTCCATATTGCTGACATCTTCTGTAAATCTTTCGTCCATCCACTCCATAAAGATTTCATAATCAAGTTCGGGATCGCCTGTTGCCATTTCTCCAATCCAGTAGTTCCATTCATTCTTATTGCTTCCAGTCATATAATCTACATCTGAGTCACGATTTTTGAATGCCTCGTAAAGACCTTCAACTGTATCCGGCAACAATTTGCCATCACGCTGCGGCATGTTAAACAAATCATTGACCGTATTTCCATCATCATCGATTTCCGTAGCATTTAGCTCTTTCAACTCCTCCTCCGTCATCGATAAAAGATCCGACATGCTTTCCGCCCCGGTTAATTCCATTATTATTTCTGTCTGAAACTGACAATCTTCCTTGCTGTCGGCAAGTGCCACAGACCCACTTTCCGATATACAGCGCTTAAACAATCCACGCGCCTCGTCGATTACCATAAGCAGTGAAGTCGTGCCGCCTCCGGCAGATTCACCAAAAATAGTAATATTGTCGGGATCCCCTCCGAATGCGGCGATGTTTTCATTTATCCATTCCAAAGCCTTTATGTGGTCTAGTAAACCTAAATTTGGTGCATCGGCAAACTCCTCGCCTCCAGGCACAGAAGAGAAATCGATAAATCCCATTATGCCCAATCGATAATTCGCGGTAACAAATACTAGATCATCATGGGCTTCAATGAAATTTTGTCCATCATACAAAGGATCTCCCGAACCTCCCCAAGCATAGGCTCCACCATGGAAGAAAACCATAACTGGTTTTTTACTGTCTTGATTCGGGCTATTAGTCCAAACATTCAAAGTAAGGCAGTCTTCGCTTTGTTCCCTATAAGATGCTTCTTCGGAAAACCATTCAGTCTGAATAGCAGCGAAACCGTAATCGGAGGCATCAAAATCTTCATCGCTTGAATCAGGACTAACTGGTGCTTTCCAGCGCAGATCACCTACAGGAGCCTTAGCATAGGGCATGCCCTTATAGGAAGATATGCCATTTGTCACGGTTCCAATCATGTTCCCATTTGTACATTTAACCGCATCGGCCATGCCTATTGAAGCTTCTTCTTGCCCCGGCTCACAACCTGCCACAAACAGCAACAGACCCACCATCAAAATGATAGATATGATCCGAATCCTCCCCATAATTTTCTCTCCTTTAATCATTGATTTCCCTAAGTTTAATTATTGCTAGTACTATTGTATATAGTCCGACAGGGTTATTTTATGGAATTTATTAAATGGACTATCTCAAC
>CAZPFS010000005.1:0-74104 GCA_964585925.1 uncultured Syntrophomonadaceae bacterium | reverse complement strand
GGTTTCAGACTTATTCGTTCTTGATTCTCGGCTGCTAACTGTCAAACTCCCGGAAATCCAGCAGCCGATTAGCCGATTTCCCCGTTCAATCTCCCTTTTTCAGCCCTGTTCCCTGCCGCTTTCCCTGAGAGGCTCACCTCCAAAACCAGTTCTTCCCGAGTGTTAATGTTTAGTTTCTTCTAGTTACGTTTAGTGTGAGTTTTAATGGCATTAAATAATTATACCATATCACAACCTTGTAATAGTTAAATTTTGGATCTAAACTGTTCGTTAAAGATAAGTATTTGAAAATTCACACCGCGGGTGATTCCTTTTTTCCAAAGATATGGTTATAATCATGGCACATTTATATAATTTAATTGGAGGTGTTTTATGTGTCGGATTTAAACATTCAGGGGCAACCTGAAAGCGGCGGGATACCGAATTTCGACCAGGGGGATATCGAAGCAAATAAAACCATGGCAGGGCTGGCCTATATACTATTTTTTTTACCCCTGATAGTGTGCCCCAATTCCCCGTTCGGCAGGTTTCATGCCAATCAGGGGCTGTTGCTGCTTATTTTGGGCGTTGCCGGCAATATTGTACTCACCTTTTTACCTTTGATTAACCTTATCCTGTGGCCAATTTTTGGGCTGTTCGTCTTGGCGCTGTTTATTATAGGGTTGATAAACGGGTTTGGGGGCAAAGCAAAACGGCTGCCGATTATCGGTTCCATACAGTTGATTAAATAGATATAAAAAATAATTTAAATAACATCCGGGGGGCAGGGATAATGGTGAAAAAAGGTGTGGTGATCCTGCTGGGAGTACTGCTGCTGTCGTTAACGGGTTGCGGGACGAAGAAGGTTGAAGAAAAACTGGCTGAGAAAATTACCGAAGGTATCCTGGATAAAGCAGGCGGTGATAATGTAGACATCGATCTTGATGAAGGAAAGATAACCGTCACCGACAAAGAAGGCGGCGCGGAGTGGACGGTTGGCGGCGGTGAATGGCCCAAAGGGGAAGCGGCCTCTTTGATCCCCAAGTTTACGAAGGGGAAGGTAGAATCGGTAATTGAAACCCCGGAAGCGTGCATGATCTCCCTGTCGGAGGTAAGTCAGAAGGATTATGAAAATTATGTGGAGGAGCTAAAAAGCGCCGGGTTTAACGAGGAGGTGACCACCTCCACCGCCGAAGATACGATCATGTACAGTGCCAAGAAGGGTGAAAAAGCCGGCGTATTGGCCATGTTTACCGATGGCGCCAACATGACCATCTCCGTCGAAATGTTTGAATAAGCAGATTGATTGGCCCCAATCGGTAAAATGCAGTGGAGGCAGCCTCCACTGCATCTATTTTTTATCCGCCTTTTCCGTTAATGCAAACAGGAGCACTCCGGCGGCAACCGGTTCTCCTTCCACCTCTGCCACTGCTTCCCCTTTTCCCAGAGATCCGTGCCTGTGAGTCAAGGCAACTTTCAGTTCCAGCCGATCGCCGGGGCAGACTACCTTTTTAAACCGAAATTTATCTATACCGGCAAACAGGGCCAGTTTCCCGGAGTTCTTGGGCTCACTGAGCACCGCCACCGCCCCTACCTGGGCCAGTGCCTCCACAATCAACACTCCGGGCATCACCGGCTCGCCGGGAAAATGCCCCTGAAAAAATGGCTCGTTAATGGTCACATTTTTAAAGCCGGCGGCGCTTTCCCCGGGAACAAGTTCGGTGATCCGATCCACCAGCAAAAAGGGATATCGATGCGGCAACACCGCCCATATTTTTTTTAGATCAATTTCCAATGATGACATACCACAGCCCTTTCCAAAAACAAGATGCAGGAGTCCGGCAAAATCATCGGTTTTTAACCTTGTTAACTATCCGCCGTCGTTCCCCGGTAGGGTTGCCCTCCCCCATGACCGTAATTTACCATATTGCCTTCGCTTATTTTATCCTGTTTCCCGCCCCTTGTTTCCTGTTTTCTGATCAGCATTCACTGTAGCCGCAAGCCTCGCATTTGGCACAGCCCTCCACCCTGATCAGGGCTCCGGTACCGCATTCGGGGCATATTTCCCGCGAATTGTAATGGTTGCCGTTTTCCTCCGGCTTAACCTTGACCAACCCCGCCAGGGCCCGCCCGACGGCATCGGGGACGCTCATGATCCTGTTGGGACCGAAACCCACCGAACGATAACCGCCGATTCCCTCAAGCTGAGCAATTATCTCTTCCACATCTACGCCGCAGCGCAGGGCCAATGAAACCAACCTGGCAATGCCTTCTGTAAAAGCAACCACGTCACTTCCCGCTTTGCCGATCTGGGCAAACAGCTCAAAGGGTTTTCCCCCGGCGGTATTTACCGTCACAAACAGGTTTCCCAACGGGGTCTTGATACAGGTGGTATGGCCGGTCAGCGTTGCCGGGCGGCTGCTTGGGCTGAGGCTTTTTCCTTTACTCACACCAACATTTAAAACCTGTTTTTCCCGGGATCCGTCCCGATAAATGGTAATGCCCTTGCAACCCATTTTCCAGGCATTAATATAGGCATTCTTAACATCCTCCGGAGCAACCTCTTTTTTTAGATTTATGGTTTTACTGACCGCGTTGTCCGTATGCTTTTGGAAAATTGCCTGATGGCGAATGTGCCACTGGGGATCAATATCCATGGCGGTTTTAAAAAGGGTTTTAATATGCGCGGGCACTGCCGTTTCATCGTCCGGAATATTTCCATGGCGGGCAATTTCCCGGATAAGCTCATCGGAGTAAAATCCTTCACGCATGGCTGTTTCCAGGAACAAAGGGTTTACCTCCGGCAGATCCACACCTCCCAGGATGTTTTTGCGCAAAAAAGCCAGGCCGAAATAAGGTTCGATTCCGCTGCTGGCGCCGGCCAGGATCGATATGGTTCCGGTGGGGGCAATGGTAGTACGGGTGGCGTTGCGAACCCGGTCTTTCGGGTCGCCGGTGTCATAGACACTCCCGGTAAAATTGGGGAAAACCCCCCGCTGAGAAGCCAGATCTACTGAACATATTTTGGCCTCTTCATTGATAAAGCCCATTACTTTTTCCGCCGTCTCCAGTGCTTCTTCGCTGTCATAGGGTATATTCAGGCGAACCAGCATGTCGTGCCAGCCCATCACCCCCAGGCCAATTTTCCGATTGCCTTCCCTATGCATTCTTGCGATCTGCTCAATGACATAATTGCTGGTATCAATGGAATTGTCCAGAAAACGAACTGCAATCCAGATCATCCGGCGCAGTTTTTCCCAATCCACTTCTCCCGCCCCGGTGACAAACCGACCCAAGTTAAGTGAAGCCAGGCAACAGGCTTCGTAGGGCAACAGCGGCTGTTCACCGCAGGGATTGGTGGTTTCGTAACTGCCGATATGCGGGGTCGGGTTGTAACGGTTCATTTGATCTATAAAAATTATTCCCGGATCGCCTTTGGCCCACGCATTTTTCACCATCAGGTCAAAAACTTCCCCTCCATGCAGCTGCAGGGCCTCTCCGGTATCCGGATCCGTATATGGTTCGCCGCAACGGGGATTGATCAGGGCATAATAGGGGTTGGGATCCTCTCCGGTCACCTTGCGCATGAACACATCGGATACTGTAACCGAAAGGTTAAAATTGTTGACCTCGTTTTCTTTCTGTTTGCAGCAAATAAATTCCAGTATATCGGGGTGATCGTAGCGCAATGAGCCCATGTTTGCGCCCCTGCGCGTACCCCCTTGTTTGACCGCCTCCGTGGCTGCGTCGAATATTTTCAAAAACGAAATCGGTCCGCTGGCCACCCCATTGGTAGTGCGAACCCGATCACCGGCCGGCCGCAGCCGGTCGAAGGCAAAACCGGTGCCTCCGCCGGTTTTCTGGACCAGAGCCATGTGTTTCAAGGAGGTAAAGATCCCCTCCATGCTGTCCTCTACCGGCAATACAAAACAAGCACTGAGTTGCTGTAAATCCCGTCCGGCATTCATCAGTGTGGGAGAATTGGGCAGAAAATAAGCCTCGGCCATGGCCTGGTAAAAATCTTCTTCAACCTTCTTTACTTCACTTTCATCCTGGCCAAATCCCCGCTCCACCGCGGCCATGTTTGAAGCTACCCTTCTCAGAAGGTCAGCAGGCGTTTCCACTATATTTCCTTCAGGATCTTTTTTCAGATATCTTTTCTCATAGGTGATCCTGGCGTTATCGGTAAGCTCCATCAATGACCCACCTCCAGCGACACTATTTTTCACCGTGGCAGCTGTGGCAATCCTGACAACTGACATGGCCCGGTTCCATGATGGTTAATATTCTCGCAGACGACAATATTTTCCTTCAGTAAATTAAAATACCGGGCCGCTGCCCGGCTACGGCAGGCTCTGCCGGTATAAGGTTCGCTATATTTTGATCAATGGGCACCAAATCAGGGTTATGGTACAAACTGCGGCGGGTCTATTGTGCCGCCTCTGCCAGGGGCTGGCCGAGGCTGTATTCGACATATTAATTCACTGAGTGCAGGAATTCCGGCAGGCCTCTGTGACTTGAAGCAGGTGATGGGGTTAATCGCTGTCCGGGGAACTCATCTAGACCTGTTCCGGAAAAGGAGCAATTTCACGGCGGATTTTTTCGGCGGCGATCTCTTCTTCCAATTCCAGTATTCGGGCCAGAACCTTGGCCCGGCCGGTCCCCTTGGCAATATGATACTCCCGAAGCAAATTCTCCCTGGTTTCATTGAGATTTACCAGCACATCGGCCATTGTCCATCAACCCCCCTTGTTCAACTAAACCCTATTTTAAACATCTTCAAAATAAATATGCATTTACAGCGCCATAAAAAAATTCCAGGGCATGCCCCTGGAATTTTCTTACACAAGGCGATTAAAAATATAGTTTGCAGGTTACAGTTCTTTGATCTTCTTAACGGCTTCGTCAAAATACCAAATAGCAACAGCCACCGCACCGGCTATGGCTATCGCTCCGGCAATGTTATTCAGAACATTCCAGATCATGCTTTAACCCCCTTCTGCTCTGCCACCTCTTTGCCAAGGGCATTTGCAATCAGGTAAACCACCAGTGCGATCGGCGTAATTATAATTATGCCGTATTCCTGCCAGAGCTCAATATTTCCTATCTGAACAAGGTATACCTCGTACGTTTCACTCCAGGTCCCAAAAAAATTGGTCCAGATATACCAGACAATGGAGCAGACTACACCCACCGCTGTGGACAGGGCGCCGGCTATTTTTTTAGGCGAAGTTTTAGAAAACGCCCCAAAATAGACCGGTATCAAGGAGGTGCTAATAATAATCGTGGCCTGGAATACCCAGGCCTCCATCATCCGTTCGAAAAAGAGCGCCAATCCAAGGGAGAGCAATGCCGATACTACTACCCCGATCTTGGTCATCCGCTCTGTCTCCCCGGAGGTAGCCTGCGGTTTAATAACCCCTTTGTACAGGTCATATCCGATCACCCCGCCGGCTACCAAAAAATAAGAATCGGCGGTGGACATGGCGCAGGCCAGCACCCCGGCTAAAAACAGCCCCATCACTCCCACCGGCAAATACTGGCCGGCAATAGCAAACAGCGCCTGGTTGGGAGCAACCTCGGGAATAATCTCCAATCCAATCGCCGCCGCCCCCATTACCCCCAAAAAGACCACGATCCAATCAAAAGCCATCCACAAGGGGATCCCCACAAAAAAAGCCTTTTTGATCTCTTTTGGCCCCGCGGAAGCAAATATTCTTTGGAAAAATGCCGGTTCGGCCAAAGCAGCCAGAGCGGTTAACGAATAGGCAAACAACATCCAGGGGGTAAGATATCCCGCCTCTGCTCTAAAGAAGTAAGAAGATTCACCCACATAGTTTTCCAGGCCTATTATTATTTGATCATATCCGCCCATGCCGTTCCAGCCTATAATCAGGGCCAGACCTACGGCGATCATCATTATAAAAAACTGGATAAAGTCGGTCATCACCACCGCCCACAGACCGCCGGTCCAGGTGTAGATCACAATTACCGCCGCTCCCAGTAAAATACCCACCCAGATGGGCATCCCGGTAAGCAGGTGCAATAAAAACCCGATGGCCATCATCTCTAAAGAATTATTAGAGTAAATAAAGGCGGCAATGGAGGCAAAAATTCCGGCTGTTTTTCCATAGCGGTTAAACACTATATCCTGCATGGTAGAATCCCGGGGAAATTTCTCCTTGAATTTTGGAGCCAAAAAAGCCATACAGAAATAAAGGAGGGTGAATGGCAGGGCGTAAAAATAGAACGACGATATTCCCTCGAAAAAAGCTACCTCGGAATCACCAAACAGCGTATCCAGTCCATAAAATGTGGATACCAGGGTAGCCACCAGCAAGGGCGCGGTGATATTTCTCCCCGCCATGAAATAATCATCAAACCCCTTTGATTTCTTGGAAAAATAAAACCCCACCCAGAGCATGCCGCCGATATAAAGGGCGACAATGATCCAGTCTATCACATGCAACCTCACTATAATTTCATCCACCCGCAACCGACCTCCTTGCGTTTAAAATGTAAAGCCTGATCCCGGTAAACTAAACAGAAGACGATAGCAGCTGTTTTATGGCCGCTCGGTCCTGCCGGCGCTTATATGCCGAATCCATCTCCAAAAGAGCATAAGGGTAATCATACTCATCCATCAGTCGCAAATATGGTTCGGGAGCAAACGCCTCCGGTCCAAACACCCCCGGTCCCCGCCAGACACCTTTGCTGATCAGCTCCAGTGCAATTGCCGTTCCGTATGCAGTCTGGGCTACTACTACCTGGCAGCCCAGGCGTTTCATGGTTTCCTGGTTGTCCAAACACTGGTAGATGAATACCTCCCGCTGCAAACCGTTTTTTTTGCCGATCACATGAACCCCCACGCACATCTTGCCTTTCAATTTGTCCCCGATATGAGCCGGATTGGGCGCCACCGCTTCCACCACATCCCGGGGCGACAACCTGATCCCTTGAAAGTCAATTTTTTCTTTACTGTCCAGACCTATGGCCCGCAGTACTTTCATTGCATTTACGATTTCATCGCCCAGGGCAATCTTGAACGATACTTTTTTGAGTCCCTTATCGATGTACCGGGGCATGAGCACCACTTCTTCATGTTCTACTTTCATCAATTGCACCGGACCGATGCCTTCCGGAAAATGAAATATCTCCGGATCGGCAAATGGTTCCTGAACATACCAGCCCCTATCCCTCTCCCAGGTAACCGAGGGATTTAATATTTCGTCAATCATGGTCCAGATTGAAAACCCAAAAACTATATCCAGCCCTTCGGCGGTCAGGTTCCCTCCATCTTTCACTGCAATCTCGTCCAACTGATCAAAACAATATATTTCTGCAAACTTGGCAAATACATCCACCACCCCGGGATCTATGCCGGCTCCAATCAGCGCCAGCAGCCCTTTTTCTTTCCATTTCGGATCTGCCTGAAAGTTATAGGAAGCCATCAATTCAGTATATCCCTGCCCGATCGGATCTTCGGGGTGAGGTTCCGACCAGGTCCCCAAGTTGATGTAGTGGCAACCGGATTCATAAGCAGCATCAAACAAATTTTTGGTCACGAAGGGTGCCGCCGCATCCAGAATTAAATCCACACCGTGCTTTTGAGCCAGACTTACTATATCGGAAATCTCCCTGGCATTAACCGGTTCAGGCACAAACCTTTCCGGTTCACCTATTTTTTCGGCAACCTGTTTGGCCCTGAGCAGATTGTAATCGGCCAGGATCATTTTTTGCAACCATTGTTTTTGGGGATCCCGATCTCGTACTATCCGGGCCAGGGCTTCGCCCACCCCGCCCGTACCAACCAGCAATACTTTCATCTGCACACCTCCTTTCATAATTTGGTGAGGGAAACTCCTGCAAATACTGTGAAGATAATCTCTCACCAATGGTATATTATTTCCCCGATAACAAAAAATTCGATAAATATATAATAAATCCTCTTTACCCCGTATTTTATCATTTCTGTATTTATGAATCCTAAACTGCATCCCTCGCCATACACAAAATAAATGCCGATAGCAGGAACCTATCGTGTATTATAGAATAAAGAATAAATATGTTATATATCAATTATTTATATGGGGTGAGGCGATCAATTTGACAATGACGGCCCGAGATATCATGAGCACCGAAGTGGTAAATATAAATGAGCGACAAACTCTTCAGGAAGCGATTGAGTTAATGTCCCGGCACAACATCAGCGGGTTGCCGGTAACCGATGAATCCCACGCGCTGGCCGGAATTATTTCCAACATTGATATTATCCGTTATTCTCATCAGATCAGTGTAGTTCCCCTGATGGATCTTTCGGGATGGGTTTCCCCCCATACCAATATAATCGATATGGCCTCCTTGCGCAGGGGGATTGATCTGCTGGCCAAAACTGAAGTAAGCCGATTGATGAAAAAAAAGGTGTATACAGCCGCCGAAGACACGAAGATCATTGATCTGGCCAAATTGATGAGCCAGCATAAAATCAACCGCATCCCCATCCTGAATTCGGACCGAAAGCTTGTGGGTATAGTTACCCGTGCTGATCTGGTAAAAAGCCTGGCAAAAATTGAACGATAGAATTTGCCAGGAACACGGAACCGAAATAAAAATTGAACAGGATTTGTACACAAAACGGGCCGGGTAAAAATTACCAGGCCCATAAATATTTATAGATGGAGCTGAAGAGGGGATTTGAACCCCTGACCTGCTGATTACGAATCAGCTGCTCTGCCAGCTGAGCTACTTCAGCCTGCTTTAATTATAGCCCAGTTCGGAGAATAAGATCAAGCAGAAGAGCAGGTTTTGGGGCGGAGTTACGGCTCTTCGCGCCCGCCCAATCACCCCGCCCGACAGAGCTTTACCGCTCCCCAGACCGCCATTTTATCCTCAAAAATAATCACGGCCCCGGTGAGCCCCTCCAGGCGGCGGGCAAATTCCAGCGCCGGCTGCAGATCCTCGCTGCTCTGAACCAGATTGCCCAGAGCGGTGGCCGCCGCATCAGCCAGCGCCGCTGAGGGAGCAAGGGCCACCGCCGCGTCCGCTCTGCCCAGGCTGATGGAAGGCCCTACCGTGCCCGAGGAGGTGCATATTCCCAGGGGGGTTTGACCGGGATCAACAGAAATGGCCACCTTCCCGCTCAGAGGAGAGTTTCCGGCAAATATCCCCACCGACACCGGTTCGACAATTTTCGCAAATATATCTCCCCCGTTTTCAACAATTACCTCCGGTGAAATATCTAGCAAGCTCTTTCCGATGGATTCTGCCAGGGCACCGGCCACCGCGGCCATCGGCCCTACTCCCGCCCGGTTGCCGGCTCGGATCATATCCATAACCAGAACCGGGGCAGGCTCTTCCAGCAGATAGGGTTCAAAAGAGGTTCTGAAATCAGGGTGCAGGGCAATAAATGATTCTAATTTCCGGCGCTCCCGCCAGAGCAAGCGTTCAATTTCAGCCGGCAGGGATTTGTAAAACACCTGCTTGTCAACAGCAATAAACAGGTCGGTTTCTTTGAAGCTGACCGTAAACGAAGCCAGCCTATGGCCGGACTGTACGCGGCGATAACTTCGCGGCGTGCTCATTCGGCATTATCAAGATGGATCTCCATGGCCCGGGCCGGGCAAGATTTTATACAGTGCCCGCAGGCCACGCATTTCTCTTCATCGAACCGGATCATCATCGACGGGCGGTTGATGGCCAAGGCCCCGGTGGGGCAAATAACCGAACAGGCCCCACATTGGGTGCAACGTTCAGATTTCCAAATAATTTGTTGCCGGAGGTTTGTAATGTTCAGTCCCTGTTCATGCAGCCACTGTAGCGCCCGATAATAATTGTCTTCCTGACCGCCGATCTCCAGTACCAGGCGCCCCTCTTTGCGAGGGTTGATATCGGCCCGCAGTATATTGACCATCAGGTCGTAATCCTTGACCAGGTGATAGATCAGCGGCTGCTCAACCAGGGCGGCTGGAAAACGGAGTACCAGTTTATGCTTGATCATTGCTGTTTCCTCCTACTCTCGCTTCGGAAGCGGCTTCAGTGTTATATTAGCCTCAGTGGAAGGCAGAGGAGCCGCGGGTTTAGTCAACAAAAACTGCCCGCCGGCTATCCACTTCTTCAAGGTCAAGGCGATCTCCCGTGCTCCGGGAATACTGGACAGGGGAGCAGTGGGCACCTGACGCCCGTTAAGGGTGATCGCGCCGCTGTTGAGTTCCGCATAGCTGACCATCCCCAGATCGCCGCCTTCCCGATAAGGATATCCCCGGCTGTAATCGGTAACCGGGGTCATAATATCCTCATCCTTTACCGCTGCGTAAGTCATCATCTCTTCATTCAGGATCGGGATCGGTATCCCCAGGCCCACCTGCAAAGTGGCTCCATATCCAAGAAAGCTCAGGCCGCGCAGCCAGCGCGGGTTCATCCCTTTCAGATCGCCGATTACCGCCAGAGTTCCCGCCGGATAATTGGGCACCCCGCCCGGATTTCTTTCCACGCAGGGATTGTGTTGGGTGCCGTTCCAGACTACATAGCCGACCCCGCCTCCCAAAAAAATACGGGTGCCGATGCCGGTAGTTTTCAGCAACGGATCATTGAACAGGGGACTGAGCTGTCCGGAGGTGCTGTAATTGGCATTGCCCAGGTTGGGCTTTAAAATACCCATGTAGGTATAGAGTGTTTTTTCTGAAATATTTACCGCCGCGTTATAGTTCTGATAAGCGTTGCGGGGATTGAACATGGTTGCTTCATTGATTTCTGCCAGGCGGAAGCCGGTCTCAACTTTTTTCAGGGGATAGCAGTCCGTACCGTACGAATATGCTTCCAGCCTGACCTCCTTGCCGGACACCAGATCTTCAATTACATGGCCGCCTCCATATTTGAACTCACCCGGATAGGTGCTGTTTCCGGGATCGGAGGGAGGAAGGGAGGTGGCCCCCAGGTAAATGTCCACCGCCGCCAGGCCCGCGCCGGCCCTGACTCCATTCAAATATGCCTCGGCGATCTTTATCCGTGGCTTGGAATGTCCCAGATTCAAGAATACCCCGGAGGAACACATGGGGCCGAAGGTACCGGTAGTAACCACATCTACCCTGGCCGCCGCCTTTGAGATCCCCTCTTCGGCAACCAGATCAAGCACTTCTTCGGCGGTCAACACCACCGCTTTGCCGGATTTTATTTTGTCATTGATTTCCTCATAAGTTCTGGTAATACCCATAGTCAAACCTCCTCCGGGCTGGAACTGCTGTTTTGCTAATTATTATAACACTGCCGCCCGGTCAAGTCACCCACTGCTCCTGTTTCGGTTGAAAGGACGGTCAAATAATAATACCGGCCGGTAAATCATTTGAAAAAGGGGAATACCCGGCCGGCTCTCTAGATTGTTTGTGGTTTTAAAACAGACGGAAATAGAATTATTTCAGAGGGTCCACTTCCTTTTTGCCTTTTTCACTGTCTTTTGAATCCAGTTCATTGCCGGGAAGAATCAACTTCAGATACTCGGCAAATTCTTCTTCATAATTTTCCGGGTTCACCAAATAATCCAGCGAACCGGGATCATGCCGGTAGACACGATAAATGGGCAACCCGGTGATCAGGTTAAACCGGGCAAAGGAAACTGCCGGAGAGCGGTGCAGCGATGGTACACCACGATAGCGGTGGTTGGGTATAAGCTCCGATCCCCCTTCCCCCCGAAGTTCAAAATAGCCTCCCCCCCCCAGCAGCCGGTAGGGTTCATAGTCGGAGGTAAATTCCAGCGAAACCCAGTTGCTCATAATTAATAATTCATTTCCGGAATTGATGGTAATGTGTCCAAAGCCAGGTGGAATCAGCACCTTGTCTCCCGGTTTCGCAGTAACCAAAACTATGGCCTCAAGCCGATCGATCTCACCGGCAGCCGGACGCTGAAGCAGATAGTGGGCCCGCCCATGAAGAACTTCATATATTTCAGGATAGGTAAATGAGCAGCCTGGTTTTTGGGGGTGGTAATGTCCGGCCGTTTTTACATATTCATTGCCCAGCACACCGGGCTTGATTACCGTTATATCATATCGCAGCCCCCGTCGGCAGATACTCTCCCGATCATCTTGGCAAGCCACTCCCCGGTACATGTAATAAAGCTCCTTTGGCCCCTCTGCCCGAGGGTCGAACAGCACCTCGGTCATTTCTTCCCGCCGCCGGATGGCAGGCTCCACCTCTGACAGCCCATCGCCGAACACAAGTCTTTCCGAACTCGGATTCCAAAAAACGGGAAGCCCGCTGGGCTTGCTCAGGTCAATCATTTATACGGTCTCCTTGCCCGTTTCCATCGGATTTTAAAGGTGGTCCGCCAGCAGTTCCACCAAATCTGCCACCCGGCAGGAGTAGGCCCACTCGTTATCATACCAGGCGATCACCCTGGCCAGGTTTCCACCGATCACCATGGTGGAGGGGCCGTCTACGGTTGAGGAATGGGAGTTCCCCTTGAAATCTATGGATACAAGTGGCTCCTCGCTGTAAGCCAGAAATGGCGATCCCTGGGCGGCCTGTTTAAAGGCTTGATTTATTTCATCGGCCGTAGTCTCCCGGCCTAGCTCAGCCACAAAATCCACCAGCGATACGGAGGCCGAAGGCACCCGAATGGCAAACCCGTCAATTTTTCCTTTCAGTTCCGGAATGACCACCCCCACCGTCCGGGCCGCACCGGTAGAGGTAGGAATCATGGAAAGCCCTGCGGCGCGTGCTCTTCTCAGATCGGGATGGGCCAGATCCAGGAGCTGCTGGTCGTTGGTATAGGCATGAGTGGTATTCATCAATCCTTTTTTAAGCCCAAATTTCTGATACAGCACCTTTACCACCAGCGCCAAAGCATTGGTAGTACAGGAGGCGTTGGAGATCAGATGGTGCTCCCGGGGCTGGTAGTTGTTCTCATTTACGCCCAGTACCACTGTAAAATCAAGGTCACTGCCCGGTGCAGTAATGATCACTTTTTGGGCTCCCGCCTTCAGGTGGGCCCCGGCGGCATCCCTGGAACGAAAGCGGCCGGTAGCCTCAATGACCACATTTACCCCTTCCTCGCCCCAAGGTATCCGGGACGGATCTCTTTCAGAAAACACCAAGATCCTCTCTCCGTCCACAATCAAGCCGGTATCGTCCGCCTTTACCTCGGGGCCAAATATGCCATACACAGAGTCATATTTTAACAAATGCGCCGAGGTTACACTGTCCACAAGATCATTTATCGCCACTATTTTGTACTTCTGCCGTTTTGCAGAAGTACGCATAGTCAACCGACCGATACGCCCAAAACCATTTATACCGACTTTTATCATCAACAAACCCTCCCGGATTATATAATTATAGACCGGCCTCAACTGCCGCATGAATCCGCTGACGGCACAACAGCCCTGATCAACTACTGCTTGTAGCCCGTGCCGTCAATATGCTACAATAATACCCAATACAAACATATCCTAACTAGGTTAATAGTATACCAATATTCACCTGGCAGCAACTAATTCGGCCGGCCAAGGCCGCGGCTGATCAATCTGGGAAACGGGACAACTATACCAGCTAAAAACAAGGGGAGGCCATGGCAGTGAAATTGATCAAGGTTGCGGTTAGCGGGGCTGCCGGCAAAATGGGACGCAATGTGGTGTCTGCTATTGCCGGGAGTGAAGATCTGCAGTTAACCGGGGCGATCGATTTGATGGAGATAGGAGCAGATGCCGGCAAATTGGCCGGCCTGGATCCATTGGGGATCACGGTAACCGACAGTTTGCAGAAGCTGCTTCAGCGCGGTGAAACAGAAGTTCTGGTGGATTTTACCACCCCCATGGCAATTATGAAAAACATAAAAACCTCACTCAGTTTGCAGGTCACTCCGGTAGTGGGAACTACCGGCATCACGGAAAATGATCTGGTTCAAATCGAGAGATGGGTGGCCAGGTACGGTACCGGAGCGATAGTGGTGCCCAACTTTGCCCTGGGAGCGATTCTGATGATGAAGCTGGCCCAGGTCTGCGCCCGCTTTTTCCCCCAGGCTGAAATTATCGAACTTCATCATAATGGTAAAATTGATGCTCCTTCGGGAACGGCAATCAAGACCGCCCGATTGATCAGCGCCGTCCGCGGTAAGAACGTTTATCCGCCGGATTCCCCGGAAAAAATCCCCGGAGCCAGGGGCGGGGATTTTGACGGAATACATATTCACAGTGTCCGACTGCCGGGACTGGTAGCCCATCAGGAGATTATATTCGGCGGAGAAGGACAAATACTTACCATCAGGCACGACTCGCTCAATCGCCGTTCTTTCCTGCCGGGGATATTACAGGCTATCCGCAAGGCTCCCGAAACCAAACGGCTGATTTACGGGATGGAAGACCTGCTGGATATTTAACCACCCGGCAAGACTTTTCTTTTTATGCCTTCAGTATAATTTTACAAGCCCAATGCTACAATAAAGAAAGCCAAACAGGCAAATCAATTGTAAGGGACAAATTTGCCCATGAATTTCCCGCTGTGGCCGCTGCTATTGGCAGCATTCGCCGGGATCACCATGGCTTTCCAGGGGGCCCTCAATGCCTCCTTGGGGAAAGCAATTGGTTCCCTGGAATCAACCCTGATGGTTCACCTGATCGGAACAGCCACTGTGGCCATTCCCTTCCTGATCTTCAAGGGTGGCAAAGGGGGACTGGCGAACCTGGATAAAGCCCCCTGGTACACTTTACTGGGCGGGGTATTGGGGGTAATTATTGTAGCCTCGGTTATGCTGAGCATTCCCAAAGCCGGAGTGGCCAATGCCACCACGGCAATTATTATCGGTCAGGTAATTACCGCCATGGCTATAGATCATTTTGGCCTTTTTGGATTGGAACAGGTTTCCCTGTCCTGGTGGGATGGATTGGGATTGTTGTTTCTGGCGGTCGGAGGCTACCTGCTGCTCGGCCAATAACGTTTTTGCCTCTGGAAATCCCGGGATCTTCACCGGCGACAGGTTGTGAAATATTAAAAAATAGAAGCGACTTTAATGGCCAGGGAACCGGAAAGTCGTGACATATACCTGAAAACCTTGGCGGTACCTTTTACCACACAACTGGCCGGATCTTCGGCCAGGTAAAAGGGTACTCCTGTTTCCCGGCTCAAATAAATAGCAAGGCCGTCCAGCAAACTCCCTCCGCCGGACAGAATTATCCCCTTGTTCATGATATCCCCGGCCAATTCGGGAGGAGTTTTCCCCAAAACCTGTACGATTCCCTGCAGAATTGATGAAACCGGTTCGGACAACGCGCTGGCTACCTGATCGGTAGTGATGATCTGGGAACGTGGAAGCCCGCTGATCAGATCCCTTCCCCGCACATCCATTTGCAAATTCCGGCCCTTGCAGTTCACTGAACCGATGTCTATCTTGATTTTTTCGGCAGATCGATCGCCGATAAACAGGTTAAATTCTTTTTTGATATAGCGGCAGATCGCCTCGTCAAAATCGTTCCCACCGATGCGCACGCTGTTCCCTTCCACTATTTCTCCCATGGACAACACGGCAATATCCGTGGTACCTCCCCCGATATCCACCACCATACTGCCGCAGGGACTGAATATATCAAGATCCGCTCCCAGGGCCGCTGCCCGCGGCTCTTCAATCAGGTAGGTCTCCCGGGCTCCCGATTGAGTTACCGCATCGATTACCGCTTTTTTTTCCACAGAGGTAATCCCGGCGGGAATACACACGGCTATCCTGGGCCGAAAAAGCCGACGGCGCTCCCCCAGGGAGGAAATATAATGCTTTAACATGACCTCTGTAATTTCAAAGTCCGCAATAACCCCGGCCGTGAGGGGTTTCACCGCAATAATATTTCCGGGAGTCCGCCCCAACATTTTTTGGGCTTCCGTCCCCACCGCCAGCAAACGCTGTGTGGGATGCTCCAGAGCCACTACGGAAGGTTCACACAGCACCACGCCCCGGCCATCTATGTACACCAGAACGTAAGATGTTCCCAGGTCAATTCCTATGTCTGTGGAAAGTCCCATAGCCAATCATCCTCCGGTCAAGATAAAAATGTTTGGCCGGTACTGCCAAAAATGGTAATATAATGTTGATTCTACATTTATTTTATATATCCTTTTTTAGGTCGGTTTATCCCGCCTTTGCAAAAACTTTTGGCGGGTAGCCTCTCCCCCCCGGAGGTGACGTTCAGATTTGTTATATTCCAGCACTTTTTTAACCTGCCGGGCCAGATTCTGGTTTATCCGGGGCAGCCTTTCGGTAACGTCTTTATGCACCGTACTTTTGCTTACCCCAAAAAAACGGGCAACCTGACGGACTGTAGCCCTGGTTGCCAGAATATATTTGCTGGTCTCTATAACCCGTTGTTCTATATAGTCCTGCACCAAGGTAGCCCCCTTTTAACCGGCTTCGGTAAATTATATGAGGGGGCTCTATAAAAAATGTCTTTCCAATATTTTATGGCAAGTAAGGCCGCGGATCCACGGTTTTTTGGTTTTGCCTGATCTCCAGATACAGGTAAGATGGGCCTTCGCTGCCGCCGGCAAGAAGACCGATCTGTTCTCCCTGCAGCAGATGATTTCCTTCTTCTACCACTACCTCTTGCAGGGCGCCATAATATAAAACCAGCCCATTGTCATGCCGCATAGTTACAGCCTGCCCGTAGGGGTAACCCCGTTCTGAAATCCTGATCACCGTTCCTGCCCAGACCGCCCGGACCCCTGTCCCGGAATTTGCCTTGATCGCCAAGCCCTTGGAAAAACAGTATTTGACAGAGGATAGGTTCAGGCCCTGGGCTACCGGATCATGGTAGCTGTATAACAACTCTCCCGATACCGGCCATAGGCCTTTTTCCGGCGAATCCGAAGAAGTTGCAACCGGCTGGCTGTTTTCGGCGGCAACCAAACCTGTATCTTCCGGATCACCTTCTATTTCCGGCAACACAATATTTCCCTTTACCGGACGGTCCGTGATATTCTGAAAAGGATCAATCTCCTCGGTATCCTCCAATGTTTCGGGGCTGTTTTCAGCAATATAAGGGTGCGCAGCTTTGAGAAACCACAATTGCCAGCAAAATATTCCGGCTGCCGTCAGCCCGATCAGAGAATAGATTGCTCCAATCTGTAAGAAGCGGGGAAGTTTCCGGTATGAAGCAAATATTTTTGCCCCGCGAAGCATCAGGTTGCGCCATACTTGTTTGCCATTTGATCGCACCCGGCTGGTATTTTTAACCTGGCAACCGGGGCGATCGGAGTGTTTTTCAGGTGGGGCCATAGTAATCACCTCGGGGGTACCATATCCATTTTCAGGGATCTTTATGCGATGATTAATCAATATTCATGATTTCTGCACCATTGTAATAAAATGAGATAATTTCACGGTAGGTTTTACCCTGGGAGGCGGCACCATCGGCTCCGTACTGGCAAAGCCCGACTCCGTGCCCTTTGCCTTGACAAGACACCAGAACTCCCCGGCTGTCCGCCTGAAAGGAACAGGCCAAGGAGGGAAGCTGAAACAGTTTCCTCAGATCGCTTCCCCCCAAATTATGATCACCTATTTTCAACTCGGCCACCCTCTTCCCGGTAGTCTGCGATGTTACTACTACCGGCAGCTCCCCGGTTACGGGCAGGACCAGGTTGCCCGGCAGGGTATTTGCCAGCACCTGGTGGGAAATTAGGATCTGCGTGCGATAATAAGGGGAATGTTCACAGTAGGGACAGATCACATTTTGCAGATAAGGTATATCATCGCCCCCCCACAGCGCCCGAGAGGATTCGGTAAGCCCGCCGCAGGTAGAGTGATATACCGCTTCAATCAGCTCTCCATCGTACATCGCTACCTGGCCGGCGGTTTCCAAAACAGCGGTCTTAATTCGGTCTAACAACTCTTCTTTTTGATCATCAGACCACCCCAGGCATTCCAGGTTGTTTGGATCGAGCCAGGCTTGGCAGTGGGTGCTGTCGCTGCACACATCAGCCGGCTCCGGAGATCGGTCACAGCCGCATCCACCCCAAAGGCGGCACCGCCGCAGGGTATAGGTTCGCGAAGCCACCGCCTGGGCCTTCAGCGCCTCCATTTCAAAGGTGGCCGGCATTTCTGCCGCCACCACCCCGATCAGGTATTCTTCCAGATCAATCTCCACTACCTTTTTCTGATCGGGCCGGTACAACCTGATTGTTGTCCCCCGGTTTGAAGTCCACCCGGAGGAATTTTCCTTTCCATGTTCCGGCAATTTTGACCGGCAATTTCGGGGTATGCCAACCACCGCTGCCGGTAAAATTATTATAAGCAGGATAATGGCCAGCAAGGTCAAAGAAATTACACGCCGCATTGAAACCTCCGGCAAGCTGATCTATCAAATTAATATGTAACCTGTCCTCCTGTTATACCTGGCTGTGGAGACCGAATGAAACAAGAAAATCATTACCCAAATGCGCTGTGGAAGGCAATATGGTTTTCTGTTTTGATGTTTGCCCCCAACTGCCTCAACCGCTCCTCCAACCGGCTGTATCCCCTCCACAGGTGTGCTGCTTCCGATATCTCGGTGGTTCCCTCTGCCGCCAAACCCGCCAACACCAGGGCGGCGGCAGCCCGTAGATCCGAAGCCTTAACCAGCGCGCCGGTGAGGCGCCGTTGTCCCTGAATCATGGCCCGATGTCCACTGATCGTGATCTTTGCTCCCATCCGCTGCAACTCCGGCACATGCTTGAACCGATTTTCAAATACCGTTTCTGTGACCAGACTATTGCCCTGGGACAAGGCAAGCAATGCCATGAACTGAGGTTGAAGATCGGTGGGGAACCCGGGGTAGGGCATAGTTTTCAAATCTACGGCCCTGGTCAGGCCGCGGCAGCAGGCCCTGACCAGCCCCGGCTCAATTTCCTCCACCTCGGCCCCTGTTTCTGCCAGCTTGGCCAGCAAGGGCTTAAGGTGCTCCGGTAGAATATTTTGCAGGATAATTTCTCCCCGAGTTATCACCCCTGCCAGAAGAAGTGTCCCGGCTTCAATTCGATCGGGGATCACCGTATATTCAGTACCCCCCAGTTCAGCAACACCCTCTATCCTGATGGAACTGGTGCCGGCCCCACTGACGCGGGCCCCGGCGCTGTTCAGGAAATTAGCCAGATCCACCACTTCCGGCTCGGTGGCCGCATTTTCAATTACCGTTATCCCCCGGGCTAGGGTGGCGGCCATGACAATATTTTCGGTAGCCCCCACGCTGGGATAATCAAGGTAAATACCGGTTCCTTTCAGACCGCCGGTGACTGCTTCAATTACCCCTTTGTTCGTGCTGAAATGAACTCCCAGGGCAGACAGCCCTTTGAGATGCAAGTCTACCGGGCGAATACCTATTTCACATCCTCCGGGCAAAGATATTCGCGCCCGGCGGCATCGCGCCAGCAGGGGGCCCAACACCAAAAATGAGGCCCTCATCTGTCTCATGGCAGTAACCGAAGGTTCCCAGCTGTTCACCTGGCTCACCCGGATATCGGCTTTCTCCAGAACCGGGTTGTAGCTGATCTGCCCCCCCAAGCCTTCCAGAACCGACGCCATCACCCGTACATCCCTTAATTCCGGAACATCGTTTATGGTTACCGGCTCACCGGTTAACAGGGTCGCCGCCATTATGGGCAGACAGGCATTTTTAGAACCCTTTACCCTGACCGTTCCCCTCAGGGGGATCCCGCCCCGAATAAGGATTTTTCCCATATGCGTTCCTTCCTCCGAACAATCCCCTCGTGCCGGTAGTTTATGCCTCCAAATCACTTATCAGCAAGGGCACTCCCACCCGGATCCTGATCTTCCCCAGGTTCCGGTTATAACGCAGCTCCAGGTTCAGGTTCACCGGAACCCCTTCCATAATCAATTCGGGTTTAAATTGAGGAGCATAGGCAATCATATTGATTGTAAATTCATCCCGATAAACACTGCAGGGTTTACCCATCAGCTCAGTCAGCAGTTTTTCCGCCAGGCGAGGCATATCGGCAATTTCACCATCCACCGATGCCTCCGCCATCCAGGCCACATGCTTTCCGGTAAGTTTGGGCGGGAACTGTTGTAAGGTTTTCCAACACGCCCGGTGATCGTTTCCGTTAAGATTCAATATCCAGATTTCCTGTTCCCCGGGCAGGGGCTTTCCTGAGGCCATTTTCAGGAACCTGGGCTGAGTTCCCCGGGACCGGCCCTGTTCTGACCACCGGCACAGACAGCCGGCATCTGGTTTATTGCCCACGGAAAAACAATAACACTGGTACATTATTTCCCCGGATCCCAGCCTGTTTAAACCGGTCTCGAGTTGGCTCCAGGGAGTGTTATCCACCGGTGAACCTGTTTGAAACAGCAATAGACCCGCCAGGAACAACCAGGCTTTGAAGCGCAACATTATTACCCCTCTCTCCTACTGGAAACTATTATGGCCCCAGGGAGGAAAATTTATCCTTCCGGCAAAGGGCATCAGGAGATGTTTTATGGGGTTCTGCCGCAAAATGGTATAAATCATGTACATAAAAAAACAGAAAAACGCAGGGGCCAGACATACCTGCCTGACCCCTGCAAAAAAACACAGTCCGGTTGATTTGTGAGTACCCCGGAGCCAGGCCTCCCCGGCTCCTTGTGTGGCCTAGCGGGTGGCCCGAACCACATCCTTGATTTTCATCAGGCGGGTCAGCGCTCCCCGTTCATTCTCCTCCAGCTTCATGGTAATGTAGCGGGTGGTCTCCTCCATTTGGGGGATCAGCACATATTCCAGCGCATTTACCCGCCGGCGGGTTTTCTCTATTTCCACCGCCAGCAGTTGAGTGGCCTTTTCCACTTCCGCCAGCTCCATCAGCGGGGAGATTACCCGAGACAAAGTCTCAATAGAAGTATCCAGTTCAGCGGAGGTATCGGCAAATCCGTAGGGGAAAATGCCTTCTTCCTCTGTAGCCGCCGTCTCCTCAAAGGAAAACTCGGGGGCATAGACGCTCATGATATTCTTACGGGTTACCTCCAGGGAAAGCTTTCGGGTAGGCCACATCAGGGCGCTTTCCAGTGATTCAATGGGCATCACCGCCCGGGCCAGCAGAAACCGGGCAAAGGCTCCCGTGAGTGCTCTTTCAGCCTCCTCCCGCAGCTCCTTATTCTTCCTGATCAAAATTATAAATTGCCGGATCAGCTCGTCCCGCTTGTCTTTCAAGAGCTTGTGGCCGCGTTTGGCCATGGTCAGCCTTTTCTTGAGGCGGTTGAGCTCCATCCGGGTAGGATTGACCCGAATTTCCATGGTGCTATTCTCCTTCTACTTTCGCCAGATACTTATCCAGATATTCATCCCTGATCCGTTTCAGCTCTGCCCGCGGCAATCTGGCCAGAAGCCCCCATCCCTTTTCCAGAGTCTCCGCGATCTTGCGATCCTCGGCCTCTCCTTGCTGAACATAGGTTCCTTCAAACTGATCGGCAAAGCGGGAAAATTGCATGTCGATCTCAGTCAGCGCGGCCTCCCCCAATATGGCCGCCAGTTCTTTAGCCTCCTTGCCCCGGGCATAGGCGGCATAAAGCTGGTTCATCGTATCGCTGTGATCTTCCCGGGTCTTGCCGGCGCCGATCCCCTTGTCTTTCAGCCGAGAGAGGGAGGGCAGCACGTCGATCGGCGGGTAGATCCCCTTGCGGTGCAGTTCCCGGCTCAAGATGATCTGCCCCTCGGTGATATATCCCGTCAGGTCCGGGATGGGGTGGGTTTTATCATCCTCCGGCATGGTTAAAATGGGCAGCTGGGTGATCGAACCCTCCCGCCCCTGGATCCGGCCGGCTCGCTCATAGATGGAGGCCAGGTCGGTGTAGAGGTAGCCGGGGTAACCCCGGCGTCCGGGAACTTCTTTCCGGGCAGCGGAGATTTCCCGCAGCGCCTCCGAATAGTTGGTCATGTCGGTCAAAATGACCAGCACATGCATGTCCTGATCAAAAGCCAGGTACTCGGCGGCGGTGAGGGCCATCCGGGGGGTGGCAATTCTTTCAATGGCCGGGTCGTCGGCCAGGTTAATAAATAAAATAGCCCTCTCCAGCGCCCCGGTGCGTTCAAAGTCGTTGATAAAATAATCGGCTTCTTCAAAGGTGATCCCCATGGCCGCAAAGACCACCGCAAATTTGCTCTCCGTGCCCAGCACTTTGGCCTGGCGGGCAATCTGTGCCGCCAGACGGGAGTGAGGGAGCCCCGAGGCGGAGAAGATGGGCAGTTTCTGCCCCCGGACCATGGTGTTCATGCCGTCGATGGCCGAAATTCCGGTCTGAATAAATTCGGAGGGATAGTCCCGGGCGTAGGGGTTGATCGGAAAGCCGTTGATATCGAGCCTCTTCTCCGGGATTATCCGGGGGCCGTTGTCGCGAGGGATTCCGAAGCCGCTGAAAACCCGCCCCAGCATATCAAGGGAGACCGGCAATTCGATTCCTTTGCCCAGGAAACGCACCCGGGTGCCGGTCAGATCCAGTCCGGTGGATCCTTCGAAAATCTGGACCAGGGCCCTGTCGCCGTTTACCTCCAGCACCTGGCCCCGCCGGATCTCGCCGCCGGGCATTTGAATTTCAGCCAGCTCCTCGTACTTGATCCCTTCCACCTGCTCCACCAGCATCAGGGGGCCGGCGACCCCCATAATGGTTTTGTATTCCTTAAGCATCTTCATCCTCCCCCTCGCCGCTCAAGTGTGATACCTGTTCCCTGATCTCCGCGTGGATTGATTCCAGCTCAGCCAGTTCCGCCTCGGGGACATACTTGGCCCGGGCAATTCTATCGCGCACCGGCAGGGAGAACAGCTTTTCCAGATCCAGTCCGATATCGTCTTTCTCCACCAGTCTCAGCGCTTCCCGGTAGTAGTGCAGAATCAGATCCAGCATCAGCAGTTGCTTCTGAACCGAGGTGTAGGTGTCCACCTCGTGCATGGCGTTCTGGTGTAAAAAATCTTCCCGGATAGACTTGGAGGTCTCCAGGATCAGCCTCTCGCGGGGCGACAGAGCGTCAATCCCCACCAGGCGCACGATCTCCTCCAGTTCCGCCTCCTCCTGAAGCAGCCTCATGGCCTCGATGCGCAACGCGGACCACTTTTCCCCCAGCAGCTCATTGAAATAGGGGGTGACGTTCTCCAGGTAGAGGGAATAGCTCAACAGCCAGTTGATGGCCGGAAAGTGGCGTCGGTAGGCCAGGGCCGCATCAAGTCCCCAGAAAACTTTGACCACCCGGAGCGTGGCCTGGGATACGGGCTCGGAAAGGTCTCCCCCGGGAGGAGAAACCGCCCCCACCACCGTCAGCGCCGCTTCCCGCGAATCGCTGCCCAGGCAGATCGTCCGTCCGGCTCTCTCATAAAAGTCGGCCATGCGGGTGCCCAGATAAGCCGGATAACCTTCCTCGCCGGGCATCTCTTCCAGCCGCCCGGACATCTCCCGCAGGGCTTCCGCCCAGCGAGAGGTGGAATCAGCCATCAGGGCCACGCTGTAGCCCATATCCCTGAAATATTCGGCGATAGTGATCCCGGTATAGATGGAAGCCTCCCGGGCCGCCACCGGCATGTTGGAAGTATTGGCAATCAAGACCGTTCTTTTCATCAATGGCTGGCCGGTCTTGGGGTCCTCCAGCTCCGGGAACTCTTTCAAGACATCGGTCATCTCATTGCCCCGCTCCCCGCAGCCGATATAGACCACAATCTCGGCGTCGGCCCACTTGGCCAGCTGGTGCTGGGTGACGGTCTTTCCACTGCCGAAGGGGCCGGGGATACAGGCGGTTCCCCCCTTGGCGATGGGAAATAAGGCGTCGATGATCCGCTGGCCGGTAATCATGGGTACATGGGGCCCCAGTTTTTTCCGGTAAGGCCGCCCCTGGCGAATGGGCCATCTCTGGAGCATGGTCAGCTCCAGCGTCTCCGGACCCACTTCCACCCGGCAGATGACCTCGGTCACCGTGAATTCCCCGCTAAATATCTCCACGATCTTCCCGGAGGGAATGGTGGGAGGGAGCATGATCCGGTGCTCCACCAATGTGGATTCCTGAACCGCGCCTAGAACGTCACCGGCCTGGACCAGGTCCCCGGCTCGGACTTTGGGCTCAAATTTCCACTTGCGCTCTCGATCCAGAGAGGGCACCTCCACCCCCCGGGTGATATAGTCGCCGACCTTCTGCTGCATAATGTTCAAAGGTCGCTGTACGCCGTCAAATATTCCTTCGATCAGCCCCGGGCCCAGCTCCACACTGAGTGGCGTTCCGGTGTTATAGACCGGTTCCCCCGGCCCCAACCCACCGGTTTCCTCATAGACCTGAATGGAAGCCCGGTCGCCCTGCAGTTCGATGATCTCTCCCATCAGCCGGGATTCGCTCACCCTGACCAGATCATACATCCGGGCGCCGGTCATATTCTCGGCCACTACCAGAGGGCCCGAAACTTTGATTATTTTTCCTGTCTCCAAAGTCTCACCCTTCTTTCCTGAAAAGGATATCAGCGCCAATCGCTTTCTCCACTTTTTCTTTTATATTTTGCATCCCAATCCCCAAGGTCCCCTGGCTGTTGGGGATCAGGACTACCGCCGGCAGGAAACGCTTGTTCAGCTCCTCCAGGGGATCTTTCAGTTGCCCGGCCAATTCCTCGGTGATGAAAATCACCCCGTAGCTCTGACCGGACAGTTTTCTCAAAACCGATAGCGCCTCCCCGGCGGCCCCCACCGGAAAAGTATCTATGCCCAGGGTTTTAAACCCCAGGATCGAGTCTTTGTCGCCGATCACGGCTATCTTATAGGTAGACATTGCGCAATCTCTCCCTGATCGCTTCTACTGGCAGACCGTTGATTTTCCCTACCATGATCAAGCGAATATTTTTAATCTCGATCTGTTTGGCCCAAAGGTAACCGATCAGCGGCTCGGGGCCAAAGGGCGAGGATTTTTCTCCTTCCAGGTAATCCGTAATAAAATCATCGGCCAGCTTCTCCAGGCGGGTGGCGGTTCCCGTCTCCTGCCATTCCCGAATCCCCTCCTCGGCAATCGCTGAATAGCAAGTGGCGGACAGCCCGCTGATTAAAGATTCCAGCCCCTCATCCAGAAGGCCCGGAAAGAATGAGACATCAATCAACCCCCCCGAAAGCAGGGCCTTTTTCAAAAAATCGTCCGTTCTGCCCATCTTTTTTACCCGCAGAAAGGTGTTGATGTTGAGCAAATCTATCTGCCTCTGGAACAACCCCTCCAAAAAGGAGGAGCGGTTTTTACGAGCAACAGCCAGTTTCAGATCATAAAAAGCACCATCCAGATAGAGATCTATCAACTGGGGATCCCGGGAAACCACAGATTCTTCCAGAATTTTTTCCCCGGCCAGCCGCACCGGTGCGGGAAGCCCCCAGAAATTTTCTTCCTCCACCGCATTTTTTAACTGATCGAGAGCTATCATTCCCGCGGGAAACAGAATGTCCGTATTCTCCACACCCAGATATTTGCTTTTAAACAGCACCTTGAGATTGTGCAGATCAAAGTTGATCGCCATTAGCGCCACCAACTCGGGCTGCGGGCTCATTTTTTTAAACTCATCATGTATCCGGGTTATTTCTTTTCTAAGGATCATCTCAAAATCAAGTGCGCCGTCAATATCTGCCAAATAGCTGCTGTAACCGGTTTCCGCAAGCACCTTTAGGACTTCTTCCGCGGCACCGGCTTCCAGCATGCGATCGAATTTGCTCTTGTCCAAAAGCCTGGTTTCCAGAACCCTGACCCGTCCTACCGCGTAAGCATATTTCGTTTTGCTGACAGCCATCAAATTCCGCTCCCTTTTACTAGAACAATGGAAAATAAAAGCCTACTCCCTTTCAAACAACAAGGCTGCCACAGCAGGCTCCAACTCTTCCCGGTACATCTCCAGCAAAGCAGCAAAAGAACTGTTTATTTCCACACCGCCGGCCTGAAGAATTGCCCCCCCGGAAAAATCGCGGGTTTGTTCCGCCACAGCCAGGTCCCCTTTATGGCCGGTACTTAGCAGCTGCTTGTTTATCCCTTCCATAAAACCCGCGGGAACCCTTTCTTTATCCCGGGGCGATAAAATCACCAATTCATCGCCTTTTTCCGACGCCGCCACGATTAACCTGCCCAGAAGCTGGAAGTAGCTTTCGGGATCCAGATTCGAAAAATCGTTCAGGGCCCGGTTGAAAACAGCCTCAATGATATCCTGCTTGGCTTGCAGCATGTTTTTCCGTGCTTCCAGTTGAACGGACCCCAGGATACACCGGCTTTCTTCCGCCGCCTGCAACTCTGCCTGTTTTAGATCCTGCTTCTGTTGATCGATTGCCCTTTTTTCCGCCCCGTCAATTACCCGGGTTGCCTGTTCTTTCGCCTCCGCCACCAGGGCTTCCGCCCGGGACCTTGCATCGGCCAAAATACGCTGGACAATCCGATCTGCTCCCCGGTTCATCAATTTATACACCCCTTACAGTTGAATACCAAAGACCAGCATAATTGAAGCCAGCAATGAAAGAACGGCATAGGTCTCCACCATTACCGCATAGATGATCGCCTTGCCCAGTTCTTCGGGCCGTTTGGCAATCAACCCCACCCCTGCCGCGGCCGCATAACCCTGATAGATGGCCGATAAAAAGCCTACAATGGCCACCGGCAGGGAAGCCATCATGATGGCAAAACCCTGTTCCATTGTCAGCTCTAAAAGATTTCCTCCAAACACCCCTATCCGGAGCATAATGATAAAACCGGTCAATAAACCGTAGATTCCCTGTGTACCCGGAAGAGCCTGTAACAGCAAGGTCTGCCCAAACTTATCGGGATCCTCGGTGATCACCCCGGCCGCACTTTGCCCCACCAGCCCCACACCCATGGCCGAGCCGGTTCCCGGCAAACTGACTGCCAATGCTACCCCCAAAAGCGCTAATACAATCCCTGACACTTTTAACATGCCTCCCTTTCTTCCACATCCACAAATTTAGTCTGAATTTGAAAAGGCTTGAATGCCTTGCCTCCACCTGCAAAAAATTTGCCGAAAAATTCTATATACTGCAGTCGGCTGGTATGAACATAGGAACTCAGGGTACTGATTACCAGGTTAAAAATGTGCCCGCCGATCAGCAAAATGACCATCACGATAATTCCTGGTATGCTGCCGGCCAGCAATCCGCCCATCGTATTGAGTGCCGAAGCGATTACCCCGGTAGCCAAACCGAGGGCCAGAAGACGGGAATAGGAGAGGACGTCACTTAAAAAACCGGTCACGTCATACAAGCTTAACAGGCCGCTTAACAGCTTACGGATGGGATTTTTCTGGGATCGCCCCTGAGTCAGGATAAGCACCAGCGCACCGCCGATGGCCATCCATTTGCCGACAGGGCCCTTTAAAAGGATCATCAAAATCATACCGCTTAAAAACAGGTACCATCCCCCCTGATCAAACAGGGCGTCCCAGGGCTTTCCATCCCTGATATTCTGATGAGCCTTGATCGCCATTCCAAAGTAAATCTGAATAATACCAATTACAAATGAAAAAATCAGCATTTTCATTGGATCATCAAGGGGGTTAAACCACAGCGGAGGGATCGGAATCAGGTCGCCAAACCAGCCTCCCATCAGCACGCCGAAGATAATCGAGGATATGCCCCCCCAGAAAAGAAGATTGATCAATTGCCGCCCCATTCCCGCCAGCTTCAATTTTCGCCTCAATACAAAGGCGGCCAAGGAGAGCAAGATCCCATAACCCACATCACCCAGGCAAATTCCAAAACAGGCAAAAAAGAAAGGGGCCATGAGCGGGGTTGGATCATAGTCGCTTTTGGAAGGCAACCCATAAAGCCTGGTCACTGCTTCATAGGGTTCCCCGGGTCCCTGATTGTGAAGAAGGATCGGGAAATCCTCCCCCGGCTCAGGATTCCGGACAGTGAGCACCGCTGTGTCGGACTGTTTTTCAAGGGTTTCCGCCAACTCCGGATAGGCCGGAGCAGGGATCCATCCTTCCAGATAAAACGCAGCTTCCGTCCGGGCCAAATTTGCAACCGCTTCCTGTTTGGTCAATTCGTTTTGCAGGTAATCATGGTAAGCCATAAGCAACGGCCGGTGAACCAGCAGTTTTTCGGTTCCGGTTTTCACCGTTGCTTTTTCCTCTTCCAGGCCGTGCAACCGCTGCTGGACCGCTTCAATTGCTTCTTCCGCCGTGCCGGAAATACCGGGGAAATTGGTTTCACTGGCCCCGGCTAATTTGAATATTTCCTGTACCGCGGGCTCATCCTCCAGCAAGGAGATCAGGAAACAGAATACCCGGTCTTTTTCCCGTGATATTATTTCAAAATAACAATCCTCCATCTTTTCAGCAAGCTCATTATGCAAAATGTCCAGCTTCTCTGCCGGCACTACCGCCAGCCGGGTTCTGATCCGGCCGGAGGTGCGGATTTCCTCCAGGGGAAGATCCAGCGATCTCCAGGGGCCCAGTTCGGCCAACAAGGTGCCGCAGCGGATCTCTTCATTGCGAATTTGGGCCAAACTCTGTTCCGCCTCTCTGCAGGAAATGCATGCTTCTTCCACCTCCTGAAAGCGGCCAATATAACCGTTAAATACCTCAAAGGTCAAATTTAATTTTGTACCGGTAAACTGCTGAACAAAATTTTTCTTTTGCGGATAGTGGCGCTGCAAAAAATCAAGGGCATACTGCACTTCGCCCAGTCGGCCCTCCAGCAGGGCGGTCTGATCTGCCGGTCGATCCGGTTCCATTAAAGATTTCATCGTCTCCCAGCGGGGGGAAGTCTGAACATTCGTCAATTCCAATGTGCCGAATTTCTGCAAGAGTTCCACAATTCTGCCCTGTTCTTCCCGATGAGCTAGGAGGAACAGTTTTTTCATTTCAACTACCGGCATGAAGTTTCACAATCCTTTCCTTGATGAAAGCCACTGCCTCGGGTACTCTATTTTCTGCTTTTATTTTCAGCCTGGCAACCTCCTGTTGCTGGGCTTTCACCAAAGGCTTCGCCTTTTCATGGGCCTCCTGTTTCGACCGTTCCAATATTTCCCGGATTTGGACTGTTGTCTCGGCCCGAAACTGCTCTGCCAATTGGATCGATTTGGTTTCGGCCTGTTTGCGGATCTGGCGAGCCTGTAAGGTGGCCTCCCGGATTAGAGATTCGGCTTTTTCTTCTGCTTCCCTGATAGATTGCACAAATTGCAAGGTCAAATAATTCACCACCTTTCCTGATGATGCGATCTTTTGACTATCTCCGGGTCATCCTAAGAATACTATTTTAACTGCCGGTTGACAACCCTAACAACCTGGCATCGTTTCCCATCAGTCGCAATGCGTAATCAGCACCTTTGCCTCTTCCAGCAGCTGTTTGGACAATGGATCGGGATAATCCGATGATACCACCAGATGACAGATTCCGGAATTAATCAGCATCTTGGCACACAGGCTGCAGGGGAAATGGGTGCAATAAAGGGTGGCCCCCCTGATGGAGACCCCGTAGATTGCACCCTGAATAATGGCGTTTTGCTCGGCATGCAGCCCCCGGCAGAGTTCGTGCCTCTCTCCCGGCGGGACCTGGAGTTCTTCCCGCAGACATCCCAGTTCCCGGCAATGTTTCAGTCCCCTGGGGCTGCCATTATAGCCAGTGGTCAGCAGCCTTCGCTCTTTTACCATAACCGCCCCCACCTGCCGGCGCAGGCAGGTGGAGCGGGAAGCAACCACTCTGGCAATGTCCATAAAATAGGAATCCCATGATGGCCTGTCCATTCTTTGTTCCTCCGCTTTATTGATCATTGATCACTGCGCTTCAGTGTTAACCGTGCGGCAGGGGATACTGCCGGCATAGGCTGATCACCTGTTCTTTGATCTGGTTCAGCCGGCCCGGGTTTTCCCGGTGGCAAAGAGATTCCTGAATAAACATGGCAATTTTTCGCATCTGATCCGTACCCATCCCCCGTGAAGTTATGGCCGGGGTGCCCAGTCGCAGACCGCTGGTTATGTTTGGTCCCTCCGGATCAAAGGGGATGCCGTTTTTATTGGCGGTGATACCTACCCGATCCAGCACCTGCTCCGCCTCCAACCCGGATATTCCCTGGGCGCGAAGATCGATCAGCACCAGGTGGTTATCCGTGCCGCCGGTGACCAGCCTGAATCCGCGTTCTCTCAGCGAATCCGCCAGTACGGCGGCGTTTTCCACTACCTTTTGCTGATAAACCCCGAAAGAAGGTTCCAGCGCCTCCTTCAGGGCTACCGCCTTGGCAGCGATCACATGCATTAGGGGACCGCCCTGCAGCCCGGGAAATACAGCTTTATCAATCTGGCGGGCAAATTCCTGGCGGCAGAGGATCATCCCTCCCCGAGGACCGCGCAGGGTCTTGTGGGTGGTGGTGGTCACGAAATCGGCATAGGGAACCGGGTTGGGATGAAGACCCGTCGCTACCAGACCCGCAATGTGTGCCATATCCGCCATCAACAGGGCCTCACAGTCCCGGGCGATATCTGAAAAGGCGGCAAAATCGATCTTCCGGGGGTACGAGCTTGCTCCGGCGATGATCAGCCTGGGCCGGATCTCCTGTGCCAGACGGCGCACTTCTTCCATATCTATTTGTTCCGTGACCGGATCCACTCCGTAGCCGAAGGCCTTAAAATATCGGCCAGAAAGATTGGCGCGGCTGCCGTGGGTAAGATGACCCCCGTGAGCCAGATCCATTCCCAGAATTTTATCACCGGGCTTGAGCATGGCCAAATATACAGCCAGGTTTGCCGGCGCCCCCGCATGAGGCTGAACGTTGACATGTTCCGCTCCAAACAGTTTTTTGGCCCGGCTGATGGCCAGTTCTTCTGCCCGGTCTACCTCGGCACAGCCCCCGTAATAACGTGCGCCGGGGTATCCTTCGGCATATTTATTGGTCAAAACCGAACCTTGGGCCTCCAACACCGCCTGGCTGGCGATATTTTCCGAAGCGATCAATTCCAGATGATTTTGCTGGCGTTCAAACTCCGCCTCAATTATTTCAGCTATTTCCGGATCGATCCGGCAAAGATTGGTTTTTCCGATTTGATCGGCAACCAGCCTATGATTCATGACGAGCCTCCCTGTAACCGGCAGGAAATTATCCTGCCTGAGCTTGTATTATCGGTTATGCCGGCATTTATCTGTGATCGGACAAAAGTCTGATCTTGTCCAGCCGCCGCTGGTGTCTTCCCCCCTGGAAGGGAGTATTTAAAAACACCTTTACGATTTCCATCGCCAGACCGGGACCGGTAACCCTTGATCCAAGGGTCAAAATGTTGGCATTATTATGTTCTCTTGAACAACGGGCAGTATAAGGATCGCTGCACAGAGCAGCTCTGATTTCCTGAAAACGGTTGGCAATCATGGATACCCCTATCCCTGTACCACAAATTAAAACTCCAAAATCAAATTCTTTGGAAATTATAGCCCGAATAACCGGAAAGGCGATGTCTGGATAATCAACCGGCGCTTCGGAAAATGTGCCGAAATCAGAGCAGTCGATTTTGCTGTTTTTACAATGATCAATAATAGCCTGTTTCAGGGTATATCCGGCATGATCGCTGCCCAATGCAATTCTCATTTTCGGGAAATCTCCTCTCCTGAAACAAATTTATTCTGATCCATGAGTTTGGCCACTACCTGTTTTACCGCTTCCCGGATCTCTTCCAGAATTCGACTATAGGTTGCCCTGGAACCCCCGTAGGGATCTTCGATGTCCATATTCTCGCCGGTAATACCGGCAAATTCTTTCAATAAATATATTTTATCGGCTGCGTTCGGATAAAGATCCAGCACCCTTTGGCGATGGTATTCTTCCATTACCAAAATAAGGCGCGCCTCACCAACCTGTGATTTGGTGATCCGGCAAGGAATATGGGATTCTACGGAAATTTTCTCCCGAGCCAGCAACTCCCGGACATGCAGCGAGGATTTTTTCTCGACGGGAGAGAGACCCGCTGAGGAAATTATCAACTCCCGATCATCGCCATATTGCTGCCATAACCGGCGCATTAACGCCTCTGCCATGACACTCCGGCAGGTGTTGCCGGTACATATAAACAGGATCATGATCTTTTCCTCCAATTACACCTTGATCACCCTGGCCGCGGCCCTTCTCAGCCGGTTCATGATCGCCAGTCCCATTCCTTCCGGCGAGGTTTCCTCAGCCAGGATTACTTTTATCCCCCGCAGATCATAACTGCGCAGCTTGCCATATAAACAGCGGGCGAGGTCCCCTTTGTCCGGTGCGTCTCTTCTAAGTTGCGCCCCGGTAAGAAGTTCTACCGGTATGCCCCGATCCCGGTAATACCGGGCCAGGGAATCTATTAGTTTACGACGGCGTTCAGGGGCCCCGGTAATCAACAGCAGCGAGCCCTGCGGGGAATAATGACGGTATTTCATCCCCGGAGAGGGCGGATTCTGTCCGCCATGCCAGTGGGCGGGCGCCACCGCCACTTGCATCGCCTGTTCCAATTCCTCCCTGGAAACCCCTCCCGGCCGCAAGATCACCGGACGGGCGCCGGTAAGATCAAGCACTGTGGATTCAACCCCCACCCGGCAAGGCCCCCCGTCCAGCACGGCTTCTATTTTCCCCGCCAGATCCGTCAGCACATGACGAGCGGTAGTGGGACTTGGCCGCCCCGACAGGTTGGCGCTGGGGGCCACTAAAGGCACCCCGGCGGCCCGGATCAGCTTCAAGGCCAGGGAATGGGCGGGCATTCTTACCGCCACCGTGGGCAGCCCGGCGCTGATCTCGGCCGGAATGGCCGGGAATCTGGGAAAGATAAGGGTCAGAGGACCCGGCCAGAACCGGTCCATCAAATGTTCCGCGGCCGGAGAAACATACGTAACCAACCGATCTAGCTGCGCGCGGCAAGAAATATGGACAATCAAAGGGTTATCTGCGGGGCGGCCCTTGACAGCAAATATGCGATCGATTGCCTTAATCTGATCTACTGCTGCCCCCAGCCCGTAAACTGTTTCGGTGGGAAAAGCCACCAGCCCGCCCCGCAACAAAATTGAAGCCGCCTTACGGACAGATTCGCCTCCCCCTGCCAGCAACATGGTTGCCGCCCCCCGCCACCCGTCAGGAAAGCACTTTTCCTCCCGGATTTGCCTGTCCATCCTTATGCCTGCAGCATGACAAGCTCTGTTATTCGGCTGCATTTTGTCGGTGAGTGTCACTTCCTTGCCCGTTTCCGGGTTGTTATTGTTTCAAGGCTTAAAATTGATATCTTCCATCACTCCCTGAGCCAGGTTGTTGGCATGATCGGCTATCCTTTCCAGATTGCTCAACACATCCAGATAGATCACTCCGGAAGAAGGGTGACAGCTTTTCTGATTTATGCGCCGGATGTGGCTCTGACGCAACTCTTTTTCTACCCGATCAATTTCATTTTCTTCGGCAACCACTTCCCGGGCCAGGTCCAGATTCTCCAGTTCAAAGGCCTTGATAGCCTTGGAAAGGGTACTATAGACCTTGTCATATATCAATTGCAACTCCTGCAGGGCAGTGTCCGAAAAAGGCAGCCGATCTTCAAATTTTGTTTCGGCCAGCTGCAGAATGTTTTCGGAATGATCGCCAATTCGCTCCAAATCATTGGCGGCCGACATATAACCGGCAATACTTTTAGATTGTTGAGCCGTCAGAGAATGCTGTGACACCTCCGCCAGATATACATTTATTTCTTTTTCCAGGCCATCCAGCAGTTCTTCCATCTGCTCGATATGTTGAGCTCTTTTCAGGTCATTGTGCATGAAAGTTTGTACGGAATTGGCCAGCATATCCCTGGCCAAGGAGGCCATTCTTAGCAGCTCCATCTTGGCTCCGCCGATGGCCATGGGAGGTGTCTTTAAAATGCGCCGGTCCAGGTATTTGGGCTTTAAATCCACCATGGATTCCGGGCCCGGGATAATATGGGTCAACAGTTTGATAAAATAATTTAAAAACAGCATCACAATTATGGTGTTGGCCAGGTTGAAAATGGTGTGGCCATTCGCGACCTGGCGGGGAAGTGAATGGGCGCTGTTTAAGACCAGACCGGTAAAGGGTTTTAGAAAAATAAGGGCCAGCGCTACTCCGAACAGGTTAAACAGCAAGTGGGCCAAAGCTGCCCGGCGGGCGGTAATGTTCGCGCCGATTCCGGCCAATACAGCGGTAATACAGGTGCCGATGTTGGTTCCCAGAATAAGAGGGAGGGCAGAGGGCAAAGATATTAACCCCTGTGTGGACAGGGCGATAATTACGCCGGTCACCGCACCGCTGCCCTGAATGACAGCGGTAAAGAGAGCCCCGAAAAGCACCCCCAGCAGGGGGTTTTCAGCGAAGCGCAACAGAAGATAGTGGAAAGCTGGCAGCTCTTTTAAGGGGATCACACCGGTGGACATAGTCATGATACCCAAAAACAACAGCCCAAATCCTAAAATAGCCTGTCCCAGATACCTGAAAAGCCGGCGGTGCCCGAAAAAATTCAACAATGAACCGATGCCTATAGCCGGCAGAGCCAGGGCGGTGACATTGAAGGAGATAATCTGGGCGGTAACGGTGGTGCCGATATTGGCACCAATAATCACACTTACCGCCTGGGCCAGGTTGATCAGCCCGGCATTAGCAAACCCCACCACCATCACCGTAGTGCTGCTGCTGCTTTGAATAAGCATGGTCACCACCATACCGGTAAAAGCGCCCATCAGGGGTTTGTTGCTCAACACTTCCAAAAAACGTCGAAGCTTGTCCCCGGCAGCCTTTTGCATTCCGGAAGCCATCATTTGAATTCCAAATAAAAAAAGGCCCAGGCCACCGATTAGGCTGACAGCAACCTTTATAAACACCCCAACCCTCCTCCGGATAATGCCGCCTGCTAGATTTTAACAACCCTTTGCATTATATCCGATCGGCAACCTATTTTCAATCGCCCGGCAACGGGAGGGAATCAGTAATTTGTTTCGGCCGGAGCCACTGTTTTAGCCATTCCCAGACTTGAAACCTTCGCCGCACCGGTTCATCCTGCCTATCCGGCTTTTGATCCTTCCCATCTGTCCCGGCAGCCGGTTCTTCTTCGGGCCCGCACTCGGTCAGGGTTGTGCAAAGCGGCGGAAATAAAAGGCACCACCAGTTTTCTCCTTTTCCCGCGCCAATAATTATTTTTAGAGCCAGGTATTGCCCGGGAGGAAGTACCTGATTGCCGTATGCCCGCAGTGGAAAAAAACTTCTGCCAATCTCCATGGATACTCCTTGTCCGGGCACAGGCTCCGGCAGTGAATTCCTGATCTCATTTTCCAGGGAGGGGATGGCCTGACCGACATAATCCCGACAAGCCTCCGCGGATATAAAGGCACCCTGATGATCCAGCTCTCGTCTGACGATCCTTACCACCTGCTCTTTATACGCCTGATCCTCCGGCGTATCGCTGTTGGCAATGACATGTAACCGTAGAACCGGCTCCCCAGCAGAATAAACATTCCAGAACTGCCGCCCCGGCTGAAGTTGTCTTTCAAAACTCCCACTGCCCGTAAGCGCCGCTGCAGCGGCGAACATCCACAGCATAAAATTGAATAAGAGGATCCTTTGCCTTGATCCCGGCATATTATATCCTTTCCCCATGTTCTGAACTGCTGCAATACTGGCGGATCAATTTCAAAGCAGCTTTTTCTACTCTGGAGACCTGGGCTTGGGATATGCCCACCTGTCGGGCAATTTCCACCTGGGTTTGCCCTTTTATAAAACGGGCTTCGAGGATTGATTTTTCCCTTGGAGCCAGTCTGGAAAGCGCTTCCTGTAAAGCCAGATTATCCAGCCATTTCTCACACCCGCTGCTGGTATCGCTGATGGTATCCATAACATAGACCGGGTCGGTACTGTCGTTGTAAACGGGATCATGCAACGAAACAGGTTCCTGGACGGCGTTATAAGCAAATACCACCTCTTCCGGCGATAGATCCATTTCCCGGGCCAGTTCACTGATATTCGGCTCCCGGCAGTTTCTGTTAATCAGCTTTTCCCTGGTTTGTTGGATTTTTTGGGCCAGGCTCTTCACTGAACGGCTGATGTGAATGCTGTTATTGTCCCGAAGATAACGTTTGATCTCGCCTATAATCATGGGCACGGCATAAGTAGAGAAATTTACCTCCTGCTCCAATTGAAAATTATCTATAGCCTTGATCAAGCCGATACATCCAACCTGGAAAAGATCGTCCAGCGGCTCACCCCTGTTTTTAAAACGCTGCAATATGCTCAGTACCAGGCGCAGGTTGCACTCCACCAGCTTTTCCCGGGCTTGTGCGTCGCCTTCTTTGATCTTGAGAAAGAGTAACTGCATTTCATCGGATGACAGGGTGCGTAATTTGTAAGTATTCACTCCACTGAGCTGTACTTTATAGGAAATCATTCTCTTACCCCCTCACCCCTATTATTGCCAATATTGGTATTACTTAGACCTGCGGCGCGGAATGTACATATATAATTATTGCCACTGCAGCCGCGGTTATAAACCGGAGTTATCCTGTAATCCGGCCGGAACCATGGATTTACTGGTCAAATATTGGCAAAAAAGGGGGGGGTGCTTGCGATGGCTCAATTCAGGATGTTTCCATCCGGTGACAGTGTTAAGGAGGAGACAGTTTTATTCAGTGGTGGCCGGTATGGAGGATTAAAAAGAGCATTAAAGGTTCTGGAAATCGGGGGAAAAAACCGGATTGAGCTCAATAGCCTCCGGAGATTGGCCGCGTGGAATCGTTCCGTTCCCCCAATCACATCCCCATCAACCCGTAAACCCCTGCACTACCCGGGGCCGGTCCTGGTAATCGTTGACGACCGCTACCCGCTGAAACAGGCCGGAAGCTTTAAATAAACCGGCCACGGCACCATGCTGGCCCGCTCCTGTCTCCACCTCTACCAGTGCCGGTGAGATCAGATGGCGGGGAAGACCGGAAAGCAATTTTCGGTAACCCTCCAGACCGCCGAGTCCTCCGTCAAGGGCCTGCAGGGGTTCAAATCCCCTTACCGTCAGGGGCAATTTTGGCAGATCCTCCCGGGGAATATAAGGAGGATTAGACATTATAAGGTTGAATTGTGGCAGGGGACGCCTTGCCGAAAGAGCTGAAAAAAAATCGCCACGGTACCAGGATATTTTTCCTCCCACGCCATGCCGGCGGGCGTTTTCCCGCGCCACCTCTAAAGCCTGCGCCGAGATGTCCAGCGCCAAAATCCTGGCGCCGGGCAAATGAACCGCCAGTGTTACCGCCAGATTACCGCTGCCGGTGCCCAGATCCGCCGCCGCGACCCCTTCTCCCCGGGCGTACCCTGATCGGTCAGCCCATTTGAGGGCCGCCTCGATTAACAGCTCCGATTCAGGGCGGGGGATCAACACATCCGGATTTACTGCGAATTCCAGACCATAAAATTCCCGTCTGCCGGTAATGTAAGCCAGCGGTTCCCCCCTTGCCCTCCGATTGACCGCAATTTCCAACCGGGTGACCTGCGGTGAGATCAGGCCCATTTCCCCTCCCAGCAAGATCTTTAAGCGGTCCATGCCCAGCACCCGGGAAAAAAGGATTTCGGCCTCCCGGCGGGGGCTCTCCAGACCCGCCTCCTCAAAGATAGAAGAAGCCCTTCCCAGGGCTTCCCGAACAGTTGTTTTTTTCTCAAACATGAAGTTACTCCCCGATCCAGGGTTAATTTCCGGCGGTTTGCAACTGCTGATCTCTTTCAGCCGCTGCCAGCTCGCGTATGACCTCATCCAGATCCCCCTCCAGCACCAGATCAAGTTTGTGCAAGGTCAGGCCGATCCGATGATCGGTCACCCGGTTCTGGGGGTAATTGTAGGTGCGGATACGTTCGCTGCGGTCACCGCTGCCTACCATCTGCCGGCGGGTCTGAGCCAGCTCGGCCTCCTGATCAGAAACAAATTTATCGAGCAACCGGCTCCGCAATACCCGCAGAGCCTTGTCTTTGTTTTTGTGCTGGGATTTTTCGTCCTGACAACTGACCACTATCCCGGTGGGAATATGGGTTACCCGTACCGCCGATTGGGTGGTATTGACACTCTGCCCTCCGGGGCCGGTTGAACAGAAGACATCAATCCTTAAATCCTGAGGGTTTATGTCCACTTCTACTTCCTCCGCCTCCGGCAACACCGCCACCGTGGCCGCTGAGGTATGAATGCGGCCGCTTGATTCGGTAGTGGGGACCCGCTGCACGCGGTGCACGCCGCTCTCATATTTTAGGTGGCCGTAAACACCTTTCCCCTCCACCCCCACCACCACCTCCTTGAACCCGCCAATATCCGTAGGATGGGCTTCTACCAGTTCCATTTTCCATCCCTTTTGCTCGGCAAACCGGGTATACATCCGAAGCAGATCCGCGGCAAAAAGCGCCGCTTCTTCTCCCCCTGTGCCGGCCCGAATTTCCATAAATACGCTTTTACGGTCGCTGGGATCCTCGGGGATAAGCGATTCGGTGATCTTTTCAGTCAATCTCTCCTGCCGGCCGGTCAAATCCCTGAGCTCCTGCTCCAAAAAAACGGTCATTTCGGGATCATCGGATTCCGTGATCATCTGCCGGCAATCATGCAGCTCCCGTGAAAGCAGCTTGTATTTCCTGTACAGATCCACCGGCTCCATCAGGGAGGCCAGCTCCCGGGAATAGTTTTGCCAGAGTTCCCGCTGCTCGATGATCCGGGGATCACTCAACAGTTGCTCCAGCTCTTTAAAACGATTCTCCTGGGCTTCCAGCTTTTCCAGCATCTGCATTCACCTTGTATCCACTAGTTTCGGTGACCGTCAGTGGCTCCATTACCGCCTGCAAAGCGCTGATCGCCACTTCCAACTGGCCGTCATCGGGCTCCCGGGTAGTCAGTGCCTGCAGCCACAGCCCCGGGGTTCCCAACAATTTGGAGATAAACCATCCCCTGCGCGCGGTCAGCCGGGTAATCTCGTAGGAAAGCCCGGCCACCAGGGGAAGCAGACCCAGGCGAATTATAATCCGCTGCAGCGGCGAGGGCCACCCAAAAAATGAAAAGAGAACTATGCTGACCACCATCACCGTCAGGATCAAACTGGTCCCACAGCGGGGATGGCGGGTGGAAAATTTGCGGGCGCAAGCGGGTTCCAGCGATGCTTTGCTTTCAAAACAATGAATTGTCTTGTGCTCCGCCCCGTGATATTGCAGGAACCGCTGTATATCGCCCCAGCGGGCAATCAGGGCCAAATAAGCCAGAAATATGGCCAGCCTGGTAAAACCCTCCGCCAGATTCAGCCCGATTCCGGATTTAAAGGGCAGGAACCGGACCAGCAGGGTGGGCAATACAAAGAACAAACCCAGGCCCAGGCCCAGGCCCAGAATAAGCACCAGGACCGTTTGCCATCCCGTAAGCTCTTCCCCTTCATCTTCCAGAACCTGAGCGGCAGAGATATTGAGCGCCCGCATGCTCGTAATCAGAGATTCCAGAAACACGGCCATCCCCCGCAAAACGGGCCACTTGAGCGGTGTAAAACGTTCGGTAAAGGGAACAAATTTTTCCCTGTATAGCCCGATTGTGTTGTCGCCGCGCCGGAAGGCAATGGCCATCACATCCCGGTGACGCATCATAACCCCTTCCACTACCGCCGCACCGCCTACCCATTGAGGCTTGGACATGGATCTCACCAGGCTCCTTGTAGCCGATATTAAAAAGCAGAGCAAAAAGCTCTGCTTTTTACCCCTACTCCTATAAACCGTATTTCTTCTTGAAGCGTTCCACCCGGCCCCCGGTGTCCACAAATTTCTGTTTGCCGGTAAAGAAAGGATGGCACCGGGAACAGATCTCCACCCTTAAATTCTCCTTGGTGGAACCTGTTTCAAAAGTTTCGCCACAGGCACAAGTAACAGTGGTGCGAAAATAAGGAGGATGAATTTTATCTTTCATATCTTTGAAACCTCCATGTAATTCTTCACAGTAAAAAATAATATCATATTTCGGGCCAGTCTGCAAGAAAAGTAATTTCCCCCAAATTTCAACCGGACCGCTTTCAGGTATTAATGGCCTGCTCGATACGATCCCGGATTCTTCTTCCGGCTAGTTCAATATATCCCGGGTTTAACGTCATGCCCCATATAATTTCTTCCCAATACCCTTTGGAAAATACCAAAATATTCATGGGTATCCCTCAAAACAGGGTTTTAAGCCGATCTCCGGCTTCCGATATTTATAGAAATTACTGTTGTAGTTGTAAAATTCAGGCGAGTCATGATTAATTCTTCCGCTGACCCCAAAAGAACTGGTTTTCGTTGGTTGTTGGCCCGCCCTGCCCTGAACAAAGATAGTTCCCCCTATGTTGGTCCATCTAAAATTATGGAAGAATCCGCAGCGGATCTATCCTCAATCCATAGTGAACCACCTCGAAGTGAAGGTGAGATCCGGTCGTGTTACCGGTCAAGCCGACCTCTCCCAACAACTGACCTGCGGCAACTTTCTGTCCGGTAGAAACAAAAATTTTACCGGCATGTGCATAACGGGTTTGCCAGCCGCCGCCGTGATCCACCTCTACCATTAAACCGTAACTTCCCTGGTATCCCGAAAAAGATACTATTCCCCCACCGGCGGCGTAAACCGGATGACCCAGCGGCACGGCCAGATCAATCCCATAGTGGAAGCCATCTCCCCGCCGGCCAAAACCCGAACTGATGCGTCCACCGCTAACAGGCCACCCCAGGCTCACTATATCCGCTATATTGCCGGCACCGGGAATAATCACCCTTTCGCCCCGCTGAAGCAAGGTTCCGCTACCCCCATGATTTACAGGAATAATGGATCCCGGGTCTACTCCGTACAGCCGGGCTATGCTGTCCAGGGTTTCTCCGGATTCTACCCGGTGAACAGCTCCCTCGCCGATCAATATCTTAATAGTCTGGCCGGCATAAATAAGATGCGGGTTGGCAATATCGTTTAAACCGGCCAGGGCTTCCGCTTCGGTTCCAAAACGCCCGGCAATGGCCGTAAGGTTGTCCCCTTTTTGCACCGTATAATCCAGCAGATCCATCTCTTTGAAAGCAGCCTGTTCCGCGAATTGTTGAAGCTGAGCGATATACAGGGGAGATAGATACTGTTCCCGTCCCCCGGCCATTGCCGGCCAAGAAAAACCGGTGGCTGCCAACAATAACGCCAATACTACTACCGCTGCCTTGAGCTTTTTGGACACGGCTATCTTCTCCTTCGCACAATTTAAGATTATTCTGCGAGTTCAGGTTGTAAAATATACCTGTAGCCGTTCCATGCGGTTGCTTAAAGATTATGCATACTGCCTAAAAACTCCTCATTGCTTTCTGTTTGGCGTAATTTGTTGAGGATAATTTCCAAAAATTCCGCGCTGGAAGTATTCCCCATGGCCCTGCGTAAAGCCCACATCAGCTCCAACTTATGTTCATCCAACAGCAGCTCTTCCCGGCGGGTGCCCGAACGTAAAATGTCGATGGCCGGAAAAACACGGCGGTCGGCTATCCGCCGATCCAAATGCAGCTCCATGTTCCCGGTGCCTTTGAATTCTTCATAGATCACGTCATCCATCCGGCTGCCGGTATCAACCAAAGCTGTGGCCATAATTGTCAGGCTTCCTCCTTGGTCAATATTTCGGGCTGCTCCAAAGAAACGTTTCGGTTTATAAAATGCCGCCGGATCAATCCCTCCGGACAGGGTGCGCCCGCTGGGCGGTATAACCAGGTTGTAGGCCCGGGCCAGGCGGGTAATGCTGTCCAGTAAAATTGCTACATCTCCACCCATTTCCACCAGCCGCTGTGCCCGATCCAGAACCAGTTCGGCGATATGGATATGGTTTTCCGGTCTTTGATCAAATGTAGAACTGACCACATCCGCATTGACGCTGCGCTCCATATCTGTAACCTCTTCCGGGCGTTCGTCAATCAGTAAAATAATCAGTTTTACTTCCGGGTGGTTGGTGGATATACTGTTGGCAATCTGCTTGAGCAGCACTGTCTTGCCGGCCTTGGGAGGGGACACAATCAGTCCCCGCTGGCCTTTGCCAATCGGCATCAACAGATCGATAACTCTCGTAGACAGGATGTGAGGCGCGGTTTCCATCTGCAGCTGCTGACGGGGGTGAACCGGTATTAAAGAAGTAAAATTGCTTCTGTTGGCAAATGATTCCGGATCTTTCCCGTTAATTTCCTCTACCTGCAACAGGGCATTGTAGCGCTCATTATCCTTGGGGGGGCGGATAACACCACTTACCAGATCACCATTTCGAAGATTAAACCGGCGGATCTGGGAGGCAGAGATGTAAATATCATCATCAGAGTAATAATAGTGCTGTCTCCTCAGAAAACCAAACCCCTCATTCATGATCTCCAGAATACCGGAGGCAGTGGCTTGTTCCTTGTCGGCAGCAAACATTTTGGTCAACGTATCCACCAGCGCCGGTTTGCGCATGGTATAATAAGCCTTGATTCCCTGCTCCCTGGCCAGTTGCTGCAACTGGCTCAAATTCATCTCCTTTATTTGATCAACTTCCAATTACAATTTCACCACCTTCTGTGTTTAGCGGCAATGTAGCCGTACCGGGAGAAACAATATTCATGCACTTTACGTATTTTTTCTTGGTCAATGGCCTCATTTTCCAAAAAACCGGGATGTATACAAGGGGTATCCTGATTGAGTTTATGCAGCCGGTGAATATAAACTAATAAAAACCTATTGTGGTGTTTTCCAACTGGGGCAATTGTCTTACCACTGCACAGGATTCCATATAGATAATTATGTTCGGTTCAGGACAGATTTATTCCAATTTTTTGCCTGGGAGAGCATTTAACGGTTTACATTTACCGATGACTTTTGCCAGTCAGCCATGAATTTTTCCAACCCCCGATCCGTCAAGGGGTGGATCACCATTTGGCAGAGGACCTGGTAGGGAATCGTGGCTACCGGTGCGCCGGCCAACGCCGCCTGGGTGACATGTTCAGTATGGCGGATGCTGGCGGCAATAATCCGGGTGTCAATCCGGTGCCGTTCAAACAGGGCCGCCATATCCCTGAGCAGGGAAATGCCGCTTTCGCCAATATCATCCAACCGCCCCAAAAAGGGACTTACATAAGACGCCCCGGCCCGGGCAGCCAACAACGCCTGATTAACGGTGAACACCAGCGTGACATTGGTCTTTATCCCCTCCCCGGCAAGGATCTTTACCGCCCGCAGTCCATTCCAGGTAACCGGGATCTTTACCACCACATTTTCGGCTACCGCCGCCAGCAGCCGGGCCTCCTCCACCATATCCTGCCACTCCCCGGATATTACTTCGGCGCTAACCGGACCCTTGACCATCTTGCAAATTTTCGGCAGGATATCCATAAAACTTTCTTTTTCTTTGGAAGCCAGGGAAGGATTGGTAGTTACCCCCGCGATCACTCCCCACTGTACAGCCTGCCTGATCTCGTCAACATTGGCTGTATCCAAAAATAATTGCAATTAATAACCTCCTTGCGATGGTTGTTTGTGGTTTGCTAACTGTACATTGCCTTAAACGGGGAATGAGGTAAGGCAAACCAAACGGAAGCTTGATGAATTACGAATTTCATTAACCCCTTTGGTAAAAAATTCTCTTCAAAACCGATAATCCCTGCTTCTGGTCAATAAAATATTTCCTCTGCTTATTATTTCCCCAGTTATGAGCCATAATAACTATTTATAGCCTTTATCTTGCCAGGCCGGGAGTGCTCTTTATGAAGCTGATCAAAATATTGCTGATGCTGGTCGTTGCAGGGCTGATCGCGCTGTCTTTAAGTTTTAGTTTTTTTGTATACACCCTGGTTACTTCCGGCGGGATGGAGCAGATACAGGTTCCGCTAACCACCCGAATCTATGACGGTCAAGATGAGCTTTTGGCCGTGCGGTACATTGAAAATCGTCTGGAAATACCCCTGGAGGAAATTCCCGCGCAAGTAATCCAAGCTACCCTGGCCATAGAGGACCGCCGGTTTTACAGGCATAGGGGTTTTGACCTCTCCGGGTTCGGAAGAGCCTTACTGAATGATTTAAAGCAGAGGCGCTTTTCTCAAGGGGGGAGCACCATCACCCAACAATTGGCAAAAAATTTATATCTAACCAATGAACGAACGTTGATCAGAAAAATCAAAGAGGCCGCCTACACCGTTCGACTGGAGCACTGTTACCACAAGGATGAAATTTTGGAGCGCTACCTCAACACTATTTATTATGGTCATTCGGCCTACGGAATCGAAGCTGCTGCCAGGTGTTATTTGGCCAAAAGTGCGGCCGATCTTTCCCTGGCGGAAGCCGCCCTTCTGGCCGGCCTGCCCAAAGGCCCTTCCTACTACTCACCGCTGATCAACCCCGAAGCGGCGACAAACCGTCAAAAAAGCGTCCTGCAAGCCATGGTCCAGGAAGGGTTTATAACCGAACAGGAAAAACAGGCTGCCCTGGATGAAGTATTGACCTTCCATAAACCTGAGTTGCAGGAACGATCCGCCTATTTTGTGGATTATATTATAAATGTGGAACTGGCACGGCTTTTTGACGGCAAGGTTAACGATATCTGCAGCAGGGGTCTGGAAATTTACACCACCTTGGACCCAACCATGCAGCAGGCGGCCGAACAGGCTATTGCCGGCATTCCCCAGCTCAGAATTGATCAGCAGGGCTGCCGCCAGCCGCAGGCGGCATTGGTAGCCATTGATCCGGAGAACGGCTACATTAAAGCGCTGGTGGGAGGCCGTGATTTTTCAGAAACCCAGTTAAACCGGGTATTCTCACTGCGTTCACCCGGTTCGGCTTTTAAACCCTTTGTATATGCAGCAGCTCTTGAACAGGGGAAAACAGCTGCTACCACTTATCTCTGTGAACCGATTTCTTTGCCCGAGCCTTCCTCCGGTGGGTCCTATGAACCTGCTGATTATGGGGGCGGTTTTCATTACCGCGAGCTTACAATCCGGGAGGCCATAGCCAGATCATGCAATATAGCAGCCATAAAGGCCTTCATTGATATCGGACCGGAGAAAACAGTAGAGATTGCCTCCCGTCTGGGTATCCACAGCCCGGTAAACAGCTATTATTCTTTGCCGCTAGGAACGGCGGAAGTTACCTTGCTGGAGCTGACCGCCGCCTTTGCCCCCTTTACCAACGGCGGCATGAGAGTGGAGCCGATAGCTATTCGAAAAATACTAGATTCCCGGGGAAATGTGCTGCTGGAAAATCATCCCCACCGCAGCAAGGTCCTGGATGAAAATGTCGCTTTTGTACTTACCGACATGCTGACCGGTGTGCTGGCGGAAGGAGGAACCGCCTCCAGCGCCGGCCATATTTTACAGCGTCCCGCCGCTGGAAAGTCAGGCACTTCTCAAGCCGGTATAAATGCGCACATGATCGGCTATACCCCGGATCTATTGGCCGGTCTCTATATCGGCGACGATTTTGAATTGCCTCTGGGCACCACCGGTGGGGAGCTGGCGGCTCCCTTGTGGGCAGAATTCATGGAAACAGCCCTGGCGGGAATCCCTCCCCGGGATTTCCCGGTTCCTCCGGGGGTAATCCAGAAAACCCTTTGCCTCGACAGCGGTCTTCTACAGAGTTCCGAATGCAACGGGCCCGGCAAACAAGAATATTTTGTAGCCGGTACCGCCCCCGTGGAAGAATGCAATTTTTTAAACTGCCCTCATTGTCTTCCAGATTATAGATGGCCCTGGCTGACCGGACGATCTCATTACCAGCAGTAAGCGGTGGCTGCCGGCAGCAAGCCCGGCAACAGTTTACCAGCCCGGTCGTGGAATGATAGTTTATACATTCTCGCCCCAGCCGGATCTTTTTTCACTCTTTTAAAAAAGGATTAGCCTTTTTTTCCCGGATGATGGTGGAATCGGGGCCATGCCCCGGGTAAACCCTGGTCTGTTCAGGTAATACCATCAATTTGCGGCGAATGCTCTGCAACAGTTGTTCCCAGTTGCCTCCCGGCAAATCGGTGCGACCAACAGATCCTGCGAACAGAGTATCCCCGGTAAACACCAATCCGGAGCCCAGCAGGGAAATTCCCCCCTCAGTATGCCCCGGTGTTTCCAACACCTCCAGCTCTGCCTGGCCAAATACAATCCGGTCCCCTTCCGCCACCAGCCGATCCGGATCCGGCTGTTTTTCCGCCGCCACCGAAATCCCGAATGACGGATTTAGATATAATGGCAAATCCCTTTCATGCAAACATATCAATCCCCCCGTGGCCTCTTTAAGCTTTGAATTGGCAGAAATATGATCAATGTGCCCGTGGGTATTGACAATATATTTCACTTGGAGCTCCAGACGGCGGATCTCCCTGATGATCTTTTCCCCTTCAAAACCCGGATCTACGACCACTGCCTGTCCGGTTTGAGAACAACCCAGCAGATAACAATTGGTGTTAAGTATCCCCACAATGAGGGATCCAAAAATCACAATTCCCCCTCCCATCACTTCATTTCCGAAAGCTCGACTGAAACCATGATTGCAACGTCATTTCTAACCACATTCAGATTAACCGTATCTCCAGGGTAATATTTCAGCAGGGCGTCAAATAGCTGGGCGGAATAATTTACATCCCGATCCCCCACGCCGATAATCACATCACCCTCCTGCAGCCCTCCGGCCCGGGCCGGGCTCCCGTCAAACACCTCACTCACATATACGCCCAAGTCGGACATCACACCGGTCTCCCGCGCATAATCCCGGACCAATATGCCCAGTTGTGGACGTTTGACCCTTCCAAAATCCTGAAAATCGCTAATTACCCGCTTCACGGTATTGCAGGGAATGGCAAACCCGATCCCTTCCACCCCCACCTCTCTGATCTTGGCTGAATTGATCCCAATAATTTCCCCCTTCAAGTTGATCAAAGGACCGCCGCTGTTGCCGGGGTTGATAGCGGCATCAGTCTGGATGTAGGTATAGGAGTAACTGCTGTCGGACATGTTCACCTGCCGCTCTACCGCGCTGACCATTCCCCCGGTTGCGGTTTGCTGAAAATATCCCAAGGGATTTCCAATAGCTATTGCAGTTTCCCCCACCCTTAATTTTGAAGAATCGCCCAGGCCAAGATACGGTAAATTGCCCCGATCCACTTTTAACAGAGCCAGATCGGTCAATTCATCCTGCCCCACCAGCACCGCGGGAAGGATCTCGGCATTGGACAAGATCACCGTAATTTCATCCGCCCGATTGATCACATGCTGGTTGGTGACAATATATCCGTCTGCACTGATAATAACACCCGATCCTGAGCCCTGTTCCATCAATACCTTTTGCCCGCCCCGGTAGGCATAACTGTAATTGTTGACACCCACCACTGTCGGCTTGGCTTTTTCCACCGCCTGCGCCGCCGCATCGCCCCCCGTTATTTCCAGATGGGTTGAAACCGGCGGCTGTGGCTCTGCAGATTCCCGGCCCGGCAGCCCATAATGACTGCTCAAACCCCAGAATATACCCGCCCCCACGATGCCTCCTACCAGCGCAACCGCCAGCCAGGTCAAAGGCGAGCTCCCCCGGCGGGGGGGAGGATCAAACCCTTCGTAGAAATTCATCAGTGTTGCTACCTCCCGGCCAGTAAATATTTTTTTCTTGCAGGTACAAGTTTAACTCAACTGTGGAAAGTTGGCAAAATCGTTTAGCGCAGATGATCGCAATCGTTAAATCTTACCAAATCAAATTTATTTTTACCTGCCCGATTGCACAAAATGGACAATGAAGCAGGGGCCGGACAAAAGGGCCAGAAATCCCTTGCCCGCAGATCCAGGCAGGTGGAAATCAGGGCGTTGATAAAGCGCCCGTGGCTTACCATCAACACTTTGCAGTTACTGCCGGCAATAAAAACCAGGGTGGATATCACTGATCTGGCTCTCACCATCAGCCGGCGCTTTCGTTCTGCCCCGGGTATGGCTGCCGGGAGACCGGAAAGTCTCAGACCGGGATAGGCTTTCTCCACATCCCGGCGGGTCATTCCTTCAATTATGCCCCAGGAACATTCCCGCAGCAGGGCCCATGGGTTTACTTTAACCTTTATTTCCCGGGAAATGATCAGTGCCGTGTCCCAGGCTCGCTTTAGATCACTGCTAAAAAACCAATCGGGACAAAAATGGCTGAGACGGCGGGCTATCCGCTCGGATTCCTGTCTCCCTGCCGGTGACAAAAGGGTGTTCAACTGTCCCTGAAAACGCTGCTCCCGGTTGGCTTGGGTTGTACCGTGCCGGACTAACCATAGTTCCATCAGCAACTCTCCCCGGTGTTGCCGAACAGATCCCCCCGGACGTGCCTGAGATCGGCTCCCAATTTTGTCAATTTGTCTTCTATGTTTTCATAACCCCGGTAGATCTGTTCTGCTCCAGTCAAGACGGTCTCTCCCCGCGCCATAAAGCCTCCCACCAGCAAGGCCGCGCCGGCCCTCAAATCAGTGGCCTTCACCGGGGCTCCGGTAAGAGGGGTTCCTCCCTCAATTACCGCCGTGCGGCCCTCTACTTTGATCTGGGCCCCCATGCGTTTCAATTCATCTACATGACGAAACCTGGTTTCAAATACATTTTCGGTAATTACACTGGTTCCGTCAGCAGCAGTGAGCAAGGTCATCAATAACGGCTGTAAATCAGTGGGAAACCCGGGGTAAGCAAAGGTCTTGACATCCACCGGCAGCAATTTTGGACCTCGTTTAATTTGAACCCGGTCCGCCTGCAGATCAATTTCCGCCCCCACCTCCCTGAGTTTGGCCGTTATCGCCTCCAGGTGCTTGGGAATAACATCTTCCACCACAATTTCTCCGTCGGTGGCTACTGCTGCTACCATGAAAGTTCCGGCTTCTATGCGATCAGGGATAATAGTATGGTTGACACTGGAAAAAGTATCAACCCCCTCAATTCTAATTACATCTGTTCCGGCACCCCTGATCGAGGCTCCCATGGCGTTCAGGAAATTGGCAGTATCTACTATTTCGGGTTCTTTGGCAGCATTCTCTATTATGGTCTGACCTTCCGCCGCTGCCGCCGCCAACATCAAATTAATGGTGGCGCCCACACTCACCACATCCAAATAAATATGGGCTCCCCGAAGCCTTTTTGCCTGAAGATTTACCAGCCCGTGCTCAATCTCTATCTCGGCTCCCAGGGCCGAAAAACCCTTTAGGTGCTGATCAATCGGGCGAGGTCCAAAATCACAACCGCCCGGGATAGGCACCTCCGCCCGGCCAAAACGCGCCAGCAGGCTGCCCATAAGATAGTAGGAAGCCCTTAATTTTTTTACCATATCATAAGGGGGTGAATAACCTTTTAAACCCCTGGTTGTCAACTCAATTGAGTTGCGGCCTCTCCTGCGTATTAACACCCCCATATTTTCCAGGATGGCTATCAGCACCCTGACATCTATAATGTCGGGTAGGTTGTGCAGTTTAACTGTCTCTCTGGTCATGACCACTGCGGGCAGTATGGCTACTGCTGCATTTTTCGAGCCGCTGATCTTTACCTGGCCCTGTAATTTCTGACCACCTGCAATCAATAATTCTTCCATTTGCCCCTCCTCCAAATTAGAATTGAAAAGTTCCGCCATCCCCATTTATATTCAAACTGTGTTCCAAATAACCGGTAAAGGCATTGATATAATAAGTTTGCCGGTAATCTATGATAATCCGCCATACTGGAGGTACGTCCCATTGTTCGGCCTCATATTCTTGGGAATAATAACCCAGATCCAGCCGGATAATATGGCGGGTCTGGTCGGCAGAGCCCAACTCCTCCACAAGTTTTAACAGCGCCTCCGCCGATGAGATCATATTTATAGGCTGTTCCTGTGGTGGCCTTTCGAGAACATTATGCCAGAAATATTCCACCGATACTAAACCGCCCTCTTTGACGGTGGCCCTGACAAAACTGGAATATAAACCCGCCCCCTCTACACCTTGAATATAGGTAATAATTCTCTCCTCGGGGCCGCCTTCCTGTATCAGATCAAATTTTAATTGCTGGAAAGAAAAATTGTCCTTCAAAAAAGCCTCCACCTGTTGCCTGGCAGCCTCTTCAGTCGCTCCCAGGAGATCCAGCGGCACTCCCGGCATATAGCGGATCTCTGTCCGCCCATCTGAATAAAACTCGACCTCTTTTCCCGGGCAATGGTAAATATTCGATTGGTCTTTGCTGGTGACAGAATATGCATCTTCAGCCACCAACGAACGTTGTCCCGGATACGGCGACACTGTAATAAAGGTCCCTGCCCGCATGGCCCGATCCAGAGGGATCTCCGGCACATACCCGGCGTCCCGGATAATGTTTTCGATCTTTTTTAATCTCTCTGCAGACAGTTCAGATGAAGGCGCTCCTCTGAAATCAGATTGAAAAAGGATATATACCAAAAATAGATTTATGCCCAGGAAAGCCGCTATCAACGCAATCTTGGCTCTTACCGTGTTCATGATCCCCCGCCTTCCAACAGGGACAGCTCTCCGGCATGTAACATGATCCGTTTTCCGTTTATTTGAACAAGCCATGCCGGGACAGCAACAAGTTGGTAGGAGGGGCCGGTCTCGGCATATACCAGATCGATTTCCTCCAACACCAGAGGTTCGGTTTCCCCATATTGCCGGCAATATACATTCACCGATTCCTCTATTGCCTGGGAATATGAGCTGATTTCACAAACCTCGTTGCCGGATGGCTGAAAGAGATGGACTATACGAAAATATTCCACCAGGCCGCTGCCGCCAAATACCAGTGAAAGGGCCTGGTTGGCCCCCACCAAAGGAAGTCCTTCCCTGTAATATTTCAGGTAAGCCTGGTATAGGGGGTAACGGCCTTTGTTGTCGATCGACAGCTTTTGTAAACGCAGCTCCTCGGGCCATCCCCCATATGAGCAGACATATTTACTGCAGGCACTCAAGGCGGATAAATAAGAAATAGCGACAAAGCTCTTTTCCTGAACGGGATCAGAAAACCCTACCCCCTGTTTGATTCTTAAACCCTTGGTGCCGTCTGTGTAGATCACGGCGCCGCCTTTTTCCTGAATTTTTCGCACCAATCCGCGATCCACAAAAAAAGCATCCACCAACCGGTCCCAGTCCAGATATTCTTTTTGTAAATTGAACTCGGGGATTACTACCGGGGAAAGAGGCACATACAGCTCCCCCTCCAGAGCAAGCCGGCCGGCAGACAGGGAACCGGGCAGATCGGGTGTCAACAATCCATAATCGGGCAAACCCTCGGGAATCATCCCCTGAATAGCAGCAGCCGGCAGCCCGGACAGCCTCAGGGCCATCTCCCCCCCCCTGGGCTCGTGTAAAACTGCCCAAGATTCATCCTCATAAGACCACAATTCGATCATGCTGATCTCACGGTAACGGTCATTACCCAGCCAGGGAGTGCCTGCACCCACGGGAAGCAAAGGATCAAAAATTATTTTCATGACCGAACGGGCATCTTCCAGTGATTCCGTAGCCCGGTAATCATACCCGGCAAGGTCCTGCAAGGCTCTGGAAAACTCATCCCAGACCAATGTAAAACATTCCTGCCCATGCCTGAGCAGATGGCATCCATTGCCGGTCTCAACTATGATCCGCTCCGGGGTAATGATATCGGCCAGTGAACGGGGCGCTTCAAAAAATACCCTTTCAGGGACTTCTTGGTCCACCGGATCATAGCGGTGGCGGCCGTACCAAAGCTGGTAAGTCAGAACCAGACTGGACAATACCAATACCGCAAGTAAAAGGGTAGTCAGCCTTTGTTTCAACCCGGGCCACCTCGCTCGCCGACCGGAAAAGTAAACCAGACTGTGGTTCCTTCCCCCGGAGTGCTTTCTATCCCGATTTCTCCTTCATGGGCCTCCACAATTTTGCGGGCTATGGACAGGCCCAGTCCGGTTCCCCCGTAACCCCGGGAACGATCCTTTTTTACCCGGTAAAACCTTTCAAATATCCGGGGAAGATCTTCGCTTGGAATGCCGATTCCGTTATCGGCTATGATCACTTTTAAAAATCCCGGCAGCGGCAATATTTCCACCTGAACCTCCCCTTCCGGGGGAGTATAGTTGACCGCATTTTTGATGATATTTGTTACCACCTGCATGGCCCGCCCCCGGTCTATCCAGGCCGCCGGCAAATTATCGGGGAAATGGAACACCATGTCTGGCCGAATTTCCGGCCCCTGATGGATATAATCGGCAGCCTCCCGGATCAGATCCGGCAGAATGACTCTGGTTCGGTGCAGTTCCATCTGCCGGGAATCCAGCAGGGAAAGGGTCAGCAGATCCTTAACCAGGCGAACCATGCGGTTGGTTTCATTGTCCAGGACCTTTAAAAAATGACGGCCCAGTTCCTGATCGGGAGCAATCTCATCCAAGAGGGCTTCTACATAGCTTTTGATAGTAGTCAACGGAGTGCCCAGTTCATGGGAAACATCGGCCACGAATTCCTGCTGCAACCGCACAAGCTCTCTCTCCTGTGTAATGTCATGTATTACAATCAGGGTTCCGCCGCCGTGTCCTTCTTCCTGCTGAAAAGGAACCAGTTGAACCTGAAATACCCCCGGCGGTTGCCTTCCCATCACCTCAAAATTAACCGGTTCTCCCTGATTTTCGAGAATAGCAGCACCCTGCGGGCCGGCAAAACGCTCCAACATCCCGGCCCCGCAATCCCCAAGTTCAAGCCGGTTGCCCGGCCAGGCGGAAAGCATTTTGCGGGCGGCCGGATTGATATGAATTACAATGCCCCCGGGATCCAAGGCAATTACCCCGTCATTCATATAATTTATAATGGCCTCCACCTTGTTTTTCTCTGAAGAAATTTCTTTCAGGCTCCGATTAAGTTGGGAAGAAAGATTGTTAAAAGAACAACCCAGTTGTCCAATTTCATCGGCGGAGACAACCTTTATGCGCTGTGAAAAATCACCCTGGGCCATTTTATGCGCCTTTTGGGTAACCTCCAAAATAGGACTCGTTATTGCTTTGGTCAATATTAAACCCAGGCCAAGACCGATGGCCAACGCAATACCGGATCCGGTAATCAATGTCATTTTGATCTGGTTGAGGGTATGATCAACGCTGCTTAAGGAGCCGCTCAAGTAAACCAGCCCCACCTTATTTCCCCGGCTGATCAGGGGCACCGCCAGACAATAACGTCTTTCCTTGGTAGAGGGTTCGATTCTGATCGTGCCGCCGGTAGTACCGGACAGGGCTTCTCGGACCTCCTCCCGGATGAAGCGGCTGCCGATAATATCCTGGCTTCCCGAGGATCCCACTACCCGTGCGCTGTTATCGAGAACCATTATATCCATTTCCCACAGGCCCCGCAGCTCTTTTATCAGGTAGGCTATATCCTCCGCACTTCTTTCCTCCAGTGGCCGGGGAGAGATAAAGGTGGAAAGGAGTTTAGCCTGGTTTTCAAGGTTTTCCCTGTAATTTTCAAGATAATACCGTTCAAGACCCTGGACCAGGTACACCCCGATCAGCTGCAATGTAAACAGTAACAAAAGCGAATAAATTGAAACGATTTTCCACTGCAGGCTTTTAAGCATGGGTGCTCTCCTTGAAGTAATAACCAACCCCCCGCTTGGTGTAAATATACTCCGGCTCGGCCGCATTGAGCTCAATCTTTTCGCGCAGTCGACGTACGGTAACATCAACCGTTCGTTCGTCAAGTATATAATCATAGCCCCATACCTCATCCAGGAGTTGCTGCCGGCTTAACACATATCCCGGACGCCGCATCATGAATGTCAACAGTTCGAATTCCCGATAGGTCAGATCAATCGGCTTGCCGGCACGGGAAACTTCCATCCGGTTCAGATCAACCACCAGTGATCCACAACAAAGCTGTTTTGATTCCTCCTCTTCCGGAGGTGCTGCCTTTGATCGTCTGAGAATAGCCTTGACTCTGGCGGTAATTTCCCGGGCACTGAACGGCTTGGTCACATAATCATCGGCGCCCAATTCCAGCCCCAGCACCTTGTCGATCTCTGTTTCCCTGGCGGAAAGCATAATTATCGGCACCTGCCTGGAAGATCTAATTTCCCGGCATACGGTAAAACCATCCTTTTTGGGCAACATGATATCAAGAATAATTAGGTCGGGTTCCTCCCCCGCCAGCAAATCAAGGGCTTCCTGACCATCAAAAGCCATAATTACCTCGAAACCTTCCTTTTCGAGATTGTATTTTATGATTTCCGCGATGGGACGCTCGTCGTCTACCACTAATATTTTTTCCGCCATGTTCTCCGCTTCATCTTTGAAAAAATATTTATGTAACCTTTCGCTCAAACGGTGGGGATCTCCTGCTGGGGTATGGGGACAGTTCTGCGTGATAGAACTTTCCCTACCGGAGGGTATGGAGACGGTTCTGCCAGGAATAAGGTAAGGGGGCAGATCTGCAATCAGAGGTCTGTCCCCTTTTTAGGCCACCATCGGAAAGAGTTTCTGGCTGAGGTCAGGGGACAGTCTCGCAAGATAAGACTGTCCCCATTTTAGGTCCCCATTTGAATCTCCCCTAGGGATGGAAGAAATCCAGGGGATTTAACGGGGGGTTGCTGTCCCAGGTCAGCCACTGACCGGAGCCATCGCTGCGGCGGATTTCAAAATGCAAATGAACCCCGGTTGAACGGCCTGTACATCCCATATAGGCGATAGTCTGGCCTTTTTCAACCACATTGCCGGCCGAGACCAAATTTCGCGAGTTGTGCAGGTAGACCGTATAATGTTGGCCATGGTAAATAATAATATAATTTCCAAGGCTCCCCCGGTTGCCTGTTTGCACCACTACCCCTTTGTCCGCAGCAAGTATAGGGGTACTTGTCCCGGCAGTGGAAGATATATCGATCCCCCGGTGGGCATAGCCCCGAAACCCCTGGGTTATCCGCCCTCCCCGATCAACACTGGATGGGATCGGCCATATAAATTGTCCGGTCCCATATGAAGGCACGCGGGCGGTACCCCGCTCAATCACCTGCGATACCGGTAGCTCGAGAATGGTTTCAGAAATCTTTTGGCGGCCCGTTTCCACCCCGTTTTCCCGGGTCACATGATAAACCACATTCCTGGCACCTGGTTTGCCGGGAGTAACCACCCTGGATTGCACATTCCACAAGCTGGAGGTCCAGGTATACATGGTGGAAAAGGGCACCTGTTCAATCTGGGTGACCTCTTCCACGGTAATCACATGCACTTCCGGCATCGGATTTCCTGATGCGTCCATTTCCTCCTCGACGGGCGCCGGTAATCCGGAAAGATTGGGAAAGGTATTTCCCCGGGAAACAGTATATATTTCCCGATTAGATTCCCCATCCGCCAACAGCCGGGCCGCCCTATCTGCCGTGCAGATCTCCTCGGGTTTTACCAGGCATTTTTCTCCCTCCACCTGTTCCGATAGGGCTACCTCCAGCAACCTGACCCCTTCATTTTGAGCGGTATAGTTCCGCCCAAGCAGGTCAATTACGCCGTCCACTTCCTGTTCGTCTTTTACCGGCACTGCCGGTTTTCCATCCACGGTGATCATTACCGCATCGGAAACCATAGTTAACCGTTGCCGCAGGGTTTCTTTAACCAATGGGAGATTGGCATCACCGCCGGGACGGTATTCCCGGCAGAAAACAATTTCCTGCAAAGGCATTACCGGCATGCCGTAAAGACGGCTGCATTTATCATTAAGGGAACCTAAAAATTCCTCAAGTTCCCTGGTTTCACGGACCAGACCGATTTCCCGGCCATCCAGCAACACTACCTGGAAAAAGCTTTGCCGGTAGTTGACCATGCCCATAATCAACCCCAGAAGAAGGGAAGCCGAGGTTAAATAAACCGCCCAGTGCAACGTTCTCCCCTTTAACCAAAGACGCCACTTATTTAAGGTGCTGTAACGGTAAATCCGACTTGTTTTAACCGCCAGCACCTGTAATAAAGGCGCTATTGTCCAGACCTTCATAGATTGCCTCCTTTGCCTAAGATGCCCAGGAGTTGCCGTCAAAGGGTCTGCTTTAAAATATACCCCTTTAAAAATATACCCTGTTAAATTCTGGTTGCTTCCTGTATATTCCTGCTGACATTGAAAATATTTTTACCAGACAGCAGTTAAAAACCTCCTTGGCAGGTATTATTAACCTTCCCAGGATTATTTTATTCTTCGAGCTCCTTTTTATAAACTATTTGCTATTTCCCGGGCGGCAAGCACCCCTGAGGCGGAGGACTGGACCAATCCCCGGGTAATCCCTGCTCCGTCGCCAACGGCAAACAAACCCTTAATGCCGGTATGCAGTTGGTTGTCCACCTGCACCCGAAAAGAATAGAACTTGACCTCCAGGCCGTACAGCAGTGTATGGCGGGAATTTACCCCCGGCGCCAGCCTGTCCAAAGCCTCCAGCATTTCCATTATCGAGCGCAGATGGCGATAAGGCAAAACCAGGCTCAGATCACCGGGTGTAGCCTCTTCCAGGGAGGGACGGACCATCCCCCGCAAGATGCGTTCTCTTGTAGAGCGTCGACCCATCAGTAAATCCCCCAATCGCTGCACCAGCACTCCGTATCCCAACATATTGGCCAGCCCGGCAATATTCTTGCCGTAACTGATCGGCTCATTAAACGGCTCGGTAAAAGTTTTGCTGACCAACAGTGCAAAATTGGTATTCTCTGTTTTTTTACGGGCATAACTGTGACCGTTGACCGTGACTGTCCCCGCGTTATTTTCCATTACCACTACTCCATGTGGATTCATGCAGAAAGTGCGGACTCGATCGTCAAAATACGGTGAATAGTATATTAATTTGGGTTCGTACACCTGGTTGGTAAGGGGCTCCATCAGCACTGCCGGAATTTCTACCCGGAGCCCGATATCCACCGGGTTGTTGGTCCCTTTTAACCCCAGGCGAAGTGCCTCCTGTTGGAACCATTCCGCCCCTGAACGTCCGGGACTGCATACCACATAACGCGCACCGATAATCTCCCCGGAGGCCAGCTTGACTCCCTTTATTGCCCGGCTGCCGGCCAGTATCTCGGTTACCTGTGTATCAACGGATATTTCCACTCGGGCGGACAGTTGCTGATAGATACGCTGCAGTATACCAAAACAGTTTTCGGTGCCCAGATGCCTGATTCGGGCCGGGATCAGACTCAATCCGGCGGCAGCCGCCCTGCGCTGCAGTTCCTTCACCCCTTCCCGGTCGGTTCCATACAAGCAATCAGGAGCGCCGAAGGAAAGAAAAGTTTGTTCCACGTAACCGATAAGTTCGTTTAATACCGAAGGAGAAACATATTCATTTAAAAAACCGCCGATTTCAGGGGCCAGGGTCAGCTTTCCATCGCTGAACGCACCTGCCCCCCCCCAACCGCTGGTAACCCGGCAGGGACGGCAGTGCAGACATTGTTTCCCAATCCGCCGGGAACAGTTCCGCTTTTCCAGCGCCGGCCCCTGCTCCAATATCAATATTCTGGCCTGGGAACGCCGGCTTAACTCCAGGGCCGTAAAGATACCGGCAGGGCCTGCGCCAATAATTATTACGTCATACCTCTGCTGGGGCACTATATTCACCTTCATTTTCCCGGGCGATATTGGCAAATTTGCCGTAGCGATCCAGAAAATACAACTTTACCGTGCCGGTGGGGCCGTTCCGCTGCTTGGCAATGATGATCTCGGCCACATTGCCGGACTCCGTATCCTGTGTATAATAAGCCTCCCGATATATGAACACAACCATGTCCGCGTTGGCCTCAATACCCCCCGATTCCATGAGGTCGCTTAAAATCGGTCGGCGATTCGGTCTTTTTTCTACCGCCCGGCTCAGCTGGGAAAGCGCAATTACCGGTACGCTCAGCTCCTTGGCCAGGGCTTTTAGCGATCGTGAAATTTCAGACAGCTCTTGCTGTCTGTTTTCCGCCCGGCCGTGACCCCTCATAAGCTGAAGATAATCAACAAATATTGCTTCCAGCCCTTTTTCGGCTTTTAGACGCCTGGCCTTGGAGCGCAACTCCATGACGGAAAGGGAAGGTGTATCATCAATATACAACGGAGCGGTGCTCAACGGACCTACCGCCCTGGTCAGTTTCTGCCAGTCCTCCTGAGACAAAAAGCCGCGGCGGAGGTCTTGGGCATCAATCTGCGCCTGTGCCGAGAGCAGGCGCTGGGCTAATTGCTCTTTGGCCATTTCCAAACTAAAAAAAGCCACCGCCTTGTTTTCATTAACCGCAATGTGCTGGGCAATGTTCAGGGCGAGGGTTGTTTTGCCCATGCTGGGGCGGGCGGCAACAATAATCAAATCCGCCTCCTGCAAGCCTGCACTTAAACAATCAATATCTACAAAACCCGATGAAATACCAGTTACACCTTTCTTGTGATCATAGAGCTTTTCAATGCGCTCAAAGGTTTGTACCAGAACTTCCTTCAGGGAGGAAAAACCCTGTCGTTTACCCCTGCGCCCAATTTCAAATATTTTTTGTTCCGCCTGATCCAAAAAATCATCAACATCCGGAGGAGAACTGAAACTGGAAGTGACGATCTGTGTACACCCGCTGATCAATGCCCTGAGTATGGCTCTTTCTCTGACAATTTCTGCATAATACTGAACATTGGCCGCGGTGGGAACAGCATCGGCCAAAGAAACCAGATATTGCATCCCTCCGGTTTCCTCCAGGCAGCTTCCGGATTTGAGCTCATCGGAAAGGGTGATCAGATCCACCGGTTCACCCCGGTCACTCAGCGATATGATGGCTTCAAATATTTTTTGGTGGGACGAACGGTAAAAATCCTCCCCCATCAATAGTTCAGAAGCTGTATAAATGGCTTCCTTGTCGATCAACATGGAACCCAGTACAGATTGTTCGGCCTCTATGCTTTGCGGAGGAACCCGCTCTCCGGTAACAGCCATGGTCAACCCTCCTTGGCGGGAAACAGCTCCTTTAATGCACGGGGTCGGAAAAAGTGAGACCACAAATCCGAAACTTCACGCACGGTGATTATCTGCATATCCGGGAAGTTTGGGGCCAGATTCTCGCTGTTACCCATTGGGATTATTACTTTTTTGAATCCTGCCAGTCGTGCTCCATAAATTTTTTCGATCAGACCGCCCACCGGCTTAATGGTTCCCTGCAGGGAAATTTCACCGGTAACCGCGCAATCCTGTTTGATTGGAATATTTTTGAGTGCACTCAACAAGGCGATAAATATGGCCACTCCTGCCGATGGTCCGTCAACATTGCCCCCGCCGACAACGTTCAGGTGCAGGTCGAAATCACCCAGATCAATCCCGGTCAGTTTGCGGATAACCGTTGCCGCCACAAATACCGAATCTTTAGTCATCGAGCCTGCAGTATCATTGAAGCGAATTCGCCCTTTACCGGGACCGGGTGAAGAAAGCGACAGCGCTTCTATCTCCAGCACTGAACCGATAAATCCGGATACTCCCAACGCGCTGGTTTTTCCTATCTCTTCGGTCTCACTGGCGTACACCCTACTTAAGGGGATCAGCCGGTTGCTTTGCAGTACTTCCTGCATCAGACGGCAGGTAATCCTGGGCGGGCGCCCGCCGTCCCCCTCGTAAAGTGCCCGGCTGTATGCCTCTATCAATAAATTAACCGCTTGACGACCCTCTCCGGTATAACCGCTGATCAGTCTGGTTACCCCGGGGCCAGCCCTTACTTTCAGTTTGGATGCGGCAGCCCTGACGATGCCTTTAATATCTTCAGGGGTTAACAGGTCAAAAAAAACCGGTGTGCAGCGCGAGCGAAGAGCAGGTGAAATGTCTTCCGGTGGTCGGGTGGTAGCTCCAATCAGCACAAAATCCGCCGGAGCGCCCTGTTCAAACAACAGTTTTATATATTTGGGCACTCTGGAGTCCGAGGGATCATAGTAAGCGGATTCAAAAAAAACCCGTTTGTCTTCAAGTACTTTCAGCAATTTACTCTGAAGCTGCAAATCCATCTCGCCAATTTCGTCGATAAACAAAATCCCCCCGTGGGCTTCTGTAACCAGACCCAGTTTGGGTTCCGGTATGCCGACTTCGGCCAGATCTTTCTGCGCTCCCTGATAGATGGGATCATGAACCGAACCGAGCAGGGGATTGGCTGCCTCCCGGGGATCCCATCTTAGGGTGGTGCCGTCTACTTCTATAAAGGGCGCCTGTTTTGAAAACAAGGCCTGAGATGTTTTTTGCGCCTCTTTCAGAGCCAGCCTGGCAGCGGTAGTCTTGCCTACCCCGGGTGGGCCGTACAATAAAATATGAGTGGGGTGTGGAGAAGCCAGCATGGAAATCAGAGCGGTAACAGCTTTCCGCTGCCCGATAATCTCATCTATTTGACCGGGCCGCAACATCTCCACTGCGTTCCGGGAAATTTCCCGGGTGTACATTTTTTCAATTTGCGCATACTTTTTTAAAGTATGTGGGGTTTCTACACCGCTGATCTCTTTGATTACCTGGCTTTTAATGTCCTGCAAATACTCTTCATGTCTTTCTTCCACCTTGCGTCGGGCTTTTTGTTCAATGGATTCCTCTAGAGAACGCCTGGCCAGCTGCCCCGCCAAAACGTCCTCCAATTCTTCCAGTAACCCGGGGATGATCTTATCTTCCGGAGGATCTTTCAGGGTCGGATCATCAAGAATAATTTTTTGCAGTCCCAGAACCCTCTGGGATAGTTTTGGTGAACGAAGAAGGGTCAATGCCCCCAATTTATTGGCTTTTAAAACCATCTTTTCACTGCCGTAAATGTTAACAATCAGTTCCAGAATTGCGTTGACCTGTTGATTCCTGGGTTCCGGATCCTTGTGAGCGGGCATTTTTTGATTAACCTTCTTTCTCCACATTTACCCGGATAAAAGCCTTTACCCCGGAACAGAGTTTTACCGCAACCGGATGTTCTCCCAGATTTTTAAGTGGTTCCTCCAAAATCAGCTTTTTCTTATCAAGGTCAAAGCCTTTTTTCTGCAGTGCTGCGGCCACCTCCTGAGCAGTAATGGAGCCGAACAGGCGGCCCCCTTCACCGGCCGCCACCTTAAAATTGACAACTGTCCCCTCCAGACGGCCGGCGACTTCCCGGGCAAGCGCCTCTTGTTGCCGGGCTTTTTGTTCCATTGATTGCCGTCTGCGTTCGAGTTCCTGAAGGCGTTTAGGAGTAGCCTCCACCGCCCATCCCCTGGGAAACAACATATTTCGGGCAAAACCATCTGCTACCTCTTTTGTATCGCCCGCGCGGCCCAGATTTTTCACGTCTTTTACCAATATTACCTTCATGGCCTCACATCCTCAATAATCATGCTACGATATTCGTGATCGCCCAAGCATGCTCCTGCCTTGCAGGATTACACAAAAAATGGCGCCGGCATAACATAATTCCAGCACCTTTGCAAATGAATGTCCATATTTTATTCGGAGGTAAACGGCAAGAGGGCCATAATGCGGGCCCGCTTTATGGCACTGGTTAACTGCCGCTGGTGGCGGGCACAGTTCCCCGAAATCCGGCGGGGCAGTATTTTTCCCCGCTCCGTGATAAACCGTTTTAACTTTTCATATTGTTTGTAATCGACGGAATCAATTTTGTCTACACAAAAACTGCATATTTTTTTTCTTGGTTTACGTGTTCTATCTCGTCTCAACGACCTGACCTCCCTGATTGAACTTAGAACGGTATATCTTCTTCGCCTACCGACAGATCTCCGCCCGCTTCGCCGGCATCCGTTTCTTCGATTCCTGTCGTTCGATCCCTTTCCAAAAACATCACATTACTGGCCACTACTTCAGCCGTTTTCCTTCTGATGCCCTGACTGTCATCATAGGAACGGATCTGCAGGCGGCCTTCTACCGCCACCTGCCTCCCCTTTTTTAAATAGTTGGCACAGGTTTCGGCCCTTTTTTCCCAGGTAACAATATTGATAAAATCTGCGTCCCTTTCCCCCTGCTGGTTTGTAAATGGCCTGTCTACAGCCAGGGTAAAGGTTCCCACTGCTTTTCCAGAGGCAGTAAATCGCAACTCGGGATCGCGAACCAACCTGCCGATCAATATTATCCGGTTAATCAAAGTATCACCGCCTTTTAAATACTAAAATTTTAATCCTTTTCCCGTATCACCATGTAGCGCATAACACCATCGGTAACCCGAAAAAAGTGTTCAAGCTCGGGGACAACCCCGGGCCCGGATTTGAATTTTACCAAAAAATAGCGGCCTTCTTTGAGTTTGTCTATTTCATAGGCCAGTCGGCGGACTCCCCAGTCATCTGTTTCCCCAACTTCCCCTCCAAATTTATTGATCAGCTTTTGAAGGTTGTCCAGAAACTCCTGGGTTTCATCCTGTTCCTGCTCAGGACGAAGGATAAACATGGTTTCATAGTTGTTATTCATCTGTTAGCACCTCCCTGTGGTCTGAAACGGCCCCTTTTGCAGGAGCAGGGACACTTAGTAGCATGCTATCACATTTGTCGGCTGCACACAAGCAGGATCAGAGACTTTTGATCACGCTCTGACCGCTGTTGTTTCGGGATGTCGTGAGTTTCACAGAGCCGAAAGTCTGTGTTCTGGCTTTTCACGGGGTCTGGGGGAATAGGGTCAAGACATTTTATCAGCTAATCGTTTTCCCCGGTGATCACCCTTTTGACCCGTTTTTCAAAGCAGGATCTGGGCAACAGCACACTACGCCCGCATTTGGTACATTTTATTCTGAAATCCATACCTATTCTCAGTATCTGCCAGCGATCCGAGCCACAAGGGTGAGTTTTTTTTAACTGCACCACCTGCCCCACGTGGTACTGCATGGCGATCCCCCCTGCCAGCGATCACCTCGGCTGGGTTATTGCTCATCCAATTGCCGAACATATCTGGCTGAAAACCTGCGATATGTCGGTATGGCCGTTAACTGCAGCAAGCAAACTCTGTTGCCGGTAATATTCCACTACCGGTATAGTCTGGCGTCCAAATACGCTCAGCCTCTCCGTAACCGTTTGCAGCGAATCATCGTCCCTTTGGTACAGTTCACCGCCGCAATGGTCGCAAACGTTGCGCACTTTGGGTTGATTAAATTTAAGATGGTAGGTGGAGCCGCATTCCCGGCAGACCCTTCTCCCGGTAAGCCGGGTGATCAGTTCTTCCTCCGGTACTTCTATAAATATTACCCGATCAATAACAATTCCCTTCTGCCCCAAAAGCCGGTCCAGGGATTTCGCCTGTCCTAGAGTTCGGGGAAATCCATCAAGCAGGGCCCCCGAAACGCCTTTCAGTTCTTCAAGCTTTTCGGACACAATCTGAACCACGATCTCATCAGGAACCAGAAGTCCTTGATCCATGTATTCCCGGGCCTTTCTGCCCAGCGGTAAGCCCCTGTTAACAGAACTGCGCAAAATATCACCGGTAGCAACATGCAAAAGCTGGTATTTAGCCACCAGCAATTCGGCCTGAGTCCCCTTGCCTGCTCCTGGAGGGCCCAGCAACACAATTAACATTTTACCTCTCTCCCTTTTTAGGCAGGTACCTGACACGGGATGCATTGTGTCAGTATAATGTTCTTCTTTTCCAATTTGATTCCTGCTTGATTCCAAAATATGCCGGCTAGTTCCACCAGATCCCCGTCCGATCCACAACCGACCACATCAGTTGAAACAAGGCCGAATGTTCAAACCCAAGGGAGTTCGGGGTTAGCAGTGCCAATAATGGCAGAATAATTCCGAAAGCCAGGGTCGCCGTCAGGGCCGCCCCCACCGCCCCCATGATCAGCCCCCCCCATTTTTCAACCCTGCCAGGGTCAATGGGTCGGCGCTTCAACCAGACCGAGGAGACAACGTAACAGGTGCAGCCCCAGGCCAGGCAGGCCAAACTAAAGCAGATCACGTTTAAAATAGCCTGGCAAGTCAGGTCAAACAGGGTTCCGCCCCCTGCCGGCAGATAACCGTGTCTCATGTACAGCTGATTTATAAATAAGGGAAGGGTTTGATCTGCTTTTAAGGAGATGCCGGACACGGGGGTAGCCATTCTCCGGTTAATTGTTTCCCGTATAAATAATGCCAGGGGGTAATGACGGGACAGCAATACCCTTACTTCGGGTTTATAGCTGGTGGATATGGCCACAGCAACCAACAGGGCTCCGATCCGGCTGCACATCCTCCGAGCACCGCACAAATACCCCGCCGCACATCCCCACAGCAGCCAGCAAACTATCAGCAAATCCGCCCAGTTCATATTATTCGCTTTCACCCAGGCCAGTATTACAAAACAGCCATGTTCACCTTCTTGCTCTTTCCTAATACATATTTTTAACCCCGTTCAAATATACTTTAATATATAATAAGAGGGATGCCTTTTATCAGATGACTATGGACACGGTTGACAAAAGCCAAAGACCTGCGGACAATCCAAAACAAATAAGCTGCCGGGATCCGGCAGCCGTCAAAAAAATCGTATCCGCATTAACCGGCTTTATTCCGGTTGCCGCGCCCGGAAATAACCGGGTAGTGGTCTGTATCGGTTCGGACCGTTCTACCGGAGATGCGCTGGGACCGATCGTAGGGACCTTCTTGTCGTCTCTAAAGCTGAGCGGCACCATCATACTGGGGACTCTGGCCAGCCCCGTACACGCTCTTAACCTAGAACCCACCATCGCCGAGTTGGTCAGGCCCGGCAAACAATGTCCCCTGGTAATAGCTGTTGACGCCTCCCTGGGCAGGCCGGAACGTATTGGGATTATCGAAGTGGGAGCCGGCCCGCTGTTCCCCGGAAAGGGGGTGAACAAAAGCCTGCCCCCGGTAGGACATCTTTATTTGAGCGGCGTGGTTAACGTAGGAGGGTTTATGGAACAGATGGTTCTTCAGAGTACCCGCTTGTTTCAGGTAATGGAACTGGCGGCTGCTATTTCCGCCGCCCTGCATCAATTTCTTGTCTCGGGAGGCCAAGACAAACCTCTGCCGGCCTACCCGAATCAGTTGGAAAATTATCTGCTAAAAACGCTGGCTGCACCCAAGTATAACTGATCTTCAACTCATAGGAATCACGCGGAGCCATCACCGGTTTACCGGCAGCGATGGCTCACCGGGCCGATTTCGTTTCTTTGCGGCTCATTGATCAGTCAACTTTACCTTGCTTGTTTTCTTTTTTGCGGTCCACCCGTCCGGTGGCCGCCGGGATCGCTCCCGCATCAGAGTCCTTCATTTCACAGTTGCCTGTAAAATGGGCCCCTTCATCTATCACCAGCCCCTTGACTTTGATATTTCCGGCCACCGTACCCGTCTCTTTTATTTCCAATTTCCCGGTAATGTCTAAATTGCCCTTGAAATATCCGGCCACTGCTATATTCCTGGCCCGAATATCCAGTGTAGCCCGCCCATCTGCTCCCACTATTACATCCCCTTCTGTTTCCAGCTCACCTTCCATTACGCCATCTATCCTTACCAGGCCTTTTGCCTTAATAGTGCCGCTCAAATATGTATCCGGCCCGATCAGGGTCACAATTTTATCCGGCAGCGACTCCTGCCTGCTCCCTTTTAACAATCATCCCACCCCCTATTGTTGATTCAACGCATATAATTCAGGGGATTAACCGCAACCCCGTTTACATGAATTTCATAGTGCAGGTGCACTCCAGTGGCATTGCCGGTCCTACCCATATAACCGACCAACTGCCCCTTGGTGACCTTTTCACCTCCGGACACAGAAAACCCGGAGAGATGCGCATAATAGGTCTGATAACCGTAACCATGGTTTACAATCACCAAATAGCCGTAACCGGACTGGTAAGCAGCGGTGCCAACCGTTCCATCGGCAGTTGCATATATCGGGGTACCGTATGTGGCGGCAATATCCACTCCTTTATGAAACTGGGTGACATAACGGTTAAAAGGAGAACGGCGGTTGCCAAAACCGGATGTAATCCGCCCCCAAGTGGGCCAGATTGAAGGTGTAGCAGCCATCCGTCGGGTATATTCCTCAACCTGATCATTCAACTCTACCAACGAATCCGACTGTTCCGGAATAATTTGCTGCAGGCGGGATATATTGTCAGCGGCCCGATCCTGCACCCCCCCTCCTGAACGGTTGGCGTAATATCTCTGTCCCGGATTGGAGACGTTTTCACTGCCGGTAATTATTCCGATCCGGTGGGCCATTTTTTCGGTCAGTGATTCCACTTCTTCGATCTGGATTAAGAGTTGTTGTGTTTCAAAAGCGCAGATATTCATTTCATCCTGTTGGCGGCGATTTGCTTCACGCAAGCTATGGGTTTCCCGCGATTCTTCCAACACCTGCCGGTAAGAACAAACCATCACCATCAATAAGCTGAGTCCGACAATCAAAGCGGCCGCCACCAACTGTCCCGCCCTCAATGGAAGCTGCAGGCTGTAGATAGACTCTTCCGAGTGAGGAACAATTATCACTGTAAAACAAGGCTTGTGTTTCTTCACATTCAAACCACACCTCCGATTAAAGGGACAGACATTTCAGTTGTTTATTGTTTCTCGGGCTTTTCGTAAAGCCACCTGTTCTTCTTGGCTCAAAGGGTGCTGAGAGCCACCCTGTTCAACCGGTTTCCCGTACAACCGGTTCTCTTCCCGTCCAAAAATACTGGTGACCACCGCCCCATCCCCAGCATGATTAACCAGGGCCAGGGAAAAGCTCAGATCACTTCCCGTATCCTGGAAAGCGTTGAACCGGACCAGACCCAATCCTACTAGACGAGAGGTCCGGGCCTCCAGGGCTGTTACCCGATGACCTAAATTGTCATTTTTTTGTTGCTCTGTTTTGATGAGAGAATTGATATGATCAAAAAGCTCTTCCAAGTTTAACCTTTCTCTCCCGCACATAAGCTTTTGATAATTTTTTTTGAGCGAAGCCAACCGAAAATACAACACCAGACACAATATTAGGAGTATTAACATCCCAGCGATCAGGCAACCCAGTGCCGTATCCAGGTTTGCCAGCAATGTGAGCGACAGCTTTTCCCATATACCGCTGATTAAAAAACACCACCTTGAAAAGATGTGTAATTTTGCCTAAAACATGTAATTCGCTGCCAATCTCCGGAACCCTTTTTTGTTTCACGTGAAACAAAACTATTCCTCCGGAATTATCAGGCTAATCAATCTTTCCAGATCCTCCGCCTCGTAGAACTCTATTTCAATGGTACCCCCCCTGGAGCCACGGTTAATTTTAATTCTCGTCCCCAAATAATACTGCAATTTTTCCCTCAATTCCTCCCATATGTCCCCGGCATCTCGTTCCGCCCGGGAGGACTTCGCCCGTTTATCGGACTGTAAACTATCCCGCCCTTTTGCAATCAGCCTCTCCACTTCCCTGACAGTCATCTTTTCCTGGACAATTTTTCTGGCGAGCGCAGCCTGAAGGGCCGGATCGGAGATCGCGAGCAGGGGCCTTGCTTGTCCCTCAGTGATCCGGCCGCTAATTATCTCCTGCTGCAGGTCATCAGAAAGGCCTAACAGCCGGATGGTATTGGCAATGGCCGGCCGGCTCTTTCCCAGTCTCCGGGCCAGCTCCTCCTGGGTATAATTAAATTCTTCCATAAGCTGACGATATGCCCTGGCTTCCTCAATGGGATTTAAATCTTCGCGCTGTAAATTTTCAATCAGGGCAATTTGCAGCATTGTGCCGCTTTCCATTTCCCTGGTCAGAGCGGGTATGGTATGAAGTCCAGCCAATTGTGCCGCCCTGAGCCTTCTCTCTCCGGCCACCAGTGTATAGCCGTCTTTTCCCGGTGAAACGATTACCGGCTGTACCACCCCATGTTCCCGGATAGAGTCCGCCAATTCCTGCAATTTTTCCTGATCAAACTGTCCTCTGGGCTGAAACGGATTTGTTTTGATCCGTATAATATCAATTTCCCGTAAAGAAGCGCCGCTGTCGGTGGTGTCTGGAATAAGCGCCCCCAGCCCCCGCCCCAACCTTCTTTTTTCGGTCATTTACAAATCACCTCCTGGGCCAGGTCCAAATATACTTCCGAACCCCGGCAACGGGGGTCATAAATAATTATAGGTTCTCCGTGGCTTGGTGCTTCGCTTAAGCGTATGTTGCGTGGAATTATCGTTTTATACACCAGATCCTTGAAATACGTCCTGACCTCGTCTGCCACCTGTTCCGACAGGTTGGTCCGTCCGTCATACATGGTCAGCACTACCCCCATAATGGCCAATTTTTCATTCAGATGCTTCCTCACCAAATTTATGGTATTTATCAGCTGGCCCAGACCTTCCAGGGCGTAGTACTCACACTGTATGGGAATCAACACCTCGTCGGCAGCCGTAAGGGCATTAATTGTCAATAATCCCAGGGAGGGAGGGCAGTCGATCAGAATATAGTCATAATCCCGGTCAAGTTGCCGAAGAGCCTGTTTCAGCTTTGTTTCCCGGTTAATGGTTGGTACCAACTCTATTTCCGCACCGGCAAGTTTTATAGTTGCCGGAACAATGTCCAACCTTTCCCAAGAAGATGGGGTGATTATCCGATCTAATGGGACCGCATTTATTAATGCGTCATAAATACAATATTTTATTCCTGTTTTGGGAAATCCGATCCCGCTGGTAGCGTTTCCCTGCGGGTCGATATCTATCATCAACACCTTTTGATCACAATGCGCCAGCGCAGCCGATAAATTTACGGCCGTTGTTGTCTTCCCCACCCCCCCTTTTTGATTGGCAATTGCTATAATACGGGACATGTTGCGCCTCCTCGTTTGTGATCGGTGCCCTGGTCAGGTATTTTTAAGCGGAGGTGGTGTCCCCTCCGCCGGATTCGGTCAATTTGGGGAGGCGAATAATAACCTCATAGTATTCCAGGCGCTCATGCTCCAACACCTGTGGATCCAGGCCGGACTTTTCAATGATTTTTACCGCCTGATGGATGGTGTTTAAAAAGATGCGCAGATCCCTGATCACCATTTTACTGCTCCTCTTGGGTGTTGGCTGGGGTTTGGTTTCTATCAGCCGATCTACCAGTTGTTCCACCTGCTTTACCGTAAGATTTTCAGCAACCGCTTCATTGTATACTTTTTGCTGAAGAGCCTCTTCCGGCAACTTGAGCAAGGCCCTGGCATGCCGTTCTGTAATTAATCCCTCCGCCATCCCAGATTTTATCTGCCCAGGCAGTTTGAGCAGCCTGATTTTGTTGGCAATGGTGGCCTGGCTTTTCCCGATTCTCTGAGCCAGCGCCTCCTGTGTATATCCGAACTCTTTTAACAGCCTGATATAGCCCTCGGCTTCTTCAACAAGATTCAGATCTTCCCGCTGCAAATTCTCGATTAGGGCAATGGCGGCAATGCCGCTGTCCCCAATATCTCTGATCACCGCCGGAATGGTTTTCCATCCCAGTTCCCGGCAAGCCATCAATCTTCGTTCGCCGGCCACCAGTTGGTAGGATTTTCTGTTTTTTCGAACAATGATTGGCTGCAACAGTCCATAGGTCTTGATGGATTGAGCCAGTTCCCGTATTTTATTTTTACAAAACACGGTCCGCGGCTGATATGGATTCAAAGTTATACTACCCAGATCAATATCCTCTATTTTTCCTGCTGGTGATTCATGTTCAGGTTGGGCCATTTTATCACTCCGTGTATCCATTATCTTTATATTTGCCCCCGGCAGCAATCAGAGCCATGCCGCGGGATGGAATATTTTATGTATCGCCTTTGTTTGCAGGTCGCCTGCACTTATGGTTATTTGACAATTAACCGGACAATCCTTCATAAAAAAGAATTTCTTGCCTGCACGACATCAGATCCGTTCACGGTCATGCCCGGAGGAAGATCCTGCAGTTTTTTCAATAACAATTAGTACCCGTTGTTCACCCGTAGGTAATTTGTAGGACTCCATTGAATTAACCCGCCCCCCCAATAACTTCACCCTGGATTGCGCCCGGGTCAACTCAATTTGCGCTGCCGGTCCTTTGTACATCACCAACTGCCCTCCCGGGGCAACAAACGGAAGGGCCATCTCGACCAGCAAATTAACCCGCGCCAGCGCCCTGCTGAACACATATCCGAAAGTTTCCCGGTATTGAACATCACCTGCCAAACGTTCCGCTCTGTCGGTTAAGTAAATTACTTTTTTTAGTTTCAGATCCCGGCATACGTGTTTGACAAAATTCATTTTACGGTGATTCGAATCCACCAAATATACCGGTAGTTCCGGTAAGAATATTTTCAAGGGCACTCCTGGCAACCCAGCCCCTGTTCCCAGATCCATGAGCGGTTCTTTCTCTAGTTTCATCACCGTTAACGGGTACAGCGAATCAAACAGATGTTTGTAAATCAGTGTGTGCAGGTCTTTGTCTCCTACCAGGCGATGGTTCCGGGCCCCTAACTGTATCAGCGACAGATAATTTGCAAGTTTCTCTACTTCCCTGATCCCGGCAGGTAATGACAGCAACCCCAACATTTCCTTAACGGCTTCCCTAATTTTAAGCAAAGGGTCTATCGGCAATTTCCCCCTGACAGCCTATTTTCCTATACAAAATTCGTTGAATATAAAGTCCAACAGTTCGTCTGTTGCCGTTTCCCCGGTAACCTCCCCGAGTTTTTCCCAGGCCAGACGAACCTCCAAACTTATCAGCTCCAGGGGTTCCTTCGCCCTCATGGCTCCGGCTTTCCGGATACAATCCAGTGCAGCGGCCACCAGCTCCACATGACGCATCGAAACCAAAAGCGGATCTACCTCTTCACCAACCGGATCCAATTCCAGTTGTCGGGTGATAGCTTCTTCCAGCTCGTCTAATCCTTGTTTTTTGAGCGCCGAGGTATAGATCACTGGAATATCTGGGAATCTTTCTTCTAGCTGTTTATAGTCTTCCCGGACCCCCAGATCTTTTTTATTGACCACAAACACTGTCTTTTGTCCGGCCTGTTTCAGGCTGACAATTGTTTCATCCTGCGCAGTCATCGGTGATGAGCCGTCAAATACCACCAATAGCAGACGGGCTTGCCCGGCAGCCGCTCTCGATCTTTCCACCCCGATTTTTTCCACCGGATCCTCTGCTCCGTGTATTCCCGCTGTATCTATAAGCCGGATTGTAAATCCCGAAAGGGGCACCAATCCTTCCAGAATATCCCTGGTAGTACCCGGTATTTCATGAACAATCGCCCTCTGCTGACCCAACAGGGCATTTAACAGCGATGATTTTCCGACGTTCGGCTTTCCCACAATGGCTGTAGCCACCCCTTCCTGGAACATAAGCCCCCGGTCGGCACCTTTCACCAGTTTTTCCAGTCCTCTCTCCAGTGTATCAATTTCTGACAGCTGTTCGGTGACAGGTTCATCCCCGGATAGTTCATCCGGAAAATCAAGTGCCGCCTCCAAATGGGCCAATATTTCCATTGCCTGCTGTCTCAATTTTGTAATTTCGCCGGACAAGATCCCCTTTATATTGGCGGCAGCTATCTTGATCGCTTTCTCTGAACGGGCTCTGATGAGTTTCAGCATATTCTCAGCCTGACTGAGATCTATGCGGCCGCTCAAAAATGCCCTTCGGGTAAACTCCCCCGGTTCGGCCACCCTCGCCCCGGCGGCTAGCACTTCCCCCAGAACCATCCTCAAAACCATTGCTCCGCCATGCCCGTTAATTTCCACAATATCTTCCCTGGTAAATGTATGCGGGCCTTTCATAAATGAAACGAGCACCTCGTCCAATATTTCACCGGCCCGGTTTTTGATATAACCGCGATATAAATAACGGTTTTTAGGGTAAGGTTTTTTGGGCCCCCAGGCGGGATAAAATATTTTTTGCCCTATATCAAACGCTTCAGGGCCGCTTATGCGTACTATCCCGATACCTCCCTCCCCCAAAGGGGTACTGATGGCGGCTATGGTATCTCCCAGATTTATATTCCCTTTATTTCCCATTTACCCAACCCCGCAAGAAATAGCCCCGTAAAGTAAAATACCGCCTCCCGATTCGGAAAGGCGGCCCGATATGGCCGAAGTCATTTTGGCGCTATAATTACCTTTCTATAAGGATCTTCTCCCGTACTGTAAGTATAAACCCCGCTGTATTCCTGTAAGGCCAGATGGATAATGCGCCTTTCCTGGGGGGGCATTGGTTCCAATGATATTTCCCTCCCGGCAGACAATACCCGGTCCGCTGCGTTTTCCGCCAGTCTGTGGAGGGTTTGCTCCCTGCGCTGCCGGTAACCTCCAGCATCCACAATCACCCTTTTGGGTTCCCCGGGATACCGTCTCCTGACAATAATACCGGCCAGGTATTGAATTTCATTCAGAGTTTTCCCCCGACGCCCGATTAATACTCCGCTGCAGGGGCCTTCAATATTGACATAATATGCATCTTCATCCTCTGTTACCCTGACCTTTCCGTCCACTCTCATCAGGACAAGCATTTCCTCCAGGTATTGTTGCAGGTATTCTGTCGGCTCATACCGCATGGTTACCAATACTCTGGCGCTTTTATTGCCCAGAAAGCCAAACAGCCCTTGATTGGGCTCGTCCAGCACCTGCACCTGGGCATGGCTTTTATTTATCCCCAAGCGATCAATGGCCTTTTGTACCGCTTCCTCTACTGTTTTTCCGGTAGCTTCCATGGCTTTCATTTATTCTTGCCTTTCCTTTCCTTGGATTCCCCTTTCTCCCTGTCTTTCTCCTGTTCTGTTCCCTCTCTTTCCCTATGCATGACCACATAATGCTGTCCCAAAGAAAACAGATTGTTCATCACCCAGTACAAGACAAGACCCATGGGGAATTTAAAGCTCAAATAGGTAATCAGGGCCGGCATCAGGTAAAGCATCATCTTTTGATTGGGATCGGTCATGGTTATCCGCTGATACAAAAAAGTGCTGACCCCCGACAATATGGGAAAAATGTAAAAAGGGTCCGGGGACAGCAGATCACCCCACAGGGTAAATGAGGGTATCAGGTAAGAGCTGAAATTTGGAATATCTAAAATGCCAAATTTGGCGGGGTTGCTCAGGACCCGGAATATACCGATCAATATCGGGAATTGAATTATCAGCGGGAGGCAACCGGCCATGGGGTTGATCTTTTTTTCCCTTAACAGGTCCGTTACGGCTTGATTCTGTTTTTGCTTATCATTTTTATATTTTTCCTGGAGACGTTTTATTTCCGGTTGAATGGCCTGCATCCTTTTGGCCGATTGTATCTGCTGATTGTTGAGAGGATAGGTAATTATCTTGACCAATAGGGTAAGTATTATGATCGCCACTGCATAGTTGTGGCCGCTGAAGTTGTTGTAAATATAACTCAGCGCGGTATTAAAAAACCCGGCAATCGAATCAATCATTTTTTTCCCCCTTACTCCACCGGATCATATCCACCGGCGTGAAATGGATGGCATCGCAGAACGCGTTTTATGCCCAGATAACATCCTCTGGCTATTCCCTTGGTTTTGACCGCTTCATAAAAGTACTGAGAACAGGAAGGATAATAACGGCACACCGGCGGTTTCAGTGGAGAGATAATCTTCTGATAAAACAAGAGCATAAATAAAATTAGTTCTTTCACCATTCTCGCGATCAGTCTGTAGAAACTTTTATAACAAGCCTTGCTTTTCGACAAACAGCCCACAACTCCTCCCGAGCTTGCCAGTAATTCATGTTTACCGCCGGTTTCCGGGCTACTATAACCAGATCTTGTCCCGGTTTAATTTTTGCCTGTAATGAGCGAAAGGCCTCTTTGATTATTCTTTTAATACGATGACGCTGAACGCTATTTCCAATCTTTTTGCTGATTGAAAATCCCAACCTGTGCCCCGGTTGGTTGTTTGGCAGTATGTACACTACTATGTTCCGGGAAACAATGAATCGTCCTCGCCGGTAAATTAACCTGAACTCCCGGCTTTTCCTGATCCTTCCCAGCGGTACATTTGTCATCAGGCCGTAATTTGTTTTCTCATTTTTTGACGCCGCTGTTTTATTACTATTCTGCCTGCTTTGGTGCTCATGCGGTGCAAAAAGCCATGTCTTTTTTTTCTTCTAATTTTTTTGGGTTGAAAAGTTCTTTTCATAAATGGCCCCTTCTAATATTATTTAAACCCGGCTAAACATAAAAAATTATACCTTAATAAAAGCGACAATGCAAGCTGAACGGTATTTGGAATTGTGACCCTATTTTAAATATCCATTCTCTTTTCCGCCTGTGACTGATAAGCCCTGATCGGGCTCTCTTATAATTAATAATGCCTGATTTTTCCCTAGTTTTGCAGTTGCATGACCAACCCAATCACCAGTTAGGCCAATAATATTAAGCGTTTGTGGCCAATTTTTTTGTCAAATTATTTGAGATAGGGGGTTTGTG
>CAZPFS010000004.1:25775-76002 GCA_964585925.1 uncultured Syntrophomonadaceae bacterium | reverse complement strand
AATGGCCGTTGAGCCTATTTACGCACAAAACTTCCGATTGAACCCTTTAAGAACCATCCCACCGGCCTGTCCCCAAATTGTCAATAGTTGTCAAAAGAACCGTCCCAACGGCAACTAAAGCTTTACTGCCAGGAAGGCTCCTTCTTCAATAGCATCGATCGCCTTGCGAGGCGAGGAAGCATCTCCGATGATGAACAACTCGGGCACCTTTCCTCTGAGCTGATCACCAAGATTGCGGACCGGTTTTACACCCGCGGCCAGAACAATTTGATCGTATCCCTCCAGGCGAAATTCCCGACCACTCTGCTCAGCGATGATCCCGCTACCGGTGCATTCCTTTACCCTGGCCCCTGTTTCCACCCGCACCCTGTACCTTTCCAGCCTTTTCAATAAGAAAGACCTGACTACATCCTGCACATCAAGGGCAATTTCCCGTAACATTTCCACGATGGTCACCCGGCAACCCTGTTCGCTTAGAAAATCCGCGGTTTCACACCCTACCAGTCCTCCCCCCACGATCAGTACGCTGGCTCCCGCCGGAACCTCGCCCTGCAGGATCTGCGGCGCGGTCACCACCCGGGAGCGGTCCATCTCCCTTATCGAGGGGATATCCGGTTCTCCGCCGGTGGCCAAAACCACTGCATCAGGATTTTCGGCGAGGATCAGTTCGGCGGTTGCCGCGGTGTTCAGCTTTATTTCAACTCCATATTTTCGACACATTCTAAGGTAATAGCTGATCGCGGCGGCAATGGTCTGTTTAGCCGGCGGGATCGCTCCAATCCTCCACTGGCCGCCTGCCGCCGCCTCTTTTTCAAAAAGCACTACCTGGTGTCCGCAGGCCGCCGCCACCCAGGAAGTCTCCAGACCCCCCGGACCGGCTCCCACCACCACCACTTTTTTCTTTTTCAGAGCAGGCTTGATCTTTACCGCCACTTCCCGCCCGCAAAAGGGGTTGACCAGGCATGAAACAAGAAGTTTATCGGGATCAAACAGGTAGCCGGCGCACCCCTGGTTGCAGGCGATACAGGGAGCAATATCCTCCAGATCGCCGGCCGCTGCCTTGTTAGGGAGATCCGGATCCGCCAGAGACTGCCTGCCGAAGGCGATCAGATCGGCTTTCCCCATTTGGATGGCGCTTTCCGCCAGCACCGGTTCATTAAACCGGCCCACGCCGATCACCGGAACTTTCACCGCTTTTTTTACAGCCGCCGCCAGAGGAAGGCTATGTCCCGGAGACAGCTCGGGGGTGGCAAAAATATATTCCATGGACCCGTAGCTGCCTACGGATACATCCAGCACATCCACCCCCGCCTGCTCCACCAGACGCGATACCGCCAGGGATTCTTCAAGACCCCGGCCCCCGGTTACCCGCTCTTCCGCGCTCAACCTGAAACTCACTGGAAACCCGCCTCCCACCTTCCGGCGGATATTGTGGATGATTTCCAGGGGAAATTTCATCCGGTTATGAAAAGAGCCCCCGAATTCATCAACCCGTTTATTGGAATGTGGGGACATGAACTGGGCGATCAGATAACCGTGAGCGCCGTGAATTTCCACCATATCAAAGCCGGCCTCCCGGGCCCGGGCGGCGGCGTCCCCAAATTTTTCGATCAGCTCACATATTTCATCCCGGGTCAACTCCCGGGGCACCTCCCGGCATACGGGGCAGCCCACCGCAGAAGGAGCCACCGGCCTATCTCCGATTACGGAGCTGTAAGTCTGACGCCCGGCATGATGAAGCTGGACAGCTATCTTCGATCCGTATTCATGCACGACCTCCGTGGCCCGGCGGAATCCGTCGATAAACTTGTCGTCCCACAACCCCAGTTGGTAGGGAATAGCCTTGCCTAGGGGATCTATGGCCGTCACCTCCACAATGATCAGCCCCCATCCCCCCCTGGCCCTGGTTTTCCAGTATTCAATATTTCTTTCGCTGACCGTACCGTCACCATTGGCATGATTGGTCCCCATAGGGGGAACCACAAACCGGTTGCTTATTTCCAGGTTTCCTATTTTTACAGGAGAAAACAGTGCAGAAAAAATCATGGAATTCACCCTTCTCAAATGATAGTGTGGTAAAGGCACTGCAACCAAAACACTTACAGTTATTTTCCCAAACTACAACATATTTAAACCCCTGATTGGAGGTGAAAAAAAAGAACGGGATCAATCAATCCCGCTCTCATATATCCCAAATATTATGGTGTTTATCAGCCGGGGTTTATCATTATCGCCCGGGCAAAGGTGCGGCTGACCTCCGTTATCTCCACCGTTAATTTCTGGCCCACCGATTCCCCGGCCCCTTCCACATTGATCACATAGCCCTGCAGGCGGGCAATGCCGTGGCTGATATTGGTACTATGAGTCTCCTCGATCAGCACTTCCATTACCTCCCCCAACGCTACCGGCAGGGCCATTTTTTTAATCTCCTCCAGGCTCCCGGTGGCTACAATCCGGTACTTCTCCATATGCAAATCCTCGATCCCTCTCACAAATATATGCTTGCCCAGCTCTTCTTCCAGTTTTTTAAGGTGGCTGCCGCCGGTGCCGATGACCAGCGACGCAACCTCATGGTGCATCTCAATCAGCATCGCCTCGTCCTTCTCTTTGGGGAGCAGTTTTTTCAGTTCCCCTTCGATGCGGGTACTCACTACCACCGGGGTAAGCACCCGCCCCGTTCCATTGCAATGCGGGCAGGGCTGTTGAAGCACCGCCGACAGATCCTGTCGGACCTTTTTACGGGTCATCTCCACCAAGCCCAGGCTGGTGATCCCCAGCACATAAGTTTTGGTGCGGTCGCGTTTTAAGCATTGGTTCAACCAATCCAAAACTTTTTGGCGATGATCTTCCAGGTTCATATCAATAAAGTCAATTACGATGATTCCTCCGATATCGCGAAGCCTGATCTGGCGGGCTATTTCCGCCGCAGCTTCCAGGTTGGTTTTCAATATGGTTTCCGCCAGGTTGCGGCGTCCGGTATAGCGCCCCGTGTTGACATCAATTACTGTCAGCGCTTCGGTCTCATCAAAAACTACGTAGCCGCCTCTTTTAAGCCATACCTGGCGTTCCAAAGCTTTTCCAATCTCTTTCTCCACCCCATAACGTTCAAAAATAGGGACTTGTTCCTGATAGAGGGCCACCTTTTTCTTTAAATGGGGTGAAATGTAATCCAGGATCTCCATTACCCGTTCATGTTCCTGCCTGTTGTCAACCAAAAATGAGTTTACCTCATCCGTCAGAAGATCCCGGGCAATGCGGCAGGTCAGGGCCAGATCCTGATATATTACCGCCGGGGCCTCTTTCTGCTGAAATCGGCCGGACACCCTCTGCCACAGCTGCAGCAAAAATTGCAAATCCTTCTGCAGCACCGCCTTTGGCGCCCCTTCCGCCACCGTCCTGACAATCAGCCCGTGACCTTCCGGTTTAATCTGCTCGGTCTCCTGCTTGAGCCGTTCCTTTTCCGACTGGTTTTCAATCCTCCTGGAAATTCCTATATGATCGGCCCCCGGTACCAGAACCAGGTAACGCCCGGGCAGGGTAACGGAGCAGGTTACTCGGGTACCCTTGCTCCCGAAAGGTTCTTTGATTACCTGCACCATGATTTCTTCCCCGGCCTTCAGCAGCTTTTCTATGGGTTCATGCCGCTGGCTGCGGGGGGGGGGCGCCAAGTCGTCTTCGTTTAAATCGCTGAAAACATCATCCACATACAAGAACGCGTTTTTCTCCATCCCGATATCGACAAATGCCGCCTGCATTCCCGGCAGGACATTGGCCACCAGGCCTTTGTAAATATTGCCTACCACCCGGTTTTGTAGGGATCTTTCTATATATAATTCCACCAGCTTGTTGTCTTCCATTACCGCCACCCTGGTGGCGCGGTAATCAAAATTTACGATGATCTTCTTATCCAAAAACAGTTGCCTCCTTCGGGAAAAGGCTGGGTTAGCTTTTCCCCGTAAATATAAAGCCCCTCGCGGTGAATTTTCCACCGCCATGGCTCTTCCGGTTCGCCGGCTTTACCGGCCAGCTGCCGCAGCACCACGGATGGGGAAACACCGCCAAGGCTCCCCACCTTTAGAAGCATCCGGGCCGTGATCGTTTCTGCTGCCGACAGGGCATCTACAGTCAGGCTATAAATATAGGGCCGGATATTCACCGGCTTCAGGTTTTTTCCCGGCCGCCCGTCCCGGTTGATTATAATTTCCGGCCTGGCCAGCAGATCCTCCGCCGCCGCCTGCCACCGGGAAAGCGGGGCGGGGCGGTTATCCTGCCGGTCGGCCCGGTATGAAGCACAATTTATCAGCGCACTGAGCGACCTTGCCTCGATCTCCGTCTCCCTGGCCCCGGTGATGAAAATTCCAGGCGGAAACTGGCGGTTAAGGTTTTCCACAAACTGTTTTGGGGAAGCGCTTTCTCTTAAAACGATTTCCCCATACTCCCGGCCGGCGGTAACCCCTACCGGAAGCGGCACCGCCAGACTTATGCGCGGACGGGGGGTAATCCCCCGGCTGAAATCCGCCGGTATCCCCGCCCGGCGCAGGGCTCGTATAAACAGACGCATTAAGTCAAGGTGAGAAAGATATTTGAGCTCCTCCCCCCTGGTAAAGCTAAAAATCAGACGAATCATCGGGCAGCGCTCCTTTGGTATTTTCTGCTCGCCCGGATTCCATTGCCCGGCGATGTTCCCGAACCAGCACCGGTTTGCCGACTCCCGTGCCCAGATGATCCCAGGGCAGGGGATCTTCATAGCCGAACCGGCGGTAGGCGTAGTTCTCCGGATTTTTTAAACAATCTTTAAAAGCCTCCCGCCACCTAGGAAGTGAGAAATAATCGGACCAACTGTCAAAACGGCTTCCCTTCAGCCAGGCCCGTTCCAATACGGGGGCAAGTTCCCGATCGCCCCTGGCCAGCACCGCCTCCATAAAACTCGATTCGGCATCATGCCAACTTAAATTTACCCCTTTTAACCTTTTGAATCCTTGGATCAATATATTCTGGCGGCGGCGCACCTCACCCAGTTCCAACTGCGGTTCCCACTGAAAGGGAGTATGAGCCTTCGGAATAAAGGTGGAAACACTTGCTGACAGGCGCAACCGGCCCATCAGCCGGGACTTGAACGTTCCGGCAATTCTTTGGCAGAGATCGATAATTGCCCGAACGTCCTCCTCCTGCTCACCGGGAAGACCGATCATAAAATATAGCTTAAATTTCTGCCAGCCCATTTCAACCGCCTCGCCGATAGCCTGAAAAAGATCCTGCTCTGAAATGTCTTTCTTTATGATTTCTCTCAGGCGATCTGTGGCCACCTCGGGAGCAAAAGTCAAGCTGCCCTGGCGGCCCTGCCGGACCAGGCCGGAGAGTTTCACCGAAAAAGAATCGGCCCTCAGTGAAGGAAGGGTAAGCTTAACCTCCCCTCCGGGGATCTCCTGTTGAAGCTGCTTTATCAACAGGTCAATTTGGGGATAATCGGCGCTGCTCAGTGAAGCCAGCGACAACTCGTCATAGCCGGTGGATTCCACGATCTTTCCGGCCAGTTTGACCAGCTCCGCCCGTTGCCGTCTGCGCACCGGGCGGTAAATAATTCCCGCCTGACAAAACCGGCACCCCCTGGCGCAACCTCTGAACAGTTCCAGAACCGCTCGGTCATGGACCGGTTCGGTATAGGGAACCACCGGCTTGGTAGGGTAGGGCATCCGGTTTAAATCGGCGGCGATCCTTTTATGAATTACCTCCGGAGCGGACGGGTCAAGACGCTCCAATCCCTGAAAAATGCCCCCCTTGTAACGCGGCTTGTACAGTGATGGGACATACACCCCGGGAAGAGAGGACAAAGCCAATAAAATCTCATGCCGCTTTGATCCTTCCCGATTAAGATCACTTAATCTGCGCAATATTTCCGGAAAAGCTTCCTCTCCATCTCCCAACAGGAAAAGATCGAAAAAAGGAGCCAAGGGCTCGGGATTAAATGCAGCGGGGCCCCCGCCGATAATCAGCGGCCCCTTGTCGCGTTTTTCCGAATATATGGGAATACCCGCCAGATCAAGCATGTTCAGGACATTGGTAAAGCTGAGCTCATACTGCAGCGAAAAACCCAGCAGATCAAATTCTTTTACCGGCACATGGCTCTCAAGTGAAAATAAGGGTATTTTATATCGGCGCATCAGCTCTTCCATATCTGCCGCCGGGGCAAAGGCCCGCTCAAGCAATAAGTTCTGGTGGCGGTTAACCGCTTTGTACAGTATTTGCAGGCCCAGGTTGGACATGCCCACCTCATAAAGATCGGGGAAGGCCAGAACCGCTTTGACCGCTATTTCCCGGTGATCTTTTTTTACTGAATTCCATTCATTGCCCACATAGCGGGCGGGCTTTTGAACCTGCGGCAATAGCTCCTGCAATTTCGGTTTAAAATTCAACCGCCCTTCTCCTCCCGGTACCGCCTGTATATCAAAATTTTCTTTCCTTCATGACAAACCAAACAGATAAAACCCGCCCCCATGTAAATAAATAACGGCACTGCCAGCCAGTCCATATACTACCATTACCGTTTGCTTAATATATTATCCTGTTCCCGGGACAACTTCAAGTAGGGTGTCTGCGAAGGCGTTGACCGCTGAAAAGACGAGACATATCCTATCCTGCACGGCCAGGCAGGGTCGTCGCTGCTTTCCTTCAACCGGAGAACAACAGAAATATCAAATTTCTTTTAGGGGTTGTGAGACCCGGTGCACCTTGACTTGTAAAAATTCAGAGGATTTGCTTGACCGGTATATCCAGGCCCTTTGTAAGAGCGGCCTTGACCAGCGTGCTTTCAGATATCTCGCCTCGAAGCCGCTGGGAACGATCCAGGATCAGTATAAAATGATATCGCTGGGGAGAAAACAGGCGAAAAATTTCCAGCAGCCTCGTTTCCTCCAGAACCACCAACTGCTCGCCCCGGAGACATCCTTTTTTTAAGAGCTCACTCTCTTTGGACATCAAGGATCGGATGAATGTGTATACGGCCTGGCCCCTTTCCCGGGATGAGGCGACAAATAAAAACAGCCCGGCCAGCATCAGGGACCAGTTGAAACAGCCTGTATATACCCCGATCAGCCCGGACGCCAACATGGTTGCCGCCAGGAATTGTCCGACCCGCGCCGCCTTTTCTGTGGCCTTCCGGTAACCCATAACCGGCGCCAGATATGAGCGAAGCACCCGGCCCCCGTCCAAAGGCATCGCCGGCAACAGGTTGAATATGGCCAGTACCAGATTGGATTCTATTACGAATTGCAGCAGCTCCCGATTACAAAGGCCGCGGTTGTGAAGCATTACCGCCAGTGCCGCCAACACCAGGTTGGCCGAAGGGCCGGCCAGGGACAGCCGCCGCTCCACGAACGGCTCCAACTCCAGCTGTTCAGAAATTCTGGATACCCCTCCAAAGGGATACAGCTCTATCTCCGTCATTTTGATTCCAAGGGTGCGGGCGACCAGAATATGGGCCAATTCATGAACAGCCAGGGAACAGATAACAATCGCTAACTGGGGCAGGAGCCCGGCCGCCCCCCAGATAAATACAAACACCACCCACAGCAGGTTCAGTTTTAGCCGGATCCCCCCGAGTGTGCCCAGAGGCAAACTAGCCATTTTCAAACTGTTTCACCCATTCGGCAGGGGGTTCCACCGGCCGCTCCTGGTAACGGAGTTCAAAGTGCAGAGTCGGCGCTTCCTGCTTACCAAAAGTGCCGAGCGTCCCCAGGATCGCGCCCTCCTCAACCAGATCGCCGGTGGTGACAGCAGTGGTCTTTAGACCCCGGTAGATCGTCTGCCACCCGCCCCCATGAGCCACCAGTAGTCCGGCCATCTCCCCGAGAAAAATTTCCTCCACCTTTCCGGCCAGCACCGCCTTAACCGGGGCTCCCTCGGGCGCGCTGAGATCTATCCCGTAATGCATCTCCTCTTGGCCGGTATCGGGAACAACCCGCAGGCCAAACTTGCCCTCCAATTTCCCGTCGAGGGGCAGAATTCCCCCTGTAGACCGGTTATAGGCCGGCCCCAGGCCCAGGTCAGGCAGCTTGCGCTCCTGCCAGGCCAGCTTAAATGCCGGGATGTAGTTCCCGGCAGTTCGGCGCAGGTCAAGGTTATGATCGGTAACATACCTGAGTGCACCCACAATGGAATGGATTCGAGGAATATCAACATACTGCAACAAAGCACACACAAAAACCACCACTACCGCAATGGATATTTTTAATTTCAGGTGACGGTGCATCTGATCAAATATCAACCGCAACAAGGAAGGTCTCCGAACCTTGAATTCACTTTCCCAATCTAAATCGGTGGATTTATCCCGGGATCGAATCCTTTCTCCCAGCGAGGCCCGAAGACTTGAAACCGGTACCCTTCTTCTTCTTCTCATCATAAATCCCGCCGCTTCAATGATGGTATTTTACTGGTTGTCCTCGATCATATATATTGGCGGCGGTATCAATTTATTACCCCTTTACAATGCAGGACAAAGAACCACCCCTGTTGTTTCAATCACCGGGGAGGCAAGCAGCAGGGGGGCTGTCTTCATGTCTTATTAAAATTGGATTTTGTGGCGGCGCATACCTACGTTGAAAACCAGGCCCATTGCGGCCAGGTTCACCAACAAGGCGTTGTTGCCGTAGCTCATGAAGGGAAGGGGTATTCCGGTTACCGGCATGATGCTGATGGTCATCCCGGCATTGACCATCACCTGGAAGGCGAACATGGACGCCACCCCACAGCAGATCAGGGCCCCAAAATGATCCTTAGAGTGGATGCCGATCCAGAGTATCCGGTAGATCAGCAGAAAGTAAAGGATCAGCAGGCCAAAAGCACCGATAAAGCCCGCCTCTTCTCCCAACACTGAGAAGATGAAATCTGAGTAGTGCACCGGTAAAAATTGAAGCCGGACTTGGGTGCTGCCCATAAAGCCCTTACCAAGGAGCCCTCCCGAACCGATGGCGATCATGGACTGCATCAGCTGCCAACCGTAACCGGTGGGATCCATCCCCGGATCTATAAATACCATCAGCCGCATCTTCTGGTAATTTTCCAAATAATGCCACAACACGGGAGTCAGGGCTGCTCCGGTTGCCAGCAGCCCCCATAGGTAGCGGGAACGGGCCCCTGCCACCAGCAGCATTACCAATAACAGGGCGATAAATACCAGTGAGGTGCCTAGATCGGGCTGTAAAAATACCAGCAGCATCGGCAAGCCCGTGGCGGCCAGTGCCGGCAGCAGCCCCGAGAAATAATATAATCCCTCTTTTTTGTCGGCTAACAGCCGGGCCAGGAAAATAATCAGGCAGATCTTGGCCACCTCCGAAGGCTGCAGATCAAAAGCGCCCAGGGATATCCAGCGCATGGCTCCGCCCGCGGATTTTCCCGCAAACAGAACCAGACCCAGCAAAAAAAGGCCGCCCAGATAAATATATCTGGCCCAGCTAAAAAAATTGACGTAATCGATCAGGCAGATCAGAAACATTCCGGCAAACCCCACTCCCAGCCACAGGGTCTGTCTTTTTACAAAGTGCAGCGGGTCCCCTCCCTCCTCCAGGCCGTAAGTGGCACTATAGAGAGTGAGCAGGCCCATCAGGCACAGGGCCACCAGCACCAAAAACAGGCGCAGATCGAAATTTTTGATCAGTCGGTGATCAATCATTGTCAGTTATCCCCTTGATCTCTCCCGTAAAATAGTACTGCATGATCTCGCTGGCGACCGGGGTGGCCCCGGTTGCGCCAATCCCGCCGTGCTCCACGATCACTGCCACCGCGATCTCCGGCTTCTCAAAGGGGGCGTAGCCCACAAAAAGACTGTGCGCGGGGATGACATTGCCTATACCCACCTCTGCGGAACCGGTTTTGGCCGCCGCGGTTACCGGCAGATCCCGAAACTCGTACCAGGCGGTTCCTGCCCGGGGCGAAGACTGGGTTACCCGCCTCATCCCTTCCTGGATCATGTGCAGAGTCTGCGGGGAGATATCGGCCTCCCGGAGTACTTCCGGTTCCGTATTCAGGATCGTATTCCCCTGGTAATCCTCCACCCGCTGCACCAAGTAGGGCCGGTAGTGTTTCCCGCCGTTGGCAATAATCGAAACATAGGTGGCCAGTTGAAGGGGGGTAATGCTGTGATAAGTCTGCCCGATGGCCGCGCTCATGGTCTCCGCCTCGTACCAGGGTTCCCCTCCCGTTATTTTAGCCTTGTATTCGGGGGAGGCCACGATCCCCTCCTCCTCCCCCGGCAGGTCCTTCAGACCGGTAGGACTGCCGAAGCCATACTCCCGGGCATAGTAGGCCAGTTTGTCAATCCCCACTGCCAGACCGGCCCGGTAAAAATAGATGTTGCAGGACAGAGCCAGGGCATCATAAAGGTTGACCGCCCCGTGGGCGGCGTGTTTATAACAGCCCACCGTATCCCCGGCCAACCGGATCACACCGGGACAGTAGACAATATCGCGGTCCTTTATCTTTTCCTCCTCCAGAGCTGCCGTCCCGGTGACCATCTTGAAGGTGGAACCGATAGGGTAGAGACCTTTTATGGCGCTGTTCATCATCGGCTTCAGTGGATCCTGGCTCAGTTGGTCGTACTCTTTGCTTACACTGTTCAGATCATAGGAGGGACAGTTGGCCATGGCCAGTATGGCCCCGGTGTTCGGATCCATGACGATCGCCGAAGCCCGCCCCACAAACCGGTTTTTATCCTGCTCGGCTATAATTTCAATCCGTCGCTGCAGGGCCTCTTCGGCCACTTTCTGTAAGGCTATATCTATGGTCAGAACGAGGTTGTTCCCCGGGATGGGTTCTTTGCGTTCCATATAATTGATGGGCTGCCCAAGATAATTTGTTTCAATTAGCTGTTCCCCGTCGGTCCCCCGCAGGTATAGCTCATAAACCCGCTCCAGTCCGTCCTGGCCCACCAGATCCCCGGGCTTGTAATCATACCCCCCTTCCTTCCAGGACTGTTGCAAAAATTCACTGACCGTGCCCCGGCTCAAAAAACCCAGCACATGAGCCAGGGTGCTCCGGTAGCGATAGTCACGGATGGGGCGGATGTCGATATTTACCCCTTTCAACAACCACCTTTTTTCCGACACCCGGGCAATGGTTTCCTCGGTAATATCCTGCTGCAGCTGCAGCGGCAGGTAGCGCATGTACAACTGCCCCTGGATGGCGCTGTAAATGTCGTCGGGATCAATCTCGAGAATGTCACTCAATATTTCAATACTCTCCCGGTCATAACCCTCACCCCGATCCATCAGGGACAAACCAAAGCCGGGCCGGTTGGAAACCAGGAGTTTTCCTACACGATCCCATATTTCACCGCGGGGAGCGGGGAGGTTGATCTTGGTGAGCCGGTTTTCCTCCGATCTGAACCGGTAATAATCGTGTTTAATTATCTGCAGATAAGCCAGCCGGGAAGAAAGAACGCCAAAAATGACAATTACCATCACCAGCAGCAGGCGAATTCGTTTCAGCACATGTTTATTCACCCCAAAGCCCCCTTCCCTGCCCCCTCAACCTGATATTTTTCTTGCCCAGGGTATTGTACAAATACATCATGAAGGGGTACAACAAAAGCGTCAACCCGGAGTTATAGACGGCTTTGGGGATCAGGAAATGGTTTATCGTCCATTTGACCGGCAGGCCCAGTCCAATAAACTGGCTGACCAAAATATTCAACATCAGTTCATGAGAAAGGGTGCCGACAAATAACAATAATACCGGCGCCAGCAACTGCTCCCGGTAAAATTCCCGGCCCAGCGTTCCCGCTCCGTAACCCATTAACATTTTGGCCAGCGCAAAATAGCCCAGGCCTGAACCAAACAAAATGTCCTGGAAAAATCCCCCTAACAAGCCCAACAAGGCTCCCGACCGGCGTCCCAAAATAAACCCCCACATCATTACCAATACCAGAAGCAAATCGGGAAGAGCGCGCTCTACTATAAAAAACGAGAGCACTGACCCTTCCAGCAGAAGGGCCAGTATAAAACTTATCGCTATCGCCGTGTACAGTATCATTGTTCAGTCTCCCGGAAGTCGCCCGTCTTTTCTTCCCCATTTGTTTCTTCCATGGAGTTTAATTCATGATCGTCTTCCGTTTCCGCTTCACCCCAGTGATAACTGCCCCCCACCACAATCAATACCTCTTCCAGACGATTGAAATCCACCTTGGGCTCGATTACCGCCGTCAGCACCAACCCCGGCTGATCCTGGTCCAATTCCCTGACCTTCCCGATATACAGCCCTTTGGGAAAGATTCCGCCCATTCCCGAAGAAATAACATGATCCCCGGGAAGCACGTTGGCCTCCAGGGGCAGGTTGGTCAACCTCAGATAAACCGGAGATTTGGGATAGCTCTCCACTATGCCCACCACTCCCGCTTCCCGGGAACGCTGCACTATGGCGCTGACCGCCAGGCGGGGGTCGGTTAACAGAATTACCTGTGAAGAATGCGGGGATACCGAAGAAATCATGCCCACGAGCCCCTGATCGGTGATCACTGCCATTTCCTGCTGCACACCGTCCAGGTAGCCCCGGCTGACAGTAATCGCCCCGAACCACTGGCTGGGATCGCGGGCAATCACCTCCGCCGGCAAGATCTCAAAGCCGCTGTCTTGGCTGAATTCCAGAAGCTTACGATAGCGGTGGTTTTCCGTTTGCAGCTCCTGAAGGTAGTGAAGCCGGGATTCCAGCAGGGCTATCTCTTTTTTCAGGTATTCGTTTTCCGATTTGTACTTTTGAAATTCAGCCACCGTATCAAAAAAATACTGAATATTTGTACCGGCCCGGGCAAACATTTTCTGCACCGGTGCAAACAGGGTCAGCACTGCATCTTCTAAGGGGGTAAAATCCTTTCTGCCGCCGGTATAATTAATAAGCAGCAGCAGCCCCAGTACCATGGCCAGAAGAAGATACAGCCTGTTGTACCTTTTGGAGCGCCTGTTAGCCAATTAGCAGTTCACCTTTCACCAGGGTTGAACGGCACGCGGATCGGACAGATCCCAGTTGGCCAATTCCCGGGCACCTTTAACCCATCTTGATATTTAAGAAGATCTGCGGGAGGTAACGGTTACCCTCCTCAGCAGCGCAATCTCTGAAAGCGCCTCACCGGCCCCCATTACAACACAGTTCAGCGGGTTTTCCGCCAGAAAAGATGGTATTCCCGTCTCTTCGGATATTCGGCGATCAAAACCATGCAGCAAAGAACCACCCCCAGTGAGGATAATCCCCTTGTCCATTATATCGGCAGCCAGCTCGGGAGGGGTTTTTTCCAGTGTTACCCGAATGGCGTCTATGATCAGTTGGACCGGATCGGTCAGGGCTTCCGCTATCTCTTCCGAGCCAATGATAACGGTTTTAGGCAAACCTGATACCAGATCCCTTCCTCGTACCTCCATCTGGTTACAGTTCTCCCGGTGATAAGCGGTGCCGATACCGATTTTGACTTCTTCCGCGGTCCGATCGCCGATCATCAGATTATATTGTTTTTTAATGTGCTGAATGATCGCTTCTTCCATATCGTCCCCGCCCACCCGGATAGATTTGCAGGTGACAATGCCCCCCAGTGAAATTATGGCCACCTCGGAGGTGCCCCCGCCGATATCCACAATCATGCTTCCGGTAGGTTCATTCACCGGCAGCCCCGCCCCGATGGCAGCTGCCATGGGCTCTTCAATCAGGTAGGCTTCCCGGGCGGTTTGCTGCGTGGCATCCAGTACCGCTCTCTTTTCCACCTCGGTTACCCCCGACGGCACACAGATAATTACCTGGGGTCTGAAAATACCGCGATTGTGAACAACCTTATTTATAAAGTGGCGCAACATGGCCTGGGTAACATCAAAGTCCGCAATTACCCCGTCTTTCATCGGCCTCATGGCCACAATATTTCCCGGTGTCCGCCCGATCATCAGTTTTGCTTCCTCGCCTACCGCCAAAATAGACCCGGTATCCCGGATGATGGCCACCACAGAAGGTTCCTGCAGCACCACTCCTTTCCCCTTGACGTAGATCAACGTGTTGGCAGTACCCAGATCAATAGCCATTTCTTTTGAGAACATCCTGAACAATGAGGACATCGGCATACTCCTTCCGTAGATGTGGCCATACTCATGGCCGTATTTCATTGCCGTGCTGCAGATCGCCCTGTTTGTAAATTTTCGCCTGCAATCATAAACCCGCTCCCGGGCTCGATCCAAAGCCGGTCCGATTTGACTGCGGCCTGTTGGTCTCCCGCCGGTGGGCAGAGACACAGTAAAATAATATTCTAGCCGGGCGGCAAAATATTATGTCAATTGAGGAATCCCTTCTCCTTGAAACTGATATAGCATCCATCCCCGATAATAATATGATCCTGCACGGCAATCCCCAGAATCTGCCCCGCTTCCACCAATCGTCGGGTGACCTCCAGATCTTCCTGGCTGGGTGTAGGGTCGCCGCTGGGATGATTGTGTACCAGGATAACAGAGGCGGCACTTTTCCGCACAGGGATGGTAAAAATTTCCCGGGGGTGAACAATGGAAGAACTGAGGCATCCCACCGAGATTCTTTCCCTTGATATTACCTGATTTTTGGTATTCAACAGCAGCAACTCAAAGTATTCTTTTTTCTTGTAGCGCAGATCCTCCATGAACAGCTCTGCCGCCAAGCGGGGATTGGTAATCCGATCCTGATCCCCCCGGGGAGCAGTGGCCAGGCGCCGACCCAATTCAAACGCAGCCTTGACCTGCACCGCCTTGGCCAGTCCCACCCCCTTAACCTGTTCCATTTCCTCCAAAGTCAGATCCGCCAGAGCCCGCAGGCTCCCGCTAACCGCCAGCAGCCGGGAGGCCAGTGCGGTTGCGGTTTCCTGCCGCGTGCCGCTCCGCAGCAGTACCGCCAGCAGTTCGGCATTGGACAGGGCCCCCGGCCCCAAGAATTTCAACTTTTCCCTCGGCCTCTCCTGTTCGGGCAAGTCCTTAATGGTCAGCTTTTCCCTGTTCATCGCTCTTCCTCCAGTGAACCCATGGTGATATTCCCATTCGGGACAACAGGAGGCAGAGCCGGCCCAGGGGCAGTCCTACCACATTAAAATAACATCCTTCGATTTTTTCAATGAACAGAGCAGCTTTTCCTTGAATTCCATATGCTCCAGCCTTGTCGAGAGGCTCCCCGGTTAAAACATAGGCATCTATCGGCTCTCCCCCCAGTTCCTTCACCCAGACCCGGGTTTCAACAACATCGGCCAGCCGTCGCCCGGAAGCGGCATCCACCAGAGCTATCCCCGTAATTACCCGGTGTTGGTCGCCGCTCAAACGGCGGAGCATCCGGCGGGCATCCGTCGGATCTTTCGGCTGCCCCAGAATTTCTCCGCGGTGCCAAACAACCGTATCCGCTCCCAGCACAATCCCCCGGGACAATTTACCGGCTACCTGTTCTGCCTTATCCAGCGCAATTTGCCGGGCAAACACTGCCGGCTCCGCCGGCAGTATGTCGGGCCAGATTTCCACACTTTCCGCCGGGACTACCCGGAAAGGTATCCCAGCCTGCGCCAGCAACTGCGCCCGGCGAGGCGAAGCGGAGGCAAGTATTATCTCCGTCTCCTAAAGCTGCTCCAGGGAACCGGTTTGCTTAAAGATCCTCAAAGTTATCCCCTCCAGATAAACCGCCGCTGCCCCGGTAAGCAACCCCGTAGGCAGCGACAGGAGCACCGACAGCGGAAAATAACCTCTGAATAAGGCCAAACTGTTTACCATCAGGCCGGCCACGGCCAGCTGGGCCACGTTATGGGTTACCGCCCCCAGCACGCTGGCGGAAAACAAGGTTACAACCCCCCGCTTGACCAGTTTTACCATAGCCGCCATCACCAGGCAGCTTGCCGCCCCTCCCGTCAGGCTCAACCAGAATCCAAACCCCATAAAGGTACCGGTCAACAGGCTACCCAGCAATACCCGCAATACAGCCACCGCCAGGCCGCTTTGCAGCCCAAACAGGGACAGGGTCAGCAGAGTTATTATATTGGCCAATCCCAACCGGGCTCCCGGAACCGGCATCGGAAATGGCAGAACTGCCTCCAGGGTATGGATTCCGGCAGCCAATGCCACCAGCACGGCCAGGCGGCTCAATTGAACAGTTTGGGTCAATTTCATTACATTACACCCGGTTTGTGACATCTTCAGATCAATGAGGCTTTGACCTGTTGCCCGCCGGCGAAACCGATTCAGGCTAATAATCCGGCAACTCTATCTTGCCCTTCAGACCGCTGGAAATAATAATTTCCAGCCGGGGCGTAACCAGGATCGCCTCCACCCCGGGCAGTGATTCTACCAGCTCCAGGCCCGGCCCGGGACCCAACACAAATACAGCGGTAGACAATGCATCCGCTTCGGTGGCGTTGGGGGCGATCACGGTGGCACTTGTCAATCCACTCGCCGGGTAACCGGTATCGGGATCGAGAATATGGTGATAGCGTTGCCCCCCTTGTTCAAACATTCGTTCATAGTCGCCGGAAGTAGCAACCGCACCGGAAGAAAGCGGGATTACCGCCAATATTTTTCCCTCCTGCCGCGGATGCCGAACCGCGATACGCCAAGGTTTGCCGTCCGGCCGGGGGCCTGCAATACCGATGTCACCACCAGCATCGATAAAACCATGGTTGACCCCCCCTTGGCGCAGCAGATCCACTCCCCGGTCAACTATATACCCTTTGGCAATTCCCCCTAAATCCAAACTAACTTTCTCCGCCAGAAAGCTTACCTCCCTGCGGGGGCGGTCTATTTCCACCAGGGCATAATCCACCAGCGGCAAAAGGGTCTCAATTTCATTTTTTAAAGGAACACGGTAGGTTTTATTCGAAAAGCCCCACAGATCAAGCAGGGGAGCAACAGCAGGATCAAACGCCCCCTCGCTCAAATCAAAGATATTCCGGGCTTGCTGCAACATATCAATAGTATCTGCGCCGACCCTTACCGGCCCCTGACCGGCCTGTTCATTGAGATTCGAGATCTCGCTCCCCTCAAGGTTCCTGCTGAACCGGGTCTCCAGACGCTCCATCTCACTAAAAACCCGGTTGAGCACTCCGGCTTCTGCCGGGTTGCCCGCCGGCAGCACTATTTCCACTGTGGTGTCCATAAGCAGCCTGATTTCACGGTGAAAATCATCCATCCCGGTATTTCCTTTGTACCCGGAAGCCAACCTGATCCCCACTATGGTCAGACCCGCAACCGCCAATATTGGCAGCGCTGTTTTGATCAACGAACAAAATGACTCTGAAGGATGTTTATTGACAGAAAACGACACCTGACAGCTCCTTGTCACATAGTTCCCTTTAAATATATCACCCGCCCTGTAAAAAACAAGGGATATATATGGTACCCTCTCACCTTTTTCCCAACAGAAGGCACGATTGCCTATGCAGGCATCGTCCTTCGTCTTTCCCGGCGTATCCAATAAAAGGAAACCATGATAAGGCTACTGCTTTTGAACCGGCCGGCAACTGTGCCTTGTAAATTTCAGGCACTGGCGGTTTCCGCCTGTTCGGTTACAGTGCCGTGGCTGCTGCGGGGGATTATACATCCCGGGCGGCATTTTGCCACACAGGCCCCACAATCATCGCACAGGTTCAGATCAATTACCGCCAGGTTGTTTTCCATGACAATCGCTTTCTGCGGGCAGGCCTTCACACAGGCCGCACAGGCAATGCAACCCACCCGGCAGACGCTGGAAACAGCTTTGCCTTTCTGATAGGAATTGCACATTACCAGATGCCCCCGTTTTTCCCGGGGGATCATCCGGATGATCCCCCGGGGACAGGCCTCCTTGCACAGCTCGCAGCCGGTGCATTTCTCCGGATCCACAACCGGCAGACCGTGCGGACCCATTTGCAGGGCTTCAAAAGGGCAGGCGGCCACACAGGTGCCCAGCCCCAGGCAACCGTAAGGGCAGTCTTTGAACCCGCCCCCGAATTCTTCTGCAATCCGGCAATCCTGTATCCCATCATAAATAAAAGACTCTTTTGCCTTTTCCCGGTCTCCCAGGCAGAACACCGCCGCCACCATGGGCTCTTTATTTTCGGCTTCAAGTCCTAAAATCTTTCCCAGCGCCCCGGCAGTATCATTGCCCCCGGGAATGCAACCGTTTACCGTTGCCCTTCCTTCTACCAGTGCCTGGGCAAAATTTTGGCAACCCGCATATCCACAGGCCCCGCAGTTGGCCCCGGGAAGAGCCTCTGCTATTTCATCTATCTTGGGATTTGTTTCCACCGCAAAATAACGGGCGGTCACCGCCAGCAATGCTCCAAACAATACTCCCAGACCGCCCAGGGTAATAACGGCCCAGATCATCTGTCCCTCCACGGTTAGACCCACCTCCCTGAAATACCGGATCACCGGCTGTGATCCGGATGACGCGGACATTGAACCTTATTGATAGCTCATTCCAATTCCTAGCTCCTCCGGTCTCCGGCCGTGCCTTTACAGGGTCAACATTCCCTTAAAACCCATAAAGGCCAGGGACAAAATGCCGGCCGTGATCAAAGTGATCGCCGAGCCCTTCATCGGCCCGGGGACATCGGCCAGTTCGAGCCTTTCTCTAATCCCAGACATGATCAGCAGGGCCAGCGTAAAACCTATGGAAGCGGCAATAGCAAACACCAGCGATTCTACCAGCGAAAACTCCTGCCGGACCGAAAGTAAAGTTACCGCCAACACCGCACAGTTGGTGGTAATCAAAGGCAGGTAAATCCCCAGTCCCTGGTACAAAGTAGGGCTGATCTTCTTGAGGACAGTTTCCACCATCTGCACCAGCCCGGCGATGATTAGAATAAAGGTAACGACCTGCAGGTACTGCAACCCAAAAGGGTCCAGAATATAGATCTGCACCAGCCAGGTGACCAGGGTGGACAGGGTCATCACAAAAATAACCGCCATCCCCATACCGGTAGCCGTCTCCATCTTCCGGGATACTCCCAGGAACGGGCAGATCCCGAAGAAACGCTGCAGCACAAAATTTTCCACGAAGATATAAATAAAGATGATTGAAATCAATTTTCCCATGTCCGTCCTCCCGTACCGGAGCTTACTCGATACTCAGGCGCTTGTAAATAATATTAGTTAACGCCAGCAGCAGTCCCAAAATGATGAACGCCCCCGAAGGAGCCGCAAATATCTGCATGGGCTTGAAACCGGCGCCAAACAACTGGATTCCAAAAATAGTTCCTTTCCCCACAATCTCTCTAATAGTGGAAAGAATCAGCAGAGCCAGGGTAAAGCCCAGCCCCATCCCCAGCCCGTCAAACATGGACCTGATCACGGGTCTTTTCCCGGCAAAGGCCTCCGCCCTCCCCAGAATGATGCAGTTGACCACGATCAGAGGCACAAACACTCCCAGCGCCTTGTAGAGTCCCGGCTGGAATGCCTTCAGCAGCATGTCGATCACCGTAACGAAGGTAGCTATGACCACGATGTAGCAGGGGATGCGAATCCGCTCCGGAATGTAGCGGCGCAGGCTGGAAATAACCACATTGGAACAGACCAGCACCGCTGTTGCCGACAGTCCCATCCCCAGACCGTTGATAGCCAGCGTGGTTACGGCCAAGGTGGGACAGCAGCCCAGCAATTGACGAAATATCGGGTTTTCTTTCAAGATCCCTCTGGAAAAATCCTGTAAATGGACGCTCAATCCCCTTCACCTCCGCTGCCGTTTGTGACCCCCTGAAGGGCGTTGAACACTGCTTTAACAATACCTTCGGCGCTTTGGGTCGCGCCGGTTTTTACATCCACCGCTTCCAGCCGTTGCAGATCGATTATCTGCTGCCGCACCACATCGTACGACTCGGCAAAATAGGTGGCGGTATCGCCGTGTTCCAGTACCGTTATATCCGTAATCTTGCCTTGATCAACCACTACCTCTATCTCCAGCAGGGAATCATATCCTTCCGCCGATCCCCGGTAAATCCCCGAGGGCACCCCGGTAAGATCCAACATCTTTTTTTGGGCGCCGTAGAAGTTACTGCCAATAATCTCCATGGTCTGCCGTACCGAATTAATCAGGGCAGAGGAGCTGATGGTCGCCCCGCTGACCGTATCTACATCTACCTCCGGCTGGATGGGATCCTGAAAGCCCTTTCCCACCAGGCGTTTCTGGAAATCAGGTTCTGAGATCACGCTGCCCATCCCCTCGGTTTCAGTGTGGGACACAATTTTAATTCCGGCAATATGCCCATCCGCATCCACCGCCAGGTTATAGGTGATGGGGCCGTCGTATCCCTGGGTTTGCACGGTGGCCATTACCCCCAGCATCTCTTGCTGCCGGTCACTGATTATATCAAAACGCCCTTCCGCCGTCTCGCTGGTTTTGAAATCAACCAGGTCGGGATAGTACTCCCTGAGGGTTTGCAGGTACTCCTCCTCCTGACGCTGGATGATTACCGGTTCGGTAACCGCGTTGGCCGCCGTCAATACCGCTGCCGAGATGACTCCGATCAGGGTCATGGTCAATACCAGCCGTAAAAGATCACGCACCCCCTCTCACCTCCCCGAAAACCTTTGGCACAGTAAAGTTATCTATCACTGGGGTCAGGGCGTTCATGATCAAAATGGCAAATGTAACCCCTTCCGGGAAGGTGCCAAATAACCGGACGATCATCGTAATCAACCCGCAACCCACACCGAAAACCAGCTTGCCGGAGGGAGTCACCGGAGAGGTCACCATATCGGTAGCCATGAAAAAGGCCCCCAGCATTACCCCTCCGGCCAGCAGATGAAACAAGCCGGTGGCCAGGCAGCCGTGGTAAAAACCTTTTCCGAACAATGCCCCCATCACAAACACCGTCCCCAGGTATCCTCCCGGAATCCTCCAGTCGATATGCTTTTTGGAAAATAGCCAGAAAGCTCCCAGCAATATGGCCAGGGCCGAAGTTTCTCCCAGGCAGCCGGCCACGTTGCCGGTAATCAACTGGGAGAAGGAGACATTTAACGCTTCCCCCTCATTGGCCAGCGGGGTGGCGGAGGTCATGGCCGCGATATCAGCCCCGAACTGAAACAGCCTGGGCACCGGCCAGATATTGCCCCCCATGTAGCTCCCCCAGGATACAAATAGAATGGCCCGCCCCACCAGGGCCGGGTTAAAAATATTGTGGCCGATCCCCCCGTAAACCTGTTTGCCGATTGTTATTGCCGCCACCGCCCCAATGGCCGCCATCCACCAGGGTATATTTACCGGCAGAACCATGGCCAGCAACAGCCCGGTAACGGCGGCGCTGCCATCGCCAAAGAGATCTCTTTTCTTTAACCATATCGCCTCCGTGAGCATGGCCGTAAACACGGTTACCGCCATGATCAGCAGCGCCCGGTATCCAAACAGGAAAACCGAAACCAGGGCTACCGGGAAAAGGGCTATCAACACATCCACCATAATGCTCCGGGTAGATTCAATGAACCTGACATGGGGTGAAGAAGAAACAATCAGTTTTCTCACCTGGAAACCCTCCCGTCACAAAGCTACTTCCGTTTCTCCTGCTGGATAACTTCTGCCTTGGCCAGACGGATCCATTGGGTCAGCGGCCGCCGAGCCGGACAGATATAGGAACAGCAGCCGCACTCTATACAGTCTGCGGCATGATATTTTTCGGCCCGGTCAATCAGTTTATGTTCGGCCGCCTGGGCCAGGAACAGCGGCAAAAGTCCCATCGGGCAGGCATCCACACATTTGGCACACTTGATACAGGCGGCGGCTTCCTCCAATTCGAATTCCCCGTCGCCGAGCACGGTCACCCCGGAGGTGCCCTTGACCACGGGAATGTCGGGATGGGGCTGGGCAAGCCCCATCATCGGCCCCCCCACAATCAATTTGCAGGCATTTTCAGTCATTCCACCAGAAAATTCGAGCACCTCGCTGATCAGAGTCCCGATCCGGATCAACAGATTTGCGGGGCGGGCTATCCCGCCGCCGGTAACTGTAACCACTCTTTCCACCAGAGGACGGCCTTCAATTACCGCCCGAGCGATAGCTGCTGCCGTGCCCACATTATGGTTGACCACCCCCACATCCATCGGCAAGCCGCCGGCAGGAACTCTGCGCCGGGTGCTTGCCTGGATCAGCATTTTTTCAGCCCCCTGGGGGTATCTGGTGTGCAGGGGAACCACTTCCATCCCCTGCCATCCCCGTATTTCCTGATTAATTACCCGCAGGGCATCGGGCTTATTATCTTCAATTGCAATAATCCCCCGCTCAGCCCCCAACAATTTCAACATGATCATCAAACCGGTGATAATCTGCCGCGGCTGTTCAAGCATCAGACGATGATCCGCCGTGAGGTAGGGCTCGCATTCCGCCCCGTTCAGGATCACCGTGTCTACAGGTTTGTCCGGGGGAGGGGCCAGCTTTACATGAGCCGGGAAGGCCGCCCCACCCATCCCCACAATACCGGCCTCCCGGATCAGGCGAAGAAGAGCGTCCGGAGTGAGTTGTTCCCAATCCGCCCCCTTTGAAGCAGGTTGTATCCAGGCATCCTGCCCATCCGATTCAATGATCACAGAGTTCACCATCTGGCCGCAAGGATGGGCATAAGGTCCGACCGCGGTTACCTCCCCGGAGATGGTGGCATGCACCGGCGCTGAAACAAAATTTTCACTGTCTCCGATCTTTTGCCCCGCCAGTACCCTGTCTCCAGGCTTGACCAGCGGTTCACAGGAGGCTCCGATATGTTGCTGCATGGGGATGATCGCACGCCTGGGCGGCCCCATCGGGATAATCGCCAGGGAAGCAGTCAGCTCTTTAAAATATTCGGGATGAACGCCACCTTTGAACATAGCGATGCCCATCCAATCACCCCTTTGACTTTAATTATTTTAAAGGCACAAACGAGAAATATTTCGATATTACGCCATAAAAACCCTTCCCAGGACAAGTTATTATCTTTAAATTAAGGCCGTCGGACTATCCCAGTGTATATTTATGCACACCCGGAAAGGCATAGCCCGGAATCCGCCCTGATCCGGGCAACGTATAAAAACATAATGCAGCTTTAAATGGGTATTTTCTGTGGAAAAACTGGTTTTGAAAAACAAGTTGTTATCTCCTCCTAGCAAACAACATATATTTATATCAACGCCAGCTCAAAAGGTGCCCGGAGGTGATCAACCTGAATCTAAAACTTGTTCTACTGGCTGCGGGGAGCCTGCTGTTGATGGCGGCAGGCTGCACTCGGCAGGATTCCTCCCCCAAAAAACCCGTACTGCCGGAACATCCCGCGGAGATCGACGCCGGTGACAGTGTTTACCTGACCTATCTCGGCCATTCTGCATTTATAATCGACAATGGCTTCAAAACCCTGATTGACCCCTATAATCCCGAAATGGGCTATGGAAGGATCAATCTGGAAGCAGATCTGGTAATTATAAGCCATGAACATGAAGATCATAATTTCTGCCCCGGCAATTGTGGACAGATTCTGCTGGGATTGACCTCCGCCGGGGAATGGAACCGCCTGAACGAGTACTTGGGGGGTATGCACATCTACAACGTAGACAGTTACCATGATTCTGATGGTGGCTCCAGATTGGGCAAAAACAGCATTTTTATCCTGGAAATATCTCGGTGGAGACTGGTCCATCTGGGGGACCTCGGCCACCGCTTGACCGAGGAGCAGAAGGCCCGGATCGGTAAAGTGGATCTGCTGATGATCCCGGTGGGGGGGTACTACACCCTGTCCCTGGAGGACGTGCTGGCAGTAATAAAAGATCTTCGGCCTCGGGTGGTTGTTCCGATGCATTTCCGTACCGCCCACAATACTTGTACCCCCATCGGCTCCGTGGAGGAATTTATCTGCCTGGATCTCCCCTGCCAGATAAAATTTAAGGACAGCCGGATTGACCTGAAGGAAGAAGTGTTTCCCGAACCCGGTCAAACCGAAATCTGGGTAATGGAATATATGCTGTCCGCCGATTGAAAAACAGCGGAGACACCCCCTTTGCCTTCCGGGAAAGAAGAAAAAAGCGGAATCAGTTGGTTTCCGCACCGGGCATTCAGCCTAATATTTTCCGGTAATTCCGGCCCATTTTCTTTTTATACAGGGCCCGCAGTTCCTCGGTGGTTTTCCCGCCCAGATCCTTTTTCCTGATCAGAGATGCCAGGTTTGCGTCGAAATAGGTGATAAAAAAATCTCTTGATTCAAGAATCCGGTAAAACTGGCTGTATTTGATTCTCGTTTCGCCTTCTACGGCCGTGCTCTTTAAGGTCACGAAATCCCTATAAAAATCCAGCGTTTCTTTTGCTCCAAATGTTCCGGTTCTATCGGTGGTTATTTTCTGTTTAACCTTTCTTTCTACCTTGAAAACAATTACCAGCACCGCCGCCAGCAGCAGTATGATCCAATATAGAATAAACATGAGCGGATAAAAATAATGGTCATAAAAAGCGAGGAACAAAGCTGCCAGGGCGGTAGCCAACAACATTAAAATAATGGTGGCCCTGCTTTTTAGAAAAGTGGTCAAATAAAGAAACCTTCGGTAATCCTTAGTTTCAATGGTAGTTTCTACCGTAAACAGTTTCTTCCCGTTCATCCTGTCAACTCACCCCTCCCGGGAACATGATCGTTCCGCCTTTTCCATAGGACCGGGCGCTATTTCGTTCCCGGAGCATATTCCTATTTATCCGGGAAACAAGTTGAAACCACCATTGTTCTAGCTCCAAACCGCACACCTTCTGCTTTTGAGCAGGTGTTCCCGGGCTTCGCTGATGGTATACAGAGAACCCGCTATCAGCACCAGATCCATCTCCCCGGCCAGTTCAAGTGCCGTCCCCACTGCACCGCCAACGGTGTTTTCAATTTGCACCGGGCCGCAGTACCCCGCCAAGGCACCGGACCCGGCCAGCGCTTCCGGAGAGGCGGCCCGATCGTGGGCCGGCCTGGTCAGAACCACTCGGTGAGCAAGGGGCAATATATGCCTGAACATGGCTTCACTGTCCTTGTCCTTCAGAACCCCCAGGACCAACACCAGGCGGCGGTAACGGAAATGTTCGCCGACGGCCCGGGCCAGCTGTTCCATCGCTGCCGGATTGTGAGCGCCATCCAGGACCACCAGGGGGCTCTTCCCCACTATTTCCAGGCGGCCCGGCCAGCGGGTATCCCTGAGCCCCTTGCGCAGCTTTTCTTCCGGAAATACAAACCCATGCCGGGAGAGAAGTTCTAAACAGGCCAGGGCGGTGGCGGCATTAATTACCTGGTGGCCTCCCCGCAAAGGAATGGACAGGCCTTTTAGTTCGAGATCAAGCCCCCGGTAGGAGAACTGTTGTCCCACCGGGATTATCTTGCGTTCGCGGTAGCGGCAGATGCCGGTAGAAACAAAGGAACCGGTTTCAGCACTATTTTCCCCTTCCGGGATCACCCGGTAGATGGGAGCCTCCCGCTCCCGGCAGGTTTCACCAATAACCTTCAGGGCCGCCGGATCGTCAGAGGCGGTGATCAGCGGCACGCCGGATTTTATTATGCCCGCCTTTTCCCGGGCAATAGATTCTATGCTGTTTCCAAGGATGGCGGTATGTTCCAGGGAAATATTGGTAATTATGGAGACCAGTGGGGCGACCACATTGGTGGCATCCAGGCGGCCCCCCAGGCCCACCTCCAACACCACCAGGTCGGGGCGGCGGCGGGCAAAATATAGAAAAGCAAGGACGGTCACCACTTCAAATTCGGTGGGCTGGCCTAAAGCCGGATCCCTGGCCACCTCCTCGGCCACCGGGCGTACCCTGTTTACCAGATCCACCAGTTCCCGGGGAGAGATATCCTCGCCATCCACTGAAAAGCGATCGGTAAAGGATACCAGGTAGGGGGAGGTGTAAAGCCCGGCCCGATAACCGCAGGCCCCGAGCACCGAGGCAACCATAGCCGCAATAGAGCCCTTGCCGTTGGTGCCCCCAATGTGAATATAGCGCAAATTTTGATGGGGATTTCCCAGCCGGCCAAGGAGCACATTAATGCGTTCCAGCCCCTGGTTCATCCCGAAGCGGCGAATGCTGTGAATCCAGTCCAGCGCCTGGCGATAAGCTCGGCTTGTAAACATAATCTCAGGTCAGCTCCCGGAGGTGTTGAATTATTTTTTCCTGCCGGGAAGACAGTTCGCGGTGGCGGCTTCGTTCCTTTTCCACAATTTCAGAAGGCGCCTGTTTCAAGAATTCCGGATTGGAAAGCTTTCCGGAGGTCCTTTTAAATTCCTTTTCCAGCTGCTGCAATTCCTTTTGCAGGCGGGCCACCTCCGCCTCCAGATCGATCACCCCGCTCAGGAGAAGGTAGGCCTCTACCTCCCGGCTGACCACCGCCGTCAATGACCGGCGGGGCTTGGCGGCCCGGCAGTCGATGGTCAGGGGTTCTACCAGAGCCAGCCTGGTCAGCTGATGGCCTTCCTGCTCCAACACGGTTTTCATCTTCTGAGAAGTGCGCAGCACTGCCGGAACCCGCCGCGCGGGCGGAAGTTGAACCTGGCTGCGCAGATTGCGGATCGCCCGAACCACTTCCTGCACCTCCGCCATCTCGGCCGTTTCCCGGGGGAATTCTAGCTCCCGGGAGGGAACGGGCCAACTGGAAACCGCCAGCGGCTTCCGGCCATTTTCGGTCTCCATGCGCCCCGGCAGATGTTGCCAGATCTCCTCCGAAATAAAGGGCATGAACGGGTGAAGCAGCCTTAAAACTCCCTCCAGTACGTAGAGCAGCACTCCTTTGGTACGGCGCCGGTCCCGGAGGACGTCTTCCCCGCTTTCTGGCAAATAAAGGTAGAATTTGCTGAACTCCAGGTACCAGTCACAATAGTCATTCCAAAGAAATTCATAGACCAGACGGGCCGCCTCACCCAACTCATACTCCTGAAGCCGCCCGGTGATCTCATCCACCGCTTCATTGAAGCGGTGCAGAATCCAGCGATCGGCCCGGTTCAGATCCGGGGGGAGATTCAGGGGATCTATTTCGGCAATATCCGACAGGTTGCCGCCCCCTTCTTCCGGAAACAGGTTCATCAGCACAAATCGGGAGGCATTCCAGATCTTGTTGGAAAAATTTCGCCCCGCCTCCACACTCTCCTGGCGGAAACGCTGATCATGCCCGGGCGCCTGGCCGGTGATCAGGGTGAACCGCAGGGTATCGGCCCCATAGTCGCGGATCACCTCCAGAGGATCAACCCCGTTGCCCAGAGACTTGCTCATCTTCCGGCCCAGATGGTCACGCACCAGTCCGTTGATATTTACTGTATGGAAGGGAACTTTCTTCATAAACTCCAGGGAGGTAAAGATCATGCGAGCCACCCAGAAATAGATGATATCGTAACCCGTGACCAGCACGCTGGTGGGAAAATACCTTTTAAGATCAGTGGTTTCGTCCGGCCAACCCAGGGTAGAAAACGGCCACAGCGCCGAACTGAACCATGTATCCAGAACATCCGGATCCTGGGTGAATTCTTGCCTTCCACAGGATGGACAGCAGTCGGGCTCCCGGTAATCCACGATCATCTCCCCACAGGGGCAGTACCAGGCCGGAATACGGTGCCCCCACCAGATCTGGCGGGAGATGCACCAGTCGCGGACATTTTCCACCCAGTTCAGATAGGTCCTGGTGAATCGTTCGGGGACAAACCTGATCTGCCCCTCCTTCACCGCGGCGATGGCCGGCCCGGCCAGAGGCTTCATTTTCACAAACCACTGCCTGGATACCAGGGGCTCCACATCGGTGGCACAGCGCTGGCAATGGCCCACCGCATGGCTGAGCTCCTCAATTTTTTCGATTAATCCGCGCGCGGTCAACTCCTCCATCACCCGGCGGCGGCAGTCAGCCAGGCCGAGCCCCGCAAACCGTCCGGCGGAGGCAGTCATCAGGCCGTCTTTGCCGATCACCTGGATCGCCTCTAAATGGTGACGCTGCCCGATCTCGAAGTCGTTGGGATCATGGCCCGGGGTGATCTTGACCGCTCCGGTGCCAAAGGATGGGTCCACGTAATCGTCGGCAATAACCGGTATCTCCCGCTCCATCAGGGGCAGCAGAGCCGATTTGCCCACCAGGCGGCGGTAGCGTTCATCCTCCGGATTAACCGCCACCGCCGTATCTCCCAGCATGGTCTCCGGGCGGGTGGTAGCCACGGTGATTGTACCCTCATTTCCCGCCAGGGGATAGCGGATAAAAGTCAGAGTGGAGAGTTTCTCTTCATGCTCCACTTCTATATCGGAAAGTGCCGTTCGACAGCGGGGGCACCAGTTGATCAGGTAGTCTCCCCGGTAGATCAGCCCTTTCCGGAAAAGATCCACAAACACCTTGCGTACCGCCCGAGAGCAACCCTCATCCATGGTGAATCGCTCCCTGGTCCAGTCGCAGGAGACCCCCAGCCGCTGCAGCTGCTCGATAATGCGGGCATGGTAAGTTTCCTTCCATTCCCAAACTTTTTTCAGAAAGGCCTCGCGTCCCAGCTGATGGCGGGTCAACCCCTCGCCGGCCAAGTGTTCCTCCACCCGGATCTGGGTGGCAATGCCGGCATGATCAGTTCCGGGAAGCCAGAGTGTATCGCAGCCCTGCATTCTCCGCCAGCGAATGATAATATCCTGAACAGTACAATTGAGAGCATGTCCCATATGCAAAGAACCGGTGACATTGGGAGGGGGGATCACAATGGTAAACGTTTCCTCGGGGCCTTTCCCCGGGGCGGTAAAACAGCCCCTCTCCAGCCACATCCTGTAATTTTTAATTTCCGCCGCCTGCGGATTGTAAGCGGGCGGCATTGTATGGTCGATCATTCCTACACCTCGTGAATATTTTATAATTTTACCCAAAACAAGTCAATTATGGCGCCTGGGAACTTTGATTATACCTGTTATAATACCTTTGGCAAGGTAATCGCCCATTATGGTTAAGGAGGCTGGAGCCCGTGATTAAAAGATGCTCATTGTTGCCGCTATTGCTGGCGGCGCTGATCCTGATTCATTTATTATCACCCGCCGTTGGCAACACCCCGGGTGCCGTGATTCCCTGTCCCGGGCCTGGGGCATCTCAACCCCGGTTGCCCGGCGGCAACTTGAATGAATCCGGGTCCCCTGCCGAAAAACCTGCTCCTGACACCGCCCCGCCTCCTTCACAGGAAAAAGAAGCCATAAAAGAGATACAGGGACTGGTGCGTTTATCCGATCTTCAGGCCGGCTTTATTTTCGACTTAAAATACGCCACAGAAAACAATTTCATGGGAAAGGCTGTTTATCCGGCAGCGGTTGCCGTTTTAAAAAAAGAAACCGCCCTCCGCCTGGCGGAGGCCAACAGGATCTTCCAGGCCGATGGCTATACCATAAAGATCTGGGATGCCTATCGTCCCCTCTCGGTTCAGCGGATTTTATGGGAAACCTGCCCGGACACTCGCTATGTAACTAATCCCGATCCCCTGCCCCCTGCCGGAGGCTGGAAAGCCAGACACTACAACGGCATGTCGGTGGATATAACCTTGGTTGATGCAAATGGCCACGAACTTGAAATGCCTACTGATTTTGATGATTTCAGCGAAAAGGCTGCCCCCGATTACCCCGGCATGTCCGATGGGGCCAGAAATAATTATAATTACCTGAAGGCCGTAATGGAAAGCCTGGGTTTCAAAAACCCTGCCACTGAATGGTGGCATTTCAACGACCTGCTGGGAACCCCCACCCCTTATCTGGACGTCCCCCTGGAGGCATTCCTGGATTAGCCAAGGCGGATTAATCCCAGGGCACGGGCGGTTTGCAGCCTTGCGGTATTCACGCCCCGCAATCGGCCCCAACACGGGATGCCCTGCACCTAATAACAAGGGGCAAGCGATTTTCCCCTGGTGATCGGTAACCAATCCCCAGGGATTCGCCTCCCAGGTCTCACCCTCCATATTGCCGGTAAAGCAAACCGGCCAATTCCAGAGCCCGAAGATTTAACCGCTTGCTTCCATCGGGCGCTCCCTGTAAAATGCTTTCCGTCAGCATTTCATCCGTTACCAGCCCGGATGCAGCATTGATCATTCCCAGCGCCACTATGTTAGCCACCAGCCCGCTGCCCAGTTTTTCCCGGGTTATGTTCGTGATCGGTAGCTCGATGATCCGGTGCTGCCCGGCGTGAGGGCCGTCCACAAATGTTGAATCCACAATCACCAACCCGCCGGGGGGCACTTTCGGCATATATTTGGCATACGAGGCCTTGCTCATGGACAGCAACACACCGGGAGAGGTGACCAGGGGATATTCGATATTGTCTGCATCGATAATTACCCCGGCCATGCATGCTCCACCCCGCGCCTCGGGACCGTAAGACTGGGTTTGAACTACATTTTTACCGTCATTAACCGCCGCTTCCGCCAGTAGAATTGAGGCCAGCACCAATCCCTGTCCCCCGGTTCCGGTTAACAATATTTCCTGCCTGCCGCTCACCCCAAATGAACACTCCTTGCTGTCAAACACTGTTAGTACACCGGTTCCGGCTTTAAATGTGCCCTCCCCATGATTTCCACATCTATTATCCGCTATTTTCCGCTGCCGCGCTTGCAATTTTCTCCGGTGGCGTCCTGTGGATCTCCTTTGGTGCAATAGCGGCTGATCATCCGGTAATATTCCTCGGTAAATTCGGGTTCCTGCCGGGTGTACAGCACTCCGGTGAGGACTTTTCCTTCCATCCCGGGAGAGCATGGAGAAATGATCGCGGGCTGTTTTCCATCCATTTCTTCCGGCAAAAGAACCGATTTTTCTTTAAGGCAACGCAGCATATCCACGGCGCTTCCTTCTTTATTTTTGCGCCCCATAGAGGTGGGACAAATAGACAGCGCCTCCAGCACCGAAAAGCCCTTATGAGTTGCCTGTCTTACAATCAAGCGCTCCAACTGCCGGGGATTGGCTACAGTTCCCCGGGCGCCGAAGGTAGCTCCGGCGGCCCTGGCCAACTCCAGCAGATCAAAGGGGCGCTCCAGGGTTCCGCCTGGAGCGGTGCTGGTTATTTTGCCCTGGGGGGTAAGAGGCGAATACTGCCCCCCGGTCATCCCGTAAATATAATTATTGATCACAATTGCCTTGAGATCTATATTTCTTCTTGCAGCATGGATAAAATGATTGCCTCCAATGGCTGCGCAGTCACCGTCTCCCATGATCACAAATATGATCAGTTCGGGCCGGACAAGTTTCAACCCGGTGGCATAGGCTAGAGCCCGACCATGAGTGGTATGGAAAGTATTGAAATTCAAATATCCGGTGGCCCGGGAAGAACAGCCGATACCCGATACCACCACTATATTTTGGTGTTCACAGGGCAATTCTGCCATTGCCCGAACAAAAGCTGCGGTAATAATTCCGTTTCCGCAGCCAGGGCACCAGATATGGGGCAGTTTTCCGATCCGCAGGAACTCCCCATTTCGGGAACTCAGGTCACCCATGGGCACAACTCCTCCCTTATCTGGCGGGGAGTGATCATTTTCCCATCATAGCGGTTGATGGGCACCACTTCCGCTTGTCCGCAGACATACCGCTTGACCTCCGCCACCAGTTGCCCCATATTATGCTCCGGCACCAAAATAGCCTTCACCTGCTGTGACAATTTCTCAATCTCCCGCCCGGGGAAAGGCCAAATAGTCTGCAAACTCAACAACCCCGCTGGCAGACGATCCTTTCCGTAAACCTGCTTTACCACTTCTTTGGCCGAGCGAACGGTACAGCCGTAGGCGACCAGCGCCGCCTGCGGCTCCGGGTGACCGTAATAATTGGTAAAAGTGATCTCGTCCCGGTACTCGTCAAGTTTCGAATGCAGGCGCTCCAGAGAAAACTGAACTGTTTTTGAATCCGTGGTGGGAAACCCCATTTCATCATGAAACAGCCCGGTAATATGATAATAATAGCCCTTTCCAAAAGGGATCAAAGGGGTCAATCCCCGGCGATCATAGGGCTTCCAGTCATTTGGGAAACAATCGCCAGGCTTTCCTACTATAAATTTACCCGCTTCCGGGATAAACACCTTTTCCCTCATATGCCCCACAATTTCATCCAGCAATAAAATGACCGGCTGGCGAAGCTTTTGGCTTATATTGACCGCAGCCATGGTTAGATTGTAGGTTTCATGAACCGAGGAGGGGCAAAATACAATCATGGGATGGTCGCCGTGGGCGCCCCACCTTGATTGCATCACATCCCCCTGTGAAGGAGCGGTGGGAACCCCGGTACTGGGACCAAGGCGCTGGACATTCACCACCACACAGGGAATCTCGGCCATCACCGCATAGCCTATATTTTCCTGTTTCAATGAAAAACCGGGGCCGCTGGTGGCGGTAATAGCCCGTACACCCCCTACCGAGGCCCCAATTACTGCCGCCATACTGGCAATCTCGTCCTCCATCTGCATAAAAATACCCCCTACCTCCGGAAGCCTTGACGCCATATGCTCGGCTATTTCCGTGGAGGGGGTTATGGGATAGCCCGCAAAAAAGCGGACTCCGGCGGTAATAGCTCCTTCTGCACAGGCTTCATTACCCTGCATTAATCTGGGCCTGGTCCCTTTCATCAAAAGCCCCCTTCATCCCTCAGCTCGATTGCAAAGTCCGGACAATACATTTCGCATGTACCGCATCCGGTACAGTGAGCTGTGTTTAGTTCTACCTTGTTAGCGCTGTTGAGGGAAAGGGCTTTACCGGGACAGAAGGAGACGCAAATACCACATCCCTTACACCAATCCTGTTTTATCTCCGGTACTTTTTTTTCTGTATCCCTTGCCAAAGCTTTCAGAAATTCCACCTCCGACCGAGCGTTATTCCTATATTATCATAATCCTCACCCGGCCGGAAGCAACAATAATCTGCTTTTTCCTACCGCCGATACTTATAATTGTTATATGGTTTTACAAAATTGTCAAGGATCGGTTTTTCCGGGGTATCCCGGGGATAACCAGGGGCTTCCTGGCAAACGCCGCTGACTTCTATAAAAATTTGTTTACAGGTTGTTATTCGGGGGAACTCCTTCTTCATTCCAACCCCGTAAAATATAATATTCATTCAGCATTTGCTCCAGATCCTCGGGGGATACCACATCTTTTCCCTCGTTGATGGGCTCCCGGAAAAAGCGGGGAGGGAGCGTATCATCAGCTCTGGTAACCCCTTCCCGCAGGTTAAACCGCCTGGTCGCGTCCTGGACCCTGGCAGCAATCCGGCGCAGACCGCCGATACTGTGGCGCTCGCCGGTAAGCAGATAAATAATCTCGATCAACTGTTCCCACTGGATCTGATCCCGGTAAAAGCGACAGAAGATCAGCGTGTCGAAAATGTTCAGGCGATCTTCAAAATCCACAAATATACGGGCCTTGCCCTCTATTTGGTTGCGGTCAATCATACCGCTCAGCTCGGCCTTGTAAAAGGTTGAACGCAGGTGGCAGGCGCCCCGATCGGAGGTGGCATAGGCCAGCGCCATCCCTTTCAAGCACCGGGGATCGTAACCGGCCGGCTCCATCCCCTTGACATGTATGGCCAGATCATCCAGCTCGAGCCTCCGCGCAGCCTCCCGTATTCCATCGGCAAAAATGGCCCCATCGCCCCGGCGTTCAATGACCGATCTCAGAAATTCCGCAATGGAATCCGCATCTCCGTACACCGGAGCATTGGAAAGCCTGCCCCTGAGACCGGCTTCAATGGCAAACGCCGCAATATTGCCGGCAGAGATGGTATCAATCCCCAACCGGTCACAAAACTCGTTCATGTAGACAATTTCAGCCATATCGGTGATACAGCATAACCCGCCAAAGGAATAGATGGTTTCGTATTCCGGCCCTTCGGTAACCAAGCCTTTGTGTCTCCCCTTGGTAACCGTGGTCAATTTGCCACAGGAAAAGAAACAGCGAAAACAGGAACGCGATTTTACATCAAACTCCCTTTGCATGTAATCGGCGCTGATATTCTCCCAACCCTCCATTTTTCCCTCATGCCAGTAACGGGTAGGGAAAAATCCTACCGTGTTGGCCGCCGTTACCAAGTTGGGAGTTCCCTTGGCCCGGTAGGCCAGCGCATCCGGTTTGCCCTTGCCTGCGCTTACAAATTCTCGGCACCATTTGGTAAGTTCCTCGGGATAGGCCACCGGAGCCTTTTTATCTCCACTAAATACGATACCCTTCAAATTCTTTGATCCCATTACTGCTCCCAGCCCGGCCCGCCCCGCGCTGCGCCAGCGATTGTTTTTGATGCAGGCAAATTTTATCTGCTGCTCACCGGCCGGGCCAATCACCACCGCCTGGGCACCCTTTATGCCTACCGCCTCCAACAGCGCCTCTTCAGCGTCACCGGTTTCCTGCCCCCAGAGGTCCGAAGCATCGTGAAAATTGACTCCCTCCGGGGATATATGAATAAAACAGGGTTTGGGGGCCGCCCCCGAAATAACAATTGCATCATAGCCGGTACGTTTCATTACCGGCGCTACATGGCCGCCGCTGTAGGCCTCGGCATAAACTCCCGTCAGAGGGGATTTGCTGAACACCCCATACCGCCCTGCCGGGGGCAGCGGCGTATCAGTGGCAGGTCCGGTAGTAAAAATCAGCTTGTTTTGAGACGACAGGGGATCCACACCGGGCTGAATCATTTTCAACATCAAATAACTACCCAGCCCTTTGCCCCCCAGATAATTATCCAGAACCTCTTTTTCGATCGCTTTTTCGCAGATATTGGAACCAGTCAGATCAACTACCAATGCCTTACCGTACATTGCCGTCATTTTTTCACTCCTTGCCCCTGTCAGGTTGCCCTTATTTTATTTCCGGGGAAGGCTCGACGCCCTCCCCGGAAATAATCCTGCCTGTCTATATCTCTTTCAGGCATTCCTCAATAACATCAAGACCGTGATTTAGTTGTTCCTCCGTTATCACCACCGGCATCAGCACGCGGATCACATTACCCAAAACACCGGCGGTAATTACCAGCACCCCTTTTTCCTGACATTTTTTGGACAGGGCTTTTGTTTCATCTGCCGCCGGTTCCTTGGAAGCGCGATCCTTGACCAACTCCATGGCCACCATCGGCCCCAATCCCCGGACATCGCCGATTATCTCATATTTTTGTTTCATCTCTTCAAATCGCTTGCGGGCCAGATCCCCTACCCGATGCGACTTCTGCCCCATATTTTCTTCTTCCATCAGATCCATGACTGTGCAGGCAGCCACACAGGACAAGGGGTTGCCGCCATAGGTGCCGCCGATTTCACCGGGGCCGGCTACATCCATAATTTCCGCCCGACCGGTAACTGCGCTCAGCGGTAGCCCTGCAGCGAGAGATTTGGCAGTGGTGATCAGGTCGGGAACAATTCCGAAATGTTCGGATGCAAACCTGGGGCCGGTGCGATAAAATCCCGATTGGATTTCATCCATGATCAGCAACAACCCATGGCGGCGGCAGATGTCCTGCAATACCTGAAAATACTCTTTGGGTGGAACAATAAAACCTCCCTCGCCCTGTACCGGTTCTGCAATTAACGCTGCTACATAATCTGCCGGACACTCTACCTTGAAGAAATGTTCCAAATAGCGAGCACATTCAATGTTGCAACCGGGGTAAGATAGGCCAAATTTACACCGGTAACAATAGGGCGAGGGAATTTTATAAATATCGGGAGCAAAGGGGCCAAAACCATATTTGTAAGGCATTACTTTCGAGGTCAGGGTCATGGTCAACAGGGTTCTCCCGTGAAATGCGTTTTCCAGGGACACGATACCGGTCTTCTTGGTATAGCGGCGGGAAATTTTTACCGCGTTCTCCACCGCTTCCGCACCGGAATTGAACAGCGCGGTTTTTTTGGGACCGTCTCCCGGGGTCAGTTCATTCAAGCGGCGGGCTACGCCCACATACGGTTCATACATAGCCACCATAAAACAGGTATGCATATACTTTTCAGCCTGTTCCCGCACTGCTTCCACTACCCGGGGATGACAGTGTCCGAAATTGCAAACCCCGATCCCCCCGGCAAAGTCAATAAATACGTTGGAGTCAATGTCTTTGATCAGGGCACCGGAAGCCTCTTCCACAAACACCGGTAAATTGTAGGATATTCCTCGCGGAACATGTTGATCTCTTTCTTTCATCAACTCTTTAGAACGGGGGCCGGGAAAACCTTTACCGCTCATCCCGAATTTCCCTATCATAGTCATGGTACCTCCTTGATGAATTTAATTCCGAAACCCAACTAAATCAGACTGTCCGAAAATCGATTGAAAACAATGCCTATTATTTTTATTATGCAAGTACCGTGCCACCCTGGCAAGGCGTGAATATTAGCTCAAACCGGCCCGGGTTGCCTGGGAAACCCTGTCCTTACGGGATAATTTCCAGCCCACTTTTTACAGGCTAAAGCCGGAACAGAAAAGAAATATAGGATCAATGCATTATTGCATTAAGCTCCAATGCTTAACTGCATTGGCGGAAAAACCATAGATTTTTCTGGTGGGTATCGAACATTGCTATTTGCTTTTTTTACGGGCGGCAGATTTTTCCTGCTTTAAACCATATTTTTGAAGTTTTCGAACCACTGTGGATTGATTGACCCCCAGCAGCCTGGCCATGTCGTAGGTGGAGGTGCAGCGCAACAGGGCTTTTGTTAGCAACTCCTTTTCTACTGCCTTGACGGCGTTCCCCAGGGTCTGCACGGTGAAATCTGAACCGAAGCGGGTTTTAAAAACCGGGTACCTCCCCCTGATATTTTCCGGCAGATGAAAAGCCCTGATCGGTTCCCCGTCGGTAACTATCACCAGACGTTCCACCAGGTTTTCCAACTCCCGAACATTCCCGGGCCAGTTGTACCGACGAAGGTATGAAAACACCTCCGGATCAAATACTTTATTTTTATGATACTTGCCGGTAAAATACTTTAAAAAATGTTCGGCCAGGGGTTCAATATCGTCTTGCCGGGTCCTCAGGGGTGGTATCTCCACCGGAATAACGTTGAGGCGGAAATACAGATCTTCTCTGAATTTTCCCTCTGCTGCCATCTTTTCAATATCCCGGTTAGTAGCCGCCAGAAACCGTATATTGAGATGGATCTCGCGGTTGTCTCCCACCCGGCTGATAATACCTTCCTGGATCACATGAAGCAATTTTACCTGCAGGTTAAGCGGCAATTCGGTTATTTCATCTAGAAAAAGGGTTCCCTGATCGGCCACCTCCATTTTGCCGGCTTTTCCTTCCTTCCGGGCACCGGTAAAAGCACCCCTGGAATAACCGAACAGTTCGCTTTCCAGAAGGTTTTCCGGAATGGCCCCACAGTTGACCGTAATGAAGGGCTCTTCCCTGCGCGGGCTGCAGTCATGGATATAACGGGCAATAATCCCCTTGCCCACTCCCGATTCCCCAATCAAAAGCACAGTGGAATCAACCTTAGCCACCTTTTCCACCGTCCTGATCATTTCCCTCATAGGTTGGCTGGAAATGAGGATTTTCCGACCATCGGGATCACTCTGGCGCAGTTCCAGGAGTTCGCGATAGTAACGATCTTTGAGCAGCTCCGCCTCCTCCAGCTGCATTTCCAGCTCTTTCAGGTGAGTGATATCCCGGGAATTGACGATTATCCGGAAAATATTGCCGTCATCATCGAACACCGGGGTACCGGTAACCAGCAACTTTCGCCCATCCCGCTGAGACTGAATAAGCGTATGCGGGCGCTTGTTTTGTATTACCAGCCGTGTAACCGAAGGGCTGAATACCTTCTGATCCTCCAGATCGGAAGTCCTACGCCCCAGAATATCTCCGATCTTTAAGCCGTAGCTTTCCTCGAAAACCGAATTTGCACGCAAGATGATCCCATCTCCGCTGATTACCATTATTTCGTCCGATGAAAAGTTTATAACCGCATCAAGTTCCCGCTCCAGTTCCAGGATTCTATCCTTCAGCAACTTTGCCGGTGAAACCTGGTTGCCCGGCTTATCCATCAGCCTTCCTCCTTCGGACAAATTGAACTAAACCGAACTGCAGCAGCAACAAATGTCGGTGTAACAAAAATTTAATGGGGCCGTAATATGGCTGTAATGTTGGGGCCTTATAATAATCATGAGTTGACCCCCTCTTTTATATATATCTGTTGGGCGTGGTGACAATCACGCCCGTTTTTTTATCCCCACCAGTATACCAGGAGGACATTGAACAGCAGCGCCGGCAGCAAGTTCCCCACCTTCAGTTCCCTGATTTGAAGCAAGTTCAACCCAATAGCCACTATTAACAGCCCCCCGGCGGCAGAAATTTCGTTGATCACCGGCCCGGTCAACAGAGTCCCCATTCCCCGGGAGGCCAGGGCCAGGCTGCCCTGGTAGATTATCACCGGAACGGCTGCCAAGGCCACCCCCAACCCCATGGTGGAGGCCAGAACAACAGCGGAAACCCCGTCCAGGATCGATTTTGTAAACAGTATCTGGTGTTTGCCGAGCAGGCCGCTCTCCATGGCCCCCGCAATGGCCATCGCCCCTACTCCGTAAAGCAGGGTCGCGTATACAAACCCCCGGGCCATCTTGTTGCCATTGCCCAGGCGAGATTCCAGCCAACGCCCCATAGCTTCCAGACGTTCTTCCAGTCGGACCGCCTCGCCGGTGATTCCCCCCAGAAGCATGCTGATCACCAGTAACGGCACCTGCCGGCTGTTCAGGGCCATCTGGAAACCTATCAGCAGCACAGATAACCCGATCGCCTGTATGGCCCGTTCATTGAAGCGTTCGGGAACAATCCTCCCGGCATATACCCCCAATACCGCCCCGACGATTATGGCCGCCCCATTGATCAATGTTCCCTGCAATATTCCCAGCATGCGCATTGTTTTCACCATCTTTCCCGATTCCGGGACCTTGCGAAATCATTTCCGGAACCTTCAGCCGGCATCTGGCCCCGCCTGATTGTAAACCGATAAATCCAAGTTTAAGTTGACAATCCCGAAATTCAAAGCTAATATGTATAATATATTATATTGTAACAAAGTTTGATAATTAACGATATATAAACCCACTATATAACCCAAAACGAACCTGGAGGGCATTCTGCAGTGAACCGGGGTACTATACTTGAAATAATACGAAATAGCAGCCCTCAATTTGTGTCTGGAGAATATTTAAGCGCCCGGCTCGGGATAACCCGGGCGGCTGTCTGGAAAATGATGCAGGCGCTGCGCGGGGAAGGCTTTGCGATCGAAGCGCGCCCCAGAAAGGGCTACCGCTTGCTGTCAGAACCGGACCGGCTGCCGGGAGACAAACTGGTCGCGCTGGGCATTCACTATTACAAATCCGTTGAATCCACGAACGCGATAGCCCGCACTTTGGCCGAACAGGGCTGTCCCGGAAAATCAGTTATTATTGCCGAAGAACAACTGGATGGCCGGGGTCGGCGGGGGCGTTCATGGAGCTCTCCTCCCGGCAAGGGGCTCTGGTTTTCAATCCTCCTCCGCCCGGACAGGATCGCCCCGGGAGAGATTTCTCCGGTAACCTTGGTCACGGCGGTGGCACTGGCCCGCACTTTAAAAAGGGAAACCGGATTGCCGGTAACCATAAAATGGCCCAACGATCTGCTGATCCGGGAACGAAAAATTTGCGGCATCCTTACCGAAATTAAAGGTGAGCCGGATCACATTGAGTACCTGATCATCGGTATCGGCATCAACGTCCTCCAGGAAAGGAAAGATTTCCCACCAGATTTGAGATGTCCGCCATCCTCGCTCTACCTGGAAAGCGGCGCCCGAACAGACCGAACCTCCTTGTTTTTGCTGCTTTTGGAACGGCTTTCATCATCTCTGGAGCTGTTTTTTCAACAGGGATTTGCCCCTTTTCGCGCTCCCTGGATAGAGCTGAACTCCACCCTGGGCCGGATGGTTAATCTTTCTTGGCCCGGTGGGGGTATTAAGGGCCGCGCGATCGATCTCGACTGTCGAGGTGCCCTGATCGTAGAAGATAATGCAGGAATACATCACTACCTCAATTACGGGGAACTGCAGAACGAATAGCTCTGCCGGCAGCAAGCCTGTCTCACCCGGTGAAAGGAAGAAAAAAACATGAAAACCCGAGAGTTGGCCCGGATTGCCTTGTTTCCCGCACTCATAGCCATTCTGGCCCAGATAGCCGTCCCCCTCCCTTTCAGCCCCGTTCCCCTAACCGGACAGTTTGTGGGAATATTTTTGGCCCCGGCAATTCTCGGCGCCAGGGGCGCCGTACTGGCTGTCTCCTCCTATCTTCTGCTGGGGGCGGCCGGAGCGCCGATATTTTCCATGGCTAAAGGAGGCCTGGGGGTGATCCTCGGCCCCACCGGGGGCTACCTGCTGGGCTTTCTCCCCGGGGTTTACCTGGCCGGGAAGATACTTGGGAACCGCCGTTCATCCGGGATGGGGCGCACTTCATTGGCCATGGCCGCCTGTATGATCGCCACTTACCTTGTAGGGAGCCTGCAGCTGAAACTGGTTATGGGTTTGCCCTATACCCAGGCCGTTTTGGTGGGAGTGCTGCCCTACCTGCCTCTGGACCTGGCCAAGATCGCCTTTACTGCAGCGTTGAGCATCCGGCTAAACGCCCGTCTGACAACCGCCGATCGGGGCGGAGACCGGGCCTGTTAACAATATGACGTTTGAAGCATGTCCTCCAACGCCGACCACAGCTCGGCCTTCCCCGTACCTTTTGGAGCCGAAAAGGCCAGTAATTTTTCCCCGGCGGTCAGGCCAAGCTCGGAACCCAGCGCCTCGAGCCTGCCGGCCAAGGCTCCCCTGGATATTTTGTCCGCCTTGGTGGCAACAGTTATTCGGGGCACCCGGTAATGAGCCAGCCATCTCCTCATCTGCAAATCATCCCTGGTGGGCGGATGCCGGGTATCTATCAGGTGTACACAGCCACGGAGCACCTGCCGGCTTTGAAGATAATTTTCGATCAGCGGCGCCCAGCTCCGCCGGGTGGCCTGTGATACCCGTGCATATCCGTAACCGGGAAGATCCACCAGGTAAAATTTTTCACTAACCAAGTAGAAAAAAATACCCCGGGTTTTTCCGGGAGTCGAGCTGGTCCTAGCAAGATTTTTACGCCCCAGAAGGCAATTGATAAGCGAGGATTTGCCCACATTTGAACGGCCTAAAAAAGCAATTTCCGGCCGGTGATCAGTTGGATAATCTTCTTTTTTATAGACGGCAGCAGCCAGTACCGCCAGGTTTACATCCATCCGACACTCACGATCCTTTGCATGGCGGGCAGGCGGAGTCGTCGGCCCCTGCAACAACCATGATCATGAAAATACGGTGCGGCAAGGGCGGGCGCAGGGTCGTCCGCTCCTGTTTGAGTAACTAGTGTTGAATCACGGCGCCCTCGAGACAGGGGCCGCTTTCTTCCCGTCGGGGAATATCCGGGGGGTGAACCTGTTTTTCTTCCCCCTTAACCATGGCCAGTTCCAGCACTTCGTCCATGTGCTCCACAAACTGGAACTGCAGCTTGCGTTTAACATTATCCGGAATATCACTGACATCCTTGCGGTTATCCACCGGCAGCAGCACATTTTTGATCCCTGCCCGATGAGCCGCCAGAACCTTCTCTTTGATCCCTCCTACCGGTAAAACCCGTCCGCGCAGAGTAATTTCCCCGGTAAGAGTGGTATCCCGGCGCACCGGCCTCCGGGTCAGGGCCGAAGCCAGGGCGGCAGCAATGGTAATTCCCGCCGATGGGCCGTCCTTGGGAATGGCTCCCTCCGGAACATGGATATGAATATCTATTTCTTCATAAAAATTTTCCGCCAATCCCAATTCTTCAGCCCGGGAGCGGACATAACTCAGCGCGGCTTGGGCCGATTCTTTCATTACCTCCCCCAATTTGCCCGTGAGAATCATCTTCCCCTTGCCCTTCATCAATGTAACCTCAATCGCCAGCAGGTCGCCCCCTGCTTCCGTCCAGGCCAGACCTGTGGCCACTCCCACCTCATCATCTTTTTCCGCCAACCCATAACGATAAATCGGAACCCCCAAATAGCCGGGTATACCCTGCAGGCCCACCCGGATTTTCTGTTGACGATCCTCAACCACCTTCCGGGCAGCCTTACGGCAGATTCCCGCCAGGGAACGCTCCAGGTTTCGCACACCGGCCTCCCGAGTATATTCCCTGATGATCCGCCGCACTGCCCCCTCCGAAACCTGAAGGCTTTCCGCCGACAGCCCGTGTTCCCTGATCTGTTTGGGAATGAGATGGCGCCTGGCTATCTCCGTCTTCTCCTCTTCGGTATACCCCGGAATCCGGATCGCCTCCATCCGGTCCAACAGCGGCTGGGGTATATTGAAAGAAGAATTGGCGGTGGTGATGAACATCACCTGCGACAGATCAAAGGGCACTTCTATATAATGATCGCTGAAAACGTGGTTCTGCTCGGGATCTAGCACCTCCAGCAGCGCGGAGGAGGGATCCCCCCGGAAATCGGTAGACATCTTGTCGATTTCATCCATCAAAAATACCGGGTTCCTGGATTTGGCCTGACGCATCCCCTGGATGATCCGCCCGGGCAAGGCCCCCACATAAGTTCGCCGATGTCCCCGGATTTCCGCCTCATCCCTCACCCCTCCCAGCGAAATGCGCACGAAATTGCGCTCCAGAGCCCGGGCAATGGACTTGGCCAGAGAGGTCTTGCCCACTCCGGGCGGGCCGATCAGACAAAGGATGGGTCCCTTTAATTTTTCAGCCAGTTGGCGGACCGCCAGATATTCTACTATCCTCTCCTTTACCTTCTGCAATCCGTAGTGATCCTCGTCCAGAATCTGCTTGGCCAGTTTTAAATCCAGACGATCGGCGGTAGAGTGAGACCAGGGCAGATCCAAAAGCCAGTCCAGATAATTGCGGATCACCACTGCTTCGGCGGCAGCCGGCGGCATCTTTTCCAGCCGATCTACCTCCTTGAGCGCTTTTTCTTCCACCTCGCTCGGGAAATCGGCCCTGGATATTTTTTCCCGGTATTCCTCCGCTTCCGCGGTCCGCTCGTCGAGTTCGCCCAGTTCTTTTTGAATCGCCTTTAACTGTTCTCGCAAATAATAGTCCTTCTGCGTTTTCTCCATCTGTTTGCGTACCCGGAGGTTGATTTTACGTTCAATTTCAAGAATTTCCATTTCCCTGCTAAAGAATTCGTAAAGTTTTTCCAGCCGGCTCCGGGCTGAAAATGCCTCCAATACCTCCTGCTTCTGGGCAACTTTCAGGCTCAGATGGGATGCAATTACATCTGCCAGTCGACCGGGTTCCTCAATACCGCTCACCGTGGCCAAGGCTTCGGAAGGTATTTTCCGGCTGAGCTTGATATACTGCTCAAACTGGTATAATACGCTGCGCATCAGCGCCTCGGTCTCCGGGGTCTTGGGCTCATCATCCGGCACACCGGTAACCTCCACCGCAAAATAGGGTTCAGTGGACAGATTGCGATTAATTTTACCCCGGTGCAATCCTTCTACCAGCACCCGGATGGTACCCCCGGGGAGCTTGATCATCTGTTTTATCAGGGCCAGCGTTCCCACCCGGTACAGATCGTTTTTTTCAGGCTCATCGATTCGGGCATCTTTCTGGGAAACCAGCAATATCAGGTTATCCTCCATCATGGCTTTTTCCAGGGCATTGATCGATCGCTCCCGACCCACATCAAGATGGATCACCATACCCGGAAAAACCAGAACGCCTCTCAAAGGCAGAAGGGGAAGTTTAATTTTTTTGGTCATGATCGGTCTTCCCCCCTTTCGTAAAATTTAAAACATACGGGAAGCCTTTTCCATAAATCTTATTCGCTTCCCGATCATTATTTCCTTTAATTATAAATTTGAATGATCTCCACTAAATGTCAATGCAGAGTAATATGACATCATTTGGCCGATTAAGGGTGGGGCAATTCAGGGGCAGGGGGTTGCCGCCGGCCGGGGAACATCCAAAGGGTGCCCGGGGTTTTCCGCAGGCCGGGGAGGTTCGGGGACCCGAGCCGAAGCGGGCACAGGATCACTTGCCCCTATCTCATCGTTTTGCAGCGGGGATGGCAGATCCGGGCACTCGGGGGATTTGGAGGCGCAGGCAATGGCCTCTGCAAACACCTGCTCTATATGCTTTACCGGTACTATTTTCAGTCGGCTGCGCTTAAAATTTTGCTGCCAGTTGTGTTCAGGCAGAATTACCTTGGTAATGCCCGCTTCGGCAGCAGCCTCAATCTTGGCCATTATTCCCCCCACCGGTCGGACCAGCCCTCTCACGGATATTTCACCGGTCATAGCCACCATGGAATCAACAGGCTGCCTGGTAAGGGAAGAATAGATAGCCGTGGCCATGGCAATTCCCGCCGAAGGCCCGTCGACCGGAATCCCTCCTGGAAAATTTAGATGGATGTCATAGTTTCGCAGGTTGAGCCCCATGAAGCTGCTAAGTACCGTAATCACATTTTCGGCGGATCCCTTGGAAGAACTCTTTCGGCGAGCAGTACGCCCGGCACCACCCGTTTCCTCCTCCTCCACGATCCCGGTAATATTGACTTTACCCTCGCCGGGGTTTACCGGCATGGTATTGACCTCGACTTCGATCAGGGTACCCATGTTGGGGCCATAAACCGCCAGCCCGTTGACAAAACCGATCTGAGGCTCGGAAGGGGGCTTTTTCTCCGGCCGGGGTGATAGCTGCCCGCTGTCGACCACCCATTCTATATCTTCGCGGCAAAGATAATTGCGGTTCTCGCCTTGGGCAATCCCCGCCGCCATCTGGATCATGTTTACCGCTTCCCGGCCGTTGGAAGCATATTTTTTAACCACCTCCACCGCCTGAGGAGAGATGGAAAAATTGATCCTTCGGCAGGCGTTTTCGGCAATGGTTCCGATCTCCCGGGGGGTAAGCCCCCGGAAGTAGATTTCCAGACAACGGGAACGGATGGCGGGGGGAAGGTCGCTGGCCATGCGGGTGGTGGCCCCGATCAGACGAAAATCTGCCGGCAGCCCCCGCTGAAACATATCGTGGATGTGACGGGGGATATTGCTGTCTTCGCTGTTATAATACGAACTTTCCAGAAAGACCTTCCGGTCTTCCAGAACCTTCAGCAGCTTGTTGATCTGGATGGGATGCAGCTCGCCGATCTCATCTATAAACAGTACCCCGCCGTGGGCTTTGCTTACCGCCCCTGGCTTGGGCTGCGGTATACCGGCCATCCCCAAAGGACCCGCTCCCTGGTAGATGGGATCATGGACCGTGCCGATCAGGGGATCGGCAATTCCCCGCTCATCGAACCGGGCGGAGGTGGCATCAAGCTCAACAAATTTGGCGTTCTCCTTGAATGGGCTCAGGGGATTTTTCTTGGCTTCTTCCAGCACCAGTCTGGCGGCGGCAGTTTTGCCGATACCGGGAGGGCCGTACATAATCACATGCTGGGGATTCGGACCGCAGATGGCGGCACGCAAAGATTTCAAGCCATTTTCTTGGCCGATGATTTCTTTAAACGTGGCCGGACGTGTTTTTTCAGACAGCGGTTCGGTAAGAGAGATCTGTCTCAACCGTTCGAGCTCTTCCATTTCCTTGCGGGATTCCCGGTCGATGGCCACCCGGTTGGTCTGCTGACCCCTGAGCAGATTGAAAAAATAAAGGCCGATCACCACGGCAAAAAACATTTGGATCAATCCGATCATACCGGTAAAACCCATCGTCCTTCACTCCCCGGGGAATCTCTTTTGCAGCATGAATTATTATCCCCCCCCAAAAAACAAAATATCCTTGCCGGAGGCAGAAGACAAAAAACAAGAGACGGAAAACAGAAAACAAAAAACAGGCGAGAATCATCGACGGGTTCCTGATCGGCCTTTGTAAGTGCAGAAAATCTTATAAAACAGGGATGGATCCGAAAATAGAATCCATCCCTGTGACTGCATTCCCTTATCGCAGTTAAGCAGTTACTTCTTTTTTCTTATGCTTATCCCTGGTAACCAGGATCGGGTTCTCCCGCTTCAAGATGGCTTCTCCGGTTATTATGCAGCGTAAGACATCGTCACGGGAGGGAAGCTCAAACATTGTTTCAAGCAAAACCTCCTCCAGGATCGCCCTCAGCCCCCTGGCACCGGTATTTCGCTTGATAGCCTCCTCGGCAATGGCCTGCAGGGAGCCTTCTTTGAATTCCAGATCCACCTGATCCATCTTGAATAGCTTCTGATATTGCTTGACCAGCGCATTGCGGGGCTCGATCAGGATCCTGACCAGAGAATCCTTGTCCAGTGTATCCAGGGTGGAAATCACAGGCACCCTTCCCACAAATTCGGGGATCAGCCCAAATTTAAGAAGGTCCTGGGGAAGAACCTGGCACAAAATTTCACCGATATTGACGCCGCCCTTGCTGTCCCGGCCCCTTAAATCGGCTCCAAAACCGATCCCCTTTTTGCCGATCCGGTTCATAATTATTTTTTCCAATCCATCAAATGCTCCCCCGCAAATGAACAGGATATCGGTGGTATCGATCTGCATGAACTCCTGGTGAGGATGTTTTCGCCCCCCCTGGGGCGGAACGCTGGCCACCACCCCCTCCAGTATTTTCAGCAGCGCTTGCTGGACACCCTCCCCGGAGACATCCCGGGTGATGGAGGGATTATCGGTTTTACGGGCAATCTTGTCGATCTCATCAATATAAATGATCCCCTTTTCCGCCTTCTCCAGATCATAATCGGCAGCCTGAATCAGCCGGAGCAGGATATTTTCTACATCTTCCCCCACGTAACCGGCCTCGGTCAGAGATGTGGCGTCGGCAATGGCAAAAGGCACATTCAGTATCCGGGCCAGGGTTTGAGCGAGCAGGGTCTTGCCCACCCCGGTGGGACCGATCAGCACAATATTGCTTTTTTGCAGCTCCACCTCTTCATCCTGTTTCTGCCCGGCATTTACCCGCTTATAGTGATTGTAAACAGCCACTGAAAGGCTCTTCTTGGCCTCTTCCTGCCCAATCACATACTGATCCAGCGTCTTTTTGATCTCCTGCGGCTTGGGCAAGTCCACCAGATTGAGTTCGCCCTCCTCGCCGCTGTCCTCCTCGATAATCTCATTGCAGAGCTCTATGCATTCGTCGCAGATATAAACCCCCGGACCGGCCACCAGTTTGCGGACCTGTTCCTGGGCTTTACCGCAAAACGAACACTTCAACTGTCCCTTGTCTTCACTAAACTTGAACACAGCCTGGTATTCACCTCGTTTTATCGTTTAGGGCCGCTCCTTGAGCACGTCATCAATAATCCCGTACTTCTTGGCGTCTTCGGCCGACATGAAAAAATCACGATCGGTATCCTTGGCAATCCTATCCACAGGCTGGCCGGTATGATCGGCCAGTACTTTGTTCAGCGTTTCCCGGAGGCTTAAAATTTCCCTGGCGTGAATTTCAATATCCACCGCCTGCCCTTTGGCTCCCCCCGCCGGCTGATGCAGCATTACCCGGGAATGGGGCAACGCGAATCTCTTGCCCGGGGCGCCCGCCGCCAGCAGCACCGCGCCGAAACTTGCCGCCATACCTACACAGATCGTGGATACCGCCGGTTTGATATACTGTATGGTATCATAGATGGCCATTCCGGAGTAAACCACCCCTCCCGGGGAATTTATATACAGATTTATATCTTTCTCGGGATCTTCCGATTCCAGAAACAGCAGCTGGGCCACAATCAAATTGGCTACATAGTCATCAATCGGGGAACCCAGAAAAATAATTCTATCCTTCAGCAACCGGGAGTAGATGTCATAAGCCCTTTCCCCCCGGTTAGTTTGTTCTACCACCATCGGCATAAACATGTTCATGTATTTCCTCCTTACTGATCGTCTTTCTCAGACGGCTTGTCAACAATTTTAATCTGGGCCTCCTTAACCAGCAGATCGATGGTCTTCGTAAGTTTGATCTCATTTTTAAAGATCTGCAACCGGCCCTGTTTTGCAAACAACTCTTTTACCCGTTCCGGTTTGTCGTTGTAAACCTTAGCAATTTCCTCTATTTTCTGGTCTAATTCGGGATCCTCCACACAAATTCCTTCCTGCTTCGCGATGGCTTTTAACACCAATGCCGACTTTGTTCTTCTTTCGGCCTCCGGTTTTTTCTGCTCGCGGATTTCTTCCCACGTTTTGCCGGACATTTCCACAAATTTATCCAGTGTCAGCCCCTGATAGCGCAGAAACTGATCCATCTCGTTCATCAATTTGTCCAACTCCCGGTCCACCAGCACCGGCGGAAGTTCTAATTTTGCCGCCTCGCTGATCTTTAGAATTAGATCGTTTTCAAGCTTTTGGCGTGATTCCTTCCGGGCGGCCTCCTCCAGCCTTTTCCGGATGTCCTCCCTTAGCTCTTCCAGATTCTCAAACTCACCCGTTTCTTTTACAAAATCATCATCAAGCTCCGGGAGCTGTTTGCGCTTGATCTCATTGACTTTTACCTTGAAGGTCGCCGGTTTGCCGGCCAGGTTTTCCCGGTGGTAATCATCGGGAAATTTAACATTGATCTCCCTTTGCTCTCCAGGGGTGGCTCCCTCCAGTTGTTCTTCAAATCCCTCAACCAATGATCCGGATCCCAGCTCCAGGGAATAATTCTCCGCCTCTCCCCCCTCGAAAGGCTCTCCCCCAACAAACCCTGTAAAATCAATAATTACCAGATCGCCTTTCCCGGCGGTTCCCTCAGGAACCGTAATCAGGCGAGCCTGCTGTTCCCGAAGGTTATCCAGGAATATTTCCACATCCTTGTCGGTTACCTCTGTTTTTTCCTGCTCAACCTCAACCCCTTTGTAAGGACCAAGCGCCACCTCGGGAATGACTTCTACCACTGCCTCGAAAAGAAGGGGTTTTCCCGATTCCAGTTGATGGCACTCAATCTCCGGTTCGTCGATCGGTTCCAGATCGGCTTCCATGATGGCCTGATGGTAAGCATGGGGCAGCAAAATCTCCAGGGCATCTTCATGCAAAATTTCCGGACCGAAACGCATCTCCAGAACCTGGCGGGGGATTTTTCCTTTTCGAAACCCGGGAAGGTTGATTTTGGCGACCACTTTACGATAAGCCCGGGCAAGGGCGTTGTCTACCTCGGAAAAAGGTACCTCGATTTCAAGTTTAAACTTGTTATTTTCTAGTTTCTCCCATTTAACCGGCATTTATGCCCCTCCTGTACCATGTATTATCTTATGCCCTGAACAGTTTTCCATTTCCTTATTTTACAGTGCGTTTAATACACGTAATTTTAGCATAGATAGATAATGCAAACAACCGGGGTCGGATTGGGCCGAACAAAATCCGCCCGGCCGGTTCCAAGGATCAAAAAAAACATAAAAGGGCCACAGGGGCTGGCATCAAGGGGTTCGCCATGGTTTTTATGAATTCAAAATTGGCTATATCTGTGCCCGATGTGCGGTGCATGAAAAAAGGCCCCCTTGGGAAGGAGGCCTTTTTTAAGCAAATCTATATTCTAGTAATGTCCGCAATCAGCTATATCGCTGCTCCGGCAACCTTTTAAATCAGCCCACAAAACGGTGGTACCTGCCCACCCCCCGGATTTATAGGCCCGGACCAGTATTTTTGTATCCACGGTTAACATGGTAGAAATTTTTTTGCACCCGCACCATAGGCCAGGAGACGGCGGTTTGGGCGGATAGGGTAGGGGCCCGGGATGACCCGGCCGGGATGGATAACCCAGTTGCTCCGGCGGAAGTTCCTGATCCTCCCCATCCCTTTGGGGCGGATGATCCGGATGAGACGGATAGGGTGGAATCTCCTGACATTTGTTCAGGGAAAAAACAATTTCCGCCTGCTCGGGAACCTGAATCACCCCTTGATACCCGGTGTAATGGTCAAGATCCTCCGGATCGGGCAGCCCTGCCGCCAGAATGCAGATACGCTCCTGATTGGTGGAAAGAAATTGAGCCAGAACAACTCCCCCGGGATCACTGCCCGGAACAGGGTGAATTCTGGGCTTCATTACCGAACAACAGGGTAGAACCAGTTTTTCAGGTACACAAAGCACATCCCCCGGAAAAATAAGGTTGGGATTGGTGATATGTGGGTTGGCGGCAATCAGTGCACCCAGGCTTACTCCAAATTTCTGGGCAATGGAAAACATGGTGTCACCGGACTGAACCGTATATCGCCCCTGAAAACCGGGCGGACAACTGGCCGGAACCCTCCCCCCACCGGGAACACAGAGCACATCCCCCGGAAAAATAAGATTGGGATTGGTGATCTGTGGATTGGCAGCAATCAGGGCATCCAGACTAACCCCAAATTTCTGGGCAATGGAAAACATGGTGTCACCGGACTGAACCGTATATCGCC
>CAZPFS010000004.1:0-25675 GCA_964585925.1 uncultured Syntrophomonadaceae bacterium | reverse complement strand
CCTGAAAACCGGGCGGACAACTGGCCGGAACCCTGGCCCCACCGGGAACACAGAGCACATCCCCCGGGAAGATCAGATTGGGATCTGAAATGTGCGGATTGGCGGCTATCAGTGAATTCAAGGTGACCCCAAACCTTTGAGCAATGAAAAACATAGTGTCACCGGACTGAACCGTATACCGCCCCTGAAAACCGGGCGGACAACTGGCTGGAACCCTGTTCCCACCACCACCAACTATTCCCATAGGCACGGCAACATGCTTGTGACCGGTAAAATCCTTTGGTTTCATCAAAGTTACTTTCTCCTTTCCGGTAAAATTCAAACGAAGACAGAAGGGCCTCTCCTGTACCTTCGTTTCATTATATGCAGGCTTTAAATAATGGTTAACCAAGGGATTCCCGCTTGCGGAAGGAAAGCCCAATCCCGGCGGAGGACAAAAAAACTGCCTATTATTTTAGCAGCATCCGGGATTGAATCCGATCCCGGCCGGCTTGAAACCTGGGCACCGGCCGGGATGAAGTATTTTGATGGTTATTAAAATACAAGCAGTGATCTGCCTTAGACTTGGTGGGATGAACCAAACACCCTGATTTTTTCCCGGATGATTTTCTCCGCGGCCTCCCGGGCAGGGTTCAGAATGTTTCGGGGATCTATTTCCCGAGGATTCAAATTCAACGCCTTTCGTATGGCCTCGACAAATGCCTCCCGGATATTGGTGTCGATGTTGATTTTGCGGATTCCCAACCTCACAGCACGCTCAAGGCTTTCATCAGGAACTCCGGAAGAACCGTGCAACACCAGGGGACATGAAACCAGGCGGTTTATCTTTTCCAGGCGATCAAAATCCAGTCGCGGTTCACCGTTGTACTGCCCATGGGCGGTTCCGATAGCAATGGCCAAGGCGTCAACTTCCGTTTCCCGGGCAAATCTGGCTGCCTCTTCCGGATCGGTAAAGAGAGCCTCAGATTCTTTTACGGTAAGATCATCCTCAGTGCCTCCTATTTTACCGATCTCCGCTTCCACGGACACCCCTACCGACCGGGCAATCCTGACAACTTCCACAGTCAACTCAACATTTTGCTCATAAGAAAACCTTGAACCATCGATCATCACCGAGGTAAAACCATGCCTGATGCACTGCACCACCTGCTGCAGGTTGGTCCCATGATCCAGATGCAACACCACCGGCACTGTAACTTCCTTTGCCGCCTGTTTCACCAGAGAGGTGATATATTCCAGCCCGGCATATTTTATCGCCCCCTGGCTGGCTTGAATTATTACCGGAGACTCTTCCGCTTCCGCCGCCCGAGCAATGCTCTGGACTACCTCCATATTGTGGCAATTGAACGCACCTACCGCATAGCCTTCCCGTGAGGCCCGGTGAAGCACTTCCGTCAATGAAACCAGCGGCACAATCCCAACCCCCTTCGTTATTATCTTGCCGGAAACAACAGCTCGTTTTAAGGTTTACCAATTTAGCGGTTAATAATCTACTTAGTACCGCCACCATAACCTGTTTTCTGGAACGGGGAGAAAAATCCTTCCCGCAAAATCCCGTGGTACACCATCTACACCGGTTTCACCTCATAGGCGACATGAACCCCACCAAAAAAAATTTTAAAAAGACTTCCGGCCCAGCCTGTTTTTGCCATAACCATGTTATAATATGTTTGGACATATGAATAATGCTGGGGGCGCTCCGAGTGGGGCTGAGAAAAGGCGCGATGAAGCCTTTAACCCTTGGAACCTGTAGATACTCTGCAGCTTAGGCTGCAGAGTCCTGGATAATGCCAGCGTAGGGAACACATTAAAAATGCAGGTAAAACTGCTGCCAACGTTGGCGGCAGTTTTATTTTAAATAAACCGGAGGTGAATTCAAATGCCCTTATGTAATCTGAGTCTGCAGATAATTCCAATCGTTCCTGATGAAAAATTATATCCTACTGTAGACCGGGTAATAGAACTTATAAAAAAATCAGGGGTGAAATATGCTGTAGGGCCGATGGAGACCACCAGATAGCCTGCTGCAAATTGTAGCCGATGCCCAACGGGTGTGTACGGACTCCGGTGCAGAACGGATCTTGAGCGTAGTAAAAATTGATTACAGTCTCAGAGGTGTTACCATCGATGAAAAAATCATCAGATAACAACCGGCTACTTCGGCCGGTCCTTTCAATTGGACGCCTGACGGCACTATGGTCGATGTTGGCTTTGCTCGTTTTATGGGAGGCGGTTTGCAAGATATTCGGCATCCCCGGATTCTGGCTCCCTGCTCCTTCCAGTATCGCCGGAGCACTGGCCGGCAATTTTCCACTGCTGCTCAGCCATACAAAAGCCACGGTATGCGCCGTCGGAGCAGGATTGGCCATAGCCATAGGGGTAGCCGCGGCCCTGGCCATGACCATGGATCGCTGGCCTCTGGCCAAAAAAACGCTGTATCCTCCCCTGGTTGTCTCCCAGGCAGTGCCTATCTTTGCTTTGGCCCCCATAATTCTGATCTGGTTGGGGGTTGACCTTAAACCAAAAATAGCGGTGGTGGCACTGGTCTGCTTCTTCCCGCTGGTCATAAATCTGATAGAGGGCCTGAGTCAGGTGAATCAGGAGGCCCTGGATCTGATGCAGGTAATGCAGGCCGGTCCTTGGTTTATTTTTCGTTCCGTCCAGTTACCCTCGGTTATGCCCTATTTTTTTTCCGGCCTGAAAATTTCCGTCACCTACAGCGTAATGGGAGCCATAATTGGGGAATGGCTGGGCGGAAGCCTGGGATTAGGAGTTTATATGACCAGATCCATGTATTCTTTCAAAACAAGCCACATGTTTGCCGCAATCTTTATCGTGATAATTCTCAGTCTGGCTCTGTTCAAACTGACGGAGTTCCTAGCCTGGCTATTCATGCCCTGGAACAGGGCGGATCAATTAAAGGAGTGGTAATATGTCCGGTAAAAAAATATGGTTGCTGTTTACAATTGTTTTACTCTCCCTGGCCTTGCTCGCCGGCTGTCGGGCAAGCAGTTATAACGCCCTGGATAAAATAACCATCTTGTTGGATTGGACTCCCAATACCAATTACAGCGGGCTTTATGCCGCAAAGGATAAGGGCTATTACCGGGAAGAAGGGTTGGAAGTGGAGATTGTACAGGCATCGGGCAGCGTACCGCAGCTACTGGCAGCAGGAAAGGGAGAATTCGGAGTAAGTTATCAGGAAGAAGTAACCTTTGCCCGCCTGGAAAACATCCCCATCGTTTCTATCGCCGCCGTGGTGCAGCACAATACCTCCGGATTTGCCTCCCTGAAGAAAACAGGTATCGCCAGCCCGGCCGATTTTGAGGGCAAGAAATATGGTGGCTGGGGATCGCCGATAGAGGAGGCAACCATAAGGGCGCTGATGGAACGCTCCGGATCGGATTTCGATAAAGTGGAAATCATTACTGCCGGCGAGGCGGATTTTTTTACTATAATCGAACGGCTGGCTGATTTTGGCTGGATTTATTACGGATGGAACGGGGTCGAGGCCGAACTCAGAGGCCTGGATCTGAATTTTATTAAGCTTGCGGATCTGGATCCGGTCCTTGATTATTATACCCCGGTGCTGATCACCAGTGAATCGCTGATCGACAAGCACCCCGATCTGATCAAAAAATTTATGCGGGCTACCGCCCGGGGTTACGAGCTGGCTATTGACAGGCCGGATGAAGCGGCGGATATACTGCTGGAAAACGCCCCGGAACTGGAACGGGATCTGGTCCTATCCAGTCAGCAATGGCTTGCCGACGAGTATCAGGCCGATGCGGAAAAGTGGGGCTGGCAGAGTAAAAATACCTGGGAAAACTACACCCGGTGGTTATATGATAACCGCCTGATTGAGGAGATGCCCGATGTGGATCAGGCCTTTACCAATGAATTTCTGCCATAGGTTCTTTCAGGTACCGAAACCCATCCTGAAAATACGGGGCGGGTCTGGTGACATTTATGAACCTTGATAGACTGACCTTAACGGGAATCAGCACAACCTATCGTTCTGTCGGCCGAAAACTGCCGGTGTTAAATAATGTTTCCCTCATCGTAGGGGTCGGAGAGTTCGTATCCCTTCTGGGACCCAGCGGCTCGGGTAAAAGCACGATCCTGAAAATAGCCGCCGGGCTTCTTGAACCGGATCAGGGACGGGTAAAGATAAACAATAAGGTGGTAACCCGGGCGGCCAAGGTGGGCTATATGCCCCAGCAGGACCTCCTTTTCCCCTGGAAAACCCTGCTGGAGAACTGCGCGTTGCCCCTGCAGGCTGAAGGGATAAAGCGGGAAAAAGCCTGCCTGCGGGTCAAAGAAATGTTGCCGATTTTTGGACTGGCCGGTTTTGAAAACTACTATCCCGGACAGCTTTCAGGGGGAATGAGACAGAGAGCGGCTCTCTTGAGAACGGTGTTGATTGACAGCAACCTGATGCTCCTGGATGAGCCATTTGCATCTCTCGATGCCCTAACCCGAGAAAATCTGCAGGAATGGTTGATGGCTGTTTTACAAAAATTCGATCGTTCCGTGCTGTTTGTAACCCACAGTATCGATGAGGCGATATATCTCGCCGACCGTATATACATGGTCTCGGATCGCCCGGGCCGAATTGTCAGGGAAACAGCGGTGGAACTGCCCCGCCCCCGCACCCGAAAAGTGGTTACCTCGCCTTTGTTCATGGGTTACAAACAAGAGCTGATGAATACCCTGGCCGTTGCCGGGTGTGCCGATCCCGATCCGGGGCCATAAGCCGATGCAGGATCGTTTCATCATATTACAAATGGTTTGGATCTTCCCTTTTTTTCAATGAGCCGGAACAGACCAGGGCAATTTTGGCGCAGGCCGGACCAATCAGCTCGTATAGCACCGAGGAAGAAAGAATTACCGCCAACAACATATTTCCCACCATGCCCGGCAGGACTCTTTTCCCCAAAAAGGCCAGGCCAATAGCCACCCCCGCCTGGGGGATCAAAGCCAACCCCAGAAAATTCCGGATATTTTTTGTGGTTTTGGCCAGAACACAGCCCAGATAGGCGCCGAGATATTTCCCGGCAATCCGGATCACAAAATAAGAGGCGCCGATTACTCCCAGGGTATTGAATGTGCCAATATCCAGGCTCATTCCCGATACAACAAAAAATATAGAAAGTATGGGCGGGGTAAATTTTTCAACTTGCCGGTATAGTTCCTTGTCCCTGGTCATGTTGATGTAGGTGGTGCCAAAAAACATACAGGCCAGTAAGGGCGAGATATCCACGGCCGCGCATAATCCGGCGATGCCCAGGAGCAATGAAATGGTCAGTATCAGCCGGTTGTCTTCACTTCGTCTCGGGGTCATCAGCTTGCTCAGCACCAGGCCGCTCACAAATCCGGTGGCCAGCGCGCCAATATTTAAGACCAGCGGGAAAATAATCTCTGAAAAAGAAACCCTGGCTCCGGTTTTAGTATTAATAAAAGCGATGGCGATGCTAAATACAATAAGGCATACTGCATCGTCAAAGGCCACAACCTGAAGCAATATGTTTACAAAATTTCCCCGCGCATGATATTGCCGGATGGTAACCATGGTGCTGGCAGGGGCCGTTGCAGTGGCAATCGCCCCCAAAAGCAAACAAAAATTCCAATCCAGGTGAAATAGATAATGCATCAATAATGTTACCAAAAATCCGGCTACCAGCGATTCCGCCAAAACGATCGCCACAATGCCCAGCCCGGTTTCTTTGAAAACCTCCTTTTTAAAGAAACGGCCCACCCCGAAGGCAATGAACGCCAGGGCAATGTCACTGATAAATCCCATGTTCTCAACCATCTCATGGGGAATCAAATTCAAGACATAGGGGCCGATCAGGACGCCGGCGATAATATAGCCGGTAACATTGGGCAACCTGGCTAGTTGGGTAATACGCGTCAGCAAAAACCCGGCAAGCAGAATTGTCGATAAAGATAAAAGAACAGCTGTCGTGCCATTGAACAGGCCTGGAAAATTACCCATTTTCTTACCCCTTAAAAAATTATACTACCATACCCCAACCGGAGTATCAAAATGTTTTACCGAATCATGTAGTTATTATGGTATGCGTAGAATTATGGGGTGAGTATTTTACTGAAAAATTTAAGCCCCGAATTGCCGGTTGTTCTTGACCGCCAGCAGCAGCCCCGATTCGACCGTAATTCGAGCTTCGGTGCCGGTAAATTCATTGCTGAGCCCGCGGGAAGAAGCAAAATACAGCGTCTCTTTGTGCAAAGGGTATTTCAGCCCCTCCGTAACCACACCGGTAGCCACGGGGGTCAATGCAAACAAAGAAAGATAATCACCGACCCGGCCTGCAACCGCCAGTTCCCGGTTCATCAACTGAATCTCCTGCTGTTCATCAATGATTTTGGAGCAAATTCCTTTATTGAGAGGGATTGTCAGCAGTAAAATATTAATAAACTCGTGATCAACCCTTTCCCCCCCCAGAGCGCCGTAAATGACTATCTCCTCCGGTCTCAGGGTTACCGCATAGTCCAGAGCAAATTCGAGGTCCGATTTTTCCTGATTGATTTCCCGGTACTGCCGCCAATCCAGGTTTAGCTGTTCAAGCCGGCAGCGCAGATCGGTAGATAATGAATCTCCGTCTCCGATTACCAGGTGGGGACAGATCCCCATGGCCAGGGCGTGGCGCAGCCCCCCGTCAGCACAGATAATATAATCCTTTTCCCTTATTTGCCGGCGGTAAAACTCCGCGTCCCCGAAAGCGCCATTAGCGATTACCACTATCTTTTGCACTTAATTATTCAGGTCTCCTTTATAATCGCCCGCTCGCAAATTGCAGGCAAAATCGATACCCCTGTCTTCTGGCTGGATTAGCCTTATTAAATCTTCTTAAAATGTATTATAATCAACTATAGGAATAATTTACAGGGGGAATTTGCAATTGGAATATCCCGAGCTTCGCCGGTTGCTTTCCCGGGCAACAAGGGAACTCTACCGGGAAAAACTGTTTACCGCTGCCGGGGGTAATTTAAGCGTGAAGTTGCCGGGACGAAAAGGGTTCTTAATTACCCCCGGCGGGTTATACAAAGGTAATTTGAAGCCTGAATCCATGGTGGAACTGGATGATCGGGGACGGCCGGTCAGCGCGGGATCGGCGCTCCCTTCCATAGAAACCTCATTGCACCTGCAGATTTACCGGCTAAACCCGTCGGTAGAGGCGGTAGCCCATACCCACGCCCCGTCGGCGATCATTGCCGGATTGTACAACCTGAATATACTCCCGCTGACAGTGGAAATGATCCGGTTTATGGAAACACCCCTGATCCCGTTCTTCCTGCCCGGCTCGACTGAACTGGCTGCTGCCGTGGCCTCGGCGCTGGAAAACAATCCCTCGGCGCAGGCGATAATGATGCAAAACCATGGCCTGGTTTCTTTCGGCCCAAACCTGCGAGCGGCAATCAATACAACCCTAGCCCTGGAGGAAGCCTGCCGGGTGACGATCCTCTGCCGTCTTCTGGATGGTAAGCCTTCACAGATTTCCAAAGAGAACTGCCTGCAGTTCAAACAGTGGTTAAACCTTTGATATCGCCGGGCGGTTCAACCTGGAAAACCAGCGTGGATCCAATTTCAGGCTTCCAACCGCTGATCCAGGCCTTCCCCCTCCGGGTTGCACAACGGGGCAGAAATGTTTGTCCTCAACCCGGAAGCCAAAAGGCGTAAAATGTCGTAAAAATCAACCCAGGGATTAAATGAAAAGCCATTTTTCTTAAAATATGCGGCCAACCGGTCCCGGGCAAAAACCATATCCGCTCTGGATGCCCCAAATCGGTCATTGCTGCCATCGCCAACATATATTACCCGGCAGCCTTTTTTTTTCAATTTCGCCACCTGAAGGGCCTTGCAGTTTCCGCAGTACCGGCAGACAGGATGGGGGGTGTTGATCACTATTTGCAAGCCTTCAGGGCTAGTTACTGTTTCATTCCTGTAAATATTGCTGATATATTTCAAACAGCCTGATTTTTCGAGTACCGGTTCAATGTAGAATCCCAGCCCGTCACTGGCAATGTATACCCCATGGCCGCCGGAACGGGCAAATTGCAGAAATTCCAAAAAACCCGGCCTGATCACAGCCATATCCAGGGAAAGCGCAGTCAGGTAATCCAGATCCGGAGGCAGGCTGGAACAGGCCATAGCCAGCCATTCCCTCATTCCGATCTGTTTCCCCCGATAAGCCTCTTCAGTTTTTTGAAACACCCGCCCCCCGAACTTCGTGGCCAGTTCCGTGGATATGTCCAGTGCGGTCACCGTGCCGTCAAAATCAAGCACATAGGCAATTTTTTGCTCCTCGTGTTTCATGCGATCAGACTCCTGCGTCGAATAATTTGGCAATATCCGGCGGCGAATCAAGTATCGCCCGCGCGCCGTTTTGCAAAAGTTCCTCTACCGTCCGGAAACCCCATCCAACCCCCACCGGGTACATGCCGGCTGCACCGGCCGTCAGCATATCGATGCTGGAATCGCCTACAAACATCACCCGCGCGGGTTCGGCCTCCATCAGCCGGGTGATCTCCAGCGCCACCGTCGGATCGGGTTTCTTAGGGGCGCCGGGGACGGCTCCCCGGATCACCTCAAACCGAAAACCCGCAAGCAATTCACGGACCATTATGCCAGTAAACAGATCGGGCTTGTTGGAGATTATGGCTTTGGGGATTTGCCGCTGTTCAAGCCAGGTAAGCATTTCGGAAATACCGGGATAGGGACGGGTATGTCCCCTCCAGCGGCGCCCATACACCTTTTCCATCGCTTTCACCGCCGCTCCGATCTGTTCATCGGCAGCTCGTTCCCCACCGGGCAGGGCGCGCCTGAGCAGGGTTTCCACCCCATCGCCCACAAAATACCGGTAGCGGTCCACTTCATGAACAGGATAGCCCATTTCGGAAAGAATTTCGTTGACCGAATAGGCTAGATCGGGCAGGGTATCCAGCAAGGTGCCGTCCAGATCAAATAATACCGCTTGCCAATTCATAACATCATCCTATCTGATAATGGGGGTGGGGTCACCCTTTTTTCACAACAGTAGGCCCGGATTGAAACAGCCGCCTATACTTCCCTGGTATCCCGGTGGAACCAGTGAATAAACCCACAACCGGTACAAATGAGTATAACAGCCCCCCCGTCCAGCCAATCCAGGCCAAAAAATGTCATACCCCTGGTATTTAAAAGGGCTTTGCCCTTGTGAAAGTAGGGATTGTTGCACTGCAGGCATGAAATTTCAACCCCGTTTTCGGTTTTGTATTTCTTGCCTTTCATTTCTTCTTCCTTCTGTTTTTGATAATTTTCCCCTTGCTGGCGCATCTCTTCCTGCCATTCCCTTGAAGAATACATTATGGCTCCTCCCCCATTCACCCCGGTATGGATGATGTTCCATAACCCCGTCAACCGCAAATCAGGGCACAGAGCTTTTTTTGATCCAGGATTTCCCCCTCCCTGGATACCCGCATGTTATCCCCCGAGATCTCGTCGATCACCACAACCTGCCCGCCAATACGGCCGAATTCCAGCTTGATGTCGATCAGCTCCAGCCCCGCCCGCCGGCATTCCTGTTCCACCAGGCCGGCGATCTGCCGGGAGAGCTCAACCGCCCGGAGAATTTCCTGCGGTGTGATCAAACGGAGCTGAATTAAAGCCTGTTCATTGATCAGGGGATCGCCCCTTTGATCATCCTTCAGGGTGATCTCCACCAGGCAATCCAGGGGCTCCCCCTCGTGGACATACCTTCCATACCGGCGCACAAAACTGCCGGCCGCTTTCAGCCGGCAGATGAATTCCAGCCCCTGGCCGAAGGTTTCCGCCCGCTTAACCAGCATTGTGCCGGCAGACAGGTCAGTTTCCAGATAGTGGCTGGGGAGGCCGGCGCACCTTAGGATTTCAAAAAAATGCCGGGATAGCTGCAGCGAAGCCTGTCCCTTTCCTTTGATTTCACCGATGATCGAATTTGCACCGGGATCAACCACTCCCCCCGCACCGGTTACCTGATCCTTGAACTTCAGCAAAATTTTGCCCGGGCCGGCTTCATACACTGCCTTTGTTTTTCCATCACAGATTAAATGCACGGCTGCCACCACCTGAATAGATTTGTTACCGTTTTATCATTAATAGACTCAAATTGCAAAAATAAGACATATGATCAACGCCTCCGCCCCTGTCGCTTCCTTTACTCCGCTATTCCACGGTTACACTTTTGGCCAGGTTACGGGGTTTGTCTACCGGACAGCCCCGGGCCAGACTGGTGTAGTAGGCGATCAGCTGCAAAGGGACGATGGCCGGGACCGGCGTCAGCAGCGGATGCACTGCGGGGATATAGAAGACCCGGTCCGCCGCCTGCTCCATCCCGCTGAACCCCTCGCAGGTTACCATGAATACCGAGCCCTCCCGTGCCTTTATTTCCTGTACATTGTTTAGGGTCTTCTCCAGAACATGTTTCTGGGTAGCCAGAGCCACCACGGGCATACCGCCGGAGATCAAGGCCAGGGGGCCGTGTTTCAACTCCCCGGCAGGGTAGGCTTCGGCGTGAACGTAGGAGACTTCTTTCAACTTCAGGGAGCCCTCCATGGCGGTGGCGCGATCCAGGTTCCGGCCGATGTAAAAAACGCTCTCCCAGCAGGCCAACTGATCCGCAATTTGTTGGAGTTCCTCCAGGCGTTCCGGCTCCAGAATTTTGGTTAGCTTTTCCGGCAACCCGGCCAGTTCCCGAACCAGGGCCGCGCCCGTCTCCGGAGAGACGGCGCCCCTGAGCTGCCCCAGATTAAGGGCCAACAGGTATAAAACGATCAGTTGAGCCAGGTAGGCCTTGGTAGAGGCTACCGCTATTTCCGGGCCGGCATGGGTCAACAGCGTCCGGTCCGCCTCCCTGGCCACGCTGCTGCCGATGGCGTTGGTGACGGCCAGCACCCTGACCCCCTTTTCACTGCACAGCCGCAACGCCTCCAGGGTGTCGGCGGTCTCCCCGGACTGGCTGATCACCACCACCAGCTGGGTTTTATCCAGAAGTGGATCCCGATAGCGAAATTCCGAGGCCGGATCCACCTCCACCGGCACCCGGGCCAGCTTCTCAATGGCGTATTTGCCTACATATCCAGCATGGGAGGAGGTCCCACAGGCCACGATATAGATCTTGCTCAACAACTTGGCTTCTTCAGAAGCCAGGTTCAGCTCCGGCAGTGATACTCGTCCTGCTTCCAGATCGATCCGTTGACGCAGGGTTTCCCGTATCGCCAACGGCTGCTCCATGATCTCTTTGAGCATAAAATGGGGATATCCGCCTTTTTCGGCCGCGGCCACATCCCATCCCACCTCAAATATTTCCCTGGTTATTTTGTTTCCGCCACGATCGGACAGTTCCACCCCCTCGGGGGTAAGGGAAGCAAAATCCCCGTCCTCCAGAATAAAAGTTCGGCGAGTATGGGCCAGTAAAGCCGGAAAATCGGAGGCTACAAAATTTTCATCTTGCCCCAGGCCGACAATCAGCGGGCTGTCCTTGCGGGTGCAGATTATCCTTTGCGGTTCATTGCTGCAAATGACTACAATGGCGTAGGAACCTTCGACCTGGTTTACCGCCTCCTGAAGCGCCTCCCGCAGATCTCCCCGGTAATATTTTTCCACCAGGTGCGCCAGCACCTCGGAATCGGTTTGCGAACGAAACCGGTGCCCCTCCTGCTCCAGCCGGATGCGCAGGGAGAGGTGGTTTTCAATAATTCCGTTATGGGCCAGGGCAATGGTCTGGTCGCAACTGAGATGAGGATGAGCATTCTCATCCGAAGGGCGCCCGTGGGTTGCCCACCGGCTATGGCCGATCCCCAGGGTGGAGCGAGACAGTTTTCCCCGGGCCTGCTGTTCCAGCAATCCTGCCGCTCCGGTAACCCTGGCCACCTCCAAGCGCTGATCACCTGTAACCAAAGCAATTCCGGAAGAATCGCAACCCCTGTATTCCAGAGTTTTCAGCCCATCCAGAATAATATCAAATGCCTCTCGAAAACCAGCGTAACCAACAATACCACACATGGCTTATCCCTCCGTATACAATGTGCAATGAATATTGCATAAGTTGCCTCGATTCAAGCATTAAGTTCCCGGGCAATTATCTCGGCCAAGGCCTGCGCCTGCATCCGCAACTCATCTTCCGGAAGCGGAGCCTCCATCATCACCCTAATCACCGGCTCGGTTCCCGAAGGGCGCACCAGCAGCCGTCCATGCCGTCCCAGATTCTGTCTGAGCCCGGCGATCTCGTTAGCTATGGCTTTATTGGATTGCCACCCATCGGTGGATGGCACCTGCCGGTTTATCAATACCTGTGGAAACCGGGGCAATAGGGCGGCCAGTTCTGAAAATGGTACTCCTCGGGCCTGCACCACCTTCAACAACTGTAAAGCCGTAAGCAGCCCGTCACCGGTTGAGCAGTGATCGGTAAAAATAATGTGACCCGATTGTTCTCCACCCAGATTGTAGCCGCCTTCCAGCATTTTTTCCTGAACAAACCGGTCCCCCACCGGCGTCCTCAGAACTTCAAATCCATGCCGCTCGCCCAGAAGCTCAAGGCCACCGTTGCTCATTATTGTCACTACCAGAGTGTTGTGATTCAGCCGCCCGGCGGCAACCATATCCAGGGCGCAAATGGCCATTATAGCATCGCCGTCAACCACCCGTCCCCGTTCATCCGCTGCAATCAACCGGTCGGCATCGCCGTCAAAAGCCAGCCCCAAATCCCCCCCCCACTGCACGACCTCCTGGCATAAACGGGCCGGGTTGGTAGATCCGCAGTTCACGTTGATCATCGCGCCATCGGGGGTGCCATGAATTACCCTCAATTCGGCACCCAGGGAAATCAGGATTTCCGGGGCAATAGTACAGGCTGCACCATGCCCGCAATCAACGGCTATCCGCAGACCCTTCAGATCCGGCCCCTGCTGCTTCAGATAATCCCGGTAGCGATTAACCGGCACCGGATCACAATATATCTGTCCCACCGCTGTTCCTACTACCCGGGAAAAGGGGTCCCGCCCGGAAAAATAGATCTGTTCGATCTGTTGTTCCAGCGCTTGGGAAAGCTTTACCCCCCGATGGTTAAATATTTTGAGACCATTGTCCTCTATAGGATTGTGAGAGGCTGAGATAACCACTCCGGCCATTGCTTTATTACTGCGGGTAATATAGGATACTGCAGGGGTGGTGGCTATCCCCAGCAGATGGACGTCAACCCCGGCGGAAGCAATACCTGCCGCCAACGAGCTCTCCAGCATTCCTCCGGAAAGCCGGGTGTCTCTCCCCACCAGTATTACCGGGTGATCCCCTTCCCTGAGCAACGAAGCGGCAATCCGCCCAATCCTGAAAGCCAACTCGGGGGTGAGATCCTGATTGGCTACCCCCCTTATCCCGTCCGTTCCAAACAGCTTTGCCAAATTCAAGGCCCCCATTTATTTCAAATACTGCTTATTGGTTATTGTCCGCCGGTTCTTCTTTAACCAAAACAATGGTTACCCCAATTTTCCCCGGCAGCACTTCTACTCCCGGCAGCATGTTCCCCTCCCGATCCAATGCCACCGGCACCAGCTCCTGCCGGTAAACCCCCTGAGCGCCATTCAGATCGGCCTTGACCACTATCTGATCGATATGATCAAATACCGTGCGCGGGGCCTCCACCGTCACCTGTTCGGGAAGGCATTTCCCAGGCAAAAGCGCCTCCCACCCCCGGATGGGTTTCCCCTCCTGCTGTATCTCTACCTTGAAATTATCATTAATCAGCTCTTCAATCGTCACTTCCACCGCCTCAGGATAAAACGCAACTACAGTTAAACCACGGGGAGGTTTCCCTCTTACTTTAACCTGATATTTCCCGGCAAATTTTTCAGATAAATCAATATATGATTCAAGTTCGTTAACTGTTAATCCGTCGAAAGCCCCCGACACCCCTTCCAACGTTATATCCACGGTAGCCGGTACTTCCGTGACCATGTAGCCGTCATCCAGATTTTCAATTTGTAGTGGAACCCCCTGGATTACTTTTCGAATGGGAGTGGTCCGAGTGAGATTGTCTCCGGTCACAAACAGCCATAGGATTATTGCCAGAAATACTGCCAATATTCGGGCCGGATAATTTCCCCTTAAAAATTTTATGGTCATTGGATGTTCCTCCAAGGCCAGATACTTGGCATTTCGCTGCGGGAAGGGGCACACAGATCGATCAACAACCGACGAAGTTTTTTCGCATCCAGATAACGGGTCAGAACCCCATTATGAGCCAGCGAAATAATACCGGTCTCCTCCGAGATCATTATAGCGATGGCATCGGACTGCTCAGAAATCCCGATTCCGGCCCTGTGTCTGGTCCCCAGTTCTTTGTTCAGGTAGGGATCATCGGTTAACGGCAGGTAACATCCGGCAGCAGCAATATGATTGCCCTGCATGATCAGCGCCCCGTCATGTAGGGGGCTGCGGGGGAAAAAAATATTTATCAACAACTCTGCAGAAACGGCCCCGTCAATCCGGATCCCAGTCTCAATCAGTTCCTTGAGCCCGGTTTCCCTCTCCAGAACAATCAGCGCTCCGATGCGTTTTTTGACCAGCACCGGAATGGCTTTCATCAATTCTTCCAGCATGTGATCGAATTCTTGGGGATTCCAGTATGACCGCTGAAAGAATTTTCCCCGCCCCAACTGCTCCAAAGCCCGCCGGAGTTCGGGTTGAAATACAATGGGAATGGCAATTAAGCCGATAGTCATGAATTGTTTGAGCATCCAGTGAAGTGTATTTAATCCGGTCTTGTCACTGACCACCATGGCCAGCAATAGAAGCATCAGGCCCTTTATCAACTGCTCGGCCCTGGTGCCGCGAATTATCAATATCAGACGGTAAAAAATGTAGGAAATAATGATGATATCAATAATGTCCCGCCATCCGATGTTCAATTGTAAAATTGCCGCAATGATCCGATCCCAGATGGCCACTTGTTTTGACCCCTTGCCGGTTTTTCAATGGTCCCGATTTCTTTCAATATATATAAAAGATATTTGGTTATTCGCTGTACCGGGTGCAAAAACCTTCCGGAGTGCTGAAAAGTTGGGGAATATCGGGAAGGTTAATGCTTCCAAAACTGGCGGCTCAACTTCAAAACCAGAGCGCTTAACGCGATTACCCCCACCAGGTTGGGCAGGGCCATCATAGCATTCAGGGAATCGGCCAAAGCCCAGATGGTGTTCAATTTTCCGGTTGCTCCCGCCACCACTGCCCCCACCCAGATCAGGCGATAGAAAAACTGGCCTCCTCCGGTAAGGTACTCAAAGCTCTTTTCCCCATAATAAGACCAGGAGATAATAGTGGAGAAGGCAAACAACAAAAGCCCCACACTTACAATCAGCTCACCGGGCCCGTGCAGCACCTGCCGGAAGGCCTCTGCAGTCATGGAAGCCCCTTCCTGAGGGCCGGTCCAGACCCCGGTAACCAGCAGTACCAGGCCGGTGGCGGTGCAAATCAGATGGGTGTCTATGAACACCTCCATTATCCCCCATAGCCCCTGGCGAACCGGGTGATCTGTTTTGGCGGCAGCATGAGCGATGGAGGCACTCCCCAGACCGGCTTCATTGCTGAACACCCCCCGGGCGGCCCCGTACCTGAGTGCCTGCAACACCCCTGCTCCGGCAAATCCCCCCACCGCCGCCCTCCCGGACACCGCCCCCGCCAATATTTCTGTTAGGGCGGAGGGAATCCACCGGTATTTAAGAATCAGAATCACCAGCGCTCCACCCACATAAAGCACTGACATCAGGGGTATCATTTTGCTGGTGAAGGAACCGATCCGCTCAATTCCCCCTAAAATAACCACCGCAATGATCACCGCCATAGCCAACCCGGTCAGAAACGGCGGCAGCCCCCAGGCCGAATGGGCAATTGCCGCGGCCGAATTGGCCTGTACCAGATTGCCGATCCCAAAGGCGGCCAGGGAAGCAAACAGGGCAAACCATCGGCCCATCCAGCGCCGCTTGAGCCCCGATTCCAGCACGTACATGGGCCCGCCGGCAACATGTCCATCCGCAAGGCGGCGGCGGAAATGAACTGCCAGCACAATTTCGCTGAATTTTATGGCCAGCCCAAAAAACGCCGATACCCACATCCAAAATAGTGCTCCGGGTCCGCCCAGGGTAACGGCCGTGGCCACTCCGGCAATATTGCCGGTGCCTACCGTGGCCGCCAGGGCGGTGGTCAGGGCCTGGTAGGGAGAGATATCACCGGTTGTCTGCTGTTTGCGGGTCGGTTGATGAAACAAGCTGCCAAAGGTCAGCCGGAGGGCGGTTCCGAACCGGCGCAGGGGCAAAAAGCGGTAGCGGATCATCAGGTAAATTCCGGCAGCCAGTATAATTGCGGCCAGTGGAGGCCCTCCAATCCAGTCCAGTATTTCCCAGAACAACTGTGGGGAAGCAGGCATTTTTCAATTTCCCTTTCCATTTTTACATACTTTCTACTGCAATCTATCCCTACTCATAGTATGAAGGGATAAACCATAATAATGCTTCGGGTTATAAAATTACTGGAATGGGCTGACCGCAATAGCGGCAATTTGAGCCTTCGAGGCCCGGCAGGCGGGCTTGGTAATCGCGGCGTTCAATAAGCAAGGCGGAACAGGCTGGACAAAAGGTGTTGGCAGACGCTCGGTCCCGTATATTTCCGAGGTAAACATAGTTTAATTTTTTTCGGGCCTGCTCCCGAGCCCGGTACAGGGTTTCCAGGGGGGTAGGGGGAAGATCCAGCCGGTGGGAGGGAAAATAGCGGGAAATATGAACCGGAAGATCCGGGTTCAGCTCGGCCAGCCAGCCGAACATCTGCTCAAGTTCCCCGGGGTGATCATTGACCGTGGGGATGAGCAGGCAGGTAACCTCTACATGGCAGCGATTTACCATTTTTTCCAGGACCCTCAAAACCGGGTCTCGTTCTCCGCGGCAGTATTCCCGGTAAAAGGAGTCGCTGAACCCTTTTAGATCCAGGTTGGCCGCATCAATAAAGGGCAAAATCTCCTCCAGGGCTTCCAAACCGATGAAACCGTTTGATACCAACACCGCGGCATAACCGTGCCGGTGTAGCAGTTTGGCGGTATCATATACAAACTCGTACCAGACGGTGGGTTCATTATAGGTAAAAGCAACTCCGGGGATCTCTTTCAGGGGGGCCCCCGTAGATTGAAGCATTTTCAGAACCCCTTCGGGACTGAGAATACTTCCGCCCCGATCCGGATTTCCCTCAGCCAGGGACCAGTTCTGACAAAATTTACATTGAAGGTTACAACCGTATGTTCCCAGGGAAAGGATCCGGCTTCCGGGGTAAAAATGGTAGAGGGGCTTTTTTTCTATGGGATCCCAGTTGGCTGCCGCACAGAGGCCATAGTTTTCCGTATAAAGTTCGCCGCCGGAGACACGGCGCACTCCACAGACTCCTGCCTGCCCCTCCTGCAACCGGCAGTGTCGGGGGCAGAGCAGACAACAGATCCGGTCATTTTCCCGGATGTAAAAACGGGCTTTTTCCATTTAGGCCTCCCTCAATGTGGTTCGGGATCAAATTATATCCTTAAGGTCCCGGGCTTGACCGATCATCTTCCGAAGGGCAATGCGTACCTCGCCTTTACGAATAGCGGATCACCCGGAACCGAAAGAGATCAACCCGTTGACCGGGGGAGATACCGGCTTTGCGGCGGGCGATGGATAGTTGATCCTCCACCGTGTCCACCCCTTCCAGATCCGGCAGGAGTACGCCGCTTCTGAATCCGCTTTTTACCACCACTCCGAATTTTTTGGGATCCAGTTCCCCTGCATTTTCCACTTTTTCCAGGGGAGTGAGCACATCCACGGAGATGGTCAGGTCATCCAGATCCGTCAACCGGACCGGCTCAAACCGGGGATCCCTGAGAGCGGCACTGACCGCATTGGCCGCAATTTCCTCAGCCAGGCTTGGTTTTACCGGCTCGATGGTGCCGATACATCCCCGCAAATCATGACCCCTTTTTAAGGTTACAAAGGCTCCCGCCTTCTGCTGAAATACCGGTGGCAGCCCCTTGGGAAGAATCAGGGGCCTGCCGTGGCGCAGATAATGGTCCAGCGCCTGCCGGGCCAGCACGGGTGGGGTAATTTCAGTTTCCTCCGGCTTATCGGGGTTTTTTCGGGGAGGCTCCGCCGGATCTCGAAATTGGCCGGCCGGTACATTCTCCTCCTCTACACCTTCGCCTTCCCGGCGAGGATGCAGCGCCGCCACCAGGTATCCCACTCCGAAGGGCCCCTCATAAGAAATAATTTCCGGATCAAACCCCTCCCCGTCGAGGATGCCCAAAGCAATGATAATTGGGCGCAGGCCGCACTCACCGGCCTGCTCTACTAGGACCGGATCGATATTTAAAATATCTTCTACCCGCCGCTCCCGTAAAAGCTCGATCAACAGCCGGTCAAATTCAGCCCCCCGAGGGCTGAACCCGGCCGGGGCACCCCGGATCAGGCGGTGAGATAAATCCGCGCTGGCGATAACTGCCGTCAGCAGGCTGCTTCGCTCAATCACCCGCCTTAAACTTTGACCGAACCGGTATAGGGCCCGGTAGGGAAAAAAGCTGATAGATATGTGTAATCCGGGGACAGACAGCCCCGCCTGTTGCAGATAATATAACGGCACCGCCGCACCATGATCCAGCCCCCGGTGGAAGCCGCCGGAGCCGTCCGATTGCAGTCGTACCGGGCGCACCGGCTCTCCCTCCGTTTCCTGTTCCAGCAGCGACAACAGTTGTCGGTCAACAGAAAAACTAACCTTGGCTTCCGATGCTCCAAATCGGCCGAAATCACCGGTCAACTCTTTTCCCGCCAACACGGCTATTCCCTCCCGCAAAACCGGTCCGTGAGGGGTGATGATTATCAGGCGCTTCGGGGCAAGTTCGACTATCTGTCCGGCCAGGCTTTTAAATCCCTCCACCGTAGAGGCCACCCGGGAGAGATCCCCCCGACCCACCTCCGGGATGATCAGGGGGGGATGGGGAGAAATACCGATGATTTTCAACACCGTAAATCCCTCCTGTATAGAATAAAGTAAAAGAGACGGAGATACCGATATTCAATTTCCAATGTTATGGCAGCAATATTAGTATACCAAAAACCGGCAGCACCAACAATAAACCAACAGAAACCGCAGCATTAGACTGTTGAAAGTTCGGGCAAAAATGATACAATAGATCAAGGTAATTATGTAACGCTCCGAACCTTGATGCCTACCGCCGCCATTTCCGGCTACGGGTCAAGGTCTGGGCCGGGGGGGAAATCCCCCTGCCTCCCGCGTTTGGAAAGGAGAACGCCGATAAGCCCGCGTTTTTCCGGTTACAGGAGGCGCGGCTTTTTTACAGGCAAATTGCCGGTGAAACTATTGAAGGTAACCGATCCAAAAGATGTGCTGCAGATCATAAAAGAAACGTTTTCGCCGCTCCCCCTGGAAAACGTTTCCCTGAATGAGGCCGGGGGCAGGATTCTGGGAAAAGATATTCTCTCCAGAGAAGATGTTCCGGGGTTTAATCGTTCCACCGTGGATGGATATGCAGTTATGGCCCGGGATACATTTGGAGCGCAGGAAGGTCTGCCGGCTATCCTGAATTGCGCCGGAGAAGTCGCCATGGGGCATGCGGCCCCCGCCACCAAACCGGGCCAGTGTTGCCATATCCATACCGGAGGGATGCTCCCCGACGGCTGTGATGCGGTGGTTATGGTAGAAGATACTGAGTCCCTGGGGAACATTGTCAATTGCTACCGCCAGGTGGCCCCCGGGGGAAATGTCATCCACCGGGGAGAGGATTTGACTGCCGGGGAACAGGTACTTCAGAAAGGCCGCCGGCTGCGCGCTCCCGAGTTGGGCTTGCTGGCCTCCCTGGGTATCACCGAGATAGCAGTTCACCGACGACCCGTAATGGGAATACTGTCCTCGGGCGACGAGCTGGTCCCCTATCATACCGCTGATCTTCTGCCGGGGCAAATCCGGGATTGTAATGCGGTGGCCCTTTCCCTTTTGGGCAGACAGACCGGAGCCGAGGTCAGGGTGGGGCCAATCATCCCCGATTCTCTACCCGGCCTGCTGAAACAATGCCGATCCTTCCTGGAAGAGGTGGATTTTCTGGTTCTTTCCGGAGGCAGCTCGGTGGGCACCCGGGACCATACCGCCCATGCTCTGCAGGAAATGGGCCCCCCCGGCCTGCTTGTAGAAGGAATTGCAATTCAGCCGGGCAAACCGACTTTGCTGGCCGGCTGCTGCGGCAAGCCGGTGCTGGGGCTCCCCGGTCATCCGGTCTCTGCACTTATAATATTTTTCCTGTTCGGCAAAGAGATACTCAGGCATTTGAGCGGTCGGACAATACCTCCACTCAGTCCATCGGTAAAGGCCGTTCTGAACCGTAATGTTTCTTCCCGGATCGGACGGGTGGAATACATCCGGGTCAAACTTGCTCCGGCCGGCGGCGAGGTGGCGGCTTCTCCGATATTTGGCCGCTCCGGCATGCTCAGAACCCTGTCGGAAGCGGATGGGATAATCGTCATTCCCGCCGATAAAGAGGGGCTTTTGGAAGGGGACCCGGTGGAGGTAACCCTGTGGGATAGTGAATGAGTGCCGGTGAATAGAAAGTGCGATGGTACAATAGGAAACACCTTTGCCAAACAATAACCGGAGGTCTGTCATGGCAAAAATATATCTGGATGCCAAACCCCGAAAAGAAGCCATAGCCACTCTGTTGTCCCAGGCGGAGATCCCCCGCCAGGAAATCACTGTCCCCGTGGAAAATGCCCTGGGAATGGTGACTGCCGCCCCGGTATTTGCCTGCGCCTCTATGCCCGGATATCACGCTTCCGCCATGGATGGCATTGCTGTCCGCGCTGAAAACACATTCAGCGCATCCGATCAAACACCTTTGCTGCTCAGGCCGGGATCCGATTACCTTCCGGTCAATACCGGCCACCCCATGCCGGAGGGGTTTGATGCGGTGATCATCATCGAAGATACTCAACCCCGTCCTGACGGGGTGATGGAGATCATGGCCCCGGCCACCCCCTGGCAGAATATCAGGCCGGTCGGGGAAGACGTAGTGGAGGGGGATCTGATCGTTGCCGGATATCACCGGTTGAGGCCCCAGGATCTGGGAGTGCTGTTGGCAGGGGGAATTACCCGCCTGCCGGTTTTGGTTCCGCCCCGGGTGATAATCATTCCCACCGGTTCCGAAATTGTTCCCCCGGGGAAACCGCCGGCCAGGGGCCAAATCACCGACTTCAACAGCACCGCCGTATCGGCTTATCTCAGGGAGTGGGGAGCCGACCCGGTCATTTGGCCCATCGTCCCCGATGACCGGGAACAGATCGAGCAGTCACTGATCAAAGCTACTCGGGAAGGGAACCTGGTTATAATTATCGCCGGCTCTTCGGCCGGCCGGAAAGATTTCACGGCTATGACCATTGAAAAACTGGGCGAGGTATTCCTGCACGGAGTGGCCACCCGCCCCGGAAAGCCGACTGTTTTGGGCGGTGTAAACGGCATCCCGGTAATAGGCCTGCCGGGTTACCCCGTGTCGGCATATTTGAGCCTGGAGTGGTTTGTGCGCCCCATTTTGTATCGTTATTACGGACAGGCCAATCCCGAACGAGAGCGGCTGCCGGTGACCCTGGGAAGGCGGATTACATCAGAGATCGGAATAGAAGATCATGTCAGGCTGACCGTTGGTTTTGTGAACGGCCGCTTTATCGCCAACTCCCTCCCCCGAGGCGCCGGAGTAACCATGTCCCTGGTGCAGGCTGACGGGCTGTTAATAATTCCCGCGGAGAGCGCAGGCTATGAACAGGGCGAAACCGTGGAGATCGAGCTCTATCGCGCTCCGGCGGAACTGCGCCTGAACCTGCTGGCCGCCGGGAGCCACGATTTGACTTTGAACCTGCTGGCTACCGCCCTTAAGCAGCGGGACCCGGGCATCAATCTTACCTCGACCCACCTGGGAAGCATGGGCGGAATAACCGCCATAAACAGCGATCAGGCCCACATTGCCGGGGTTCACCTGTTTGATCCCGACTCGGGGGATTTCAACCTCCCCTATGTGCGGCAGTTGCTTCCCGGCAAACCAGTACTGCTGGTAAACCTGGTCTACCGGCAGCAGGGTTGGATAGTTCCTCCCGGCAACCCCGACCGGGTGGAAACAGTGACCGACCTCGCTGACAAGAAACTGGATTTTATAAATCGGCAAAAGGGAGCGGGAACCCGACTTTTATTTGATTATCTTCTGGCCAAACATGAACTGGCAGCCTCCCGGATTTCCGGTTATCAGCGAGAGGAGCACACCCACCTGAATGTGGCGGCCGCGGTGTCTGCCGGTACAGCCCGGGTGGGATTGGGGATACTTTCCGCCGCCCGTTCCTTTGGACTTCACTTTATACCCGTGGCCGAAGAACGCTATGATCTGCTAATGACTGAAAATTTTTATCGTTCATCCGCCGGACAATTGCTTCTGGAAACCATCACCGACCCATCTTTTCAAAGTGAGGTGGAAAAACTGGGCGGCTACAGTATGAGAGAAGCCGGCCGGGTATTTAAACCTTAACCCGGCAAAGATGAAAGACAGATCATTTGACAGGACCGGAATAACAAGAGGGGAAGATATAAGGTGAAACTGATCGATTCGTATGGGAGAACTCACGATTACATGCGTATTTCGGTAACCGACCGCTGCAATTTGCGCTGTGTCTACTGCATGGGCCCCCAGGGAATAACCCAGATTCCTCACGAGGCAATCCTATCTTACGAGGAAATTATGAAAGTGGTAACAGCAGCAGTACCCCTGGGTATCCGGCGAATCCGGATTACCGGAGGAGAACCCCTGACCCGCAAAGGGGTGTCCGGGTTGATAGAGCAGATATCGAAAATTCCCGAGGTTGAAGATATTTCCATGACTACCAACGGAATACTGCTGGCTCCTCATGCCGCGGGCCTGAAATCTGCCGGACTCAAACGGGTAAATATCAGCCTTGACTCGTTAAAGCCTGAAAAATATCGCGAAATTACCCGTAGAGGCGATCTGCGCCAGGTCCTTGAGGGTATTGACGCTGCGTTGAAATCGGGACTTGATCCGGTAAAGATAAACACCGTCCTCATCAAGGGATTCAATGATGATGAGGTGGTAGACCTTTTAAAGATGGTTCAGCAAAAACCGGTTCACCTGCGTTTTATTGAATATATGCCTATCGGCGATCATGACCAGTATTACCGGCAGCATTTTTTACCGCTGAGCTTTGTTCAAGAGGCAGCCCGGGCAGCCGGTCTCCCCCTGACCCCCGCTCCTTCCCTGACCGGAGCAGGACCGGCGGAATGGTTTGCCATTCCGGGAGGCATAGGCACGATAGGTTTGATTCACCCCATAAGCAGGCATTACTGCCACTCCTGCAACCGTCTGCGCCTGACCCCCGAGGGGTACATCAAGACCTGTTTGTACTGGAACCATGAATACCCGGTGCGTCCCTGCATAAATGATCCGGAGGCCCTGACCAAATTACTGCTGAAGGCGGTCCAAGAAAAACCGGCACGGCACCAGATGAACCGGGAATACAACCCGAATTCTTTCCGGGCTGGCCGGGCTATGTCCAAAACCGGGGGATAAAAAACTGCAGTAACGGAAAGGAGACCGATCATGCTGCCGGTCCTGATCAATATAGTTGCTTCCTGTTCAAACAGCGGAAAGACCACCCTGATCGAAGGCCTGATCCCGGAATTGAAGGCCAAAGGGTTGAGGGTAGCTGCTTTGAAAGGCAACATTCACCACTACAATCTGGATCTTCCCGGGAAAGACACCTGGCGTTTTAGTCAGGCCGGAGCGGAGGCGGCCGGGATGATTTCCCGGGATCGGTATTTTTTAACCGGACCGGCCCCCGACAAAAGCGGCCTGTCAGTGGTACGTTCCCTGCTAAATGATCTGGATCTGATTTTGATCGAAGGCGACAAACAAACCGCCAATCAAAAAATTGAAATAGTCAGGGCCGGGCTGCAGAAAGCGCCCATCTCTATCCAAAATCTGATCGCAGTAGCCACCGACCTGCCGGATCTGCAGGTGGATGTGCCCAAATTTGACCTCAATGATCACAAAGCGCTGGCTGAATTCATCGCCGGCCACTGCTCAAAACAAGCCTTACCTGCAGAAAGCGACAGCCTGACCCATTTCGATCCCGCCGGCCGGCCGCGGATGGTCGATGTTTCGACCAAACCGGAAACGGTGCGAGTAGCCAGGGCCAAAGGGGAGATCCGGATGGCCCCCGCTACGCTTGAGCAGATTCGGGAGGGCAATCTGGCCAAGGGAGATGTATTGGGGGTGGCTCAAGTGGCGGCGATCATGGCGGTAAAAGAAACCAGCCGGCTAATCCCGATGACCCATCCCCTGCTTATCTCGGGAGTGGAGGTAGAATTCAACCTGCGGCCCGAGAAGAACCTGGTGGAAATCGGAGTTGAGGTGAAGATCAGCGGCCAGACCGGGGTGGAGATGGAGGCCCTGAGTGGAGTCAGCGCTGCTGCCTTGACCATCTATGACATGTGCAAGGCCATAGACAAGGGCATGATCATCCAAAACATCCGACTCATGGAGAAAAAGGGGGGCCGTTCCGGCCACTTTCGCCGGGCGGAATAGGGCATGGGTAAAATTATAGCGATCTGCACCGGCGATCACCAGGGACTGCACAAAAAAAATGTGGATGAGGCTAACCTGATCAAGGATCTGGGGCTGGAAGGCGGCGACCACGCCGGCCTTGCCCACCGTCAGCTGAGCCTGCTGGCCCTGGAAAGCATAAAAAAAATACAGGGCCGAGAGTTGGAAGCTAATCCCGGCGATTTTGCCGGGAGCCTGATCACTACCGGAATTGATCTGCTTTCATTGCCGGTAGGGACCCGCTTAGCCGCGGGGAAACAGGCAGTGTTGCGGATAACCGGAATTGGTAAAGAATATCACCGCCCCGGCCATATTTCTGATCAGGCCGGTAATTGTGCGATGAGCCAGGAAAGCGTTTTTGCGGAAGTAATGCGCAGTGGAACTGTCAGCGTTGGAAACAGCCTGATCCCCCGCCCCTCCTACAGCTTCGCGGTGATCACCGCCAGCGACAAGGGCGCAGCGGGCGAACGGGAAGACAAAAGCGGCCCGCTAATTGCCGAAATCCTGAAACCTTGGGGAGATGTCAAAGAAATACGGGTCCTTCCCGATGAGCCGGATCAGCTGGCGGCCTCCCTGATCGAGCTGGCCGACAGCCGGGGGATGGATGCCATTTTCACCACCGGAGGCACCGGCCTTTCCCCCCGGGACATCACCCCGGAGGCCACCCTGAAGGTGGTGGACCGCCTGGTGCCGGGCATCCCGGAAGCCCTGCGCCGGGAGAGCGCCAAGGTCACCCCCAAGGCCATGCTTTCCCGGGGAGTGGCGGGTCTAAGGGGACAGACCCTGATCATCAATTTGCCCGGAAGCCCCAAGGCGGTCCAGGAATGCTTCCAGGTCCTTTCCCCGGTCCTGGACCACGCTCTGGAGGTCCTTACCGGCCAGGCCGCAGACTGCGCCCGCTAACCCCCGAGAACTCACGGGGACGGTTCTTAAAGGGTTCAATCGGAAGTTTTGTGCGTAAATAGGCTCAACGG
>CAZPFS010000003.1:0-84085 GCA_964585925.1 uncultured Syntrophomonadaceae bacterium | reverse complement strand
TAATATCCATCGGCGTTTTCACCCTTTTTTGTAACTATCAACTGTTCAACGGCAGCCGGAGTGATACGAACGATATAGTTAGCCGAGGGGTGATCTTGGTTGATAAAAGCACACTACGGCGGCCTAGGATTGTTCTTATAGATCTTTTGCACTAAATCCAAAGCTACCGCCGGTAAACCGCTTAATTTATTCAAAAGATAGGCTTTTAGATTTACTGCGATTGTCGGGAAATACTATAGTAGGTATAGTTGGTAGCAACACAAAAGAACCGTCCCCATGTGTTTTCGGTTGCCTAGGATTGTTCTTATAGATCTTTTGCACTAAATCCAAAGCTACCGCCGGTAAACCGCTTAATTTATTCAAAAGATAGGCTTTTAGATTTACTGCGATTGTCGGGAAATATTATAGTAGGTATAGTTGGTAGCAACACAAAAGAACCGTCCCCATGTGTTTTAGATTCCCTCAAAACATTTCATAATCTCATCAACGGTTATTTTTCCAAAATATTCCTCTACGTTTACACTTGACAATACCGAACGGATATCCGGCTTCCCAGCCTTTTGGCCTATTAACAATGCCTCAATGTTCAATATATCTCCCATACCGAGAAAATCGCCATATATTTTACATTTTTTTATTATGCCATTTTTAACATTGAGCCTGACCTCGACCTTGCCAAACTTGAATCTAAGAGAGTTCTTAAAGTTATATTCCGGAGATTCACCATAATTCCATTCCCACGTTATATATTTTCCTATCATTAGTTTTTGAATAATGTTAATATCGGTTGAACTTAGATGACATGTAGTTATCGCTTTATTGTTAAAGATATTCCGCAATAATATTTGTTTAAAATCATTGATCGTAATATTTGGTTTTAGGTGATCGGCAATATTCGTTACCCTATTACGTACAGATTTGATGCCTTTTGATTCAATCTTGTCATTACCAACATTTAAAGCTTGCTGCATATTGTTTATATTTGATTTGAATAGCAGCGTGCCGTGATGTAAAAGCTTGTTTTTTGATATATACTGGGCATTTCCGGAAAACTTTTTTCCATCAATGGTTATATCGTTTCTACTGCTGAATTCTGCTTTTATTCCCAAGATGTTTAGGGTTTTTACCACCGGATCAATAAATGCTTTAAAATCTAAAGATTTTTTTGGATCATATTTTACTATAAAGGTAAAATTCAAATTGCCCAGATCATGATAGACCGCCCCTCCTCCCGACATCCGTCGAACTACTGAAATTGACATATTATCAACAAAATCATGATTAATTTCTTCTATTGTATTCTGAAATCTACCTACAACTACCGTCGGCCTGTTTTGCCATATCAAAACGATATTTTCATCCAAATCAAATTGCTTTAATATATATTCTTCAAGTGCAAGATTATAATATGGGTTTGTTGAATCATTCGGGATATAAATCATATAGACTGCACCCGGTATGAAACAACGTTGAATACCAGCCTCATTTTCACTTTGGAATCCCCTCTGCTAAATTCAATTTAATTCTCCTGAATATAAATTTGGCATATTTACATAATTATACCATAGGCGAAGCGAAGAAAATGATTTCCTAAGAAATCCCGAAACCGATATAAAAACCTCCCACTTAAAAGAATTATATCGAAATAAGGAATAACCCGCTGCCTGATGTTCCGACAAAATGTAAAATATATTTAAAATAATTTTTCTTGTCGGAGAAGGTTTGCAAAGGTGTATCCCGAATACATAAAACATTGCCAACTCTTTTACCTCTTGCCGGCGTCACTAGAAGGAGTTGGGTTTCCTGTTTTGCACAGCCGGTGGCGACGCACAATGATATTCAGGGGGTGAGAGTCAGGGGCGGACAGGTTTAAACGCGTAGGAGGCCGGAAAGAACAGGTTTTTATTATCGATTTTAGATTGCCGGAAAAAGGGAGGCGACCTTACTTTGTCAACAGGAATGATGGTGCTGATAGGTGTTGGAATATATATGCTGGCCATGCTGGGGATCGGGATCTGGAGCGCGAAACAGATCAGAAATACTACCGATTATATTGTTGCCGGCAGGCGTCTGGGCATGTTTTATTCTGTCGGAACCTTGTTCGCCACCTGGTTCTGTGCCGGAACCTTGATGGGATCGACCGCTCAGGCTTATCTTTTCGGCAACCAGGGGGCGATTTTTGACCCCTGGGGGGCCGGGCTATGCCTGATCATTGCCGGACTTTTCTTCGTCCGGTTAATGAGGCGGGGCGGTTTTGTTACCCTGGTGGACTTTTTTGAGGTTCGCTACGGCCAAAAAATGGGTTTTCTGGCCTCAATTGTGCTGGTGGTGGCGGAAATGGGCTGGGTGGGTTCCCTGCTGGTGGCGTTTGGGGTAGTACTGCAATATTTTTCCGGTCTGCCGCTGGCCTGGGGAATCACTATCTCCTGCGTGGTATTGATTTTCTATACTTATATGGGGGGTATGTGGTCCGTTACGGTTACCGATGTTTACCAGATGATCCTTTTGATATTAGGTTTGGTGATCATGGTTCCGTTTGCGATATCGCATATCGGGGGTTGGGAATACTTTATATCGCATGCCAGTAACTGGTCTGAACTGCCCAGCTTTGCCATGGGGCCGGTCAAGGAAGGCGGATATCTTGGCTATCTCGGTCTGCCGGGATGGATTTATTATATCGGTGCCTGGATCTCCATCGGCCTGGGCAGTATCCCGGCCCAGGACCTGATGCAGCGGACTCTTTCGGCAAAAGACGAAAAAACATCGGTCTACAGCGCCTATATTGCCGGCATTTTGTATCTGACGGTGGGATTGATCCCCATAATGCTGGGTATCGTGATGTTTGAGGTAGATCCCGCACTGAGCATCCCGCAGACGGAGATGATCCTGCCCATGCTGGCCGTGAAATTTTTGCCTCCGATCATAATGGTGATATTTGTGTGCGGCGTCATTGCGGCCACCATGTCCAGCGCGGACAGCGCGCTGTTGGCGGCCTCTTCCATAATTGGTTTCAATGTGGTACGTCATTTCAAACCCGACGCCAGTGATCAAACCAAATTAAGGATCACCCGACTGTGCGTTCCGATAGTGGCGCTGGTGTCTCTGTTCCTGGCTCTGTTTGCGGAGACCATCTATTTTCTGATGGTTATTGCCTGGTCCATAATATTGATTGGGCTGATGGCCCCTTATGCCGCGGGATATTTCTGGAAAAAGGCCAATCAGTCCGGTGCGGTGACGGCCTTGTTGGGGGGATTTGCCTCCTGGATTGTTTTTATTCTTTTATACCTGCCCATGACGAAAGACGCCAATATAGGCGTGGTGGAAGCGGGGGTGCCCTATATGGATTGGGCTATTTGGGACGCCGTGTACATAGGCTCGGTTCCGGCTTTTATCGTGTCCATAGTTCTGCTGGTAGTGGTATCTCTGGCTACCCAGAAATCCGACAAACCTTTGCTGCTGGCCGATGTGGACGGTAAACCGCTCAAACTGGTCAACTGGACCGGGTGGGGCTTTAAAAAGAAAGTGCCCGGTGAAGGCATCGATGTGGGGGCGGCCAAATAGAAAATAACCGGATAATTTAAAGATAGAAAAAAATAGGGTAGGAAAAACGGGGATGGTTCACTGTTTACAAACGGCGAACCATCCCCTTATAATCACATTCTGCCCTGTATCAAAGGAACGTATTCGATCTAATTCTGTGACCCATCCGGATTGTCTCCGGGCTGTTCCGGTCCTTGCTGGCCTTCCTGGTGTTCGCCCTGCTCCTGGGATTGGTCACCCCCTCCAGATTCTCCCGCCATGATCGGGGCTTCCTGAACGTAACGGTAGTAAAACCATTCGGCCACCCCAATTACTGCCGCCGCGGAAAAAATTGCTCCGGCGGAGAGGGGCCGGCTAATGAAAGATCCGGCCAGGCTGAATACCAGGGCGGCTAATACAAAATTGGCGATAGAAGAGGTTAGCGCCCCGAAGCGGGTTAATATAAACCGGTCACCGACGAAGAATAAAACCAGGGTTACTACCGCTGACATAACCAGGGATGACAGTATCGACAGTGAGGGGACCAATAAAAAAGTAAAGAAGATAAGGGTTATCGCTGCAATGTAGATAAACTTGATCACAACCGGTCTGACCTGATCCATTAAATAATTCCCTCCTTTTAGGTCTAATTTTCCCCGAAAAACAAAGCTTCATTCCCTTCTAGAAAAATTATTTAGCCATAACGCAGGGTTTTTACCGGATCCAGCCGATATTTTCTGGACAGGTAAAGTTTAAATGCAAATCGGGCCGAACATGGAAAATCCGGTGGAATTTAAAGAGATCAAGGAGTATGATAAGTAGAATTGCTTGTGAAAATCAACGCATAAGCGCCCTTGAAGGCAGGAAATATATATTCAGGCATAGAAACAAATTGCAAATGATAGGAGGATGAGATAGTGGACAAACCATTGGCTGGAGTAAAGGTAGTAGATTTGAGCAGGTTTATTGCCGGGCCTTACTGTACGATGAGGTTGGGCGATATGGGGGCGGAGGTTGTAAAAGTGGAAACCCCGGGCAAGGGCGACGATTCCCGCGCTCTGGGGCCTCCCTTTATCAACGGAGAATCTGCCTATTTTCTGTCATTTAACCGCAACAAAAAAAGCATAACTCTGAATCTGCGCCAGGAAAAAGCAAGGCAGATAGTAATGCAATTGATCCGGGAGGCAGATATTTTTGTAGAAAATTTCCGGGTAGGGGTAACTGCCCAGATGGGAATGACCTATGAAGAGGTAAAACAGATCAATAAAAATATCATTTACTGCTCCGTTACCGGGTACGGCCACAACAGCCCGTACAAAGAAAAACCCAGTTTTGATGTTATGATCCAGGGAGAAGCGGGGCTGATGAGCATTACCGGATTTCCCGACGGCCCCCCCCAAAGGGTGGGGGTAGCCATTGCCGATATACTGGCAGGTCACAATGCCTTTGAAGGAATTCTGCTGGCATTGCTGGTTCGGCAAAAAACGGGGAAGGGACAGTTTGTGGATATTTCCCTGATGGATTCCATAATCTCCATTCTCACTTACCAAGCCGGCCATTTCCTGGCCACCGGAGAGGCCCCGGGTCGGGTAGGCAACCGCCATCCCATGATCACCCCCTATGAAAGCTTTGAAACAAAAGACGGGTATGTTATATTCGCAGTGGGCAATCAGCGCCTCTGGGAAAACTTTATCCGTGCCCTGGGTTTCCCGGAATTGAATCAGGATCCTCGCTTTTCGGACATGAACAGCCGCAACCGGCATCCGGCGGAACTAAAAAAAATAATCGAACAGTTTACCGTGGAAAAAACCACCGCCGAGTGGATGGAAATTATGGAACAGGCCGGCGTTCCCTGCGGTAGGATCCGCACCTTGGATCAGGTGCTGACCGATAGCCACGTGAGCGCCAGGGAGATGGTGGTGGAACGGGAACATCTCACTGCCGGGAAAATAAAGATGCTCGGTATTCCTATAAAATTGTCCGGCACTCCGGGAGCGATCACTTTGCCCCCCCCCGCCCTGGGTCAGCATACCGAGGAGATTCTGAACAGTTTGGGTTATGGCTCGCCGGAGATCTCCCGGCTCCAACAGGAAAAAATCATCTGATGGCCTGACCCTGCGGTTGTCATCTGCCCGGGGCATTGTACATCAGCTCCAAAATCAGCCGGTTATATTATGGCAAAGGAGTGTATGGCTTGAAACAGAAAGGTAAAATCTATCACTGTATTAAGGCCCAGCAATTTAGCCGGGAATTCATCGAAGAAATATGCAATCTGGCGGATAAAATCAGGGAAATTGCCAACACCAAAGCCGGTATGGAATTTCTGGAGTCGACCCTGCATCATAAACGGGCTATGCTTTATTTTGTACAACCCTCCACCCGGACCTTTCTCTCCTTTTACAGTGCCTGTCAGATCCTGGGTATAAGGTGCGCCGAGGTCCGGGATCCCAAGACCTCCTCTGAAATAAAAGGCGAGTCGGAAGAGGATACGGTCCGCATATTTTCTTCTTATTTTGATATAATTATCATGCGCCATCACAAGGCAAATTTTGCCGAAACAATCTCTGAATTGCTGGACCGTACCGAACGGCCGGTGCCGGTAATCAACGCCGGCTCAGGTAAAGATCAGCACCCCACCCAGGCCCTGCTGGATATATATACCTTGAAGCGCAGTTTCCAGAGCCGGGGGGGGATCAACAACAAACAGATTGCCTTTGTAGGTGATCTGCTGCGCGGGCGGACCGTTCGTTCCCTGTCCCAGCTATTGATCAAATATGAGGGGATCAAGCAGTACTTTGTGGCACCGGACGGCTTTCAGATAGGCGATGATCTCAAATCCTGCCTTGATCAAGCCGGGGTCTGTTATGAGGTGACCGGGGATTTCGAGGGCATCATTCCCCAGGTCGACGCTATTTACATGACCAGGCTTCAGGATGAGTGGGATGAAGTAGATGGAACCAGCCAAAAACTGGATCTGGCTCATTATTCCATTACCGGCAAGCAGGTTAAGTTGATGAAACCGGATGCCATCATTATGCACCCCCTGCCCAGAAGGCAGGAGATATCCCGCGAGGTGGACGAGGATCCCCGCGCGGCCTACTGGAGGCAGGTCCGCAACGGGATGTGGATCCGGGCGGCCCTGGTTGCCACGATATTCAGCCGGGATCGCAATATTTTTGAGTATTATCTCAATCATAACCTGTAGCCCTAAAAATTCGAAAATGTGAACAAGATATGAATAGAATTGAAACAAAGTATATGGCCGCCGAATGGCATGCCGCCGATCTGGCGGATTGCCGTACAGAGGGTCCGTTGCAGGTGCTGTCTCTTCATCGGCGGGCAGTGAATATTGATGTCCGCGGTTGGCCTCACCTGCTGACTATTGCCGATCCGGCCCTGTACAAAGGGCCGGCGGCGATCTGTCTCCAAAAAGAGGATTTCAACATCTTTCGGCGCCAGATCGATCCCCAATCCACAGGCCGGTTTCAGTCCGGCAAGATCATCTTGGAGGGAATGAACAGGCTGCTGGTTATTAATTGGGCTGATAGCCCGGCCTGCCGGTTTGATCCCCCCCCTCTTCCGGTTGCCAATCGGGAAACAATCGCCCGCTCACTTGGCGTTCTCCGCCACCGGCTATCCCTGGTCAAAGAGGCGCCGGACAGTAGTGTCCTGCTGGGATTTAGGGGCGGCGATAGTTATTTTCGAGCCAAGCTGGTGGAAAGCTTTCCTCCCCTGGTTCAGGCTGCATTTACCGTAAACAAAGAAAAATTTGCCCTATATTTTCGTAATTTGTGCGGCCTGGGCAAGGGAGCCTCCCCTTCCGGGGATGATTTGATTCACGGATGCCTGCTGGCCTGCCGCTATTATTTTCATTCCACCCATATTCGTTGGTCGCCCCCTCCCTACCCACCCGGCTCGGGCTCCTGCACCACGCGCATGGGGGCCCATATGCTGGAGATGGCCCGGCGCGGCTTGTCCATGGAACCGGTGAGAAACCTGCTGTCGGGAATGTTTGGCGGCACCCTTGCTCAGAAGAGCATAAACAGCGTATTGGATATCGGTTCCGGCACCGGTTATGATCTGGCTTCGGCCATCTGGTACACATTGAACAATTTTTTGCCACCTGTCAAAACATTCAGCTAAAGTAAACAAAAGAATAACATCTGTTTTATTAAACGTTGCTAGAGGATTGATCCGGCGGCTTGTGGAAATAATGCCTCAGACCGCTGTCTAAATATTTAGGCTATACCAACTTCCGCAACTTGTTTAAATAGGTGTACCCGTCGCAAAAATCATGCAGGGAAGGGGTGAGGACCAAAGGCTTTATTTGAATACTGTTCAAGACAGCGTAAAAAAAATTATGAAAAAATAATTAGGTAAGGAGGGTGATAATATCGTGTTGGATGCAGAAAAAATGATATACACACTGGATGATATTCCTAAACCATTTATCAAATCACTGGGTCTGGCGTTTCAGCACATGCTGACCATGTTTGGGGCCACGGTTGCCGTGCCCTTGCTCTTGGCAGCCACAATAGGGATGGATCCCTACCAGACCTCGGTGATGGTGGCCTGTGCAATGCTTGCTTCCGGGGTGGCCACGTTCTTTCAGGTTAACTTCGGCACCAGGCTCCCCATCGTCCAAGGGGTATCGTTTGCATTTTTAGGGCCTTTCTTCGGCATTATAGCTGCTACCGCTGCTGCCGGAGGCGGACCGATAACCATGACGTACATAAACGGAGCTATTATTCTGGGCGCGCTGGTAGAAATTTTAGTTGGTTTTACAGGAATCATTGGTAAGCTTCAAAGAATAGTAACTCCGGTGGTTATCGGCCCGGTTATTTGCTTGATCGGGTTGGCTCTGTACAGTGTGGGTGCGCCCTGGGCCGGTGGGAACTGGCCCATCTCCATACTGGTAATGATTTTGTGCTTCTTGTTCTCGCTGATTATCGGCCCCAAAAAACCTTTCTTTGCTCTGTTCCCGGTGTTGCTGGCGGTGGTAATCGGTTATCTGGTGGCGGTGATCTGCTCCGTTACCGGTGTCTTCGATCCGGCAAACCCCGGCTTTGTAGATTTTACGGCCGTAAAGGTGGCGGACTGGGTCCGCTGGAAAATTATCTTCCCTTGGGGATTGCCAAAATTTAGTTTTAGTTTCTTCCTGATAATTCTAGCCGGTTATCTGGGTTCGATTATTGAATCCTACGGCGATTATCACGCCATTGCCGCCGCGGCGGGAGTAGGCAGGCCCACTCCAAAACAGATCAACCGGGGAATCGGGTTTGAGGGTGTGGGCTGCTTGTTCTCCGGTATCTTTGGTGGTTTTGCCAGCACCAGTTATACCGAAAATATCGGGCTGGTAGGTCTGACCAAGGTGGCCAGCCGCTATGTGGTTAACGTGGCCGCCGTGGTGTTTGTAGTTCTGGGCATTTTAGGAAAATTTGGAGGCCTGGTGGCCACCATTCCCCAGCCCATTGTCGGCGCTCTGTACTGCACGCTGTTTGGCCTTATTTCATCGGTAGGCCTCAGCAATACCGCCAAAGCAGACATGAGCTCCATGCGCAACCTAATGATCGTCGGGTTCTCCCTGTTTATGGGTTTGAGCGTCCCGGTCTATATTGCGGACGCCAATATCGTCATTGAAGGGGCGCCCTGGTTGGCGGATATCATCACCACTATCTGCTCTACCAGCATGGCGGTAGCGGCAGTTCTGGGCTTGATCCTGGATAATATTATTCCGGGCACCGATGCCGAACGCGGGATCACCGCTTATATTCACGATGAAGAAGCCGCAAAATCCGAAGCGGTGAGCGGTTAATACCTGGGTCAAGGTGTTTGGGTAATCAGCAGGAATCAGGGGTTGTCTCGAAATGAGGCAACCCCTTAAAATTGGGGACAAATGGTGAAAGGCTTTGCCAATTGCTTAGGGCCCGCTTTTGCCGGAGCGCAGCAGTTTATGAATATTTACCGCAATTTCTGCATTCAGGGAATCTTCGGGATTATTCAGGCTGATCCCGGTCAACTCTTCAACCTTTCTTATCCGGTACAAAATGGTATTGTAATGAGTAAATATCTTTTGGGAGGTAAGCTTGAAATTACGGTTCGTTTCAAAATAAGTTTGCAGTGTTTTTAGCAGTTCACCGTTTTTTTGCCGGTCATATTCCAGCACCGGATAAAGCAGTTCATCTACAAATTTTGCCAGCTCATGCCTGCTCTTTTCGCTCAAAATTTTAAAAAAACCCAGATCGTCAAAATACATCACCGAAGATTTGTTGGAAAAGAGTCCGATTCTGAGGGCCTCCCAGGCTTCCCGGTAACTCCGCTTGATATTGGCGATTCCCTCTCCCGGCCGGCCAACTCCGAATTTGATATAATGGTTGTTTTTTAAACCGGCTTTCACGGTCAGAAAATTCAACAGGCTGGAAACAACATGTTTCAAATTGTCGGAAGGGGTTTCCTCGCACAGTTGGACCACCACAATAATATACGCACCTTTTATCCCCACAAACAAATGGTTGCAGTCGGGCAGTCCCTTGAAGCTGTGGATCATGGTCAACAGCTGCTCCTTGGCGGTCTGTTCGTTCATGCCTTTCAAGGAAACCGGGATCAAATCCCGCTCCTTGCTTTCCCACTGATCATTGATGATTATAACCGCGGTCGGTTTTTGAAGATTGAGATTGAACCTGCCGGCACGCCTGATAATTTCATCCTCATTTTCAGAGTCGTATGACAGCAAAATTTCCAAAAATTCATTATGATAGTTTTTTTCTATTTCAAAAACAGCCTTGCGTTTGGTAAATTCAAGGGCGGCTATAGTGGCGGCCCTTTCCAATAACAATATATCCGGTTCGCTGATCGGGTTGTTGATTATGCAGTAAATATCCCCATAATCTGATTTGTCGGCGACAATGGGGATCCGAACCGCCTGCAGGGTACCCGGTATGTCTTTCCCGGGAGTGGACTCCATGGAATACTTGATCTCTTTGATATTGCCGAAACGCAGCTTGTCATTCTTTACTTCAATGCTGTCCTTGGAAAAAAACAGTTCAAACTGTTCTTTGTTCGGACACAGCGGGCTGGTGTATAGTTTCCCGTCCATATCCATGATGGCTACCGGGTTATGGATGAGCAGGGAAGTTTCGTAACACAGATCCCCAAGGGTGCTGCCGTGAAGCATCATCTCCGTCAGTTTACGGTTACCCTGTTCCAACTTTTGCAGGACCTGGTTTTGTTTGCTGGCAATGACCCCCAAAATGGGGGCGATAATCTCTGAAAAAGAAAGATCGTAGGGTACTTCCAGCAGGGGAATACCGTTCCGGTCGGCGCTGGCAATCAAATCGGGTGGAATTTCTTTGATAAACCGCTTGGGCTTGATGGCCAGCCCGGCACTGTTGGCTTGGGCCATTTTGGCCACCAGCATGGTCATCAACTCCGGGAATTCTCGGAATGAGTAACCGGTAGTAAGTAAAAATTCTCCTTCCAAAACCCAGTCCATAATATCGGGTGCTTCGATAACATTTACCAGTTTGATTACACGCTCCAGCCCCTGGCCTCCTCCGACCACATTGAGGCGGTTTACAACTTCCAGAGTGAGCGCTTCCTCCACGGTAATACCGTACTGTTTTTTCATCAGGCACCTCCGGATATGATTGGGCAACTAAACAGTAGCAGGGAAAAAACCATTTGTCAATATATTATTTGTATTGTTTACACAAACAATTACCTGCGATTTGGTTATATAAACTAAAGGAAGAGCCTCTGCTTGCATATAATATTAACAATAGAAAATTAATTCCAGACCTCCAGCCCCGGGTGTTATGATTGGAATTGGCAGCGGGAGCGGGTTTGCAGCTGCACAATTGATCTGGGAGGTTTAAGTGATAATGAGAATCGTAGTAGCCCTTGGAGGAAACGCGCTGCTGACTTCGGGACAATTGGGGACTGCCGAAGAACAGTACGAAAATATTGCCGTCGCCTGCCGGCAACTGGTCAAGCTGATTGGAGAACATGATCTGGTAATTACTCACGGCAATGGACCGCAGGTAGGCAAGATTCACTTTCAAAACGAGCTGTCGCGACAAAAAACCCCTCCCATGCCCCTTGACATCTGTGGGGCAATGAGTCAGGGGCAGATCGGGTATATGTTGCAGCAGCAGTTAACAAATGAGCTGATTCGCCACCGGATAAACAAAGCGGTGGTTACCCTTATCACCCAGGTGGTAGTGGACAAAAATGATCCTTCTTTTGCCAACCCTACGAAACCCATAGGTTCGTTCTACTCCAGGGAGGAGGCTCTCAAAAATTCTGTGGAGAAAAACGAGGTATGGGTGGAAGATTCGGGGCGGGGCTGGAGAAAGGTTGTTCCCTCCCCTTTCCCCCTGGAGATATTTGAAGGGAATACCATCAAAACGCTGGTGGAGAGTTCCTGCCTGGTGATAGCCTCCGGAGGAGGGGGCATACCGGTCATCAGGGAGCCGGGAGGTACTGTGCAGGGTGTGGAAGCGGTAATCGACAAAGATCTGGCCGGTGAGCAGCTGGCGGAAATCGTGGGCGCAGAGCTGTTTTTAATGTTGACTGATGTGCCAAAGGTTTTTCTCAATTACCGGAAGCCGGATCAGCAGGAGCTGGGGACGGTGAGCGCGGCCCAGATGAGAGAATATATTCGGCAGGGACACTTTGCCGATGGCAGCATGGGCCCCAAGGCGGAAGCGGCGGTCCGGTTTGCATGTAAATCCGGGAAAAGGGCAGTTATTACCTCACTGGAACAGGCAGTTTCTGCCGTAGAAGGTAAGGCCGGAACCCAGATCGAGCCTTGAGCAAGTGATCTGGCTGAGAATATTTGAAGTATTGAGGGCATACCATTGAACCGCAGTCTGTTTCCCGCAAAAACCCGGGTAATGAGCACTGTACTACATGGAAAACCAGCCTCAAAAACGCCTAGGCCCCGGTAGCCTAAAGGGTGAAGACCACCTCAAATCAAGGGGGAAGGATTCAATGTCTATAAAAACACACATTTATAAAAACTGTTTCCGAGATTCGGTTTACCTGATGCGCCTTTCGAGTTTGATCCGGGAGCAGGAGGGAGTACTGGGAGCCGAGATAATTGTAGGAACCGATCATAACAAGAAATTTCTACAGACCAGCGGCCTTCTCACCGAACAAATTGAACGGGAAGCGGAAGCCAATGACCTGATCATCGCGGTCAACGCGGCCACCCCGTGTCAGGCAGAGGCAGCTGTCAACCAGGCTCTGGAGGAACTGAACAGGCCGGTGGAACATGATCAGGCGGCCGGTGAATTTGTTCCCAGGACTTTTGACACCGCCCTGAAGCATTTCCCCGAGGCCAATTTGGCTCTTCTCTCCATTCCCGGCCGACATGTCCGTCGGGAGGCGGAGCGTATCCTGGAGGCCGGGCTGCACGTGATGATTTTCAGCGACAACGTTCCGCTGACCGATGAAAAAGCCCTCAAACAGAAAGCACGGCAGAAAGGATTGCTGGTAATGGGACCCGATTGCGGTACCGCCATTATTAACGGCACTCCGCTGGCTTTTGCCAATGAGGTCCGGGCCGGAGGGATAGGAATTGTGGCGGCAGCCGGCACCGGCTTGCAGGAGGTTTCCACCTTGATCCATAACCTGGGGGAAGGCATTACCCATGGGATCGGTACCGGGGGACGGGATCTGAAAGGCGAGGTGGGCGGGATTACCATGATCATGGGCCTCGAGGCCTTAATTTCGGACCCCTCCACCAGGATAATTGTGATTGTTTCCAAGCCTCCGGAGCCGCAGGTTGCCTCCAAGGTGCTTCAGGCGGCTGCCGGCAGCCCGAAACCGGTGATCGTGAATTTTATCGGCGCCAGCCCGGAGCAGGTGCTTTCATCTGGCTGCGAACCCGCGCAGACTCTGAAAGAAGCGGCTGCCAGGGCCGTGGCAGCCTTGAGAAAGCAGAACTACCGCCCGGAAGAGATGAACTGCCGGGTAAAGCAGGCTGCGGAGAAAGAAAGAAGCCTGCTCACCGGGGATCGGAAATTTTTCCGGGGATTGTTTTCGGGGGGCACGCTGGCCTACGAAACAATGGTTTTACTGCAAAAAAAATTGGGGGCTATCTATTCCAATGTGTCCCTGGATCCCGAGCTGGCCCTGGAAGACGCCTACCACAGCCGGGGACATACCATTATTGATTTTGGGGATGACGAGTTTACTCAGGGGCGGCTTCATCCGATGATAGATCCCACCGTCCGCAACCAACGGATTGTGGCCGAGGCAAAGGATCCCCGGACGGCAGTAATAATGTTGGATCTGGTGTTGGGATATAATGCCCACCCCGATCCGGCCGGGTCAGCCCTGGAGGCCATCGACCGGGCCCGCCGGGAAACCGGGGGAAGCGCTCCGGTGTTTGTGGCCTCCGTATGCGGCACGGACGACGATCCCCAGAACCGCCGGGAACAGGTGAAAAAACTCATTCAAAACAAGGTGCACGTATTGCCCAGCAATGCCGAGGCAGCGCTGTTTGCAGGGGCGGTACTTGAATTCTAACAGGGGGGATAACCATGACTGGCCAATCGCCAACCAATATTCAACAGCTTTTTACCGCCGGGCCCAAGGTCATCAACCTCGGCCTGGAGGGGTTTGCCGAAAGCCTGAAGCTGAAAGGGGCGCCGGTGGTGCATGTTCTATGGAAGCCGCCGGCAATGGGGGATGAAAACCTGCTCAGGCTTCTGGATAAATTGAAATAACAGTTTTAATATTTGCGATTGGGATTCGATTTTAAGGCATTGCAAATATGTACCCGGGAGGTGGTTTGTCCCTGAAAAATATTTTGCCGGAAACAGTTGTGGTGTGGAAAATAAAGGTTTCACAATTACAATCAGGAGGTAATCAATTATGAAATTGTATGATCTTTCACAGCCCCTGAATCAGGATACCACCTTTTGGCCCTATTATCCTCCCTTTGAAGTCAAGTATTTCAAAAGAAAAGTGGAACACGGAGTCAATGCCCAATATATCAAGACTTCGCTGCATATCGGAACCCACCTGGATTCAGCCCGCCATTTCATTACCGACGGGATGACCATTGACGAGATCCCCCTGGAATGGCTGTACGGAACGGGGGTTATCGTGGACTTGAGGGACGAGATGGATGACCTGGCTGCCTATACTCCCGAAATGATTGAAAAAAGAGTGAAAGTTAAAGAAGGCGATCTTCTGGTGCTGCATACCGGTTGGTACAGATACGCGGCCTTGGGGCCCGAAGCCGATGAAGAAAGATATATACATTATCATCCCGGCGCTCATCCTGATATGGTGCAATGGCTGCTGGACAAAAAGATAAAGATCTGGGGAGTAGACGCCGTATCCACTGATCACCCCATGAATCTGCCCATCGGCAGGTTTTTGGGCAAGGGAACTTTCGGACAGTGTGACCGGGTACGGGCAGCAGCGGAAAAAAGGTTTGGGGGCAAAGAAGCGGTGGATAAGCTTTTCCCCGAAGATCATTACCAGTTGACCCACAATGCCCTGTTTAGACACAACTGTCTGCATATGGAAAATCTGGGCGGCGATATCGGCGCCCCGGAATTGCAAAACAAAAGGCTCAATATCGGTTGTTTCCCCTTCAAGTTCAAGGGCGGCGAATCGGCTTTTGCCCGGGTGGTGGCCTTTCTGGAGTAGTCAGCATGGTTATCCGGTAAGTTATCGGGCTCCCGGTGCTGCCGCCTGAAGGCGGCAGCACCACTCAAATTTGAAACTGGAGGTTCCATCAAATGAGTGTAGATCAGGCAAATCTCAAAGCTGTAGAAAGGATGATGAGTTCCCGCCCCGTATGGGTGGATATTGGACGGGCCAGAGATGTCATTCCGGGCATGAAGGACAACCTGATTCTTCACGCCGGCCCCCCCATATCCTGGGAAAACATGAGCGGGCCACTGAAAGGTGCGATTATTGGGGGTTTAATCCATGAAAAAAAGGCCCGTAATGTGGAAGAAGCCCGGGAACTGGCTGCTTCCGGGGATATCGAGTATGCTCCCTGCCACCATTACAATGCGGTGGGGCCCATGGCCGGAGTAACCACCCCTTCTCAGATGGTGTTTATTATTGAAGATAAAGAGCATGGCGGGTACACTTTTTCCAACATGAATGAAGGATACGGGAAAGTTCTTCGTTATGGCGCTTACGATGAGGGGGTACTCAGGCGTCTGCGCTGGCTGGATGAGGTTTATGCCACTGTGCTGAAAGAAGCGGTCAAGCTCTCCGGGGGGGTTGATATAAAATCGATCATTGCCCAGGCCCTGCATATGGGGGATGATGGACACAACCGCAACCGGGCCACCACTTCTTTGTTTATCCGCACCGTGGCCCCCTATATCGCCGAGACTGAGTTTGGCCGGCGGCGCGAATATGATACCCCGCGTCTTGACCTGACCAATACCTGCCCCTTTTTCAAAGAGATCAAACCTACCGCCGCGGCGGAAGTGCTGGCCTTTATGCATAGCAACGATCTGACGTCCCTCAACGCGATCATGGCCTCCTGCAAGACCATGGCCGTAGCCGCCCATGGTATTGAGGGCAGTTCCATCGTGAGCACCATGTCCCGCAACGGTACCGAGTTTGGAATCCGGGTCAGCGGCACCGGTGACAAGTGGTTTACCGCGCCCTGCCAGACCCCGAAGGGGCTTTATTTCTCCGGGTTTACCGCAAATGATGCCAATCCCGATATCGGGGATTCCGTGATCACGGAAACCGTGGGTATCGGCGGGTTTGCCATGGCCGCAGCGCCGGCGATTGTCAATTTCATTGGCGGGAAACCCAGCATGGCTTATGAAGCTACCAATGAGATGTATGAGATTACGTTTGCGGAGAACAAGAATTTCAATATCCCGGCTCTTGATTTTAAAGGCACCCCCACCGGTATCGACGTCCTAAAAGTGGTGGAGAAAGGGATTCTGCCCCGAATTAATACCGGTATTGCCCACAAGGAACCCGGTGTGGGGCAGATCGGGGCGGGCGTTGTTCTGCCGCCGATGGAGATCTTTGTGGAGGCGCTGAAGGAGCTGGCCAAATAGGATGATCTGCGGATCATTCGCTTGTCTGGGCAAACCTTATTCTTGCCCCGCTATTAAATACTGGTGGAGGTGAAAAAAGGAGATGCCGTTTACTTATCAAAAGTGTTCCGACCTTTCCCAGGCCATGAAGTGGCTGGAAACGGAGGGCACTTATTTGTTGGCCGGTGGCACGGATCTGCTGGTGGGAATCCGGGGTGGCAAATTCAAAGCCCGGCAATTGGTGGATATCAAGGACATTGAAGAGCTGAAAATACTGAAAGAAGATCAGGACGGAATTACTATCGGCGCCGGGGTAACCCTGAATCAGATCCTGCGGTTCGATCCGGTGAGAAAAAATGTGCCGGTTCTGGCGGAAGGCTGCCACAGCATCGGCTCTTATTCTGTCCGCAACCGGGCTACCCTGGTGGGAAATATCTGCAATGCCTCCCCGGCAGCGGATACCGCCGCTCCCCTGTACTGCCTGGGGGCGCGGGTCAAGATAGCCGGACCGGACGGAAGGCGCAGCGTTCCCATCGAAGAATTTTTTACCGGTCCCGGGAAAAGTGCCCTCAAGGCAGGAGAACTGGTAACGGCAGTGGTTATTCCCCGGCCCTACCCCCAGGGAAAAGGGGTTTACAAGAAAATCTCCCGGACCCGTTCGGTGGATCTGGCTACGGTAGGGGTGGCCGTCCAGAGATGGCGCGGGGAGGTCCGAATCGCCCTGGGAGCGGTAGCTCCCACCCCGGTTAGAGCTGTTTCGGTAGAAAAAGCAATCAATGCGGATAACATAACAGATCTGTCCCAAGCGGCCGGACTGGTCAAGAATGACATTTCTCCCATCACGGATTTGCGGGGCTCCAGGGAATACCGCTACCATCTGGCTGAAGTTCTGGTGCGCCGCGGACTGGAAGAGACCAGGGAGGTGTGCTCATGTCCGGAAAGCTGACCATTTCATTTACTGTTAACGGTATGAAGGAGATCCGGGAGGTCTGTCCCCAGCAGACCCTTCTCAACTTCATCCGGGAAGAGCTGAAACTTACCGGAACCAAGGAAGGATGCGAGGTAGGGGAGTGCGGCGCCTGTATGGTGCTGTTGAATGAGGTGCCGATAAACTCATGCCTGGTGCTGGCGGCGGAGCTGGAAGGGAAAGAGTTGGTAACCATTGAAGGGCTGGCTAAAAATGGAGAGCTGGATCGGGTTCAGCGGGCATTTATCGATCACGCCGCCTTTCAATGCGGCTACTGCACGCCGGGGGTGATTATTTCAGCCCGGGCCCTGTTAAACCGGAACCCCAATCCGGATGATGAGGAGATCAGCGAGGCGCTGAGCGGCAACCTGTGCCGTTGCGGGGCCTATCAGGAAATCCGGCAGGCGATCAAAGCCTGCTCCAAGTAAGGAGGAAAGGAGGAGAAAATATGCCATCCTTAACCTATGTGGGGAAAACATATTCCCGGATAGAAGCGGAGGAAAAGGTGACCGGCAGTGCCAGATATATTGAGGATCTGAGCATGGCCCCCATGCTTTATGCCAAAATTAAAAAATCGACTATCCCCCACGGCCGGATAAAACGGATAGATACCAGCCGGGCGGAGGCTTTGCCGGGCGTAAGGGCAGTAGCGACCGGGAAAGAATGTTCCCGTAACCGGGTGGGGCTTTATCTGGTTGACCGGACTTTCTTTGCCGTGGATAAGGTCCGCTTTTTCGGAGAACCGCTGGCCGCGGTTGCTGCCACCACGGAAGATATAGCCCAACAGGCTGTAGATCTGATCCAGGTGGAATACGAAGAACTTCCGGCGGTATTCAATCCCCTGGAGGCGATGAAACCCGGCGCGCCATTGATTCATGAGGATCTGGGGAGCTACGAGGTTGTTCCTATTTTTTACCCTGAAGCGGGAACAAACATCAGCAATCACAGCAAAATCCGCAAAGGGAATGTGGAAGAGGGATTTGCCGAGGCAGATCTGATCATCGAAGGGGATTACTATGTTCCTCAGATGCAGCATGTGACCATAGAAACCCATAAAGCGGCCGCTCTATGGGGCTTTGACGGTAAGTTGACGGTCTGGAGCACCGCCCAGTCTCCGTTTACCGTGCGGCAACTGTTGGCCAAATGTCTGGGGATGCCCCTGCACAAAATTAGAGTCGTTTCCAGTTATATCGGCGGCGGGTTCGGCGGCAAAGCCGGGGCCACCATGGAGGGGCTGGTTATACCCCTGGCCAGAAAATGCCCCGGATACATCGTGCGCGTAGTGTACACCCGGGAAGAAGATATGCAGTGCACTTTTACCCGCCAGGCGATGTATGGCCACCTGAAAACCGGGGTGCGCAAAGATGGCCGGATCACGGCCATGGAGTACAAAATGATCTGGGACGGGGGGGCTTACACCGAATATGGTGTAAATATTACCCGAGCGGCGGCTTACAGCTCTGCCGGGGCGTATGATATTCCAAATATCAAGACGGATTCTTATTGTGTTTATACCAACAACCCGGTAGGCGGCCCGGTGCGGGGCTTTGGCATGTGCGAGATGCAGTGGGGCATTGAACGGCAAATGGATGAAATTGCTAAAAAACTGGGACTGGACCCGCTGGATGTGCGTCTCCTCAATGGAATGAAAGAGGGATCCACTACCGCTACCGGACAGAAAATAGAGGATTCATCTTTTATGAACTGCCTGCGGACGGCAGCCGAAGCGGTGGAGTGGCGTAAGCGGGATAGCGGGAAATTCCGCGGAAAAGGTCTGGCCGGTCTGGTGAAAGCGCCGGCCCAGCCCAGCAATGCTTCCTCCTCGGCGATTATCCGGATTAATGAGGACGGTACCGTTCATCTTTCGGTAAGCGCAACCGAGATGGGGCAGGGCATGCTGACCGCCATGTGCCAGATTGCCGCTGAAACATTGAAAATCCCGGTGGAGAAATTTGCCATCCGTATTCCCGATACCGATTACAGTCCCTACGAGTGGCAGACCGTAGGCAGCCGGACCACCTATGCTTTGGGGCATGCGGTGATAAAGGCCGCGGAAGATGCCCGCCGGCAGATACTGGAACTGGGTTCACTGGAGCTGGGGGTGCCGGCCGGGGAAATGGAACTGGAAGATGACACGGTATACTGGAAAAAGGACCGATCGAAACAGGTTCCTTTGAGAATCCTGGCCGACAGCTATAAAAAGCCTACCGGCGAGGGGATCCATGGGCCGATCATCGGCCGGGGATCATATATTCCTTCCAAGATGACCAATCTTGATCCCGAAACCGGGCAGGGGAATCCAGGCATGTTCTGGACCTTTGGAGCTACTGCAGCCGAGGTGGAGGTAGACCCGGAAACTGGTGAAATCACTGTCCTGCAGTTGGCCACGGCTCTGGATGTGGGGCAGGCGGTAAACCCGCAGCAATGCCTGGTTCAGATCCACGGGGGGACTATTATGGGTCTGGGGACCGCCCTTTATGAGGAGATCAAGTTGGACCAAGGCCGAATTTTAAATCCGAACTTTACCGACTACAAGATACCAACTATTGAGAACACCCCTTATCTAAAGGGATTTGCCTTGGAAACACCGGAAAAAGACGGTCCCTTTGGGGTGCGCGGGATCGGTGAGCAACCTATGATTGCCGTTGGTCCCGCCATTGCCAACGCAGTAGCCGACGCGATAGGGATCGAGTTGACTACCTTCCCCCTGACTCCGGAAAGGGTGCTGCAGGCGATCAAGGATCAAAAATAAACAATATTTTGTGGTCCCTGCCCCTTGGCCAAGGGGCAGGGATTTTTAGATTTACGGCGAAAGGGATAAAAATGAAAGAAGCCGGCCCCCTTTTTTAAAGGGGCAGCCGAAAAAGTCCCCCCATAAAAGGGCAAGGTGAGGCAATTAAGTCTTTTTAAGGAGTAAGCAAAACAAATCCTTCTTATTAATAAAAGAGCAAGGTGAGGCAATTCATTTTAAATGATAAGTGATAAGCCAAAAAAGGTATCCCTTTTTAAAAGGGCAGTGAGGCAATTTATTCCAGATGATAATCCAAGAGGCATCCTTTTTTAAAGGGGCAGCCGAAAAAGTCCCCCTTTTTTAAAGGGGGATTTAGGGGGATTTAAAGGGATTTACTCAAAGGAAAACAAATAGGGGTTACCAAATCGCGGGGACATATCTTAAGCCCAGGCCTATCCCCATGGCGACAAATTAATCCGGAAAGGTTGTTAAATATCGATGAAATTTTCACAGACGGTAATTATCAGGGGAGCGGGGGACCTGGCTTCGGGGGTGGCACACCGCCTGCACAGGGCCGGTTTCCGGCAGATCATGCTGGAACTTCCCCGGCCCCTCACAGTGAGGCGCACAGTAGCCTTTTCCTCGGCAGTGTATGAAGGGCTTTTTGAGGTGGAAGGGGTTCGGGCCAGGCTTTGTGCCACGGCGGAGGAGGCTTACCGGGTGATCGATGGCCGGGAGATAGCAGTGCTGATCGATCCGGAGTCTTGCCTGGTGCAGAAACTTCAGCCGGAGGTGCTGGTGGATGCGGTAATGGCCAAAACAGCCACCACCACCAGGATCGGCGATGCCCGGGTGGTAATCGGACTGGGGCCGGGATTTGAAGCCGGGCAGGAGGTTCACGCCGTAATAGAGACCAAGCGCGGGCACGATCTGGGAAAAGTATATTACCAGGGAAGCGCTGCCGAAAATACCGGTATTCCGGGGGGGGTTTCCGGGGTGGCGGCGGGAAGGCTTCTCCGGGCGCCGGCGGATGGGATATTCAAAGCTCTGGTCAAAATTGGCGATTTGGTTGAAACGGGCCAGCCGGTGGCGGAGGTAGGCCGCATTCCCGTGGCGGCGGGAACCGACGGTCTGGTGCGGGGTCTGCTCTATAATGGCCTCCCGGCAAGCAAGGGAATGAAGGTGGGAGATGTAGATCCCCGAGGGGCGGAGGTTGACTTCCGGTCCATCTCCGACAAGGCCCGAGCCGTGGGAGGAGGTGTGCTGGAGGCGGTGTTGCATTTCCTGCCCTGAATATTTTTTTTAAGACCGTTATGCTTACAAACAAATAACGATCATGGTCGCGCTTTCAGGATTTGGGCAAGATTTTGTGAGCAAAAGCTGTTCAAGGCAAACGAGGTGAAAAGATGAAAATCAGTAATTATAAAACCGAAGAATCCATTGGCAAAATAATCTGTCATGATATTACCAAAATAGAAAAAGGGACCTTCAAGGGGCCCCGGTTCAAAAAGGGCCACCGGATCACGGCGGAGGATGTACCGGTTTTATTGGATCTGGGAAAGCGGCATATCTATTCCATTGAACTGGAACCCGGCGATCTCCATGAGGATGAAGCGGGGGAGAAAATTGCCCGGATGCTGGCCGGTTCCGGGCTGCAGCTGGAGGGACCCTCCGAGGGCCGTATAAACCTGGTTTCTCTTCAAAGAGGGCTTTTAAAGATCGATGTTGAACAGATAAATGCCTTAAACAGTCTTCCGGAGGTGGTTGTATCCACCATTCATACCAATTCACCGGTCGACAAGGGGGAAAAGGTTGCCGGGGTAAAGGTAATACCGTTGGTGGTCTCCGATCATACTATCCGGCAGGTGGAGCAGATCTGCTCACCGGGTTGTTATCCGCTCAGTGTTCTTCAGTATTACAAAATAAGCCTGGGAGTAATTATTACCGGTCATGAAATAAAAAACGGCAGGATAAAGGATGGATTTGCTCCCGTGATTAAAGGGAAAGCGGCTTATTTTGGCCTGGATGATCCTCACCTGCTTTACGTGGATGATGATGCTCCCCGGATTGCTGCGGCCATCAATAAGCTTCTGGAAAAAGGATGCCGGATGGTAATTGTGACCGGGGGAATGTCGGTAGACCCGGATGATGTCACCCCCACCGGGATCAAACTGTCCGGGGCGGAGCTGGTAAAGTACGGCGCGCCGGTGCTTCCGGGGGCCATGTTCATGCTCTCCTACTTGGGCGAGATTCCGGTTATAGGACTGCCGGCCTGCGCCATGTATTTTCGAACCACCATACTCGATGTTCTGCTGCCCCGCATTTTAACCGGTGAAAAAATTACTGCCCGGCATATTTCCAAATTGGGGCACGGAGGGCTTTGCCGGGGTTGCTCGCCCTGTCGTTTTCCCAACTGTTCTTTCGGCAAAGGAGGTAATTGAAGGTGCTGGAAGTGTATCGGGAGCTGTTGAAAACAGTTGAAAAAGGGGAACCGGCGGCATTGGTAACGGTGGTGGAGACAAAAGGCTCCGCCCCGGCCAGGGTTGGTTTTAAAATGCTGGTGGATTCCCGGGGGAGAAAAACAGGTACCGTGGGGGGAGGAGAGTTGGAGGAAGAGGCGATACAGGTTGCCCTCGAAGTGATGGAAAAAAACTGCTGCCGCCTCTATCAGAGGCAGTTGACTGCCCGGGAGGGGGAAAGTGCCGGCATGATCTGCGGCGGGGAAGCGGCGTTGTTTATTGAACCCTTTCTGACTCCCGAAACTTTGCTTATAGTGGGGGCGGGGCATATTTCCCAGCACCTGGCGGCAATGGCCAAAATGATCGGCCTTGCGGTAACCGTGCTGGATGATCGGGAGGAGTTCTGCAACCGCGATCTTTTTCCCTCCGCCGACCAACTGCTGGTAGGGGAAATCGGAGAGTTGCTGGAACAGGCCCATATTGGACCGCAGACTTATATCACCATAATTACCCGCGGCCATAAATACGATCAGCTGGCCCTTGAAAAAACCATCGGCTCACCTGTCCCCTATCTGGGAATGATCGGCAGTGCCCAAAAGGTGGAGGCCACATTCAGCAACTTGCGTGATCTGGGGGTCGATCCCAAAGATCTGGACCGGGTTCATGCTCCTATCGGGCTCAAGATAGGGGCCGAGACCCCTGCCGAAATTGCGGTCAGTATTCTTTCGGAGATCATTGCGGTCCGGAGGCGGGTATTTGATGGCCGCACCCCGGAAGCCAAGGGTGAACAAAATGAACCTTGAGCCCGGTTGCAAGATCTGGCTGGAGGACCGGGGAAAAAAGGTATTTGGGGACGGCCCCTGCGATATCTTGAACCGGGTTGAACGGACCGGGTCTCTCAGGGCCGCGGCCAAAGAGATCGGCATGTCTTACAGCCAGGCCTGGCGGCTGGTAGATTTGCTGGAAAGGCGGTTGGGGTTTCCGCTGCTTACCAGAACCATCGGCGGCAACTCAGGGGGAGGCTCTGAACTGACCCCGGAGGGGAGGGGTCTGGTAATGAAGTTCGCCTTGTTTCAGGAAGAAGCCCGGCATCTGTTTCTGGAGCTGTTTGACAAATATTTTGAGGCCATGGGGTAAAACAATCGGGAAGGCGAAAGATGAATAATTTGCTGCTTTCATCCTGTTTGGGGATCAAGCAGAAAGAAATAATATCCATATACGGGGCCGGGGGAAAAACATCCCTGCTGTATCTGCTGGCGGGCGAACTGGCCGGAGGGGAGAAAAAGGTAGTAGTAACCACCACCACCAAGATCTTCCAACATCCTTCTTTCCCCCTGATCTTGGCCGGAACGCTGACTGAAGTTGTCCGCAAATTGAGACTACTGCCCGCCGGGAGGGATCCGGTAGTCCTGGCCGCAGGTCTGCTGCCGGAAGGCAAGCTCAAGGGGATAGATCCTTCCTGGCCGGGGCGGATCGTCTCGGAGCCGGAAGTATCCTTTGCTTTAGCGGAATGCGACGGGGCGGCGAGAAAACCGCTTAAAGGGTATGCCTCCCATGAGCCGGTACTGCCCCCAGATTCCGGCCTAGCCCTGCCGGTAATGGGTTTGATCGGTTTGGGAACCGCCCTGAGCCCGGGGACAGTCCACCGGCCGGAACTATTTTCGATAATTGCCCGGATGCAGATGGGTGAAACCATCACCGCCGAGCACCTGGTACGCGGCATGAAATGGATGGTTGAACTGGGCTGCCGCCAGGCCCCGGGAGCCCGCACGGTGCCGGTATTCAATCAGGCAGATCTGATTTCTGATCCCGGGATAATAACAAAAATAGCCGATTTGACGGCGGGCATTGATGATATTCGCCATATTGTTTTTACCTCTGCCTGCCGGCCGGTGCCCCTGCAATTTATTTTCGGCATAAGCGGGGAAAGGGCGGCGCCGGAGGTGTCCCGGGTGGTGCTGGCAGCCGGTTTGTCCAGGCGCATGGGCAAAGACAAGATGACCCTGGAACTTGGCGACTCCACCGTGCTGGAACAGACCCTGCAAAACCTGATCCGGTCTAGTGACGGTGAGATCATTGTGGTGATCAACCCGGAAACAGCCTGGCTGGGCGCACGCCTGTCCAGGTTCAAGCTGAAGGTTGTGATCAACGAACGTGCGCAGCTGGGGATTTCCACCTCTTTACAGGCAGGGCTTTCTCAGGTGTCTGCCACCTCCCAGGGAGCCATGTTTATACTGGGGGATCAGCCGTTTATTCCGGCCCGGGTCTATAGCAGTTTGCTTGAACGCTACCGCAGCCGTCTTCCCCTGGCCGTATATCCCACTTACCGGGGCCGCCGGGGAAACCCCGTGCTGTTTGATCGCCGGACCTGGCCCATGTTGATGGAGCTAAAGGGAGACCGGGGAGGAAGCCAGTTGCTCCATTGCTTGAGCGATCGTGATCTTTGTCCGGTGGAAGTGGATGCACCGGAAATATTGATGGATCTGGATACGCCGGATGATTATTTGTCTATTTTAAACCAGTTTAGAACTGAAGCAGGCGGTTAAGCCAAGCCGTGCAGTTTTAATTTACGATATACCGAAGCGATGCTGATTCCGAGGGCAGATGATATTTTTTTCTTGGATTCTGTAGTATTTCCAAAATAGTTAAGGGCCTTCTGCAGTTCCTTTTTTTCCAATTCCGCCAGAGGTGTAACCGCTTCCGTATCTTTGTCTATTTGTAATTTTTTAGGTAAATTTTCAACGGTAATTCTACCTGCAGTGGCCATATTCACAGCATATTCCACAATGTTTTCCAACTCCCGCACATTACCGGGCCAATTGTGATTGCACAAAAGTTGCAGCGCTTCCGGTGAGAAACGCAGGTATGGCTTCTCCAGCAGTTTGCCGTAATGTTCCAAAAAATGATCAATAAGAATCCTAACATCGGAGGATCTTTCGCGCAAAGGGGGGATCTCGATGGGAATAACATTAATTCTATAAAAAAGATCTTCCCTGAACTCACCGTGCTTTGTAAGCTCCCCCAAATTGCGGTTGGTAGCGGCAATAATACGCACATTGAGCGGGATTTTATTTACCCCTCCTACCCTCTCTACAGAGCCTTCCTGAAGTACACGCAATAATTTAACTTGCAAAAATAGGGGCATGTCTCCAATTTCATCAAGAAACAGGGTGCCCTCGTCGGCCAATTGAAATTTACCCGGTTTCCCCCCCTTTTTTGCCCCGGTAAATGCCCCTTCCTCATAACCAAAAAGTTCACTCTCCAGCAGTGTTTCCGGAATAGCCGCGCAGTTTATGGCAATAAAAGCTTTTTCCTTTCTACTGCTGGAACTATGTATCGCACGCGCCAACAGATCCTTGCCGGTGCCCGTTTCGCCGGTAATCAAGACGGTGGAGTTGCTTTTTGCCGCCAAAGCGGCCTGGTGCTTACATTCTACAATGGCCTTGCTGTTGCCGAGGATAGTATTGAAGCTATGATCTATCTGATCACTGGAAAATTCCCCCACCAACCTGTGTACGGTGCTTGCCGTGTAAAAGGTTAGGACCGCTCCAAGGTACTTATGGTCTACCTGCACGGGCTTGTTGGTAACAAAGCAACTGATTCTATGATTTTGTTCCACCCTGGTTACTTCTCTGAATTCAAAATCCTCTTGCAGTGGTTTTGACCAGTCCATTTCGGTATCGTTGAATATTTCTTTAATGTGCCGACCAACAATAAGCCCGGCGGGGGTTTCAAGAAGGATTTCCGAAGCCTTGTTGCAATAAGTTACCCGACCCTGATCATTAACAAGCATCATGCCTTCATTGACAGTCTGCATAATAATGCTGATCTGGCTATGCGCCGCCAGCAATTCGTCGATAGTTTCATCTCCGCGAATTTTTGCGGCAATTAAATTACATATTTGATCTAAAAAATCCTCATAGTCATTCAATGCATTTAACAAACGGCTGCGTTGTTCCGAATCAAAGGCTACCAGGCCCAGGACGCCGATTGGTTTTTCTTCGATACATATGGGGCAACATACATGGGCCAATTCAACGCAACTCTCCCGCATTGAACATCCCTGACATAGGCCATCTCCCACATTGGATATTACCATCTTCTTGCCGGTGCTTAGTACAAAATCAAAAGAAGAGCCACAGGGTATTAATGTGTTCACTTTATCAAAATAATAGCCCGTGCCGGCGACCCGGCTCAAATTTTTGTCTACAATAGTTACATCTAATTTCAATACACTTGCAATAACTTCGGCAATGTTTTGCATGAAAACCCCTTCCTCAGGATCACAGGCAGTATTCCCCATAAACCTGGCGAGCAAGCCCTGTTGTTTGGCATTTGGCAACCTATTCAATATACTTCGCTTATCCTTAAACTTCTCCTGCTATTGAACGATTTAGACATTTGGTAACTATAATAAATGCTTATTATCAATATGATAATACCGGGATTGCGGGAAGAAAAGGGAGCATAGGGCTAATTCCGGACGGCTATATTTATCAATATGATAAAGTTTCCGGTTTGCGTAACAGTGATTTTCCTGAAAAAGCAATTGCAGCGCCGCAATCCAGACATGGCATGCATATTGCTGTTTGTATTTAACAAGGATACAGCAGTTGATGAATATGAAGAAGCAGGTGATTATATTTTGAACGAGGAAGCTGTACTAAACATTTTAAAAAGCAATATACAGCCGGCTTTGGGCTGCACTGAACCTGTGGCTTTGGCCTATGCGGGAGCGCTGGCAAGGGAAAAAACATCCGGTGAAATTAAGTCAATAACGGTTTTGGTGGATAATAATTTTTATAAAAATTGTCTGCGAGTTACGATTCCTAGGACAACCCTAAAAGGGCTTGACTATGCGGTGGCATTGGGCGTGATTGCCGGGAAACCGCAATACCAATTGGAGGTTTTAAAGGACATCAATGAAGATGACATTGGTAAAGCCATAAAAATGGTAAACGCGTCATTAATTGAAATAAAAATACGCGAGCAATTTGGCCTATACATTGATGTTTGTATAAAGACTGACAGCGATCACGGTCGCTGTCTGATTACAGGAAACCATACGAATGTCGTTTGTTTGGAGCATAACGGAAATGCAATTCTTTGCAATCCCTGCGGAGCAGGTAATTACAAAGGAAGCGCCCTTGATGGATTGGATTTGGCTGCAATAATCAAATTTATACATGAAATTGATCCCAAAGAAATTGAATTTCTAAGTGACAGCTGGGAAATGAATATGCAAATAGCCCGGGCAGGTTTAAAAGAGGTAGGGGTTAATTTTTTTGGCGCGGCTTTGCAGGAAATATATGGGGATACAAAAGCAAAAACATCCAATTTGCATCTATTCAATCGAATAAAGATTCTCACTTCGGCAGCCTGTGATGTGCGAATGAATGGTTTGGATTTTCCGGTAGCGGCTATCGCGGGGAGCGGAAACCAGGGTATTACCGCCATTGTTCCGATTGGCACCTTTGCAGAGATAAATAAGATCTCAGAGGAAAATGTTTTAAGAGCCATTGCGCTGAGTACTCTGATAACTATATACATAAAATCAAAAATTGGAATTCTGACCCCCGTTTGCGGGTGTGCAATTGCCGCCGGTGCAGGGGCTTCAGCCGCGCTGGCGTATTTACAGGGCGGCAGCGATCTGGATTTACAGGCGGCGGTGATCAATGTTATCGGCGCTCTTGCCGGAATGATCTGCGACGGTGCCAAAGGAGGCTGTGCCTTAAAACTCTCTGTGGCTGCAAGCACCGCTTATGATGCCGCTATGCTGGCGATACGGGGTGTTGTTATTCAGCCCAAGGACGGAATTGTTGGTCCCGGCGCCGAACACACTATTGGCAACGCTTCCTTCCTGGTCAACAAAGGAATGCAGTGCGCGGATAAAGCCTTGGTTCAGATTATCGAATCCATGGGATAATTGGAATAAAACCAAACAGTTGGGGTATTCCAATCTTTTTCGTAGTGAGGGGAAATGCAGGAATAAGTGAGGTAGAGCCGAAATGTACCGAAATATTTTAGCAAATATGGGTGTTTATCGGCTGCCTCAAAATCAGCGGTTGGTTACTATATTTAAGGAGGGAATCAAATGCGTGCATTATTTGTACTAACACCTGCTGAATCAAAAAGGCTTATTGGAAAAGGCGTTGCCGAAATGAAGGAGATAAAAAACGCTTTAAGAAACGGCAAGTTGCATATCCAATTGGGATCAACAAATGTATATGTGGCGGAAGAAATCCTGGGAAAAGAAAAATTTAATGAGCTGTTTGACCGGAATAAGTATCTATCCGGGGTTCTGACCAAAGGGGTTACTTGCCAAACGCTGGTTGAAGAGAAACCGATCAGTTTGTTTATTGACAGGGGAGAAATTCAACCCCCCACCCCCACCATGGCCGAGATGTTGGTCCAGTTTGATAAAAACTCAGTTTTTGTTAAAGGCGCCAATGCCCTGGATAGGGAAGGCAACGTTGCAGCTTTTGTCGGCCATCCGGAAGGAGGAGCTGTAGGATGGGCTATAGGAATGCTTTTAGCCCAGGGGATACAAATTATTTCTCCCGTCGGTTTGGAAAAAATGGTGCCTTCGGTAAAACAGTCTGTTGAGCTGTGCGGGATACAAAAACTCGATTATTGCAGCGGCATGAAACTTGGAATGATTCCGCTTACAGGGGCCAGGGTAATCACGGAAATCGAAGCATTGAAGATTCTGACCGGAGTTGACGGCTTTCATGTCGCCTCCGGAGGCCACGGCGGTTCGGAAGGTTCGGTAAGCTTGATTGCGGAGGGAGACAGCGCGGCTCTTGAAAAAGCAATCAGCCTGATAGAGTCGATCAAAGGCGAGCCTCCGCTGATGCCGAGAAAAGCCATTTGTGAGACCTGTGATATCAGATCCGCCCAACAGGCGAAAAACACCAAGGTCGATCATGTTGTTGTACACTGCCAATACAAGGGTCAAAAAGAGGAACAATTGCCGGTATTTTTAAGGAATCGTTGATTCACCTATTTTTTGCGGGACAAGGTGCCTTTTAAAAATTTTGTCCGTTTTGAAATCTATAAATTTATAAGGGGTGATGTAAATGCTGGATTATATCGATCAACTTTCAATTTCCAGGACATTTAAAGATATCAATAACATTACCGACATAGCTCAGGAGCGATTATCCGGTACTGAGGTGGAAAAAGAGGTTTCCCGCTATATCCAAACCGAACTGCAAGGGGCAGGGGTAGATACACATTTACATTACCTGGATGGTTTGGTTTCCTTCCCCATAAGCGGCCGGTTAAAAATTTTAGCGCCTGAAGCTGCAGAATTACCTTGTTCTGTTTTTGCGCAAGGTGTGTCCACTCCCAAAGAGGGATTGGAAGGAGAAGTTGTATATCTTGGGGAGGGCAAAGAGGAAAGGTATAACGGCTTAGATGTTAAAAACAAGATAGTTTTGCTTGACTTGTCATATGATCCCCCGCGTCCCGAAAAGGTACGAATTGCCACCGTAAACGGCGCTCTTGCGGTTGTAATGGCAAATTGGGGATCTCCTGAGTTTGAAAATTTAACGTATGGGACGGTTAAAGCTCCCTGGGGCAATCCAACACCTGAAGATATCAAGCAGATGCCTAAAATACCGGTTGTCAGCATCATGAGGAAAGACGGCGATCGTTTAATAGAGCTCTGCCGGCGCGGGAAGGTAACGCTTTGGATCAAAAGCGAATGTACGCGGGAGTGGCGTAAAATTATTGAACCGCTTGGCTTTATTCAGGGTAATGATGAACCTGAAAAATTTATTGTGGTGGGGGGGCACTATGATGCCTGGAATGCAGGGGTTACCTGCAATGCGACGGGAAACGCTGTTACCATGGAAATTGCCCGTGTTTTGGCCCAAAATCAACCTCGTTTAAAAAGGAGTGTGGTCATTGGATTTTGGCCCGGCCATGAAACAGGCATTATGGAAGGCTCCACATGGTATGTGGATCATAACTGGAGCCAGTTGCAAAACAATGGGATCGCCTATTTAAACATTGATTCCCCGGGCATGTTGGGAGCCTCACGGTTTGTCGCTTGGAGCACAGCTGAATTAAAACTGTTTGCCCGTCAGGTTGCCGCAAAATTTTTAAAGGATACTCCTTATGATGAAATACGGCAGGACAAGATTGGCGACCAATCATTTTTTGGAATAGGTATTCCATCCCTGTTTGGTCTTTCCATGCATTCTCACCAAGAAATAGCCAAATGGAAAGGAGCTATTCTTGGCTGGTGGTATCACAGCGATCTGGACACCATTGACAAGGTTGATGAAAATGTTCTGATGAGGGATCTGAGGTGCAATGCCGGTTTTGTATGGGAAATGCTGAATCGGGATATTTTGCCTTTTGAATTTTGCAGTGTGGCTGATGAATTTACCCAGCGGTTATCCAGGCTGGAAAAAATGGGTGAAAAGCATGATATTGATATCAGCAGCCTGATCGAGTTGAACAATGGATTTACGGAGAAGGCAAAAAAATTGGAACAGCTCAAGGGTGATCTGAAAAAAATGACCATAGCCAGTGAACAAATAAAAAATATCAATAAGATCCTCATGAAATTGTGTCGGTACACGCTGCCTGTCAGGCATACCGTGATCGGCAGATACGGGCAGGACACATATGGCCTGTCGGATTTAAAAAATCCATTGCCCGGCCTTACGGATCTCGAACGTCTTGAAAGATTTCCGGTAGAGAGCGAAAATTACAAAACCCATTATACCAGGGCAATGAGAAGAAGAAATCAATGCTATGATGCCTTGAATTGTTCTTTGGAACTGCTGAAGGAAATCTGATCCCTTCGGCAATCAACCAAAATGGGGTGATCCAACAAATAAATCAACGCGGTGCCGATGCCAACTAACAACATATGTAAATAAAAATCAGGGGGTATTGCAAAATGCGTCTTCGTAACAGCATAGTATTGTCTGTGATATTAACATGTTTGTTACTTTTTGTCCTGGCTGGTTGTACTGCCGAGGAAGAAGCAGCAGAGGAGCCTATACAGCTTGCGTTTATTGGACCCCTTACCGGATCGGCGGCATATCTGGGGGAAGAACCTTTAAGAGCGATTCAAATGCACATCGAGGAAGTAAACAATGCCGGCGGCGTGCTGGGGCGCAAAATTGATTTGGTAGTTTTTGATGATGCGGCAAAACCTGATGAGAGCATTAATGCTGCAAACAGAATAATAACCCAGCATAACGTAACAGCCGTGTTGGGGCCTTTCAACAGCCCATGTGTATTGGCGGTTTTGCCTGATTTCGAATCTGCGCAAATACCGGTGCTTACAGCTGCTCTTGCCCCGGATATCACTGAGCTGGGTTATCATTTTGTATTCCGGGTAACCACCCAGGCAAGATTTCAGGCGGAAGCAATTGCGGAATATGTAAAAAACATTTTAGAATATGAAAAAGTAGCCATTATTTACCCCAACGATGACTTCGGCAGAACAACCTATGAATCATTTGCCCAACCGGCCCAAAGATTGGGCTTGGAAATCGTGGCGGCTGAAACACATAACCCCGGGGAAACCGATTACTATAACCTCCTGACCAAGGTTCAGGGAACCAACCCCGATATGATCTTGATTGCCTCTTGGGTTGGAGACGGCGCCCAAATTGTTCGTCAGGCTAAGGAGCTTAAAATTGAAACGCAACTTGGCGGTTTTGGCGGACTGGCTGACGATGAGCTGATCAGGATTGCCGGTGACAGCGCTGAGGGGATGATCATTAAATCGGTTTTTGAGCCAACCTTCCTCAGAAACAGCGCGACCAAAAAATTGGTTGAAACATTTGAAAATAAATATGGATACCTTCCTACCAATTATGCAGCCGAAGGATATGGCGGGTTGCTCATTGTTCTGGATGCGATCGAGCGTGCCGGAAGCGCAGACCCGATCAAGGTAAGGGATGCTATTGCGGCGACAGATGGTCTGGGAAGCCCCATGGGACCGGTTCATTTTGATGAAAAAGGTCAGCTTGAATTCCAACAATTGTTTTCTGTGATCCGAGACGGGAAAAGGGTTCTTGCCGACAAGCAATTGTATACCATGGAAGAACTAATGGCAGAATAAATCGGTTAAACGGGGGTGATTTTGAGATCGCCCCCGTTAATTCTTCCTATTAACATTTTTATTATCTTACTAGAATGGAATGAATGTAATGGAAGAACTGACACAACAAATTATACACGGCCTTGTAAGGGGAGGGATTTATACCTTAGTCGCCACAGGGCTTACCCTGATTACCGGGGTATTGCAGGTTATTGATTTTGCGCACGGGCAGAAGTACATGATCGGCGCGTACCTGGGCATGGTGTTGTATTCCTACTTGGGTATTGGTTATTTCGGTTCTTTGATCGGCGCTTTTTTTCTGGCGGCTATAATAGGGGTTTCCACTGAGCGGTTGATATTTCGCCCGCTCCGGGGAAAACATATTTTAAACCAATTAATGGCATCCCTCGGCTTGGCTGTACTTCTTCAGAATTTGGCCCAGATCGTATTTGGCTCAGTGCCTAGAAGCTTTCATACCCCTTATGCAGATCAGGTGGTTCAGTTTGGAAGTGTATCGATGAGCGTGCAAAGGATAATAATTATCATCGCTGCGGTGATACTTCTAATTGCCCTGAATTACCTGATCAGACGCACCTGGTTAGGCTTGGAGATCAGGTCGTATTCACAAGACAATGATATGGCCAGATTGGTTGGCGTGAGGGTTAACAAGGTCGTTTCTTATTCTTTTGCCCTCGCGGCAGGGATGGCCGGAGTTGCCGGAGTATTAATTGCCCCGATTTTTGTTTTGCAACCAACAATGGGCGAAACATTGGGGCTCAAGGCTTTTGTATTGGTGGTTATCGGAGGGATGGGCAATATCGCCGGAGCGATTGTCAGCGGCTTTGCCCTTGGTCTTATCGAGGGGCTGGCTGAATCCTTTTTGTTCTCCGGGTATCGGGATATAGTTGCTTTTTTTCTGTTGATTGTAATGCTTGTTTTCAGACCAACCGGCATATTTGGTAAAAAAATGTGATGGAACAAAACACGCTATAAATTTGGTTGGAAAGCAAAGCTAAACTATGTTAATTTAACATGCGATTTTAAAAGGATGGAATCAATGATGAAGCTGGATCGATATAAATGGGTTATCAAAGGGATTCTCCTGTTACTGATACTGGTTTTGCCGCAAATCATACGAAGCAATTATGTTCTGCATTTGATGATCATAATCTTGATTTATGGTTTGTTGGCCGGCAGCCTGAATATCATAACCGGGTTTGCGGGGCAGATGTCTCTTTGCCACGGCGCTCTTTTTGGAATGGGCGCCTACACTTCCGCAATTCTCAGCATGCGTTATGATTTGCCGATCATAGCCACCATCTTTATTGGCGCATCAACTGCTTGTTTACTGGGTGTGGTTTTGATTGGATTGCCCAGCTTGCGGACCCGTGGAATTTATTTTGCGGTTACAACGTTGGGCTTTCAGCAAATTGCATTTCTTTTATTCAAAAATTTGGTCGGGGTTACAGGGGGCCCTTCAGGCCTTCCCCGAGTCCCCCAAATCGTGTTGTTTGGATTTAAATTCTGTTCCCGAAACCATATATTGTATTTGATAATGATCATTTTGTTGATTGTGACCATCCTGATAAATTTGATTTGCAGCTCCAGAGTAGGCCTGGAATGGAGGGTCCTTAAATCCGATGACATAGCCGCGGCCTCCGTAGGTGTTAACACTTATTACAGCAAAGTGCTGGCATTCGCCATAAGCGCTTTTATTGCCGGTTTGGCAGGAGCTTTTTATGCACATTACATTGGTTTTATAAGTCCCGACAGCTTCTCCGGCCCAGCTTCAATTATGGTGGTTACGATGGCTATTCTGGGCGGGCTCGGTACAATTACGGGTCCTTTGATAGGGGCTGCAATCATAACCTTTCTGATGGAATACCTCCGTATGCTGGGGGAATGGAGGTTGGTTGTCTATGGCGTAATATTGATTTATCTTATTATATACGCTCCAAATGGAATTACCGGGATTTACAAAAACCTGACAGCCAAAATATGCCGCAAAACAAAAAAACTAGTACCGGGGAGGTGAATATTTTGCTTGAACTTAAGAATATAACCAAGGAATTCGGAGGAGTCCGCGCTGTAAATGATGTCAGTTTAATTGTAAACAAGGGAGAAATTTTGGGCCTCATTGGACCAAACGGTTCGGGAAAAACCACTACCTTCAACCTGATTACCGGTATGTTTTTACCCACTAACGGCAAAATATTGTTCCAGAACCGGGACATCACGAATTTTAAAATGGATGCGGTAACCAAGACAGGAATATCTCGTACTTTCCAAAACATCCGGTTGTTCAAAGAATTAAAAGTTATAGATAATGTGCTGATAAGCTGTTACCTGCATGCCAGGAGCAGTAAATTAAGCATGATCGCTAGAACCGGGAGAGCGAAACAGGAATTAGAGGAACTATACCACCAAGCCAGGAATATTTTAGTGGTTTTTGGATTGGACGATTCGAAAAATATTATTGCGGGGAATCTTTCATATGGGAACCAGCGCCGGCTGGAAATAGCAAGGGCGATCGGAACAAAGCCGTCATTGCTCCTGCTCGATGAACCAACCGCCGGCATGAACACTCAAGAGGCGCTGGAATCGATTAAGCTGTTTAAAAAAATCAATGATATGGGCATAACCATCATAATTGTAGAGCACCACATGAAGGTGCTGATGGGAGTTTCAAACCGGGTTATTGTTCTCAATCATGGAACAAAAATTGCGGAGGGAAGTCCGGAGGCAATTCAAAACGACCCCAAAGTCATTGAGATTTATCTTGGAGGGGAAAATATTGCTTGAGCTAAAAGATATTGTAACGGGTTATGACAATATAAAAGTTTTGCACGGGGTTTCTTTATCGGTAAAGGAGAAGGAGATAGTTTCCATCATCGGTGCAAACGGCGCCGGAAAAACTACGACCTTGATGACCATATCCGGTATACTTAAATTGATGTCCGGGCAAATATGGTTCAAGGGCATAAGAATTGACAGCCTTCCCCCCGAGGAAAGGTTGAGACTGGGAATATGTCAAACACCTGAAGGGAGGCGAATATTCCCTTATTTTACCGTCTATGAAAATCTTAAAATTGGTGCTCTGTGCCGTTCCGACAGGAATAAGCTGGATGATGACCTGGCTTTGGTATACGAGCTTTTTCCCAGACTCAAAGAACGAAGTGATCAATTGGGGGGCACTCTCAGCGGCGGAGAACAACAGATGTTGGCTGTTGCCAGATCGTTGATGAGCCATCCCACCTTAATCCTTCTTGATGAGCCATCATTGGGGCTTGCACCGACCAATGTCAAGATAATATTCGACACACTAAATCTTCTCCGATCAAGAGGTTTATCAATTCTATTGGTTGAGCAAAATGTGAGGGCGGCTTTAAAATTGGCTGATCGGGCCTATGTTTTGGAAACCGGAAATATTGTCAGTTCAGGTTCTGCGGAAGAACTGATTAAAAATGAGGATATTAAAAAATCGTATTTGGGAATCCAATAAGTAAATTCCAGATAGATGGTTGATGGATACTGCACCGGGACCGCTGCGCATCCGGTAAAAAAATACCCCTACAAGATAACAGTTTATGATAACAACCAACCATTGGGAGGGATTGTGGTGATCGTAACAGGAGGATATGTAATCACTCCGGAAAAAGTTTGGCGAGACGCCGGCATATTAGTAAAGGGTGGAAAAATCGATAAAATAGGATTATATGATGATCTGAAGAAAGAGTATCCGGAAGAAAAAACCATCGGCGGTTCTGAGTTTATTGTGTCCCCGGGGTTGGTTAACTCTCATCATCATGGACGGGGGTTAAGTACGTTTCAATTGGGCACAACCGACGACGTTTTAGAAAATTTTATATTTGCCCTGCGTGCCGAAAGAACTACCGATATTTACTATGATACTCTGTATTCAGCTCTCCGGCTTTTACGCACGGGGGTCACTACAGTATTGCACTCGCACCGGCGACACACCCGCCGCAATGCCGGGCTTAAGGAATATATTGAGGATATCAATACCACAATTCGAGCTTATAAAGATGCGGGGATTCGGGTAGTATTCGCTATGGAAATGCAGGACAGGGGCAGAATAGGGTTAACCATGGATCCGTCGGATGACGCTAATTTTTTTGAAAGTTTGCCTTCCGATTTAAAAGAAAAAGCCTATTCGGCCCTGGGGCGCTACTCACTTATTCCGCAAGAAGATTATTTTGCCGTTGCCCGCGACACATATGATCAGCTGAACAAAGAAAATGACCTGGTTACATTAGCTCTGGGAAGTCTTATTCCCTTTAACTGCAGTGATGAACTTATGGAGAAGATGGCGCTGCTCCAAAAAGAGCTGGGCATCTGCCTGCATATGCATCTGCAGGAAAGTCTTGAGCATCGTCGATATGCAAAAACGGCTTATCCTGAAGGGCTGCTCAGGAGATTGCAAAAAGTGGGTATTCTCAATTCAAAAAGCTCCTTTGCTCACGGCGTGTGGTTGAATGAAACCGATTTGGATGTCATTGCCGAAACAGGTGCGTCTATTGTTCATTGTCCGAGCGCCAATTTGCGTTTAAGAAGCGGTATTGCTCCCGTCTTGTCTATGTTGGAACGGGGTATTGTAGTGGCCCTGGGCATGGATGGCACAACAATCAACGATAATGAGGACATATTCATGGAAATGCGCTTGGCCAGAAACCTGCACCGGCCTCCATTGCCGAATTTGAAGCCCCTTTCAAGCACGCAATGTTTTAAAATGGTCACCACCGACGGTGCCTCCGTAGTTGGTCTTGGTTCGGCTGTCGGCGCGCTTGAGCCTGGGCGATGTGCCGATATGATTTTGCTGGATCACAAGCGCGTTTGCGGTTGCCATGCCGCTTTTGCCGACGACCCTGTTGAACTACTGAACTATCGCGCTACAGCCCAATGTGTTGACACGGTTATTGTTAATGGTAAGGTAGTAGTTTCCGCCGGCCGGCATGCAGATATTGATGAGGCGGAACTGGAAGGGGTTCTTGCGGAAAAAGCATCAAGGAGCCTTACCCCTGATGAAAAAGAATACAGAAATTTGATTTTTAACCTGGCGCCTTACTTTGTCAGGCACAGAACTCAGGCCGCGGATCCCAGCATTCCGGTTTATATGTATAACTCGGGAGATTAATCTGGGACACGGAGCAGTTTTACCAGGATATTAATGTTCCCAAGCGTTAGATTGGAAGGATATAAATGGATAAATTAAAGCAAATTAAAAGCTTTATTCTCGAATGGAATGAGAAAAATAAAAATGAATACTACAATGCGTCGTCACGGGTTTGGGAAAGCGCCGAATTGGCAATGCAGGAATTTGCTTCCTCCAAAATTTATATAAATTTACTTAAACTTAAGGGGTTCAAGGTAGAAGAAGCAGCGGCGGGCATGCCCACGGCTTTTGTGGCCGCTTATGGCAATGGAAGACCGGTTATTGGATTAAATGTTGAATATGACGCATTACCCGGCCTTTCCCAGAGGGCCGGGTCGACGAAGAAAAAGCCGATCACTGCAGGCGCACCCGGGCATGGATGCGGACATAATTTACTGGGGGCAGCGGCAGTTAAGGCTGGTATCGCCATAAAAAAGGCGTTGGATAAATTTGCGTTGTCCGGCACGATTAAGCTCTTTGGATGTCCGGCGGAGGAGCTTTGTATTGGAAAACCTTTCCTGGGGAGAGCGGGTTATTTCAATGATGTTGATGCTTTTCTGGATTGGCATCCTTTTTGTTATAACAGGGCTGACTTTGACAGCTGCTGTGCCTATTTTAGTATAAAATATCATTTTAAGGGCAAAACCTCCCATGGCAATTCGCCTTGGCATGGGAGAAGCGCTTTGGATGCAGCCATACTGCAGGGCCATGCCGTGGAAATGCTTCGGGAGCATATTTATCCCGGTTGCCCCCCCGATGCTGCCAATTCGATCAATTATACCTTCAGTGATACGGGTCCTGAATTTCCAAGTGTTGTCCCGGACAGGGCTACCGCATGGTATATTGGACGATTTGTAACTACCGAAGAAGCGGAAAACGCCATGAAACGGGTAACCAATTGCGCCAAGGGGGCTGCGTTGGCTACCGAAACCCGACTCAAGGTAGAAATAATTACCGCTACCCATCATAAAATTCCCAGCCGCACTTTGGCGGAGGTGCTTCACAAAAATTTCCAGGAAATCGGGCCACCGCAATTTACAAATGAAGAACAAGAAATAGCCGGAAAAATTCAACGTCAAATGGGAGTACCCGAAACAGGACTGGCAACTAAAATTGCCCCTTTTGGAGGGGGTTATACCGGAGTTTGTGACACTTCCGAATATAGCTGGAATGCCCCCTATGCCACTGCCTGGATTGCCATGGCTCCTCAAAATTCAGGGTGGCATAATTGGGGGGTCGCAAGTTGCAGTGAATCTTCTATTGGGAAAAAATCCATGGATGTGGCCTCCAAACTTCTTTCATCCACTGCAGCAGAGTTGTTTATCAAGCAGGACCTGGTAGATAAAGCAATAAAAGAATTCAAAGAAAGGCTTAACGGGGCTACATACAAGTGCCTGTTACCCGAAAATTACCTGCCGCCGGTGACTCTGAATAGGGATATTATGAGCAAATATCGTTAATCTAAAAGTATGCTTTTGATCCTAATTGGGTTCCTTTAAATTTTGCCAACGGCGCCTGGTTTTGTGCTGCCCGGTCAGAGGGCGTTCCAAAAAAAAGGACTGGTGCCACTTTAAAAAATCCTTAACCGTATCGTCGATCGGCCGGGTTCGGTAACCCAGCTCCCGGGAGGCTTTTTCATGGCTGAAACAGCTGTTATCGATCACCGTTTGCAGGGAATAGGTGGTGTACTGGGGAGTTGAATCGAACAGCCGGTACAGGTGTTGGGTAAACCGGGAAAAAAACAAAGCTGTTTTAAAGGGCACCATTGTCAGGGGAGAGCAAATTCCGGCGGAGGCCTGCACCACTTTTCGCAGTTCAACCAGGCTCAGGCGTGTCCCGGAAAGAATGTAGGTTTCCCCGGGCTTCCCCCGTGAGGCCGCCTGGATCAGTCCCCGGGCTACGTCCCGCACATCGACAAAATCAAAGGCGCCGTTGATTAAGAAATGCAACCGGCGCCGGGAAAAATTCAACACCAGCTGTCCCAGTTCGGAGGACCTAAAATCATAGGGTCCGATCACTCCGGTGGGGCAAAGGACCACCACTTTCAAGCCCCTTTTCGCCACCGACAATACGGCCAGCGTCCCTTCGGCTTTGGTCTGGTCATAGCCCCCGGCCGGGCTGTGCGGGTCAAAGGGAGTGCTTTCATCCACCACTGTCCCAGAAGGTTCTCTTCTCAGGGCGTGAATTGAGCTGACATGGATCATCTTTTTGACCCCGCAGGCCAGCGCGGCTTCGGCCACGTTTTTTGCCCCTTCCACATTTACTTTCCTCATGATCTGTTCATCTCCGGGGACAATGGAAATGATTCCTGCCAGATGGTATACCGTATCAATACCCTGCATGGCCCGGCGCAATGAGGCCGGATCCAGCACATTTCCCACGGTCATCTTAACATGGAGGCCCTGCAGTGAATCGGTGTTTTCTCCGGGAAGAACCAGCGCCCTGACCTGCTCCCCTTGCTGTAACAATTTGCGAATCAATACATTGCCGATATGTCCGGCAGAGCCGGTAACCAACACCATGAGATTACCTCCTTTTCAATCCCTCTAGTATGATTAGAATACTGTCCTCCGCCACCTTCTCCCAATCGGCCCCTTCCGGGTCCAGCAGGCTCTGTAAAAAGATCCCGCTGGCCAGGGATAGAATCACCTGGGCACCGGAAACCGGATCAATACCGGCCAGGGAGCCCTCATCGTTTCCCCGGCTGATCAGGGCGGCAAAGAGTTGCCGGTATTTTGAGTAGGTGGCGATGGTTTGCTTTCTTACCTCTTCATCCCGGCTGGCCTGTGACCAGAGCTCCAAAAATATAGGCGCCTGTTTGTACTCGGGCTGGATCAGCCATTTGATCACCCCGCTCATCTTCAGCAATGATTCCGGGGCGCCTCGGGAATCTTCTGCGGCCCGGGCCAATCCCCTCTCCAGCTGGGTCAGCCAGACCTCCAGCAGACTCATCAATACTGATCTTTTGCTTTCAAAATGATAATAAAACGAGCCCTTGCTCACCTTGGCCTGCCGGCAAATCTCAGCCACGCCCGTCCGGTCATAGCCCACCCGGGCAAAACAAAGGCCTGCCGATTTCAATATCCGGGTGCGGGTTTCTTCGCCCGATCCCCCGTTGCTCATCATTGATTTCCCCTTCCTGTACCGACCGGTTGGTATGCTATCCTGTTTCATATTACCGGGCCGGCTTTCAGATGTCAAGCAGTACTTTTATTGGATAGTGTATAATATTGAAGAAATGACATATACCGGCTTTGCTGTTGCAGTGCAGCCGACCCGGAAAGGGGCAAGAAGTGACGGTATTATCTGTTTCCGAGTTATACAAATCATTTGCGGACCGGCCGGTGCTGACCGGCGTTTCTTTCCAGATACAGCCCGGAGAGAAAGCAGGCCTGATCGGCTCCAACGGATCAGGCAAAACCACTCTGTTGAAAGCGATCGCCGGTGAACTTCAGCTTGACCGGGGAGAAATATATTTATCCAAACAAACCGTTGTCGGTTACCTGCCCCAAAAACCTCCGGTATTGGAGGGACAGACCCTGCGTCATCATCTGGAACAGGCCCAACAACCGCTGCGGGGGTTGGCGCAGGAGATCAACTGTTTGGAAAGAGAAATATCCGGCTGTCCTTCCGGTGAGGCTTCCCGGCTGGAAAAATTATTGCAGCGTTATGGCGAAATAGCGGGGCAGTTCCAGCAGCAGGGCGGGTACGAGCTGGAGAGCAGGCTTCAGTCTGTGGCCGGGGGGCTTGGCTTCAGCCGGCTTGATTTGAATCGGGAGCTTGGCCGGTTTAGCGGCGGGGAAAAAACCAGGGCTTGGCTGGCGGCGCTGCTCCTCAGGGATCCGGATCTGCTGCTGCTGGATGAACCCACCAACTACCTCGACCGGCAGGGGCTGGAATGGCTGGAAAAATACTTGTCCGACTGGCCGAAGTCGCTGATTGTTGTTACCCATGATCGTTTCTTTCTGGATCGGGTGGCGGGAAAAATATTGTTCCTGGACCGGGGCTCAGTAAAAAGCTACCCCGGCAACTACAGTTATTTTCAGGACCGGCGGGAACAAGAGAAATTGACCCAGGCCCGGGCCTATATCAACCAGCAGGCAGTTATACAGAAGGAAGAAAAATTTATCCGGGAGGCCAAGATCGATGAGCGTACCAAGAGGCAGGCGGCCAGCCGGCAAAAACGCCTGCAAAAGATGGAGCTGATCGAGCAGCCCGAACAAAGGACGGCCTTCCACCCGGGTTTTAATTTCCAGGGAAGGAGCGGCCGGCAGGTCATTGAATTCCGGGGTGTCGGCAAGGGATTTGGAGGCCGGCCCCTCTTTGAGAATATTGATTTTCAGATCCACTGGGGTGACCGGGTGGCGCTGGTAGGACCCAACGGTGCGGGCAAGACCACCATACTGAAGTTGATCACCGGAGAGGAGAAACCTGGAACCGGAAGCATCAAAGCAGGCCCTTCGGTAAAAGTGGCCTATTTTTCCCAGGAGCAGGAAAAGCTGAACCCCCAAAATACGCTTCTCGATGAAATCATTTCTGCAACCGATCTGGGCATTTCAGAAGCCCGCAGTTACCTGGCCCGCTATTTATTTACAGGTGAACAGGTGTATAAACGGATCAGTCAATTAAGCGGCGGAGAAAAATGCAGACTTGCTCTGGCCCGGCTGGAATTGATTGAAAACAATTGCCTGCTGCTTGACGAACCGACCAGCCATCTGGATTTGATTTCCCTGGAGGAGCTGGAACAAATGCTGCGGGATTATCCCGGAACGCTGGTGCTGGTCTCCCATGACCGTTATTTTTTAAACACTCTGGTCAACCGGGTGTTTGAATTGGCTGAGGGGAGGCTGACCATATATAACGGCAGTTTTCGAGAATATATGGAGCGCGGCGGGCCAGGCCGGGAGCAGGATACAACCGGGCGAAAAACCGCGCGGCTGCCCGCACCCCGGGCAAACAAAAAAATTCCTGCCGAACCTTCAGCTCATAGGAGACAGGCGCGCCTACTTGAACAGCGGCAACAGGAGGTGGAGGAAGCTATCCAGGCGGTTGAGCAGGAAATTGCCTCCCTGGAGCTCGAACTCGCCGATCCCCACATTTACAGTGATTATGCCAAGGTGAAACAACTCCATGAAAAACTTCGCGCCGAACAGGCCGGGGCCGGCGAACTGCTCAAGCAGTGGGAACGGATCAGCATGGAACTGGAGGCCCTATCGGCGCCGGCGGATGGGCATCAATAAAAGAAGGCGGAAACAGGTAGGAGCGGACGCCCCGGTCCGCCCCCTTACCTACCTCACACCATAGATCAGTCGGCTGAGGATGGCCAGGGCGGCTATCCCTGCCAGGAGGGTGTAAAATAAATTCCGTGTTCTTAGGGCAATAATCAAAGAGGGCACGAAAGCCCAGATGTACAGGTTGCCTGGGTGCAGATCGATTTGGCCGTCGGGTGCGAAGACGCTCAGCGCGGTGAGGGCCCCCAGAACAGAGGGGGCCACAAATGACAGCCATTTCCTGATTGGCGCCGGAAATTCCCGGCGGGAGAGCAAGGCCACCGGCAGGATTCGCGGCAATAAACTGGCCGCGGAGATACCGATCATCATCAACCAGAAACTAGTTTGGTCCATCACAGATCACTCCCAAGGTCGCGCCGGCAATGGTGGCGATAATGATGTTTGAAAGGCTGTCCATGGTTCCCGGAAAAAAGTAACCGGTAGCCAGGCAGATCAGCGCCGCCGAAATTGCGGCCAGCAGATGGGATCTGCGGATAATCACCAACACCAGCAAACAGGTATACATTGCCGGCAGGGCAAACCCCAATCCCCACGCGCCGATATCCGCCAGGTAATTTCCGGCCAGGGAGCCGATCAGGGTGCTGCCGATCCATCCCAGGTGGGCGGTCAGGTTCAACCCGGCCAGGTAGGGCAAGGTGGGGTGGTGGTTCCGGTAGCGCCCCATGGATACGGCATAGGTTTCATCGGTCAGCCCGTAGGATATCAGGGCGGCGGCAAATGGGGGGACCCGGTTTTTGAGGTAGGGCACCGTGGAGGCGGAAAATAGCAGGTACCTGGAATTGACCAGAATGTTGGCCATGATCACGGTCACCGCCGCTCCGCCGGCCTTGAGAATACCGATGGCGACATATTGGCCGGCCCCGCTGAAGCAGAGCACAGACATCATGGTGGCCTGAAAAACGGTGATTCCAACATCTTTGGCCAGAACACCAAATGCAAATCCCAGGGGCAGATAGCCGAGAACGATGGGCACAGCATCCATTATTCCTAAGCGCAGATCAAGCCCGGTTACGGATGAAACGGTTTTTTGGGCAGTTTCCATTTTGGTGCGGCCTTCCTTGCTTGCAGTTATAAGACCATAGCAGCCCCGCTTGGTTCAACTGGGCTCAAATTTGCATTTTAAACCGGCGAGGGCTATAATACCACGTAGAAAATTTCAAAACAAGGTTGGTTTTTCAAATGTATGGACAGTCGGTTTTAACTACCCGCCAGGAGGCGGAAACAGTGTACATAGGGCAGATCTTGGGCGGAGTGGTAAATTCTCCCCTGGTAATTACTCTTAATGGTGAGCTGGGTACCGGCAAGACCGCTCTAGCCAGGGGAATTATCAGGGGGCTGGGAGCAACCCGAGAGGTTACCAGCCCTACTTTTATACTCATGAATATGTATTCGGGCCGGTTTCCGGTCTATCATTTTGACTTTTACCGCCTTTCGGAGAAAGAAATCCACTGTCTGGGTTTTGAAGAATACCTGCCCGGCGAGGGGGTGGCCCTAATTGAATGGGCGGATCGCTTTCCGGGGGTTGTTAATCCTCACCTGGAGATAAGCCTGGAGCGGTTTTTTGACGCTGAAGGCGAGGGGCGGCGGCTACGGTTTACGCCATATGATCAAACAGGCTCTCTGCTGGTGGAGGCTGTCCTGAACGGCATCAGTTGGAAAATAAACGGCAGGCTGTATCTGCCGACCCACGGGCCTGACGGCCGGGAGGTATGAAAATGCTTATCTTGGGAATAGATACCGCCACCCTGGCCTGTAGTGCGGCCCTTCTCGGGCCGGAAAGCCTGTTGGGCGAAATGACGGTAAATGTTAAAAAAACCCACTCGGAGCAGTTGATGCCCCTGATCAACAGTCTGCTGGAATTTTGCCAGGTGGAACGGGATAAACTTACGGGAATAGCGGTTGCCGCCGGACCGGGATCGTTTACCGGGATCCGGATCGGGGTGGCCACGGCCAGGGGACTTGCCCAGGGCCTCTCCATTCCGGCGGTGGGAGTGTCAACCCTGGAAGCGCTGGCGGAAACGGTAACCGGTCCGGGGATGCTGATCTGCCCGTTTCTCGATGCCCGCCGGGAAGAGGTATACGGGGCATTTTACCGGCGGCAGGCAGCACATCCCTACCGGCTGGAGGAAATAATGCCCCCGGGGGCGATGAAACTGGAGGCGCTGTTGACCCGGGCCGCCGAGTTTGAACAGCCGGTTACATTCCTGGGAGAAGGTCTGAAATCCTATGGTCAAGAGATTCGCCGGGTTTTGGCGAAACAGGCGTTGCTTGTTCCGCTGAGCCTGAACCGAGCGGGGCCGGTAGCCTGGCGGGGGAAGCAGATACTGGAAGAAACCCGATCCACGACTTATGAGCAGGCGTTGCCGATCTATATTCGTCTTCCGGAAGCGGAACGCAAGTTAAAACAGCGATCAAAGCATCACCCGCCCGGGTGTTCATGATCCGGTAATTGTGCAGCAAGGGTCGAAAATGATGCAGTGGGAACTTTTTCAGGGGGTATCAATTTGGAGCTTAAACGCGGTGATATATTAACCATTGACCCGATGGAAGAACAGGATCTGGATCGGGTAATGCTGATTGAAAAATTTTCTTTCACCCATTCCTGGTCGCGCCAGTCGTTTGAATCCGAACTCCACAAAAACCGCCTGGCAGTGTACCGGGTAGCCCGCCTGGAGGGACAGGTAGTGGGATATGGCGGTATATGGGTAATTATGGACGAGTCACATCTGACCACACTGGCGGTGGACAGGAACTTTCGCGGCCAGGGGATCGCCACTGCTTTACTGTTGGAGCTCATGGACAAAGCCCGCCGGGCGGGAGCCGGTCGGATGACCCTGGAGGTGCGTCCCAGCAACTCGGTGGCTCGCCACCTCTACGAGAAATATGGCTTTGTGGTAAAAGGGGTGCGTAAAAAATATTATTTCGACGAAGATGCGCTGCTTATGACCAAAGATGAGCTGTAGAAGGATTGTGGAACTGCTTATGGCAACGGTTGTGGGCGCCCGATGGGGAGGGTAAAACAGGCATGGGTCAGGATGAATATGGTTTCTGCCGGCGGGCGGGTGCGGGCCTTGGCGAGGGCGGTATTCCGCCACTTGATAATTTCGGGGGGGCCGGAACCACATCCCGGCGGGATTTGGAAAAAGAAAATGAAATACTCCCCCGGCGGGACCATGAAGAGGGAAGACGGGTGTTGATTTTGGGCCTGGAGACCTCCTGCGATGAAACGGCGGTGGCCGTGGTGGAAAACGGGCGCCGGATATTGAGCAATGTGGTTTCTTCCCAGGTGGAAATCCATGCCAGGTTTGGAGGGGTCGTGCCGGAAATTGCCTCCCGCTGTCACTTGGAGCTGATCAATCCCCTGATCGAGCAATCCCTGCAGGAAGCGGGAATTTTCGGGTCACAACTCGATGCCATTGCGGTCTCTTACGGACCCGGGCTCGTGGGAGCGCTGCTGGTAGGCGTATCCACGGCCAAGGCTTTGTCTTATATGTTGCGGCGGCCGCTTATTGCCATTAATCATCTCGAAGCCCATCTGTACTCCAATATGCTCACCGGAGCCGATATTGAATTACCCGCGGTGGGGTTGCTGGTATCGGGAGGACATACCTCTTTGGTATCGATCCCGCAGGCGGGAAATATTGCCCTGCTCGGGCAGACCAAGGACGATGCGGCCGGAGAGGCCTTTGATAAGGTGGCCCGGGTGTTGGGGCTGGGCTATCCGGGAGGGCCGGCGATCGATGCCCTGGCTGTCAAGGGAAATCCTAACGCCGTCGGGTTTCCCCGGGCCTATCTGGGGGAGGAAAGACGGTTTGATTTCAGTTTCAGCGGTCTCAAATCGGCGGTAATAAATTATATTCACCATCAGAAGCAAAGGCAGGAACCGGTAAACAAGCCGGATCTGGCGGCATCTTTTCAGGCGGCGGTGGTAGAGGTTCTGGTTGAAAAAACAGTTCTGGCGGCCCGGGAAAAAGGGGCGGTTACGGTGCTGCTGGGAGGCGGGGTGGCGGCAAATTCCTGTCTTCGCCGGGAGTTGCGGAGGCGATTGGAGATGGAATTAGACGGGATTGCCCTCCATTGTCCCCCCCCCGAGCTGTGTACCGATAATGCGGCCATGGTGGCCTCGGCGGCTTATCCTGAATTCCTGGTTCAAAAATTTGCGCCCCTTACCCTCAATGCGGTTCCTTTCCTGGAGCTGTAGATAAAATTTCACAAACTTATGTCAACCTGATGTGGATATTGTGAGGAAGCTGGTACAGAACGATCGCATAATGGTTTTAATGGGGATAACTCTGTGGATAATGTGGATTACTTTTACCGGAATTTAGATCATCTAACCAATATATGCCTGTACCCGCTGCTTTATAACCGGATAACAGTAGACATAAAAATATTTTTGCCAAAGCGGCCCAATTGAGCAACCGGGCGCCTTCTGTTATAATTAATTGGCAGCAGGCTGTAAGATGAAAGCATAAAATAGGGTATGCTGGTTTTATCCTCCGGGAGGTTTGAATGTTACCGCGATCGATAGGGCATGTGTATTTTATCGGTATCGGCGGTTATGGCATGAGCGCCCTGGCCCAGGTTTTACGGAATATGGGCCTGCAGGTTTCCGGTGCCGATCTAAAAGAATCCGAGATCACCAGGCATCTTTCCCGCCAGGGGATTGAAATTTGTTACGGCCACCACCCCGGGAATATTGACAACTGCCAGTTGGTGGTATATTCCACGGCCATCCCGGAAGATAACCCGGAAATGTTGGAAGCCCGCCAGCGGGGAATCCCCCTCTGGCACCGATCGCGTCTGCTGGCAGCGCTGATGGAGGATCGCTCAAGTATTGCCGTAGCCGGAACCCACGGCAAAACAACTACCGCCGCTCTGCTGTCTTTGATGCTGGAAAAGGCCGGACTTGATCCGACGGCCATTGTGGGCGGTATCATCTCCACCTTCCAGGGAAATGCCCGCTTGGGCAAGGGACCTTACCTGGTGGCGGAAGCCTGTGAAAGCGATCACTCTTTTTTGCTATACCGCCCCCAAATTTCACTGGTCACGAGCATTGAACCCGATCATCTTGAAAATTACGGCGGTGATTTCAACCGCCTTCTGGAGGCATACCGGACTTTTATCAACAATGCCGAAAGATGGGCGGTGCTGTGCGCAGATGATCCCAGACTGCGTAAATTGATTGCCGGGGGGATCAAACCCGAACCCGTTACCTTTGCCCTTGACAACCGGGAGGCCGATCTGTATGCCGGGGAAATTTCCCCAGGCGGCCGCGGTTCCTGTTTTACTTTATACAAAAAACAAAAGCCGGTGGCAGTCGTAAAAATGAACATTCCCGGTCGGCACAATATCAGCAATGCCCTGGGAGCGTTTGCAGTAGCCGACTGTTTGGGATTGGATTTAAACGGCTGTGCCCGCTCGTTGGTTCAATTCAGCGGCGCCGGCCGCCGGTTTGAAATAGTGGGCCAGGTGAACGGAATTACGATTATCAGCGATTATGCCCACCATCCCACAGAGGTCCGGGCCACTATTCAGGCTGCCCGGACCAACGCGGAACGGGTTTTTTGCATATTCCAGCCCCATCGCTATACCCGTACCGCTTACTTTATGGAGGAGTTCGCCCGTGCTTTCCAGGAGGCGGATCTGGTATTGCTTCACCGGATTTATGCGGCCGGAGAAAAACCGATCGCGGGGGTCAGTTCAGAAAAGCTGGCCCGGCTGCTCAGCCGGTCCCGGACAAGCCCGGTGTATGCCCGTGACAATTTTGATGAACTGGAGGAACTGGCGGTGCGACTGGCACGTCCCGGCGACAATATTCTGGTTATGGGCGCCGGTGATATAAACCAGCTGGCGGGGAATCTTTACAAACGACTTGGGGGAAAAGGAGTGGTCAACCCTAATGGCTGATATTTGTCGCCCGTTAAATAAAAAAGCCACCAGATTTGTTATTTTGGGCATATGCTTGATTGGGCTGGTTGCGGCTGGATTCACCCTGTATCATCATATAAATCATCCCCTGCGGGTGTTGAAACCGGATAACACTCTGGAAGGGATAGACTGGGGGCATGAGGTGGCCCGCAATTTTGACCGGGATATCATCAACATACTTTTGTTGGGTTTTGACCGGACAGCCTCCCGGGACAAGCGGTATCGCCTCTATCGTCCGGACACGATTATGATCGCCTCCCTGAATTTTAAAACCAAAAAAACAACCATGTTGAGTATTCCCCGGGACAGCTATGTCCGGATAACCGGGATGGATGAATATGACAAAATTAACAGTGCCTATATGTACGGGTATGAATATCTGGGATCAGAGGGAAACCGTCATCAGAGCGGATTAAACACGGTGCTGGGTACGGTTCAGGATTTTCTGGGCGGAGTGCCGGTACACTATTTTTTCAAGGTGGACATGGATTCCCTGGCTGCAATTATTGATCGGCTGGGGGGGATTGATTACGAGGTGGGCGTGCAGATCCGGGAACCCGGCAGCGGGCAGCTTTTGCTGGATAAAGGCGGGCAGCATTTAAACGGCAGCCAATTTATGGATTATATTCGCTTCCGGGGAGTGGATGGAGACCTGGGAAGAATTGAAAGGCAGCAGAATATATTAATTTCGGCTTTCAACCAGCTCAAGCAAGCCGGTAAATTGGCCGATCTGCCGGCTATTGTGAGATCGTTGACTGAACAGGTGGAAACCAATCTTACCCGTACCCAGATGGCGGCACTGGCTCTGTTTGGACGGGAGATAGGCGAGGGGGATATACAGAGCCTGACATTTCCCGGAAATCCCCAGTACATTACCCGGGACGGGCAGGATCTGTTCTATCTGGTAATTAATGAAAAAGTCCGGGTAGAGATTATCAAGCTGGTGTTCGGGGTACAGGTTGGCGAAAGCCCCCGGACAATATTGCCCGGAAAAACTACCCCTTCCGCGCCCGCCTATCCTTCTGAGAACATGGAAAATGATACTGAGCCCGGGCGTTCTTCTCCCCCCCGGGATCTGCCTTCAGAGCAGGACCCGGTTCGGCCCCGAACATATTAATGGAAATCTATATCGATTTTCTGACGCTGGACCTGGGAACCGGCTTTAGGCATGGATATTTCAAGCACGCCGTTTCTGTAGACTGCCTTGGATTCTTCGGCCACCACCTCCGCGGGCAGGGTAATGGTGCGCTGAAAATTTCCGGTATACCGTTCCCGCCGATAAATCTGCTCCTCCCTAAATTCCTGGCGGTGATCCAGGTTGCCTTTTAAATTTAGGGTATGGTCCTGTATTTCGATATCAATATTGTCTTTGCTTTTTAGCCCCGGAATTTCACAGGAGGCGATGATTTCTTTGTCTGTTTCGTAAACATCAATTCTTAAATCGGGAAATAGCCGGGGGAAATCACCGATGAAGCGATCTATATCCCGCCGGAAACTCTCCAGGTACCTAAATGGCTCATGGGGAATCAATGACATGGTAAAACCTCCTTGACAAATTTGGGTCCGGTAATAGTATCTGGAATGAACCGTATATTATTCTATACCGGGCTGGTATTCAGAGTCTGGCCATCAAAATATTTCAGGAAGAAGTGAAAGAACTGAGAGAGAGAATAATCTGCGCCCTTGATCTGGATGATCCCGCGGAAGCATGCCAAATGGTAAAAAAATTAGATGGCTTGGTAAAATTTTTCAAGGTGGGGATGCTCCTCTACCTGACCGGTGGAAAAAGAATGGTCAAATGGATACTCGCCCGGGGGAACCGGGTATTCCTGGATTTGAAGTTTTATGATGTGCCGAACACCGTTTTTCAGGCAACCCGGCAGGTGGCCCTGATGGGGGTCTCTTTTTTGACCGTGCATGGGAACAGGGAAATTTTGAAACAGGCCTCGGAGGCGGCGCGGGGCTCGGGGCTGAAAATACTGGCGGTAACCGTGTTGACCAGCCTCGATCAGGAGGACATTCAGGAGATGGGTTATCCATGTCCTCTGGACGAGCTGGTTATTTACCGAGCCTGCCAGGCCCAGCGGCTGGGTTGCGGGGGGGTCATTGCCTCTCCCCTGGAGGCTCAAGGGTTAAAAAACAGATTTGGGGATCAATTGCTGGTGGTAACCCCCGGAATACGCCCTGCGGGATGGCAGATCGGCGGGCATAAACGGGCCTCCACCCCCAGAGAGGCGCTGCAGGGAGGGGCAGATTATCTGGTTATCGGCCAGCCCATAATCAGGGCGCAGGATCCCAAGGCTGCAGTACAAGACATAATAGGGGAAATGGAAGGCCAATGAACTGCCGGGCCAGACCGGCCTGCAGAAAGGGTGGTGCAATTTGTTATCTCTGGTTACAGGGGCCGCCGGTTTTATCGGCTCTCACCTGGCCCGTCGCCTGCTCGCGGAGGGGCACCGGGTGCGGGGGGTGGACTGTTTTACCGGCTATTATCCCCGCTGGATAAAAGAAAGAAATATTCGTTCTCTGAGGGAACATCCCGGTTTTACCCTGTTGGAACAGGATCTGCTGGATTCTCCCGATCGGCTTTTGGAGGATGTTGATCTGGTATTTCACCAGGCTGCTCAACCCGGAGTTCGGGCCAGCTGGGGGCATGAATTTTCCATATATACCCGCAACAATATTCTGGTTACCCAGGGTCTGCTGGAGGCGGCCCGGAAACACGACCTGAAGCGGTTTGTATTTGCCTCTTCATCTTCGGTGTACGGCGAAGCAGATTCCTTGCCCATGAAAGAAACAAGCCTGCCCCGACCGGTCTCCCCGTACGGGGTTTCCAAACTGGCGGCGGAACACCTGTGTACTCTTTATTACCGCAATTTCAGGGTTCCCGCGGTTTCCCTGCGCTATTTCACGGTTTATGGTCCCGGACAAAGGCCGGATATGGCTTTTCATCGCTTTATTCGTGCCGCCTGCAGACGGCAGGAGCTGCAGATATTCGGCACCGGGGAGCAGACCCGCGATTTCACCTATGTAGACGATATAGTGGAGGCCAACCTGGCCGCCTCCTGCAAGGAGGGGGCGGTGGGAAATGTTTATAATATCGGAGGCGGCACCAGAATTTCCGTCAATGAGGTTATAGCTGAAATAGGCCGGCTGGCCGGCAAGCCGATCAAAGTGAACCATCTCCCGACGCAGGCCGGGGATCCGCCCCATACCTATGCCGACACCTCCCGGGCCAGGGAAGATTTGGGTTTCATCCCCCGGGTTACTTTGCAGGAAGGGATTGGGGAACAGATCCGCGATTTGATCGCTCTTTACGCGGAAGGGCAGTAACCTTACAGCAGCCGATAAATATAATATACTGTAATACCTTGATAGGGCGCGATCATCGGTAGCGTCTTTTTTTATCAGCAGATGAAAAGGCTCGCTGCTTTTCTTTTACCTTAATCCAAATCCTGCGTCGCGGGATATGAAACAGGAGTTGGCCATGGAAAAAGTCAAAGATCGGTTGGCGGCGCTGATCCCCTGTTACGATCGCCAGGGAGGAAACAGCACGCTCATCTATACTACCGGCGGAGAGATTATTTCCGACCGGCGGACGGTTAAATGGAATTTGCGTCGCCTGGCCCGGCTGTACAGCGCCGATCTGCAGGCTATCCGCCAAAATTACGGCCGTTACCTCGGCTGTCGCCAGGGTGTGCCCCTGCCTTTTTCCCCCAACCTGGTGTTGGTTTCGCTGAAAATTAGGCTGCCGGTGGGGAAAAATGACGGTTGTTACGGTTATATCAATGTGCCGGCAGTAAAAACCGTTTGCCCTGACGCCGATTGCCCGAAACGGTGTTTGATTTCACTTGTGGGGGAGCACACCCTTTCCTGCCTGTATACCTGTCCGACGGTCCGGAAAAAAATCAGGCTGGGCGGAATTGCCCTGGATTATTACCGGCGGGATCATGAATCATCCGGTCCCGGATCACTGCTGCCGGTGTGGTTGTCGCCGCCCTGGTGGAAAATGATTGAAGGGTTGATCAAAGCCATTATCCGTGAAACTTCCGGTTTTTCTCCTCCCGAGGGGGAGCTCAGTACGGATAAAAAATAAGTCCCAGCACCGCTCCCGCCGCGATCAGAATGAATGGATTGATTTTGAAGATGATGCTGCTGAGGAACAGGGCGGAGGCGATAGCAATGGTAGCCCGGTCCACCAGGCCGGCCTCGCCTAGGGAGATCACCGCCAGCAAAATAAGAACGATCACCGCCGGGCGCAGCCCCCGCATAGCACTGTCCACGGGGGGCGTTTTCAGCCTTGTGGTATTCATCAGGAAGGAACCCAGCGCCAGGAGAATGATCAGTGAAGGGGACACAACCCCGATGGTGGCCACGGCGGAACCGGTAATTCCAGCCAGCCGAAAGCCCACATAGGTGGCCGAGTTTACGGCGATGGGACCCGGGGTGGTTTCTGCAATGGCGATGATGTCAATGAATTCCGATGCCGTCAGCCAGCCGTGACGGGCTATGATCTCTGATTCCATCAGGGGGATCATGGCATAACCCCCCCCAAAGCTGAACAGACCTATCTTGAAGTAAGACCAGAACAGATTTGCCAGTAAGGCCATACTCATGGTTTTGGCTCCTTTGCCTGCAATTTTGGTTTGCCGAAACAAATCAGCCCCAAAGCGGCGCCAAGAGCCAGCACCAGTACCGGGTGCAGTCGAAATATCAAGGAGATGGCCAGCAGCAGGGCAAATATAAGCAGACTCGGGCGGTCTTTGATGGATTTTTTCCCCAGTTCCCAGGCTGCCGCGGTAACCAGAGCGACCACTGCCGGTCGCAGGCCGTAAAAGATCGCCCGCACAAACACATTATCCCAGATCACCGGCAGTAAAAAAGCGGCCAGAAGAAGAATGGTTGCAAAAGAGGGCAGAACAATGCCCAAGGCAGAGATCAAACCTCCCGCCGTTCCTCGCAGCCGCCGGCCAACCAGGAAGGAACTGCTCAAGGCCAGGGGACCAGGCAAGCTTTGGCTTATTACCAGAATGTCCAGGAAAGTTTCCGAATCTACCCACCCCTGGCGGTCGACTATTTCCAGCTGGATCATGGGTAAAATGGCGTAACCTCCCCCAAAAGTAAAAAAGCCGATCTTTAGAAAAATAAACAGAATTTTTGACAGTGATCTGCCTGTGTTGTTGGCAGATCCGTTTTCAACAGGGGTTACGCAATTCTTTTTCAAGTCATGCCTTCTTTTTTTGTAGTTTTGATATTGTTTATAGTATAGTACAATTGAGCCGATTTGGGGAGGTTTTATATGCCGACCTTCTGATACGGGCGCCCCTGCAGGATGCAGGCGCCGGGTTAGGGAGGATCTTTGAGGGACACATTGTGCGAAACGGCCGAAGGGAGACCGGGCAATCATGAACACGGAGCCGGCATTGATCAATATCGATACTGTACCTGCCGCTCAGGTTTTCCGGATCGGGGTGGTTTCCGATACCCATATCCCCTCACGGGCGCGCTTTCTCCCCCCGGAGCTGTACAATATTTTTGACGGGGTGGATCTTATTTTACATGCCGGGGATCTGGTGGAAGAAAGCGTCCTGGTGGAGCTGGCTTCCCTGGCCCCGGTGGAAGCGGTGGCCGGCAACATGGATCACGGTCACCTGTGGAAATTGGGGCGCCGCAAGCTGATCCGGGCGGGCGGGATATTGATCGGCCTGCTCCATGGCGACGGCAACCGAGCGGCCATTATGCAGAAAGCCCGGGCCGCCTTTTCCGCATACGAACCCAGAGTAATCATATTTGGGCATACCCATCGCCCCTGCAATCAGGATCAGGGGGGAGTGTTGATGTTCAACCCCGGATCACCGGTAGATCCCCGGTGGGGTTCAAAGCCTTCCTGCGGTCTGCTAACCTTGAAAAATTCGCTGGTCACCGGGAAAATAATTTCGCTGGCCTAAGGCCATTATCATCAGAAATAATTGCCTGCCAATGTGATATAATCGGTTCGGAAGAATATTTCTAGACCCGAAAAGCTTTTTAAACAGAGCCTAAAACCCACCCGGGGAGGAGAACGGATGGATCCGGAAAAACTGGATGAAATAATCTGCCGCCAGGCCAGTGAAAACAAATTGTCCTGTCAAAGCGCACACAAAATAGCTACGGAGACCGGTTGCTCCTTATCCGAAATTGGAGAAGCATGCAACCGGCTGAAAATCAAGATAATTACCTGCCAGCTGGGCCTATTCTAGCAGTTCTTCCTTTGCCTTTACCCACAACTTGAAGCTTAACCTTTATTTTTCTTTTGATCCGCCGGCGGGGATATTGTGCCCCTATATGGATTGGGGAATAGAAATATATTTTTGGGGGGATCGCATGACCGGAAATCTTTTGTTTACCTACAACCTTATCCAATCGGAAAAAAATGCTACATATTTAGTAGAATGCCCCACTGCCGACACTGTGGAGCGTATATATTTTGCCCTTAAAGATACGGGGAGTAATGTATTCAAATTAAACCTCACTTCCCGGTTGGATCTGGAAATATATCTGAAGCGGATTCCGGCGATTGACTTTGTGTTCAATATTGCCGAAGGTTTTCTGGATATGCCGCGAACCATATATGACGGTTCCGGGGCGGCCTGCGTAAAAAAAGCCTTCAATCAGCTGAATCTGCCGGTCAGCCATTCCGGTATCCAGGCGATGGTCAAATGCCGGAATAAGAAGCTGACCAACTTCGTACTCAGACGGACGGGAATTCCCACTCCCAGAGGATTCTCTATTTACAACCAAACCGAAATACACGATCTTCGGGGTTTGCAATTCCCGGTATTTGTGAAGCCCTTGGGCGGGGGCAACAGCCTGGGTATAGACGAAGGTTCCCTGGTTGAAAATTTACCCCAACTTGAGGCCCGGGCTAGCTATTTGCTGGAGTTGCTAAACGGGACCGGCCTTTTGGTGGAGGAGTACCTGCCGGGCCCCGAGTACACAGTGGCAGTTATGGGGGGTGATCAGCCCATAGTTTTACCGCCGATTTGGTTCGGCTCCGGGCAGATCAGGAGTACGGATCTGAAAAGCAGGGGGTTGAACGGGCTGGCCCACAGATTCATCGGACATGAAGAGCCAATTTATCTTGAGCTGGCCGATCTGGCGGTAAAGACCTATGGCGCCCTGGGGGCTGCCGACGCAATAAGGGTGGATGTAAAGGAATGCCATCGGGGGGAAAAATATATAATAGATGTTAACGGCACACCTTCCCTGAACTACCATGGTTCTCTCTGTCATAGCGCCAGGTATCTGGGAATTGATTTTCCACAAACTATAGCCTTGATACTGGCCTGTTCCCTGAGACGACACGGATTGCCTCTGAGCAAAAAATTGGACGAGATGATCGCCGATCTTTCAAAAACCCTGGAGCCCTATCGCTACCGGAGACTGCCGGCGGAAAATAGGGAACTGGTATTATAGGCAATTTCTTATTATTGGATTTGCAGCGTATAGATTGTGTTTCGAGGTAAATAATAGATCCGGTGGAATAAGGAGCAAAAGGGAGACAGGCAGAAGTATTCTGTCCAAAAGCTTTGATTCCCCTGGATTCTACCTGTGGGCGCCCGTGTTGCCGGTTGCCTGTACAGGGATAGTTGGCTAATATTTTTATGGTGATTATTAGCACTCGGTTACAGGGAGTGCTGCTAAAAACACATCCAAGTGATAAGGAGGTCTGACGTTTAATGAACCTTAAACCTTTAGGAGATCGGGTAGTAGTGAAGGTTCTGGAGGCAGAAGAAAAAACAGCCAGCGGTATTGTCCTTCCCGACAAGGCCAAGGAAAAACCCCAGGAGGGAGAAGTTATGGCTGTGGGAACGGGCAAGGTGTTGGATAACGGCACCCGTTTGGAGATGGAGGTAAAAGTCGGGAACAAAATCATATTTTCCCGCTATGCCGGCACGGAGGTCAAAATCAAGGGCGAAGAGTATCTGATTCTCAGGCAAGACGACATTCTGGCTTTGGTCCAGTAATTTTTAGTTAAAGGAGGTAGAAATAAATGGCAAAACAGTTGTTGTTTAAAGAGGAAGCCCGCCGGGCGCTGGAGAGAGGGGTCAATACCCTGGCCAATACGGTCACGGTCACCCTGGGTCCCAAGGGGCGCAATGTGGTTTTGGATAAAAAATTTGGTTCTCCCCAGGTTACCAATGACGGGGTGACCATTGCCCGGGAAATAGAGCTGGAAGATCCCTTTGAAAATATGGGCGCCCAGCTGGTAAAAGAGGTGGCCACCAAAACCCAGGATGTGGCCGGCGACGGCACCACTACCGCCACATTGCTGGCCCAATCCATTATCCGGGAAGGTCTGAAAAATGTGGCCGCCGGAGCAAATCCCATGATTTTAAAGAAAGGCATTGATAAAGCAGTTGGGGCGGCCATCAAGGAACTGGAAAATCTAAGCAAAACTGTTGAAACCAAGGAAGATATTACCCAGGTTGCGACCATTTCGGCAGATGACGAAAGCGTGGGCAAAATGATCGCCGAGGCCATGGACAAGGTGGGTAAAGACGGAGTAATCACGGTAGAAAAATCAAACGGGTTTACCACTGATTTAAAGGTAGTGGAAGGGATGCAATTCGATCGCGGCTATATCTCCCCCTATATGGTTACCGATGCGGAGAAGATGGAAGCGTTGCTGGAGGAACCCTACATACTGCTCACCGATCGCAAATTGGGCAACATCCATGATCTGCTGCCCCTGCTGGAGAAAATTGTCCAGAAGGGCAAGCAGCTTTTACTGGTAGCTGAGGATGTGGAAGGAGAAGCCCTGGCCACCCTGGTGGTGAACAAGTTGAGAGGCACCTTCACCTGTGTGGCGGTAAAGGCTCCCGGATTCGGGGATCGCCGCAAGGCCATGCTGGAAGATATCGCCGTGTTGACCGGGGGGCAAGTGGTATCGGAAGATCTGGGCATAGATATGAAAAATGTGGAACTCTCCATGCTGGGGACCGCCCGCCAGGTCCGGGTGAGCAAAGAAGAAACAATCATTGTTGACGGCGCCGGTAAAGGGGAGGATATCAAAAAGCGGATCGGCCAGATCCGGGTGCAAATAGATGAAACCACCTCCGATTTTGATCGGGAAAAGCTTCAGGAACGCTTGGCCAAGCTCTCCGGCGGAGTGGCGGTGATCGAGGTCGGGGCGGCCACCGAGACCGAGATGAAAGAGAAAAAACTGCGCATCGAAGACGCCCTGTCCGCTACCAGAGCGGCGGTGGAAGAGGGAATCGTCCCCGGAGGCGGCATCGCCTACCTGAATGTAACCTTTGCTTTAGACTCCCTGGAGAAGGAGCTTGCCGGGGATGAATTTACCGGTATGGCGATTGTGAAGAGGGCTCTGGAAGAACCTTTGAAAATAATTGCTGAAAACGCCGGAGCGGAAGGCTCGGTGGTGGTGGAAAAGGTTAAAAACATGGAAAAAGGGATGGGCTACAATGCGATCAACGGGCAATTCGAGAAAATGATCTCCTCCGGTATCGTTGATCCGACCAAAGTCGCTCGTTCGGCCATCCAGAACGCGGCCAGTATCGCCTCTATGCTGCTGACCACTGAAAGTATAGTTACCGATCTTCCCGAAAAAAACGACGGCCCCAAGATGCCCGGCCCGGGTGACATGGGGATGATGTAAAGGTCTGGGGGACAGACCTGTAAGATTTAAGGTATGGGGACGGATCTGCAAGATAGGTCTGTCCCCTTTTTCTGGGGACAGACCTGCATGATCCAAGGTATGGGGACAGACCTGCATGATCCAAGGTATGGGGACAGACCTGCATGATCCAAGGTATGGGGACAGACCTGCATGATAGGTCTGTCCCCATTGTATGGTCCCCATTGTGTTCTCATTGATCTGTCCTCGCCTTGATGAATATGCTAAAATAATACGGGTTCAGTCGATCACGATTTAAGGAGGAACAGATGTGGATGTAGGGATAGTAATGGGCAGCGGATCGGATCTGGAGGTGATGAAACAGAGTGCGGCGGCGCTTACGGAGTTTGGGGTCAGTTATGAACTGGTTATTGCCAGCGCCCATCGCCATCCGGAGAAGGTGGCCCGTTATGCAAAGGCGGCGGCGGATGCCGGAATCAAGATCATAATTGCCGGCGCGGGAGGGGCGGCTCACCTGCCGGGGGTAATCGCCTCTATGACCATATTGCCGGTGATCGGTGTGCCGGTGGCCGCTGCGCATCTGAATGGGCTGGATTCACTTTACTCAATAATCCAGATGCCGCGGGGAGTGCCCGTGGCCACGGTGGGGATAGATGCCGCTTATAATGCGGGATTGCTGGCGGTACATATACTTTCCCTGGGAAATGAACGGTTGCAGGAAAAATTGGCCGCCTATCGCCAGAAGCTGGCGGCGAAGGTGGAGGAGGCGGACCGGCAGCTCAGGGGTTCCTGATCGGGCCCGGTTTAAAAAAAGGCTCCAGGTTTATGAAGGGGCGGCCTGAACGGGCGCCAGCAGTACCACAAGGGCGGCAGGACTATAGCAAGGAGGTGGCGGCAGTTGGAAGATAAACCATGGTTGAGGCTGGGCCTGAGCGCCGAGGAATACATGGTGATCTGCCGGGAGATGGGGCGGGAACCAAATTACTGTGAACTGAGTATGTTCAGTGTGATGTGGTCGGAACATTGCAGCTATAAACACTCCAGATCATCTCTGCGCCTCTTCCCGGTTACCGGGGAACGGGTTTTGCAGGGGCCCGGAGAGAATGCGGGAGTGATCGATCTGGGCCGGGGGTGGGCGGTGGCTTTTAAAATTGAGAGCCATAACCACCCCTCGGCGGTGGACCCCTACCAGGGGGCGGCCACCGGGGTGGGCGGTATTGTCAGAGATATATTCACCATGGGGGCCAGGCCGGTGGCCCTGGTCAATTCACTGAGGCTGGGCCCTCTTGGCAGCGCCCGCAGTCGTTACCTGTTCAAGGGGATTGTAGCCGGGGTGGCCGGTTACGGCAACGGCCTGGGGCTTCCGGTGGCGGCCGGGGAGGCCGCATTTGAAGACTGTTACGAGGGTAACCCTCTGGTCAATGCCATGTGCGTGGGGGTTTTGCCGGTAGAGCAGTTGATCCGGGGGAAGGCTGCCGAGCCCGGAAAACTGGTGGCCCTGGCCGGCGCCCCCACCGGCCGGGACGGTGTTCACGGGGCCACCTTTGCTTCGGGAGAGCTGGCCCCGGAGACGGACACGGCGATGCATATAGGAGATCCCGCGGCCGGAAAACTGCTGATGGAAGCCTGCCTGGAGCTGGCCGGAAAGAAGCTGGCCCTGGGTATGCAGGATCTGGGCGCTGCCGGGATCACCTGTGCCGCTACCGAGATGGCCTCCCGGGCGGAAACCGGAATGGAGATTACCTTGGACGCAGTGCCGCTGAAAGCGGATAATATGGAGGATTACGAGATCGCCATTTCCGAATCGCAGGAAAGGATGATGGTGGTGCTCGATCCGGAACATGAGCGGGAGGCGGCCGAAATTTTTACCAGACGGGGCCTCCATTTTAATGTAATCGGCAAGGTGACGGACGATCATCTGGTGCGGATCATTTACCGGGGCCGGGTGGTGGCGGAGGTGCCGGCCGCCGGCGTGGCCGGCGGCGCTCCGCAGTACTCTCCGGCAATACAGGAACCGCGGTACTATCGGCAACTGGCAAGGTTTGATCCGGAGCAGCTGCCGACAGAGACGGACCTTGGCCCGGTTTTGAAAAAGCTGCTCGGCTCGGTCCATGGCGCGAGCCGGGAATGGATCTGGGAACAGTTCAAAGATCCCGAAAACCATCAGGTTGCCCAGGGGCCGGGAGAGGAAGCGGGGATCATTCTGCTTCCCGAAACGGGCCAGGCAATCGCGGTTACTGTAGATGGCAACAGTCGCCTGGTTTATCTGGATCCATATCTGGGGGGGATGCTGGTGGTAGCCGAGGCCACCCGCAACCTGGCCTGTGTGGGGGCCAGACCCCTGGGAATTACCGACGGCCTGAATTTTGGAAATCCCGAGAGACCGGATATATACTGGCAGCTCAGGCGAACTATTGAGGGAGTGGCCGAGGCCTGCCGGGCTCTGGGGGTGCCGGTGGTTGGCGGCAACGTCAGCCTTTACAACGAGGTAAACGGAAAAGCTGTCTATCCTACGCCGGTGGTGGGGGCGGTGGGGTTGTTGGAAGATCCGGAGAAAAGCTGCCAAATTGCTTTTAACTGCAGTTCCGATATAATCTATTTGTTGGGGCCTTCCGGGGTCTCCCTGGGAGGAAGCCTTTACCTGAGAGTCTGTCATGACCGGGTGGCCGGACTGCTGGCGGAGATAGATCTGGAGCTGGAAAAAGCGCTCCAGGAAATGCTTTGCCGGGTTATCTCTGAAAAAATTTTGAGTTCAGCCCACGATCTTTCCGAAGGGGGGCTGGCGGTAACCCTGGCCGAATGTTGTTTGCGGGGGAAAAAAGGGGCCACGGTCTCTTTTTCCGGCGAGGACAACCCCCCGGCGGCCCTGTTTGGAGAAGGTCCTTCCCGGGTGCTGGTCTCGGTGAAGCCGGAAAAGCAGGATAAACTGGCGGCCCTGGCCAAAGAATATAATATCCCCCTGACCGAACTGGGGTCGGTGGGCGAAGAGAAGCTGCTGATCAATTATAACGGCAGGCCGGTGGTCAATCTGGCGCTTGAGGAGATCGGCCGTATTTACAGGGAGGGTATCGGGTGCCTGATGAGTTAGATTATCCAATGCTGCGCGAGGCCTGCGGCATCTGTGGCGGTTATGCCACCGGGCTGCCGCTGGCCTACCTGACCTGCCTGGCCCTGTACGCCCTCCAGCATCGCGGGCAGGAGAGTGCCGGGATTGCTGCCGGAGACGGCCGGGGGGGGCGGTTGTGGCACCACCGGGGGCTGGGCCTGGTTTCCGAAGTGTTTGCAAAGATTACCGATTTAAAGACCATTTCCAGCCGCGCCGCGGTGGGACATGTCCGTTATTCGTATCAGGGAGAAGATCGCCGCCTGGAGAGCAGCCAACCCCTTGTGCTCAGGTACCGTTTTGGGGAACTGGCTGTCGGCCACAACGGCCGACTTTTGAACGGATCCCGGCTCAGATCCGAGCTGGAGGCGAAAGGGGCCATTTTTCAGACCCGCACCGACAGCGAGCTGTTGGCTCATCTGATTGCCCGCCAGGGCGCCCCCGATCTGGAAGAAGCGCTGGCGCAAGTGGTGCCCCTGCTCAAAGGCGCCTTTAGTTTTGTGATTACCGACGGACAAAAGGTGATCGGCCTGCGGGACGGCTACGGTTTCCGCCCCTTATCACTGGCCGCCTTGGGTGAGAAAGGCTACTATCTGGCCTCCGAAACCTGTGCTTTTGATACCATGGGGGCTGCATTTATCCGGGATGTCAACCCGGGGGAGATGGTGGTGCTTGACCGCGAAGGGATGCATTCCCGGCAGCTGGTGAGCAGCTTCCGTTCCGCTTTCTGTGTGTTTGAATATATTTATTTTGCCCGCCCGGACAGCAACCTGCAGGGGAAAAATGTTCATCTGGTGCGCCGGGAACTGGGCCGTCGGCTGGCCCGGGAACAGCCGGTGGAGGCGGACCTGGTCTCCGGGGTTCCCGATTCCAGCATTTCCGCCGCCTCCGGATATGCCGAGCAACTGGGTCTGCCCAACGAGATGGCCCTGGTGAAAAACCGATACATAGGAAGGGTTTTTATCAAACCCACCCGGGAACTCCGGGAACGGGGAACTGACATCAAGCTCAATGCGGTGCAGAAAATCGTTCAGAACAAGAAGGTGGTTCTGGTGGACGACTCCATTGTTCGGGGCACCACCAGCTTAAAACTGGTCCGGCTGATGCGCCGGGCGGGGGCTAAAGAAGTGCACCTGAGGATTAGCTCTCCCCCGGTCGTTTCGTCCTGCTATTACGGCATTGACATGCCCGGCGATGAGGAGCTGATGCTGGCAAACCGCACCGCCGAAGAGGTGGCCCAAATGATCGAGGCCGACTCGGTAGGCTTTTTAAGCCCGCAGGGGGTGGCGGAGGCCATCGGCCTGCCGGCGGAGCATCTCTGCTGGTCCTGTTTTGGCGGGGATTACCCGGCGGGCAGACCCAAGTAGGGGCGGACGACTCTGTCCGCCCGAAAGGACGACTCTGTCCGCCTGTATTTTGGCGACACGAGGATCAGGTCTGGCTTTACGGGTTAACCGGAACCCGATCAGATAAACAATCAAACGGTAGATGGTAAGTGTCTGATTACGAGGAGGTAGGCTTGTTAAAATGAATCTTTACCTGGCGCCTGTATGCGCTATCCTGGCTTTGTTATTTGCATTATGGTTATGGTTCAAAGTAAAATCTGCGGAATCGGGCACCCCCGCCATGCTGGAAATTGCCGGTGCCATCCAGGAGGGGGCGATGGCCTTCATCAAACGCGAGTACTTCTACCTGGTTTTCTTTGTGATTATCCTGGGTGCCGTACTCTTTTTAGCCATCAATCCCCTGACCGCGCTGAGTTTTGTGGTGGGCGCCTTCCTGTCGGCGGCGGCGGGTTACATAGGCATGCGGGTGGCCACGGAGGCCAATGTCCGCACCGCCCAGTCGGCCCGTGAAGGAGTGGGCCGGGCGCTGACCCTGGCTTTCTCCAGCGGAACCATCATGGGGATGATGGTGGCCGGGTTGGGGTTACTGGGTCTGAGCATTTTATATATCTTTATCCAAAATCCGGCCATCGTCAACGGCTACGCCCTGGGGGCCAGTTCCATCGCTTTATTTGCCCGGGTAGGGGGCGGCATCTTTACCAAGGCTGCCGATGTGGGTTCGGACCTGGTGGGAAAGATCGAGGCCGGCATCCCTGAAGACGATCCCCGCAACGCGGGAGTGATTGCCGATAACGTGGGCGACAATGTGGGGGATGTGGCCGGCATGGGGGCCGACCTGTTTGAGTCTTACGTGGGTTCCCTGATCGCAGCAATGACTGTGGGGGTCCTGGCTCACGGGGCGGGCGGGGTTTTATTGCCGCTGCTGGTGGCCTCGGTGGGGATTATTGCCTCGGTGATCGCTTTCTTCTTTGTGCGGGCCAAAGAAGGCGCCCGCCTGGGCGCGGTGCTGGAGCGGGGAATCACGGTCAGCGCACTGATCGTCCTGGTGGTTTCATTTTTTATCACCAGGGAGGTTTTGGGCGATCTGGGGCCCTTCTGGGCGGTAGTGGCCGGCTTGCTGGCAGGGGTAGTGATCGGCAAGGTTACCGAATATTACACCTCCGGTGATTACCGTCCGGTCAAAAATATTGCCAGGGCCTCCCAGACCGGCCCGGCTACCAACATCATCAGCGGCCTCTCGGTGGGGATGAAAAGCACCCTGATCCCGGTGCTGGCGATCGTGGTGGCAATTATAGTATCTTATCAACTGGCGGATGTTTACGGGATAGCCATTGCCGCGGTGGGGATGCTCTCCACGGTGGGGATGACCGTGGCCGTGGATGCCTACGGCCCGGTGGCCGATAACGCCGGCGGAATCTCCGAGATGGCCGATCTGGAGCCGGAGGTGCGGGAGATCACGGATCAACTGGACGCAGTGGGCAATACCACCGCGGCCATTGGCAAGGGGTTTGCCATCGGTTCGGCGGCTCTGACCGCACTGGCCTTGTTTACCGCCTATTCTCAGGTGGCGGGTCTGGACACAATCAACATTCTCAGTGACAAAGTTATTGCCGGCATGTTCATCGGCGGGGTGTTGATCTTCTTCTTTACCGCCCGCACCATGGAGGCGGTGGGAAATGCGGCTTTCGAGCTGATCGAGGAGATCCGGCGCCAGTTTAAAGAAATTCCCGGCCTGATGGAGGGCACCGCCCGGCCGGAATATGCCCGCTGTGTCGATATCAGCACGAAAGCGGCCTTGAAGGAAATGATCGTCCCGGGGGTACTGGCGGTGGCCGTGCCGCTGGCGGTAGGGCTGATCCCGTTTCTGGGCAAGGAGGCCCTGGGCGGAGTGCTGGCCGGTTCCCTGGTGACCGGGGTGCTGCAGGCGATCTACATGGCCAATGCCGGCGGAGCCTGGGACAATGCCAAGAAATATATCGAGGGCGGGGAGTACGGTGGAAAGGGCAGCGATCCCCACAGGGCAGCGGTAGTAGGTGACACGGTGGGCGACCCGTTCAAGGATACCTCCGGGCCCTCTCTGAATATTCTGATCAAGCTGATGAGCATCGTGGCGTTGGTGTTTGCGCCGCTGTTTTTCTAGGGTCTGGGGACAGGCCTGCAAGATAGGTCTGTCCCCGATTGGATGTATGGGGACATACCTGCCGGATGGGTCTGTCCTCGGTTGGATGTATGGGGACATACCTGCCGGATGGGTCTATCCCCGATTGGGTGTATGGGAACGGACTTGCCAGATGGGATTGTTCCCGGTTGGAAGTATAGGGTATGGGGACAGACCTGCAAGATAGGTCTATCCCCGGTTGAAGCGTCCGGGGTAAAGCAGTGTTGAATGAGAAGACAGTCCCCGGGGGGATCTTGAATAGCCAGTTTCGGGAGGTGCCTTTTGAACCACGAGGAAATGAGTTACCGGCAGGCCGGGGTGGATATTGAGGCCGGGAATAAAGCAGTGGACCGGATCAGGGGCCTGGCCGCCTCCACTTTCCGCCGGGAGGTTCTGGGAGGGCTGGGGGGGTTCGGGGGTCTGTTTGCACCGGATCTGGCCGGCCTCCGTTCCCCGGTACTGGTGGCCGGGTGCGACGGGGTGGGAACTAAGCTGAAATTGGCCTTTGTTCTGAACAGGCATGACACGGTGGGACAGGACTGCGTGGCCATGTGCGTCAATGATATACTGGCTCAGGGGGCGGAACCTCTCTTCTTCCTCGATTATCTGGCGGTGGGGAAGCTGATAGCCGATCAGGTGGAAAGAGTAGTTTCGGGAGTAGCCGAGGGCTGCCGGCTGGCCGGCTGCGCACTGCTGGGCGGGGAGACTGCCGAGATGCCCGGGTTTTATCCGGAAGGGGAGTACGACCTGGCCGGATTTGCGGTGGGAATAGTAGAAAAGGATTTTTTGATCGACGGTTCCGGCATCTCGGCGGGGGATAAGGTGATCGGCCTCTCTTCCACCGGGCTGCACAGCAACGGTTATTCCCTGGCCAGGCGAGTGCTGCCCGATGAATCCGGCTTGGGGCTGGGGGAAATACCTCCGGGGTGGAAGATTTCGCTGGGAGAGGAGCTTCTGAAGCCCACCCGGATCTATGTCCAGGCGGTAAAACCCCTGTTCCGGAAATTTGCCATAACCGGGGCGGCGCATATTACGGGAGGCGGACTGGTGGAGAACCTTCCTCGGATCCTCAAGCCAGGGCTGCAGATCGTGCTGGACGAAGGTTCCTGGGCGGTTCCGCCGGTATTTGATCTTATCGCCGCGCGGGGACCGGTTAGAAGAAGCGAGATGTACCGGGTGTTCAATATGGGGATCGGGTTTGCTCTGATCACCGTCCCGGATCAGGCCGCCGGCGTGATTGAGGATTTGGCGGCGGCCGGAGTGCCGGCCTGGGAAATCGGCCGGGTAACCGTGGGGACTGAGCCGGCAGTGGTTATTAACGGCTAGCCGGCAGAAATCCCCCCCGACCCCCCTTTTCCTAAGGGGGGGGAAAAGGCAAAAAGCCTTCCTCTTTCAAGGGGGGGGAAAGACAAGAAGGCTCCCTAGGAAGAACAAGAAGCCTCCCAAGGAGACGGACAAAGTCCTCCTTTTCCGAAGGGAGAAAGCAAGTAGGCCCTCCTTTTCCAAGGAAGAGAAAGGGATGGAAGGTTCCGATCGGGAACGCGCAAAGGGTTTCCAATGCGGCCCAAAGAGGGTGGAATAAAATGAAAAAACTGGCCGTCCTGGCCTCGGGGCAGGGCACCAATCTGGAAGCAATTTTCCAAGCTATAGAAAACGGGAAAGTGGCGGCCCGGGTGGAGCTGGTGATCAGCGATCGCCCCGCGGCGCCGGCACTGGAAAGAGCCCGGCGGCGGAGAATCGAGGCCCGGTATGTGGACCCCCGGCCCTTTGCCCGCCGGGAGGAATATGATCGGGCTTTGCTGGAGATTCTGCGACAGGGACAGGCGGATCTGGTGGTGCTGGCCGGTTTTATGAGGATACTCACCCCGGTGCTGGTGCAGGCATTCAGGCTGCAGATAATGAATATCCACCCTTCGCTGTTGCCGGCGTTTCCAGGCCTCAATGCGGTGGAGCAGGCTCTTGGCTATGGGGTGAAGGTCAGCGGGTGCACGGTTCATTTTGTAGATGAAGGACTGGACAGCGGCCCGGTTATCCTGCAGGAGGCGGTTCCAGTGTTGCAGGCGGACACGGCGGAAACGCTTCATCAGCGGATTCATGCCGCCGAGTATCGGCTTTATCCTTTGGCGATAGATCTTTTTTGCCGGAATAAATTAACGATCAAGGGGGGTAGGTGTCATATTGGCTGAATGTAAAAGAAGGGCTTTAATCAGTGTTTCCGATAAAACAGGAGTGGTGGATCTGGCCCGGCAGCTGGTAAAACGGGGATGGGAAGTAATTTCCACCGGGGGGACCGCCCGTACCTTGCAGGGTGCCGGAGTAGCGGTCAAGGAAGTCCAACAGATCACCGGTTTTCCAGAAATTCTGGAGGGCAGGGTAAAAACCCTTCACCCCAGAATTCACGGGGCTATCCTGGCCCGTTTTGATCGGGATGACCATCGGCGGCAGATGAAAGAACACGGTATTTGCCCTCTTGAGCTGGTGGTGGTCAACCTGTATCCGTTTGTACAGACTATTGCCCGAAAGGGGGTTACCCTCGAAGAGGCGGTAGAGAGCATCGACATTGGCGGGCCGGCGATGATCCGGGCAGCGGCCAAAAATTTTGCCCATGTCACCGTGGTGGTGGAGCCCGTCCAGTATCCGCTGATCATTGAGGAATTGGACCGGAGCGGTTCGGTTGCCGCAGCCACCCGGTTTGAATTGGCCCGGCGCGCTTTTGCCCATACCGCCAGGTATGATGCGGTGATCTCCGGCTATTTTTTGCAGCAGGCCGAACCGGCGGGGGATAATTTTCATCCGACCATGAATCTCGAGCTGACAAAAATCCAGGATCTGCGATACGGTGAAAATCCCCAGCAGAAGGCCTGTTTTTATGCGGAAACCGGCCATCCGTTTGGGCTGGCCTCCATGAGGCAGCTGCAGGGCAAGGAACTGTCGTTTAACAACTTAAATGATCTGAATGCCGCCTGGGAGCTGGTGCAGGAATTCGAACAGACGGCGGTAGTGGCCCTAAAACACACCAACCCCTGCGGGGTAGGTGTGGCCGATACCATGGGGGAAGCCTATGCCAGGGCTTACGCTGCCGATCCGGTTTCCATTTTTGGGGGTATAGTGGCCGCGAACAGGCCGGTGGACGGGGCTACTGCCGGGGAGATGGTCAAAATATTCCTGGAGGCGGTGGCGGCCCCCGGTTTTGACGAAGAGGCTCTGGAGATATTCAAGCAGAAGAAAAACATACGTCTTTTAGAACTTGATCCCGAGCAGTCCCGGCGGGAAAAATTTGACCTGAAAAAGGTGGCCGGAGGGATGCTGCTGCAGACCATCGATCGTCAACCGGTGAAGTTGGAGGAGGGAACCGCGGTTACGGAACGGCAGCCCACCGCCGGAGAGCTGGAAGACCTGACTTTTGCGATAAAGGTGGTCAAGCATGTAAAATCCAACGCCATCGTGGTGGCTGCGGGCTCTCAGACCCTGGGGGTAGGTGCCGGGCAGATGAACCGGGTGGGGGCGGCCCGCATTGCCCTGGAGCAGGCCGGGGAAAAGGCCCGGGGAGCGGTGCTGGGATCGGATGCCTTCTTCCCTTTTCCCGATACGGTAGAGGAAGCGGCCAAAGCCGGTATAACCGCTATCGCTCAGCCGGGGGGCTCCATCAGAGATCAGGAATCCATCGATGTTTGTAACCGGCACGGCATGGCCATGGTGTTTACCGGCCGGCGCTATTTCAAGCATTAAAGGGGGAATCTACAGTTGCGGGTGCTGATTGTGGGCGGGGGCGGCCGGGAGCACGCTCTGGCCTGGAAACTCTCTTCGAGCCCCCTGCTGACGGAACTGTTCTGTGTTCCGGGAAATGCCGGAATTTCTTCGGTGGCCCGTTGCCTAAGCCTGGATCCAGGTGATCGGGAAGGATTAAAAAAGTGGGCACTGGAAAAAAACATAGGCCTGACTGTTATCGGCCCGGAAGCACCCCTGGTGGGCGGGTTGGCCGATTATCTGCGGGAGGGCGGGCTGAAGGTGTTCGGTCCGGGCGCCGACGCCTCCAGGCTGGAAGGGAGCAAGGTCTGGGCGAAGAATTTCATGATCAGGAACGGCATACCTACCGCCGGGTTCAAGGTATTCGAGCAATTGGAACAAGCCCGGCGCTACTTGGATCACCGGCCGGAGGGTCCGCTGGTGGTAAAGGCGGACGGGCTGGCCGCTGGAAAAGGGGTTACGGTAGCCCGGGATCGCCAGGAGGCCGATCAGGCTCTTAAACAGATCATGGAGGAGCAGGTATTCGGGGAAGCCGGCCACCGGGTAATTCTGGAGGAGAAACTGGAAGGGGAAGAGGTTTCGGTGCTGGCCATTACTGATGGGCGGGAGCTGATTGTCCTGCCTTCCGCCCAGGATCACAAGGCCGCCGGAGAAGGCGACACGGGACCCAATACCGGCGGAATGGGCGCCTATTCACCGGCGCCGGTGCTAAGCCCCGGGCTGGCCCGGCAGGTCAGGGAACGTGTATTCCGGCCGGTGCTGTCCGGAATGAAGGCTTTGGGGTTTGATTACCGGGGGGTTATCTATGCCGGCCTGATGATCACCGGTGGTGAATTTAATGTGCTGGAATTCAACGTCCGGTTCGGGGATCCGGAAACCCAGGCGATCATGCCTCTGATTACCGGCGACCTGCTGCCCTGGTTGAACTCGGCTGCGGAAGGCAGCCTGGTTTCACCTCCCGCGGAGTGGGCCGACCTCTGCGCGGTCTGTGTGGTCCTGGCCTCGGGGGGCTATCCCGGAAAATACCAAACCGGAGCCGTGATCAGCGGTCACGAGAGTCTGGCCGGGCAGCCTGGACTGGCGCTGTTTCATGCCGGGACAGCCTTTACCAACGGCTCCCTGGTCACCGCCGGGGGGCGGGTCCTCGGGGTAACCGCCTGGGATGATTCTCTGGGAAAAGCGATCGCCAAATCGTACCGGGCGGCTGATCAGATAAAATTTGAAGGCTGTTACTACCGTCGAGATATTGCCCACCGGGCAGTAAACAGGAAGGTATGAATTTAGGGAATGCTGTTTCCTTTAACAAACTATGGTTTTCAAGGGAGGGGCCTGGATTGACCAGGGATTGCAAACAGGGTTTGGTTATGGTTTATACAGGAGATGGCAAGGGAAAAACCACGGCTGCGGTAGGGCAAGCCTTGCGGGCGCTGGGCCACGGCTACCGGGTGTACATGATTTCCTTCATGAAAGGGCGGGATTACGGAGAATATTTGGCCGCTTGCTATCTTCCCAACCTGACTGTAGTTAAAGCCGGCCGGGATGAGTTTGTAAACCGCGATCATCCTGAACCGATCGATGTGGAGCTGGCCCGGGAAGGATTTCTGCAGGCAAAAAAAATCGTGCTCGGCGGGGAATATGATCTGGTGGTGTTGGATGAGATAATTGTGGCGGTGGATTACAAGCTGGTTCCGGAAAAAGATCTTCTCAAGCTGATCTGTAAAAAACCGGCGGGGGTAGATTTGATCCTCACCGGGCGGGGAGCTTCTACCGAACTGATCAAGCGGGCGGATCTGGTCAGTGAAATACTGGAGATCAAACATCATTATCAAAGTGGGCACGAGTCCCGCCGGGGAATAGAGTATTAACCAAACAGTCAGAAACAAGTTGATCTGTCTCGGGTGAAGCATTGAACCGTTAAGGTTGGTGAATACTATGCAGTTGACAAAGTCGTTGCTTCAAGGAAACAGGCGTGCCCTGGCCCGGGTGATCACACTGGTTGAAAATGATGACCCGCAAAAAGCAAAAATATTGCAAACATTATATCCCCACACCGGAAAGGCCCATGTAATCGGTATAACCGGGGCCCCGGGAGCGGGCAAAAGCTCCCTGGTCGATCAACTTTTAAGAGAAGCCCGCCGGGAAAATCTCCTGGTAGGAGTGATTGCGGTGGATCCCACCAGCCCGTTTACCGGGGGAGCCATTTTGGGAGACCGGATTCGGATGCAGGAGCATGCCCTGGATCCGGGGGTCTATATTCGCAGTATGGGCAGCCGGGGCAGCCTGGGGGGTCTTTCCGAATCAACCCGGGAATGCATTCAGGTTCTGGATGCGTTCGGTATGGATCTGGTGATAGTGGAAACAGTAGGGGTAGGACAATCGGAAATTGATATCATCCGAGCTGCCGATACCACCTTGGTGGTCCTGACCCCGGCCGCCGGTGACAGTGTCCAAACATTGAAAGCCGGTATCATGGAAATCGCGGATCTGTTTGTGATCAACAAGGCAGATCTGCCGGGAGTGGATCGCACTTTTGCCGAAGTCAATGCCATGCTGGACCTGAAGCTGGATATGCCCTGGCGTCCGCCGGTAATAAAAACCGTTTGCCTGCTGGGTCAGGGCTTGCCGGAGCTGTGGAAGGCCATTGATGCTCACCGGCATTATCTTTCACAGGACAACCGTTTACAACGGGAACGGCAGGCCAGGGTACGGCTGGAACTGTCCACGGAAGTGGAGCAGTTGGTAAAAACCAAAGTTTGGGAAAAAATAAGAGAACGGATTTCCCTGGACGAACTGGTGGAGCAGATTGTCGGCCGCCGACAGGATCCTTACAGCGCAGCCCGTGAGCTGCTAAAATTGATTGATTTTCCGGTGTAGGGACGGGCGACTCTGATCGCTCATTTGCCGGTCCTGGGGGCGGGGTTCCTCCTGGCCCGAAATGGGCCGCAGATGCAAAACAAGTTAGGGTTATCCGCTTTATCCTTCAGAATTCGGGCCGGGACGAATCCGTGCTTGATCCGGAAGGGATGCCCGTGGATATGTTGTTTGCTTATATTTCACAAGGAGGTTTGTGGCTTTGGAGTCAAAACAGGCCGCCGAACAGCGCTTGCACACCCTGAGGGAGTTGATCAACGAGCACAATTATCGCTATCATGTTCTGGATCAGCCGGTGATCAGCGATCACGAATTCGACCGGTTGATGGAAGAGCTGGTGAAAATTGAAGAAAATTATCCCGATCTCCTCACCTCCGATTCCCCCAGCCGACGAATCGGGGGGCAGCCCCTGCCGGGCTTTGCGGCTGTAGCCCATAAAATCCCCATGCTGGGTCTGGACAATGCCTTTGATGATTCTACCCTGCACGAATTTCACCAGCGGGTTCTGCGGGGAACCGGGCTTCAAAATATCGATTATGCCTGCGAGCTGAAGATAGATGGGCTGGCCGTATCTCTGCAGTATGAGGAGGGCCGCTTTACCCGCGGTTCCACCCGGGGAGACGGGTTTACCGGGGAGGACATTACCCACAACATCAAAACCATTCGGCAGCTGCCCCTTTCCCTGGCCGAAAAAATCACGGTGGAGCTCCGGGGTGAGGTGTATATCTCCAAGATGGATTTCGAACAGGTAAACCTCCAGCGCGCTAAAACCGGGGAGGCGCCCTTTGCCAATCCCCGCAACGCCGCTGCCGGCTCGCTTCGCCAGCTGGATCCCCGGATCGCTGCCGGCCGCCGGCTGAAGATTTTTTTGTACGGACTGGGCGAACACAGCCTGGCCCTGGAGAGCCACCTGGAGACCCTGGCTTACCTGGAAGAGCTGAAACTGCCGGTCAATCCCCACCGGGAACTCTGTCGGGGAATTGAACAGGTGGAGGCTTACTGCCGCCGCTGGCAGGAAACGCGAGAGCATCTGCCCTACGAGATCGACGGGGTGGTGGTCAAGGTAAACCACCTTCCATTGCAAAGCCGGTTGGGGCATACCGCCCGCAGCCCGCGCTGGGCTATCGCCTTCAAATATGCCCCGGAAGAAGCCGTGACCGTGGTCAAAGATATAGTGGTCAGCGTCGGCCGAACCGGAGCGGTTACCCCGGTGGCCATTCTGGAACCGGTGGTTTTAAGCGGTTCCCAGGTGAGCCGGGCCAGCCTGCACAATGAAGATGTTCTGGCGGAAAAAGAGGTCATGATCGGTGACCAGGTAGTGATCCGCAAGGCCGGAGAGGTGATCCCGGAGGTGGTGCGGGTGGTCAAGGGTATCCGCAGCGGCAGGGAATCCAGATTTGAGATGCCTGCCAGATGCCCCTCATGTGGCGCCCCGTTGCACCGTCTCCCCGAGGAGGCCGCCCGACGCTGCCTGAATCCCTCCTGTCCGGCGCAGGTGGTGGAGCGGCTGGTTCATTTTGCCTCCCGGCGGGCCATGGACATCGAGGGGCTGGGGCCGGCGGTGGCTGCTCTGCTGTGGGAAGCACGCCTGATCGATGATCCGGCCGACATTTATGCCTTGACTCCCGAACAACTGCAGACCCTGCCCGGGTTTGCGGATAAATCTATCGCCAATCTGCTGTCGGCTATTGAAAAAAGCAAGCAGCAGCCACTGCACCGGTTGCTTTTCGGTCTGGGGATCCGGTTTGTAGGTGAGCGGGCCTCCCGGCTGCTGGCGGAAAGGTTTTTACATCTGGAAAAAATTGCCGGGGCGGCCGAAGAGGAGTTGTTGACCGTACCGGAGATCGGAGCCAAAATTGCGGCGACAGTGACCGCCTATTTCAGCGATGATTTCGGCCGCCGGCTGATAGAAAAATTCAGTCGTCACGGGATCAATTTTACCGAACCTGTGGCCGGGGAGAAGGATCTTTCCCTGGAAGGAAAAATATTTGTATTTACGGGTACCCTGGACCGCTTTACCCGGGAAGAGGCCCGGCAACAGGTGGAAGGGCAGGGCGGGAAGGTCACCAATTCCCTCGGCAGGCAGACCGATTATCTGGTCGCGGGCCGTGATCCGGGAAGCAAACTGAACAGGGCTGCCGGACTGGGCACGACCATATTGAGTGAGCAGCAATTTATTGAACTTTTGGGAGACTCCACTGATTAGCGCTTCAACCTTTAAACTACATTCCTTTTATTAGCCGTTATAATCCAGCTAAGATCCTTTCAGAATATTCAGATCACTATTTCCTTACAGGAAAAACTGAGAGCATGTCGAATTTAAATAAAATTTGCGAGATTATCTGTATATTTTATCTTCCGGCCGGACTCGGTCCGGTAGTGCCGGAGAGGGGATCCAGGGTTATTCCCTTCAAATAAAAAGGGGGATATAGATGTCATGAGGGAAATAGAGTTTCGCCTGCAGGGAAGAGGCGGACAGGGGGTAGTGGCCGCAGCGGACATATTTGCCGCGGCAGTATTCAAAAACGGGTGGTATGCCCGCTCCTTATGTTCATTTGGTGCAGAGCGAAGGGGCGCGCCGGTGGCCGCCACCATCAGGATCAGCAAGCAAAAGGTGATGCCCCGCTGCGGAATTTACCGCCCCGGGTACATAGTCTGTTTTGATCCCAGCCTGTTGGAAATTACCGGGTTGCAGCCGGGGGGAACGTTGATTGTCAACGCCTCCGGGATAAACGATGGGCTATTGGAAAGTTGCCGGGAAAAATTTGATCTCTGGATCCTGGAGGCGCGGGCGGTGGCTTTCGCGTGCAATCTTACCTCCGGTGGCCTGGCTCTGGTCAACACCGCCCTGCTGGGGGCTTTGTGCAGGGCCAGCGGTTTGTGCTCACCGGAAAACTTGAAGGATGTGGTCCGGGAACGCCGGTTGCAACCGCTGGATCAAAACCTTCAGGCTATAGAACAGGGCTACCTTCTGGTAAGGGAGGTTTCTCAAAATTGACACCTGTGGCTCAAAAACCTGAAAAATATACCCTTGCTGAAAACCCCTCCCGAAGCAGCCATACGGGTCACTGGAGAACATTTACCCCGGTTCGCGAGCCAAAACTCGCGCCGTGTGAGAGGGCCTGTCCCTGCGGCTCGCCTATACCCGACTGGCTGTCTGCGGTAAAAAGGGAAAACTGGGAAAAAGCCTGGCAAATCATGCGGCTGACCAATCCTTTTCCGGCAATTACGGGCCGGGTCTGCTACCGCTATTGCCAGGACAACTGCTACCGCCAGCAGCTGGATGAAGGGGTGGCCATATCGCAGATTGAACAGGAAATCGGGGATCGGCGGCACAATCTGAATTTGCCCCCGTTACGCCGCCGTGTTTCCGGGAAAGTGGCCATTGTCGGCTCCGGCCCGGCCGGGTTGAGCTGTGCCTATTATCTGCGGCAGCAGGGAGTCCAGGTAACCATATATGAACGGGCGGCGGTTCCCGGGGGGATGCTTGCTCTGGCCATTCCCGAATACCGCTTGCCGAGGCGGATCCTGGACCGGGAGCTGGAACTTCTGGCTGCGGGCGGCCTCCGATTCCGGTTGAACTGCCGGCTGGACCGGCAGGAAATCACCGGGCTCTTGTCCACCGGATACCAGGCCGTATTTCTGGCTGCCGGCGCTCCCCAGAGCCTTCTTCCGGATATTTCCGGCCTTGATCTGGGCGGGGTCTGGACGGCCCTTGATTTTCTGGAAGAAGCAAATCTGGGAAGAAAACCTGAGCTGCAGGACCCGGTGATAGTAATCGGGGGAGGCAACACCGCTCTGGATGTTGCCCGGATGGCTTTAAGGCAGGAAGGCATTTCGGAAGTAACGGTTATTTATCGCGGGAAACGGGGCAAGATGAAAGCCCAACCCTCGGCAGTTGCCGCTGCAGAACAGGAAGGAATCAAATTTATTTTTGATACTTGCCCGGAAACCGCATGGGGAAACAAAAGAGTGGAAAGTATCGTATGTGTTTCTACAGGCCGGGGGCCTGCCGAAGCCTCTGTCCGTTACCGCTGTCGGACCTTGATCTTGGCTACGGGCCAGCAGCGGGATAATAATCTGCACGGATTATGGGAACAGGATCGGCCAATGTTTGTGGGAGGCGATCAGCTTACCGGGCCTTCTTCCGTCCCGGCGGCGATCGCCGGAGGAAGGAAGGGGGCGCAGGAAATTTTTGATTTCTTGCAGGGGGACTCACCGCGGCAGTCGCCGCCGGGAAAAAAAGAAATCGCCTTTTCAGATCTGCACCTCAAAACCTGGCCCGGCTATTTCACCCATGACAAATACGACAACCCGGTGCAGGAAGCAGGCCGTTGTATAGGTTGCGGCAACTGCAACGGATGTGGAATATGTTCTCTTTTCTGTCCCGATGTGGCGGTATTCTGGGACGGTGAAAAGTACAGTGTGGATCTCGATTATTGTAAAGGTTGTGGAATTTGTGCCCAAGAATGCCCTTCCGGGGTGCTGGAAATGGAGGGTGTACAAGGTGCCTGTTAAATTCATAACCGGTAATCAGGCCGCCGCCCTGGCTGTTCAGAAAGCGGAAGTAGATCTGGTGGTGGCCTATCCGATTACCCCGCAGACCGGAGTGGTGGAGACGCTGGCCGATTTATGGGCCCGGGGAGAGCTGACCGGCGATCTGGTAAACGTCGAGTCGGAACATTCGGCATTGGCAATTTGTGCCGGAGCTGCCGCTGCCGGGGCCAGGGTGTTTTCGGCCACCTCTTCCCAGGGGCTGGCCTATATGCATGAAATCCTGCACTGGTCTTCGGGAGGGCGATTTCCCATGGTGCTGGTGAATGTGAACCGAGCCCTGGGCGCGCCCTGGAGCCTGGAACCCGATCAGGGGGACAGCCTGAACCAGCGGGATACGGGCTGGATACAGCTTTATTGCTCCAGCGCCCAGGAGGTATTTGACTTCATATTGCTGGGATATGCTCTCAGTGAACAGCTGCTTCTGCCGTGCCTGGTGGCCTATGACGGTTTTTATATTTCTCATTGCTGCGAGGCGGTGGAGGTGGCCGACCGGGAACAGACAGCCCGGTTTCTGGGTCCGCCTTCCTTTCTTTCCCAGCTTGAGGAGCTGGACCGGCCTTACAGTCTGCACGGTATTACCGGCGCAGTGGGGCTGTCAAAGCTGATCCGGGAGCGGCACCGTGATCTTAAACAGGCGGCAAATCTGTTTACCGAGCTCAATTGCCGGTTTAAGGATATTTTTGGGCGCGGCTACAGCCCTTTGGAAACATATGGTCCCGGGGAGGCCAAAACAGGGATAGTGGCCGCAGGGGCCTGTGCGGAGACCTTATACAGCGCACTTCCCGGGTTGAGCGGCCATGGCCCGAGCCCGGTGGCGGCGGCTATAAAAATGTTTCGTCCCTTTCCTTCAGCCGAGATCTGTCAATGGATAAGCCGCAGCCGGATCAGCCGGCTCCTGGTGGTGGATCGCAACTGTTCCCCCGGCGCCGGAGGAATATTTGCCCAGGAGGTACGGGCGGCCCTTTCCGGAGCGCCTCTAAGACCGAAAGTATTCAACCTGGTTCTGGCCGGCGGAGTAGATCTTACTCCGGCCAGGCTAAAGCAGGCTTTGCAGCAGGCGGAACAAAAGACCGCAGAAGAAATATGGGGGGTGGATCTTCATGAATGAAAAACTAATCACCGGCCTGCCGGAACGGCTGTATCCCGGCCACACCGCCTGCCCCGGATGCGGGGCGGCGCTGGCCCTGCGCCAGGTTTTCCGTTTCCTCGAAACCAGGCCGGTGCTGGTTATCGCCGCTTCCTGCTGGAGTGTTATTTCAGGGGTACCGCCGCTTACCAGCCTTGATTTCCCGGTAATACACAGCCCCCTGCCCTGTGCCGCCGCCATTGGCGCCGGTTTGAAAAGGGGGTTGGTTAAACAGGGGAAGACGGACCGGGAAGTGGTGGTTTTGGCCGGAGATGGGGGAACGTTTGACATTGGCCTGCAGTCTCTCTCCGGAGCGGCGCATCGCAATGAAAACCTTATTTTTATCTGTTATGACAATGAAGCCTACATGAATACGGGGGTTCACAGCAGCTCCGCCACCCCTTACGGTACACATACCAGAACTCTGCCTTTCCCCCGGTTCCAGCCTAATCGTAAAAAGAACATCATGCAGATAATAGCCGCTCACGACATCCCCTATGCCGCCACCGCAACGGTGGCTTTCCCGGAGGATCTCCAACAAAAAATCAAACGGCTCAAGGAAATTGAAGGATTCCGCTTTTTGCACCTCCTGGCTCCCTGTCCCACCGGTTGGGGGTATGATCCCCGGTACACGGTGGAGCTCTCCCGGCTGGCCGTGGCCAGCGGCCTGTTTCCCCTGTATGAGATCGAAGAAGGAGGATATTATCACATCACCCATCGCCCCTCCCCCAAAGCGGAGGTGAAAGAATTTATAAAGCGTCAAAAGCGTTTTCTCGGGATCAATGCCGAGATCGGGAAGCTGCAGGAAGGGGCGGACAGGGAGTGGGAGCGGCTCAACAGGCTGGAATCATGGAGCCGTCAGGAGCGGGGTTGCTGAATATTCTAATTACATCTATTAGAAGCCCCTATTAAAAATATTAGGAGTAGGATATAAATATTGGAATTATGGTAATAGTTATAAATCTTAGCAGGAATGTCTGGCATGCGGGGAGAATACTCCCCGTATAATAATTCAGGAGGTGAACGGGTTTGCGGGAGCTGGCTGTAGAAGAAATTTCCAGACAAGTGTCCGAAATGTGCCAGGAGGCCAATATTTATTTGGGGGAGGACGAGGTCAAAGCACTGGCTGATGCTTTGGAGAAAGAAGAATCGCCTCCGGGTAAGGAAGTGCTCAAGCAACTGATTGAAAATGTGCGCATTGCCCGGGAGGAGAGGATGCCGCTATGTCAGGATACAGGTTTTGCGGTATTCTTTGTTGATTTTGGGCAGGAGGTTCATCTTACCGGCGGTACCCTGGAGGAGGCTATCCATGAGGGGGTTCGCCGGGGATACAAGGAAGGGTACCTGCGCAAATCGGTGGTGGAGGATCCCTTGAGGCGGGTCAACACCGGCGATAACACACCGGCGATCATTTATGTCAATATTGTCCCCGGTGATAAGGTCAGAATACGGTTTGCCCCCAAAGGCGGCGGCAGTGAAAACATGAGCACGGTCAAAATGTTGAAACCTGCCGACGGGGTGGAGGGTGTGATTGATTTTGTGGTCAACCATGTCAAACAGGCCGGCCCCAATCCCTGCCCGCCGATCGTGGTGGGAGTAGGAATCGGCGGTACATTTGACAAGGTGGCTGTTCTGGCCAAGCAGGCTCTGCTGAGACCGGTAGGACAACCCAACCCGGATCCGTTTTATGCCGATCTGGAAAAAACTATTCTGGAAAAGGTCAATAATCTGGGGATTGGCCCCCAGGGTTTCGGGGGGCGGGTTACCGCTTTGGCGGTGCATGTTGAAACTTTCCCCTCCCATATCGCCAGTTTGGCGGCGTCGGTAAATATTAACTGCCATGCCGCCCGCCATCAGGAAAGGACAATTTAATTTTTGCGAAAGGAGGAACCCACATGGATGCTAAAAGACTGACCGCTCCTTTAAACGACCAGGATGTATTGCAGTTGAAAGCAGGTGACTCGGTATTGATCAGCGGAGTCATATTCACCGCACGGGATGCGGCTCATAAAAAACTGGTAGATTTGATGGAACAAGGCCGGGAATTGCCCCTTGATCTCAACGGGCAGTTTATTTATTATGTTGGGCCTGCCCCCGCGCCTCCGGGGAAGCCCATCGGTTCCGCCGGTCCGACCACCAGCGGCCGCATGGACGCCTATACCGCCAGGATGCTGGCCCGGGGAATGAAGGCCTGTATCGGCAAGGGCAGCCGCAGCGACGAGGTAAAACAGGCCTTGCAAAAGTACAAGGCGGTTTATCTGGCCGCGGTGGGGGGGGCCGGGGCTCTTCTGGCCAAAACGGTGGTCAAGAGCGAGGTGGTGGCCTATCCCGAGCTGGGTGCGGAGGCGATCTACCGGCTGGAGGTGGTAGATTTTCCAGCCACCGTGATCAATGATGCTCACGGCAACGATCTCTATCAGGAGGGAACCAGGGCTTATCAGCGCTGATTGCTTAAATAAGATCAAAAGACAAGGAGGCCCGTACATATGAATAAGGATGAATTGCTGGAGAAGGCAAAAAAGCCCGCCCAGGATGCGATGAGGCTTCATCCCTTTTACAAGGGCAAAATTGAGGTCAATTTAAAAAGCTGTGTCCGGGGAATAGAGGATTTCGCCATATGGTACACTCCCGGAGTGGCCGAACCGTGCAGGGCTATCGAAAAGAACAAGGATGAGGTCTACAAATATACCAACAAGGGTAATTTTGTGGCGGTCGTCTCGGACGGAACCAGGGTTCTGGGGTTGGGGAATATCGGCGCCGAGGCCAGTATGCCGGTTATGGAAGGCAAGGCGCTTCTGTTCAAATATCTGGGCGGGGTGGACGCTTTCCCAATCTGCGTCGATACCAGGGACGGCGATGAGCTGATCAATTTCGTCAAACTGCTTCAGCCCTGCTTTGGGGGCATAAATCTGGAGGATATTGAGAATCCCAAATGCTTCCATGTTCTGGACCGGCTGCGGGAAGAATGCCATATTCCGGTCTGGCACGATGATCAGCAGGGAACCGCTCTGGTTAACCTGGCCGGCCTGATGAATGCCCTGAAGATTGTGGGCAAGAAGATCGAACAGGTCAAAGTGGTGATGATCGGCTCCGGATCGGCCAATGTCTGCACCATCCGCCTGTTCATGGCCGCCGGGGTCAACCCGGACAACGTAATCATGTGCGACAGCAAGGGAACCCTGCATAAGGGCCGGACCGATATCGAAAAAACCCACCCCGTTAAATGGGAACTCTGCCTGAAGACCAATCCCGGGGGAGTGGCGGGCGGTCCGGCGGAGGCTTGCCGGGGAGCGGACGTGATGATCGCCTTATCGCGGCCCGGACCGGGAACAGTCAAAGCGGAGTGGATTTCGGCTATGGCCAAAGACGCCATTGTATTTGCCTGTGCCAACCCGATCCCCGAAATCTGGCCCTGGGAAGCCAAGGAAGCCGGAGCAAAGATCGTGTCTACCGGCCGCTCCGATTTCCCCAATCAGGTGAACAATTCCCTGGGATTCCCGGCCATCTTCCGGGGGGTGCTTGACGTTCAGGCCTCGACCATTACCGACGGCATGTGTATCGCCGCCGCCAAGGAACTGGCAGCCTGCGCTCCCGACGGTGGAATGAATCCCGACCGAATTTTGCCCACCATGGATATGCAGGAAATATTCCCCCGGGTGGCTACCGCCACCGCCTTGAAGGCAATTGAGGAAGGGGTAGCCCGGATCAAGTTGACCCGGAATGAAATTTACAAAATGGCGGAAGAGAGAATTAAAAGTTCTCAGGAACAGACGCACTTATTGATGGATAAAGGTTTTATTCCTGCGCCGCCGGAAGAGTAGACAAGGAGGAATATGATGTCCGATACCATACCGCTGGTTGATATCTATGTAATGGGTAAGCAGTATATGGTCCCGGAAACGCTGACCATCATCGAAGGAATGGAATATGCCGGCTACCAATTTAAACGCGGGTGTGGTTGCCGGGCAGGATTCTGCGGCGCCTGCGCTACCGTCTACCGAATGGCCGGTGACTATGAATTGAAGGTAGGCCTGGCCTGTCAAACCAAGGTTGAACCGGGAATGTACCTGGCCCAGATCCCATTCTTCCCCGGCCGCAAGGCTAATTTTGATCTGGAGGAGATCAAACCCTCGGTAGCGGATTTTGCCCGGCTTTATCCGGAAGTTTTCCGGTGCCTCGGCTGCAGCTCCTGTACCAAGGTTTGCCCTCAGGATATAGATGTGATGCAGTATATTGCCTATATTCAGAGGGGGGATTTTACCAAAGCGGCGGACCTTTCCTTTGACTGCGTGATGTGCGGCCTCTGTGTTTCCCGCTGCCCGGTGCACATCGTTCACTACAATGCCGCCCTCACCGCTCGCCGTCTGTACAGCCGGCATATCGCTCCTCCCAGCCCGCAGTTGAAACGGCGAAATGAGGAGATACGGGCCGGGAATTTTGAGGCGGATATACAGGAACTGATGAAGGCAGACAAAAGCAAGTTACAGGAGCTCTATAACAGCCGGGAAATTGAATAACCCGGCCAACAGGGAGGATGGTATCAAGTGGCCTATACGCCTCAGTTAAATGAATTGATAAAAATAGTGGAAAAGACCAGGCCATCGCGGGTAGGAGTTCAATACCCCCGGATGACGCCGGAGGAAAGGCAGGACGTACTGAAAAATTTTCACCCCGACTTTATCGAACAGGGTTTTCGAAAGATCAAAATCGGAGTGGACAAGGGCAGCCGTTTGCCTCTGGAGATGGCCGATGTTTTCGAGGCGGGCAGCCGCCTGAACGGAATGGAGCTTGACTTGAACCGGAGCGATTATGAAGTGGATGTGCTGGTGATCGGGGGAGGGGGCGCCGGAGCCTCCGCCGCCCTGGAAGCCCTGGCGGGAGGCGCCTCGGTGATGATCACCACCAAACTGCGCTTTGGCGATGCCAACACCATGATGGCCCAGGGCGGGATTCAGGCGGCGGTTAAAGCCAATGACAGTCCCGATATTCATTACCTGGATATTATGGGCGGAGGCCGGTTTGAGAATATTCCGGCGCTGGTCCGGGCGGCCGTGCTGGACGCCCCTCAGGTAATTGCCTGGCTGGAGAACCTGGGAACCATGTTTGACAAAAACGAACAGGGGGATATGATTGCCATCCATGGCGGGGGGACCTCCCGCAAACGGATGCATGCCGCCCGAGACTACAGTGGGGCGGAGATCATGAGGACTCTGCGGGACGAGGTCTACAACCGGGGCATAAAGGTGGTGGAATTTTGCCCGGCGGTAGAATTGCTGCTGGATAGCGAGGGCCGGGCCGCCGGAGCGGTGCTGTTTAACCTGGAGACCGAAGAGTATCTGATCGCCCGGGCCAAGACCGTAATTATTGCCACCGGTGGATCGGGCCGCCTTCATTATCAGAGCTTCCCCACCAGCAACCATTACGGAGCCACCGCCGACGGGCTGATCCTCGGTTATCGCGCCGGGGCCAAAACCATCTATGCCGACTCGGTTCAGTACCACCCCACGGGGGGGGCCTATCCGCCCCAGCTGCTGGGGTTGCTGGTAACGGAGAAAACCAGGGGTTTGGGGGCCACCCCGCTGAATGTCAAGGGGGAGCAATTTGTATTCCATCTGGAAACCAGGGACGTAGAGTCGTCGGCGATAATTCGCGAATGTCATGAGCGAAAACTGGGTGTACCGCTTCCCACCGGGGTGCCCGCGGTCTGGTTGGATTCTCCCCTGATCGAGGTCATTCACGGGGAGGGGACCATTGAAAAGCAGTTGCCGGCCATGCTGCGGCAGTTTGCCCGGTTTGAGGTGGATATCCGCAAGGAACCCATGTTGATCTACCCCACTTTACACTATCAAAACGGGGGGCTGATGATTGACGAACATGCCCGCAGCACGGTGGAAAACCTGTACGTGGCCGGAGAGGCCGCGGGGGGGATTCACGGCCGGAACCGACTGATGGGCAATTCGCTTCTGGATATTTTGGTGTTCGGCCGCCGGGCGGGGAAACACGCAGCGGCCGCCAGCGGGGAGGTAACTTTGAAACCGGTCAATTTGGAACATGTCAAACGTTATCAGCAGGAGCTGGATCAGGCCGGGATTACAGACGGCCGGGTATCGCCCATGCTCCTTCCCCATTACACTCACCGGTAGAAAAAAACTGGTTCAAAACCGCCGGGCAACCGCCCGGCGGTTTGTCGTTGGAACCGTCCCGGCGACAACGTGTCGCTGGGACGGTTCCAACGACAACTATTTTGCCGGTAATTAATGAAGTTTCAGGGCCACGGATTGACCTTCAAAATGGGTTGAACCGGTGTGTCAACTCATATAAAAATGTTACCCAGATAACCCCGATCACTCATATAAGATT
>CAZPFS010000002.1:0-99524 GCA_964585925.1 uncultured Syntrophomonadaceae bacterium | reverse complement strand
ATTGACACTTGTTGTAGCCTTAATGTTGGTACTGGTGGCTTCCGGCTGTTCCCCCACAGATGATGCGGGCGGGGAGGGGCAAGTCTTGTATTAATTTCTGTCCCCGGCCAATATGCAGGATTGGAAGCCCGCAAAGCCCTGGAACTGGGCCTGGATGTAATGATATTCAGTGATAATGTTCCGCTGAGCGAGGAAATTGAATTAAAAAAAATAGCCCGCCAGAAAGGACTTCTCCTGATGGGCCCTGATTGCGGAACCGCTATTAGAGATGGTTGCGCGATCGGTTTTGCAAATGTTTTGCCCCGGGGTTCCGTGGGCTTGGTGGGGGCCTCGGGCACGGGAATACAAGAGATATCGGTACTCCTTTCTCACTTCGATCTGGGAATATCGATGGCCATCGGCGCCGGCAGCAGGGATCTGTCCCTGGAGGTAGGAGGTCTTACTACCCTGCAGGGTATTGAGATGCTGGATAAGGATAAAAACACCTCAATTATGGTCGTTGTTTCCAAGCCCCCGGATCAAAAAATTGCAGACAATATTTTGCACAGGGCCAGGCGTGCCTCAAAACCTGTGGTCCTGAGCTTTCTTGGTTCGGAGGCGGCATATCCTTCAGCCAACAATGTATATTGTACAGCCGATCTGGAAGGAGCGGCGTTGATCACCGCCGCATTGGCAGGAATAAACGAGCCCAAAATCAAGCCCGATGACGGCTACCGGGAGATGTGCCGCGAAGAAGCATCACGTTTTACCCCGGATCAGCGTTGCCTTGCCGGGTTGTTCTCCGGGGGCAGTCTGGCCTACGAGGTTCTTGGAAAACTGATCAAATTCAGACCAAATATATCAACCAATGTCCATTTCCCCGGTCAGGAACCGCTAAATGATTGCGGTAAGCCGGTTGGAGATATTGTCCTCGATATGGGGGATGATAAATTTACCAGGGGAAGGGCCCATCCGATGATCGATATGGATCTACGATGCCAGCGGCTGCTGGAGGAGGCCAGGCGCCCCCAGACAGCCGTTATTCTAATGGATATTGTATTGGGATATGGCGCTCATCCGGATCCTGCCCAAGAACTTGCACCTGCAATTGATATGGCCAAGAAAATCGCTGCCGGAGAAGGACGTTATTTATCCGTATTGGCCTATATATGCGGTACAGAACTGGACCCACAGGGGGCATTGCGGCAAAAAGAAAAACTGGTCAAGGCAGGCGCCCTGGTAACACCGAGCAATGCCTGGTTGGCCCGATTGGCCCTGGAAATTTTGAACAAAAAAGAGGAGGTAAAAAGTGGACAGGAAGAGAGTTAATGAAGCCAATGAGCAGTGTGTGCAAAAGATGATGGAGGCAAACCCCGTCCTAGTGGATATAAGGCCGGCTATTGAAGTGATTCCCGGCATGACCGCAAAAACCATACTTCATTCCGGCCCTCCCATCGAGTGGGCCAGAATGTGCAAGCCGGTCAAATCTGCGGTAGCCGGTGCATTGATCCTGGAGGGATTGGCCAAAACAGAAGATGAAGCCCTGGAACTTGCGCAGTCGGGTGAGATCACCTTCGATGCTTGTCACAATCATGCCGCGGTTGGCCCAATGGCCGGGGTAACCAGTGCCTCCATGCCGGTTTATGTAGTAAAAAATACCGTCCACGGGAATGTATCTTATTCTTGCTTGAATGAGGGCCGGGGGAAAGTGCTGCGTTATGGTGGTACAGGCAAAGAGGTACAGGATCGGTTGAACTGGATGGGTCGTGTGTTTGGCCCCGCCCTGGGCCGGGCTTTACGGAAAACAGGTGGTATTGCCATCAAACCCATTCTTGCCGAAGCCCTTCACATGGGCGATGATTGTCATGACCGCTACAAAGCCGCATCTCTTCTGTTTCTGACCCGGGTTCTGGAAACAGTATTGTCACTGGATCTGAACAGTGAGGATCTTTTAAGGGTGGCAAAATTCCTGGCCGAAAATGACTATACGTTTTTGAACATTCATATGGCCTGCGGCAAGGCCATGGCCGATGCCGCACACGGGGTGGAACACAGCACGGTGGTTACAGCCATGACCAGGAACGGAACTGATTTTGGAATAAGAGTGAGTGGTCTGGACGGGTGGTTCGTAGCCGCTTCGCCAAAGGTGGATGACGGATTGTACTATCCGGGATATGGCCCCGAAGACGCCACTCCGGATATGGGAGACAGCACTATAACCGAAACCACGGGATTTGGCGCATTTGCGGCAGCAGCTTCGCCGATTATTGTTACTTTCGTGGGCAATACCTTTGAGGAACTGGTGCGAAGGAACGTTGAAATGTATGATATATGTGTGACCGAAAACCCTGAATTTACCATTCCTTATCTTGATTTCCGGGGAGTGCCCGCAGGAGTTTGCATGCTCAAGGTGCTGGAAACCAATATACTTCCTTTCCTCTTTACCGGAATTGCCCACAAGGAGGGGGGGATAGGAATGATCGGCGCGGGACAACTCAGGGCCCCAGGTGATTGCTTCAAATTGGCCCTGAAAGCCTACGCCGCGAAATACGGTTCTTGATTTGAGATCGGATTCAAAAATACATCTTGGAGGTCAAACATGCCACACAGTGATCTGAATTATCTAAGGACAAAAACATCCCGGTTTGATGTTATCGATGCGATCATGAATTCCAAGCCGGCGGATCTGATCCTGGAGAACGGAAAGCTGGTAAATGTATACACTCGCCAGGTATATGAGGCGGACGTCACTATTTATGGCGACAGGATCGGTTTTATCGGTGATGCCAGCAATATCGAAGCTTCGAAACGCCTGGATCTTAAAGGTAAATATATAACACCCGGCTTGATGGACGGGCATTTGCACATAGACAGCTGTATGGTCAACGTCACCAATTTTGCCAAGGGTGTATTGCCTCTCGGCGTAACCTCGGTGTTCATAGACTCGCATGAAATCGGCAATGCCCTGGGCATTGAAGGCGTCAAGATGATGGTCGATGAAGGTAAAAATACTCCTCTTCGGGTTTTTCAATATGTTCCCGCTCAGGTGCCCTGCGGTGCCCCGGAAAACCAAACTCCCAATGAATATATAGGCCTGGATGAAACCAAACAGCTATACGGCATGGAAAATATATTCGGGTTGGGGGAGGTAAGCAAATACCGGGTGGTGAGGTTGGATCCCTATTTCTTGGAAAAGATCGAATGGGTTTTGAAGCAAGGCGGTGTGGTTGACGGCAGCGCTCATGATTTTACCGGAAAGGAATTACAGGCCTATGTGGCTTCCGGAATATTTGCGGATCATGAATCAATATCCAAAGAGATCGCGCTGGAAAGAGCCCAAAACGGTTTGACCGTGATGATGAGGCAGGGCTCGACACAGCAAGACGTTGATAAATGTATAAAAGCGGTGGTCGAATCGGGGGCAGACCCCACAAGATTCTGTTTTTGCTGTGACGACAGGCATCCTGTTGATCTGGTCAGGCAAGGGAGTATCGATTACTGTATAAAACTGGCGATCAGGGAAGGTGTGGATCCCATTACCGCGGTTCAGATGGCCACGATAAATTGCGCCCGAAACTTCCGCCTGGATGGCGAATTGGGCGGCCTGGCGCCCGGCAAGATCGCCGATATCCTCGTTGTTTCGGATTTGAAAAATTTTAACCCGGAATTGGTCTATGTAGGCGGGGAGCTCGTGGCCGAAAAGGGTGAAATGAAACGGGAATTGAAGAGCCCGGACTACTCGAGTTTTATTCTCAGCTCATTTAAAGCCGATCGTAAAATAACGCCCGAAGATATGGAAATATGCTTGGACCAGAGCGATGCATCGGGGGATAGGAAATTTAATATCATCAAGGCCATCCCGAACAATATCTGGAGCGGTTGGGAAAAAGATGTGCTTCCGGTGGTGAATGGAAAAGTACAGCTGGTGGAAGAAAAAGGGATCATAAAAATTGTAGTGGTGGAAAGGTACGGGAAAACAAGCGGGCCAAATATTGGGAAGGGTCTGATCACCGGATTCGGTTTCCTGAAGGGGGCCATTGCTCAAAGTCTGGCTCAGGACAAACATGACATAGTGGCCATGGGGTCAAACGATGCCGACATGGCAATTGCCATTAACAAGGTTTTTGAGATGAACGGGGGGCTGGTGGCGGTTCAAAACGGCGTTGTGCTGGGCACACTCCCCCTGCCCATAGCCGGTCTGATGTGTGATCGGAGCGTGCAGGAGGTTTCCCGTATTGTAAACGAATTGTCACAGCTGGCCAGGGATAAAATGGGTTGTATTATTGAAGATCCATACGCTTGCCTGCAATTTCAAACACATCCCATGATTCCCTATCTCAAGATATCCGACCTCGGTTTGATGGATATCAACAATCAGAAACTGATCAGTATACTGGCCGAGTCATAAACTTATCAAATTGACCGTATGCACGGCGGTCGCCAGGATTGATTTTGAAGGTGCTATTTCTACTTTTCACAACCAACCTGGCGACTTTATTTTAACTGTTTCCGGAAAGGGGTGAATACGAAGTGAATCTGCTGCTGAAAAATTGTACTTTTAAGAATGGAAATCGCGGCGATATTCTTATTGAAGGTGAATTTATTAGGGAAATATCGAGGAACATTTCCCCTAAACAAGGCTGCCGGGTAAGAGATCTGAAATATTTTATAATTGCCCCGGGATTTGTGAATTGCCACCTGCATCTGGACAAGGTTCTGGCGGGCGCAGACTATTCAGGGCAATCACTGGGTGAATCCATAGCCATCTTCAGGAAAATAAAGAGGGAAACAACCAAAGAAGAGATCAAATCACGCGCCAGGATTATTCTAGACAGGGCCATAGCCCACGGCACCATTTTGGCCCGCACTCACATCGATATCGATCCGGCAATCGGTCTTTTGGGCTGTGAGGCGCTCCTTGAAATCAAGGAGGAATACAGGGATAAAATCAACATTCAGCTGGTGGCTTTTCCCCAGGAAGGGATCAACAGATATCCCGAGATTATGGGAATGATGGAGGAAGCATGTATGATGGGTATGGACGCGGTAGGGGGGATTCCTGCCAGGGACATTGACCCGGAGCTGCATGTGAGAAAAATATTTGATCTGGCTGAAAAATATGGAATGGTCCCCGATTTTCACGTAGATGAATCCGATGATCCCGAAGACCTGACCATAGTGACGATATCAGAAGAGACCCTGTGCCGGGGGATGACCGGCCGGGTAAACGTAGGCCATTGTTGCTCTCTCGATGCGCTGGAACCAAACAAACTAAGTGAGGTATTGGATAAAATCGCCAGGGCGCAACTAAATATAATATCGCTGCCCACCTCTAATTTATACCTCCAGGGCCTGGGTGACTGTTGTAAATCAAGGCGGGGAATTGCGCCGGTGAAAAAACTTGTGGATAGGGGCCTGAAGGTTGCTGTTGCTTCCGACAATATTCAAGATGTATTTGTCCCCTTGGGAAATGCCAATCTGCTACAGGTAGCATTGATCACCGCCTATGCCTGCCGCATGGGCAGCAGCTCCATGCTCGAAAAAATATTCGATATGATAACCATAAACCCGGCATATATGTGCGGCATAAGTACTGAAATAAAACCCGGTTCCCCCGCTAATCTGGTGGCGTTGAAGGGCAAAAATGTCAGTGAGGCAATAATTGAACAATCACCGGTGATCTTTTCAGTTAATAAAGGAAAGATGCTGGAACTGTAAGGTTATATTTGTGGAAATAGTACTTAAATGTAAATATATGTTAAAGTTGCATAGATTTAAGACGGGCAGTATAATAATTTTGGGTGATTATTATTGTAAACATATTTAAAGCAATTGGGCGGCTTCTAGGGGTTAAATCGGACCGCATATCCGCAACCGCGGATCTGGTTGAAATCGAGGGAAATTTTAACGGTGACATAATCAACGGCCGGCAGGTTTTAATTTCCAGCACCGGCTGTTTGAAGGGGAATGTCACCGCCGCCACGCTGGAAATATATGGGAATGCTAGCGGAAATATTAGGGTGGACAACCTATTAATCCGCTCATCGGGGAGGCTGTATTACCACAACCTGTTTTATAATGATCTGCAGGTTGAAGAAGGCGGGGTCATGGAACCGGCCGCAAACGGGAAGAAGGGGACTGGCAAAGGCAAGAAAAAAGGTCCCGCACAAAGCACAAGAAGAACGGACGCCTAATTTGACACCTAATTTCCAGATTTGCATCTGTGGCAATATTTGAGCATTTTAGCGGGAGGCACTTGTTGAGAATAGGAAAATTACCGGGTAAAATCCCCGGACTGAACCTGTTATTGTTGCCGGTATTTTTGGTGATGGTGATGCCTGCTGGTATGTCACCTCCGACCCGGCTGAATCGCCGGGCATCGTGGTGGTGGTCGAAGGGGGAGTCATGACTTCCGCCGATGCCCTCCCGGTAGGCCGGGCGGTGCTGGAGCCTTATCTGCGCTCCCGGGAGCCAAACAAATGAACTGTATTGATCTAAGGCCAGTTGGTATATCGTTGCTGTTTTTATATGTAATAATTGATTATTTGAGGCACAAGACCGCCGATCTTCCCTACAGGATCATTTTTTACAGTTTTCTGGTCTACCTTTTATTTGTGGCTCAATACACGACCGGTGGATTGCAGATTCCACCGAGGCCGGGAATTGCCGGGCAGGTGATCGTACAGCCGCTTCCTTTTCACTTCATTTTAGATTCTATTAACTACCGTCTTCACGGACAGGGTTGGTTTCTCTGGAGTTGCCTTAAATTGAGTTTTTACAATCTGATCATGCTATTGCCGCTGGGGGTTTATCTGCGGGTGTTGTTTGGTCAGAAAAGCCTTAAAAAGGCGGCACTGATTGTTCTTTTAACGTCTGTTTTTATTGAGACCTACCAACTCGTCTTTTCATATTTAGGTCTGGTTTTCCAGCGAACCTTTGATGTGGATGATATTTTACTGAACACCCTGGGCGGGGCAGCCGGTTTTTATCTCTGTGCCGCAATTATTAAGAGTTGGGCCTTCCGGCTGTTTCCAGAGAAAAAGAAGGAGGAAGCCCCTATCAGTACGCAAAAAACCATCTATGTAGACCGTGATCAAGCCCGGTAAAATTAAAAAAAGGGGATTAAAATGCGAAAATTAACTTCCGATAATATATCTTATGTAAACAAGCGGCTATATTCTTTTGCTTCTGGCGGCAAAGGTATTCTTGGTTCCCGAAAAAAGGCCTATTGAGGATAAACCCAAAACCGTTCCCAGTATCAGCGCTTGCTTGTAATCACCGTTGGCCAGGTAAAAAAAGGAAAAAATATAACTCATCACCATCGAGCTCAGCGGTATAAAACGGGAAGGCAACCCGGAGCGTTTCAATAGCTCATTTAATCCCACCAGGACCGGCACCAACGCTATGCCATAAACTGTAAGCTGATCCATCTTATCCTCCCCCAGGTATTTATAGTGTTCTCATATTTATGTTATGTTAAAATTGCAGTCCTTAGAACAATCAACCGGCTTATGGCATTTGGGATAGCAGAGTGTTATAATTCAATTGTCGTTTACCTCATACCGGGAAGGCGGATTCGCAGATGAAAACAAAGCATCTAGTACTCGCAGTAATTGTTTTATTGCTGTTGGCGGTATCGGCCGGATATTTGTTTCACCCTCCCTGGTTTCCAATTTTTAACTCCACCCCCCCGCAGGATCCCCAACCAAAACCGGATATTCCCGATGACAATTTGGAACCTACTCCGGATATTCGCACCGCTACCTTGATCACCGCCGGGGATATAATGGCCCATTTAACCCAGGTGGAACAGGCCTTTGCCGGCGGCAGCTATGACTTCGGGCCAAGTTTCAGTTTTATTGCCCCATACCTAAAATCAGCCGATCTGACCGTCGCTGATTTGGAGACAGTTTTGGCCGGACCGGAACGGGGCTTCAGCGGCTATCCCTGTTTCAACTCTCCCGATGAACTGGTGACCGATCTGAAACAGGCGGGATTTGATCTGTTTTGTACCGCCAACAACCACAGTCTGGATATGGGAATCAATGGACTGCTTCGAACTGTAAACAGTATCCATGAGGCCGGCCTGAACTGTTTTGGCACTTATCTTCGCCCCGAGGACCGGAAGCCGTTGATTGTGGAGATTAACGGCATCAAAATATATTTTGCCGCCTATACCGAAAGCACCAACGGTATACCGGTTCCGGCAGGTTATGAATATGCCATAAATTATATACCCAATTTTAGCGACATTGATCCCATTATCCGTGATATCGCCACCGCCCGGGAATATGGTGCCGATTTGGTGGTCCTCTATATGCATTGGGGGAACGAATACTGGTTTAACCCCACCGACTTTCACCGGGATCTGGCCCGGCAATTGGCCGTTGCCGGAGCCGATCTGATTGTCGGCGGCCATCCCCACGTTATGCAGCCTCTGGAATGGATCACTTTGGAACAGGAGAGCGGCCCGCCAAGGCAAACCCTGATTGCCTATTCATTGGGCAATTTTATCTCCAACCAGTTCCATTGGGAACCGTATATTCCCACCCCCAGGGTGCAGTACGGTCTGTCGTTGAAAACAGAGATATCCAAAGACATGCAGACCGGACTTACCCGAATCACCAAGGCCGATTACGAGATCACCTGGGTTAACCGCGACTGGCGCCATGCTGTTCTGCCCCTTTCGGAAGTGCTGTCCTCCGATCAACCGGAATATTATCACCTGAAAACAGATGATCTGCAGTCCTTGCAGGCGGGCTTTGATGGTCTGCGGGATGAAATCGTGGAAAAATATGGGTTTTCATCGGTTCCGGTATTGGGGCTGGAATGAGCGCGGACTTGATCATTATGGCGCAACCCGGGAGTGAACTTAATTGAGAATAGGTTTTTTTACGGACAGTTTTCGCCCTTATACCAGTGGTGTAGTGCGATCGCTTGAACTTTTTTCAAGAGAATTTACCGCCCGCGGGCATGAGGTGTTTATATTCGGTCCCGACTACCCCCTCCTGCACTGCCCCCGGGAGGAAAGGGTATTCCGGTTTGTCTCGATCCCCGCACCCACCATGCCTGATTTTGCATTGCCTATACCTATTTCCCTGAACCTGGGCTCCACCATTCGCCGGATCGGCCTGGACATCATACATGCCCATTCCCCTTTTTTACTGGGCAGGCTTGGCGCCCGCGCTGCCCGGCGCTACAGAATCCCCCTGGTGTTTACCTTTCACACCCTTTATGACCAATATGTCCATTACCTGCCCTGGGCTGAGAACACCACCGGCCGTCTGGTAAGAAACGTCAGCCGCGATTTCTGTAACAAATACTGCCGACTGGTGATCAGCCCTTCCCAATTCGTAGAAAAATACCTCCGCAACATTGGAGTCAAAGTGGATATTAAGACCATACCGACCGGAATAGACCTTAATGAATTTAGCCATGCGGACCCTTCCTGGCTGAAAAATACTTACGGAATAGGACCCGGAGAAAAGGTTTTATTGTTTGTGGGGCGTCTGGGAAAAGAAAAAAACGTATCATTTTTAATAAATGCCGTGGCTCAGGCTTCCCGCTCTATTTCCAACCTCCATCTGGTAATGGTCGGCAGCGGGCCCCTTGAAAATCAACTTCGCCTATTGGTCACCGAACTGGGCCTGTCCGGCAAGGTTACCTTTACCGGTATTTTGCCCAGGTATAAGGTGGTTCATTGCTATGCCGGAGCAGATCTGTTTGTTTTCCCCTCTCTTACCGAAACTCAAGGGTTGGTTATCGGGGAGGCCAAGACCCAGGGGTTACCGGTGGTAGCCTTGAGAGCTTTCGGGGCTGCGGAAATGATCAGAAACATGGAGGACGGAATTTTGACCAGTCCCACCATAGGTTCTTTTGCGGAAGCAATCGTCTGTTTGCTGAAAAATGAAGAACTGTACCGCAGTTTGAGCATGCAGGCATACCAAAACGCCGCCCTTTACTCCTCGGGGTATTTTGCCGAGCAGATGCTTGATTTATATCAACAGCTGATTGAACGTTAATCGGGATTCAATGGCTTTTGGCCAGTAAAAGTCGATCCTGCTGAAGAACTTCACCGCTGGCTTCATAAAACATATCTACCAGATGAGAAACAGTGAGGCCGCTTCTTTCGGGACCGGAAACATCCAGAATGATTTTCCCCTCGTGCATCATTATGGTCCGGTGACCCATTCTCAGGGCCTGTTCCATGTTATGGGTAACCATCAGGGTGGTAATCAATTGGTTTTCAATCAATTGCCGCGTCAGCTCCAGGACCGTATTGGCGGTTTTCGGATCAAGCGAAGCGGTATGTTCATCCAGCAAGGCCAGTTTGGGTTTTTTTAAGGTGGTCATCAACAGCGCCAGGGCCTGTCTTTGGCCTCCCGAAAGCAACTTGACGGGGGAAGACAACCTTCCCTCCAGCCCCAGTTGCAGATCCAGCAGCCTTTCCCTGAACATAGTGCGATCCCGGTCGGTAATTGCCCACCGCAGCCGCCTCCTTTCGCCCCTGCGCAGGGCCAGCGCCAAATTTTCTTCCACGGTCAACGAGGAGGCCGTCCCCATCATTGGATCCTGAAATACGTGGCAGATGTTGGCGGCCCGCTGATAATCGGGCAGACGGGTGACCTCCGCGCCGTTCAGGTGGATTTGCCCCTCTTCTACCGGATAAGTGCCGGCAATACATTTCAGCAACGTGGATTTGCCGGCCCCGTTTCCTCCGATAATGGTGACAAATTGGCCTTCCTCCAGGCGCAGGGTGACGTCATCCAAAGCCATCTTTTCATTTATACTTCCCCGGTAAAAAACCTTGGTTAAACATTTTACATCCAACATTACTCGAGAACCTCGCAACATTAATATTTGGTTTGAGCTACAGAACCGCCTTTTTACTTCCCGAATTTAATTTCAATTTATTTCTCAATTCGGGGGCAATCAAAGCCAGGGTAACCAATAAAGCTGTAAACAGACGCAGGTCGGTATGTTCTATGAATCCCAGTCTCAACACCAGCGCGATGGTCAAGCGGTAGACCACCGATCCGAAAATTACCGCGGCTATTCTCCCTATGATGGATTTGATGCCGAATAAAACCTCACCGATAATAACCGAGGCCAGGCCGACAATGATTGTCCCGATGCCCATATTTACATCGGCAAAACCTTGGTATTGAGCAATCATCGCCCCCGACAGAGCCACCAGCGCATTGGAAAGCGCCAGTCCCAGGATTTTCATATTATCGGTGTTTACTCCCTGGCTGCGCATCATCAGCTCGTTGTCGCCGGTAGCCCTCACCGCCAATCCGGATTCGGTATGCAGGAAACAATAAAGGGCCGCTACCAGTAAGATAATTATGGCCCCGGCTGTCAAATATACGGCACTTCGCAGCGTCATGTTTCCGAAGGTCAGGCAATCATAAATGGTTGTTTCCCGAAGAAGGGAAATGTTCGGGCTGTTCATGATCCGCAAGTTGATGGAATAAAGGCCGATCGAAGTAAGAATTCCTGAAAGCAAAGGAGTTATGGAAAACTTGGTATGAAGAATACCGGTAATCAATCCTGCCGCCGCCCCCAATAATGGCGCCATCAGGGTGGCCAGAATGGGGTTGGTTCCGGAGGCAATCAAGGCTGCAGTGATCGCCGCCCCCAGAGGAAGACTGCCGTCAACTGTCAAATCAGCATAATTAAGCACCCGAAAGGTCAAAAATACACCGAGCACCATGACTGCGTACAATAACCCCAGCAATACTGCTCCATGTACTACCACTGCAGACATCGGCTCACCCCCGAAAATTGTCAACTGCACAGGCAACCGGCCGGTAATTAATACCCCGGCTGCCTGTGCAAACCACTGTTCTGCTTATTCAGTATAGAGTTCCGCCCGGTCAAGCAACGATTGGGGCAGCTCAATTCCCATCCTTTCAGCGGCAGTAAGATTTACCATGTCTACATAGGAATCCTGGCCCTCGATCGGCATGGTAGACGGTTCGGCCTCTCCACGCAGTATTCTGGCCGCCATCTTACCGGTTTGGTAACCCAACTGATAATAATCTATGCCGGCGATAGTGGCCAGCGCCCCCGCTTTTACAGAATTATCTTCACCGGCGATCACCATAATCTTTTCAGATTCGGCGACCCTCAGCACCGACTCGATTGCCGCCACCACTGTGTTGTCGGTGGGAATGTAGATTGCATCCACATCAACCAGGGCCTCCGCCGCAGCCAGCACGTCGTTTCCGGTGGGGGCGGCTTTTTCCACGAGGGTCAACCCCAATTCCGGAGCTATTTCCCGGGCCAGTTTTACCTGGAACACGGAATTGGTTTCACCCGGGTTGTAGATAATTCCCACAGTCTTTGCCTCGGGGTTGATCTCCTTGATCAGCGCCAATTGATCGCCCACCGGGTTCAAATCGGTGGTTCCCGAAACATTTCCCCCCGGTTTTTGAATGTCGTCTACTCCTACATCCAGGGGGTTGGTCACCGCGGTGATCAGTATGGGTATTTCCTGGGTGGCCTGTGCCGCGGCCTGGGCGGCCGGCGTGGCAATGGCCAAAATCAAATCTACTTCATCGGCCACAAAGCCATCGGCAATGGAACGTGCGGTGGCCTGTTCTCCCTCGGCGCATTTGTAACTTATTGTTAAATTGACCCCCTCCGAAAATCCCTCGTCTTCCAGGGCTTGCACAAATCCTTCCTTGGCCTGATCAAGGGCTTCGTGTCGAACAATCTGGACGATCCCGATGTTAAAATTTTCTTCCGCCTCGCCCGGTGATTCGTTCCCGGGGGTGCACCCGGGGAGCGCAAACAACATTAAAGCCAGCAGCAATAAGGATATGGTCAAAATTTTTTTTCTATTCAAATCAGACCCTCCACTTTTTTTCTATAATTTTTTTCTTAAAAAAAATAAAAACCCTCTTCCAAGGGGTAAAACCGCTACCTGCCTTGCTACCGTCCTACAACCATATAAAGCTGCAGATCCACTGTCACGCCATCTCTCCCTTCCTACCATGCTACCGGGATCCGCCATCATCCCTTTACTTAACATAAGTTTAACGATGAAGGCGGACAAAGTCAATAGTTTTTGTCAATATAAGCAGCCGCGGTCAACAGCCTTTGGACGACCTTTTGCGGCCCAAGCACCGCCATGATTTCGAATAGTTCTGGTCCCGTGGTACGCCCCGAAACAGACAGCCGTAACAGGGGCATCATTTTACCGGAGGGGAGTTTCAATTCGGCGCCCAACTCCTTGAGATTTCGGGCAAAGACATCCGGGTCACAATCGGAAAGAGCAGTTAAAGGGCCCGCAAGCAGTCGAAGAACTCTGGAGGCTCCCTCCATCCGAAAATACTTTTCCTCCCCCTGCCGATCATAGGCCAGTTCATCCCGGAAAAAATAGGTCGAGGCCCGGGCCAGATCCAGCAGGGTTTTTTCCCTCTGGCGAACCAGATTAACAACCTGTGTCAGATATTCAGTCTCCTCCCGGCCCGGCTCTTTTTCAAGCAGCCCCTCTTTCAGGAAGAAGGGCCGGGCGAAGCCGATGATGCGCTCCAGGTCGCCTTCCCGCAGGTAATGGCCGTTGATCCAGGTCAGTTTAGCCGTATCGTAGATTGCCGCAGTTTTGTTTACCCGGTCCAGTTTGAACCGGCCGGCCACATCTGCCGCCGAGAAAAATTCATCCCCTTCGGGCGACCATCCCAACAAAGTCATATAGTTGACCAGGGCTTCCGGCAAAAACCCTTCTGCCCGGAATTGTTCTACCGAGGTGGCTCCGTGCCGTTTGCTCAATTTGCTGCGGTCCGGGGCTAGGATCATGGGAACATGGGCATATCTGGGGAGCCGGTATCCCAGGGCCAGGGCACAGAGCTGTTGGCGGGGAGTATTGGGGAGATGTTCTTCGGCCCGGATCACATCGGTGATGTTCAGCCGCTCATCGTCAACCACACTGGCGAAGTTGTAGGTGGGCAGGCCGTTTGATTTCATGATGATGAAGTCGTCCAGGGTGCTGTTCTCGAAGTGCACCTCACCGCGGATCTTGTCGGCCACCACCGTCTCTCCACTCCCGGGAACCTTGAGCCGGACCACCGCTTTCCGGCCTTCCTGTACCAGGAGTTTTTCCTGATCCGGGGTCAGATCGCGGCATTTTCCGGGATATACATAGGCTCTCTTTTCTCGGCGGGCCTGTTCCCTGCCGGTCTTCAGTTCCTCTTCGCGGCAGTAACACCGATAGGCCTTTCCCTCCGAGATCAGGCGATCTATCTCACGCCGGTATCCTTCCAGGTATTCCGATTGAAAATACGGTCCCTCGTCCCAATTCAGACCCAGCCATTTTAAAGCCTCCAGGAGCCCCTGGGTAAACTCGGGGCGGGAACGCTCCAGGTCGGTATCATCGATTCTCAATACAAACACCCCGCCGGTGGCACGGGCATAGAGCCAATTGAAAAGAGCTGTCCTGGCTCCCCCAATATGCAGCTCGCCGGTGGGGCTGGGGGCAAATCTCACTCTGGTTGTGGGCAATATAGCTCGCTCCTGCCTTAAATGTTTATTGATTGTAATATATCATAACCGGGATAAATTATCTATTTTCTCCCCTGAGTTCACCCAGCAGATCACCTAAAACGATGGATATCTTTTCGGTGATCACCACCGCCGCTTCCCGGTCATAGGGGGTGGGCTGCAAATTTATGATCCCCAGCTGACTGGCCAGGCGGGGCAGTCCGGCTACAGGGTATACGCTGAGACTGGTTCCTATCGCCAACAGAAGGTCACATCCGGCCCCTAGGACCTGTTCCGCCTCGAAATAAGGTTCGGCCATGGAGTCGCCGAATAAAACTATATCTGGACGGATCAATCCCCGGCAGGAACAGCGGGGAGGAATTTCCCCCGAATCCAGTTTGCCAACCAAAGTCCTGAAAGCATGGCTTGCGCCGCAGGCGGTGCAAGTGGCGGTACGCAGGTGGCCGTGCACTTCCCAAATTCGCTTAGATCCTGCTTTATAGTGCAGCCCATCAATATTTTGGGTGATCAGGCCTTTGATAAAACCCAACTTCTCCAGCTCCGCCAGCGCATGGTGACCCTTATTGGGCCGGGCCAGGCTCAACTGTTTAAACCGGGGGAAACCAAATTTATAAAAAGAAACCGGATCATTGTAAAGCACCTGTGAGGTGGAATATTCCAATGGATCTACCTTTTCCCACAGGCCGGTGCCGGGGCTGCGAAAATCGGGCAGGCCGCTTTCCGTACTGCACCCCGCACCGGTAAGAGCATAGACCTTGCAGCAATTATTGATTAAACCGGCCAATGCCTTAATTTTATTCCGGTAACCGGTACCGGTATCCATATGTACCTCCTTCCTGGCAGTCAAATAGGCAATCCTTTTTATTCCCAATTATTTTTCAATCTTAAGGAATAATATGTCGGCTATTAGTTATATTATTAGTAGAGCCCCATCAGGCGAATTAGTCCATTGTGGACCATTTTGCAATGAACACTGCGCCTCGGGATGGGGCTCTTTCATTTCCAGGCAGTTTATTTTTAGCGGGAATCTATCCCAGAATTGACAACAAAATCCCTGCCGCTACGGCAGAACCGATAACGCCGGCCACATTGGGACCCATGGCATGCATTAACAGATAGTTGTTGGGGTTGGCTTCCTTGCCCACCGCTTGCGAAACCCGGGCGGCCATGGGAACTGCAGATACACCGGCAGAACCGATCAGCGGATTGACCTTGCCTCCGGTGATTACGTACAGCAATTTCCCCATCAGGACCCCGCCGGCCGTGCCCACGGCAAAGGCGGCCAGCCCAAGGAAAATGATCATTATGGTATCCGTTCTCAGAAAATATTCCGCGGTAGCTTTTGCCCCAACCGATATCCCCAAAAAGATAACCACTATATTCATCAATTCATTCTGGGCGGTCTTGCTCAACCGATCCACCACCCCGCACTCCCGAAGCAGGTTGCCGAACATCAACATCCCCAACAAAGGCATGGCCGAAGGAACCAGCATCCCGGTAATTATCATTACCACTATCGGAAATATAATCTTTTCGGTCTTGGAAACGGGCCTCAGCTGTTGCATCACCGTTTCCCGTTCTTTTTTGGTGGTGAGCAATTTCATAATTGGAGGCTGGATGATCGGCACCAGGGCCATATAGGAATAGGCGGCAATGGCTATGGCGCCCATCAACTCCGGAGCCAGCTTGCTGGTTACAAAAATGGCGGTAGGACCGTCGGCGCCTCCGATAATTCCGATGGATCCGCATTGGGAGGGAGTAAATCCCAGGTAAAATGCTCCCAAAAAGGTAGTGAATATTCCCAGTTGTGCCGCTGCCCCCAACACTAAGGTCACCGGGTTGGCAATCAGCGGCCCGAAATCAGTCATGGCCCCTATACCCAGAAATATGAGGGGCGGGAAAATACCCAGGTGGATACCCTGCGACAAATAATAAAGCAACCCCCCGGCCTGTTCACCCACCGGCCCTTCCAGCAGCCCTCCCAGGGGGAGGTTAACCAGCAGCATACCAAAGGCTATGGGGACCATCAGCAGCGGCTCATAGCCTTTAACAATACCCAGATAAAGCAATAAAAAAGCAATGGCAATCATGATGCCTTCATACAATGTAAGGTTATAAAAACCGGTAGTTTGAATAAATTCCCAGACTAGACTTCCCAACAGTCTTTCCTCCTTGCTGCATCCTTGCTCTTTGTGGCAGGTAAACGGCTATTCAATGTAAACCAGGGGATCGCCTGAATTGACCGTATCGCCGCCTTTGATCGTTATTTTGGTGACGGTTCCTTTTACCGGTGAAGTTATTTCATTTTCCATTTTCATTGCTTCCAGTATCAACAGCACATCTCCCGGTGATACGGCATCTCCTGTTTTAACCCGCACTTCTATGATTGAGCCCGGCATGGGGGCGGGAACCACAGATCCGCCGGCGCGGTCCGTACTTTCTTTTTCTCTGGCCGGCGGGGAAGAAACCGGACTGTTCATAACCGTCGTTTTTTGAGTTGCTTCCGGCGCCGGTTGATTGTTTACAATTGACGGTTGAGCGGCAGTTGTAGTTTGTGCCGAGATTTCTTCAACCGCGACTTCGTATATCTGTCCTTCTACAGTTACTTTAAATTTCCGCATATCTACCTCTCCTTCTTATTGCTGCTAGTTTTAAAGCCCCGGTCATTAAATCTTTTCTTCCGTTCAGCACCCAGGCTTTGGCGGTCGGGGCAACCTCACCCAAGGGGTTAATGCTGATTTTAAAAGGGTGTTTTGATTGTCTGTCGAGGAGTAGCGGGCTGACGGCGCCTACAATTGCAGCTACTATCCTGCGATCAGTGCCTGAAGTTGAAGATTCAACCAATACCGCCGGCCTTGCCGGGGATGAGCCTTTTAGTTCAGGTGCATTTTTTTTTTGAAATACCCGTCCGAAAACACTTAATATTGCGTACAACAAAAATAGGGCTACAAGCGTAACTCCCATCCCCAAGGTGACCACCTGAAATGCAATTACCGACCTGTCCAAAATGCGCACTCCTCTTCTATAAATATTGAAAGCCGAACCAATGCTTATTGTATCATATTATTTTTTGTTTATAAAGGGGGCTTCCTTGTTAGAATACTACAAATATATGCACAAGTTTTGTGGACATATGCATATACATACCCCGCGAGTCTTATGAATCAAGACCTATTCCCGGTCAATGGAGCCCGCTGCCTCCTGCAACCGCAAAAGGTAGCGGTAGCTTATGGCAGTATAACCGGGATGGGTGACCTTGCTTTGCGGCCCGCCATGGTAGTCTGAACCTCCGGTGATCAGCAGGTTTTGATCTACGGCCATTTGCAGAAAATCATGCTGTTGTGAATTGCTATGGCCGGGGTAAAATACCTCCAGGCCCTTCACTCCCAGGGATAATATTTCTTCCACCGGGGCATGTTTGATCAAGCCGGGATGAGCCAGAACACTGACCGCACCTGATTGGTGCAGAATGTGCAACACCTTTTCTACCGGAAAAAGTTTGCGGGCAAAAAAAGCGGTACCCCCTTCTCCCAGGAACCGATTAAACGCCTCTTCCACCGTAGCCACAAAATTTCTTCTAAGCAATACTCTGGCGAAATGCAGTCTGCCCGGAGAAGCCGGGTATGACTCCCGGGCGATTTCCTCCTTGCTTACATTTATCCCCAAACTTTTAAGCCTCTGTAATATTTTACGGGCCCTCTGAAAACGTTCATTTTTCATCAGCTTCAAGAACAACAAAAGATCACTGTTCCGAACAGGATAATAGCCGAGCAGGTGCAGCTCCCCTCCCCGGAAAACCGCGCCTATCTCCACCCCCGGCACCACCTCGATCCCCAAGTGCCGCCCGGCGGCAAGTGCCTCCGGAACACCATCCATGGTATCATGATCGGTCACGGCCAGTGCCTTGAGGCCCCGCCGCGCACTCATGGATACCAACTCGCCGGGGGGATAAAATCCATCCGAATAGTTTGTGTGGGCATGCAAATCCACTGTCCATAGTTCACGATTGTTCATTTTAAATTGGCCTTAATAATCCTCCTCAGATTTCCACCGGCAATTAGATCGATGTCCGCCGGGGAAAAGCCCCGGTCATATAGCGACATCAACAGGTTGCCGTAGCAAGAGGCATCAGATAATTGTTCTACCGGGTATTCCGTGCCGTCAAAATCGGAGCCGATAGCCAAATGGGATGTTCCGGCCACCTCCGCCAGGTGAACATAGTGATCGGCCAACTGACTCAGGGTGGCGGTCTTATTTCCGGAAACAAACGGTGCGTTGAAACTCAAACCGATAACCCCCCCCTTTGAGGCCACTGCTTTGACCTGTTCATCGGTTAAATTACGGGGGTGATTGCACATTTTGTGGGAATTGGCATGAGATACCAGGGGCGGTCTCGCTGACTGATCCAGGGCTTCGTCAAAACAGCGTGGCGACAGATGAGCCAGATCCAGTATAATCCCGAGTGCGGACATTCTTTCCAGAAGACGCCGTCCCAAACTGGTCAAACCGCTTCCGGCGGCATTTTCTCCGACTCCATCGGCAAACATGTTTCGGCTGTTCCAGGTTAATGAGACGCAGCGCACTCCCAATCTGAAAAATATCTCCAGATTATCCGGGCAATCCTCCAGGGGTTCCGCACCTTCCAGGGAAAGCAGGCAGTATATCCTGTTATTTTGTTTGTTCGGTTCAAGATCGTCACTGTTTTCCAGGGCCAGCAACTGTTCTCTGTTCTGATTCAAAAGGCGGTGATAGTTTCGAATGTAGATCATCGAATTGTAAAGATATGAACCGGGTTGGCAGTAAGGGGCGGTACATACTGCAAAAAACATGAGGTTTACTTTCCCGGCCCTGAGCCGCGGCAGGTCAATATGGGCGCAGTCATTGTGCAGCGTAAAATTATAGCCCTCACTGTTCGTCAACCGCAGGGTATCGCAGTGGGAGTCGGCGATAAAATGTTCGGGGCAAGTATTTTCCATAGTTCAATATTACCCTCCTATTCATAAAAAAAACACCCCTGAGTGTGGTCAAGGGTGTAATAATTGCTCGCATAATATAATCTCATGATAATCACAGCAGTTTAACGGGGTTGTATAATCAGTTTTATGGCAGTCCTTTCCTCACCATCAATCATAATATCTGTAAAAGCCGGAACACAAATCAGATCAATTCCTCCCGGTGCCACGAACCCTCTGGCTATAGCTACTGCCTTTACTGCTTGATTGAGCGCACCTGCCCCGATTGTCTGTATTTCTGCTCCACCCCGTTCACGCAATACACCTGCCAAGGCGCCGGCCACAGAATTCGGATTAGATTTTGCTGAAACCTTTAATACTTCCATAAACCATATGTACCCCCTTAAACATTTTACTTGAATACTGTTCGTGTTTTAAGGCTCACAATCCTTCCTGAATTATTCCATATCGGTTATATTTTAAAATATTCCATCTTTACGAAGAAGATTACATGCTCATAAAGGTTAACGTATCAAAAAATGCCTGGTTTTTATCTAGAACCATGGAAATTCCTAGGGGAAACGGGGTAGGCATACTCGTTATTATTTAATTTTATGATTGCCCTTATTTGTTTAACACATATACCTTTCCCGACTCGCGAAATGCGAACAATGCGTTTGGTCTTTTTTCTCCCTGAATCAGAAGAAATTCCAGGTAATCGTCATCAGTTTGCCTGTAATCAGTAAACAAGTTTGAATCTCCTTCCCGGTAATCGCTGATCAGGTTTTCGCCAAATTTGTCTTTGACAAAATTGTTAACCAGACTCACCTCCTCGCTGCTCAAATTTTCCCTGGCAAAAAAAAGATCCAACCGGGTGAATTCATAGCAGTAATGTTTGCGAATTTTGAATTCTGAAAGTTCTCTTTTTGAAAAATAACAATAGCTGTCCCAGATTTCCATAAAATCCTTGCAGAACCTGCGGTATTGGCCTGATGATATTTTTTTTCTGATCATAAAAGCAAAGCAATAAGACGAACTCTCCAGATCATAATTTACTGTAAATATTTCCGGGAATTGCATCAAAAACCCTACAATTAAATTTATCCGGTATGTATCCTCGTGGTTTGCCGTTATCACTTAATACCCTCCAACCCAAAAATGGTAAATTATTTTATTCGATAGAGGGTCAGAAAATACCTTCTTTTAAATATGTAAAAAAAAGTGCCCGCGGGCACTTTCTACCATGGAAGACATATCGGGGATGCACCGGGGTCATCGGAGAGATCGGGGAGATCGGGGAGATCGGGGACAGTTCTATCTTGCAGAACTGTCCCCATACCTTGGATCTTGCAGAACTGTCCCCATACCTTGGATCTTGCAGAACTGTCCCCATACCTAGTTATTTGGCATAGCTTACCGCTCTGGTCTCCCGGATTACGGTTACCTTGATCTGTCCCGGATATTCCAATTCGCTTTCAATCTTTTTCACTATATCCCGGGCTACCTGAACAGAGGCATAATCATCGATTTTTTCGGGCTTGACCATAATTCTTATTTCACGTCCGGCCTGAATGGCGTAGGCCTTATCTACCCCTTCAAAGGAATCGGCGATTTCCTCCAGCTTTTCCAGCCGTTTTATATAAGATTCCAGGGTTTCCCTTCGTGCCCCCGGACGAGCGGCGGAAATGGCGTCGGCAGACTGGATCAGCACCGCCTCCATGGTTTGAAAATCCACATCACCGTGGTGTGCGGCAATGGCGTTCACAATTTCCGAAGATTCGCGGAACCTTTTAGCCATCTCGGCGCCGGTCTGGGCGTGGGAGCCTTCTATCTCATGATCTACCGCCTTGCCAATATCGTGCAGCAAACCGGCACGTTTGGCGAAATTAACATCGAGCCCCAATTCGGCAGCCATCACCGCCGCCAATTGGGCTACTTCAATGGAATGCTGCAATACGTTCTGGCCGTAACTGGTGCGGAAGCGTAATTTTCCCAAACAGATCATCAGTTCAGGATGAAGTCCGTGAACACCGGTTTCAAAGGTGGCCCGTTCTCCCTCTTCCCTTATTTGGGCCTCTACCTCTTTACGGGTTTTTTCCACGATTTCCTCAATCCTGGCGGGATGTATCCGGCCGTCGCTTACCAGCCGTTCCAGGGAAACCCGGGCGATTTCTCTTCGAACCGGATCAAATCCCGACAGGATAACCGCCTCCGGTGTATCGTCAATTATCAAATCAATCCCGGTAAGGGTTTCCAGAGCCCTGATATTGCGCCCCTCTCGGCCGATGATCCTTCCTTTCATCTCATCATTGGGAAGGGAAACCACCGATACTGTTGACTCCGAAACATGATCCGCGGCACATCTTTGGATGGCCATGGTAATTATTTCACGGGCTTTCTTGTCACCCTCATTTTTGGCCTGGGTTTCAATATCTTTCACCATCATCGCCATTTCATGGGTGATCTCTGATTTTATGCGCTGAAGCAGTTGCTCCTTTGCCTCCTCCGAGCTCATTCCGGATATCTGTTCCAGCAGGGATTGTTGCTGCCGGTACAACTCGGACAATTTGTCCCGCACCTTTATGTTTTCTTCTTCCTTTTTTTTCAGATCCTCTTCTTTTTTCTCCGCGTTGACAATTTTTCGGTCCAGGGACTCCTCTTTTTGCATTAACCGGCGTTCCATCCGCTGGATTTCGGATCGTCTTTCACGGTTTTCTTTTTCCAGTTCATTGCGCAGCCGGTGCATCTCTTCCTTGGCCTCAAGCGCTTTCTCTCGTTTGACTGCCAAGGCTTCGCTCTTGGCTTGTTCAATAATATTTTTGGCCGCCTCTTCCGCTGAAATAATACGAGCCTCTGCCAGGTACTTCCGGATAATATAACCTAAACCAACGCCGGCCAGCAGCGCAAGGATAGTAAACGGTACATTGATGCCCAAATGATCACCTCCCGATTTTATGAATAGATCAAAAAAAACTGTGTTTCAGGCACAGCTTAAAAGAGAAAGGAAGGATTACGTTTTGGTAAACCCCTTTATTGTAAATGTATTGTTACCAAATACAAAAAGGCGTGTTGCAAGGACAGCAAATGAATTACAATTCTATCCATAGCGCCCCACAAATCTATAAGGCGCCAGGTCCTTCTCTTTTAAGTTATAAACCGATCCAAACCGATAACCGCTGTTATAAATATGCCAACCTGATAAAAGGCAACTGATAAAAGGACAAAATTCAAAACCGTAAACTTATTTTAAACTATGAACTTGTCTTATGTCAATAGAATCAGGATTTTGGGGAATGACTGGCTCCCGATCTGCCTGGCCGGAAGCGTGCCGTCAGGTGTTGAACTGGCGATCCCCTGCATCACCTAATCCGGGAACTATGTATGCATGTTCATCCAGAACCTGATCCAGGCCGCATGTATAAATAACTGTACCCGGATGTTCGTGCTTCAGCCTGTTAACCCCTTCCATACAAGAAATAATAAACGCCAGCTTGACCTTGCTGCATTTTTTCCTTTTCAGCATTTCCAGGCAATAAGAGGCTGTCCCGCCGGTGGCCAGCATGGGATCAAGTACAATTACCTGGGAATTGCTTAGATCAGGAAGCTTGGAATAGTAAAACACCGGGTTGAAGGTTTGTTCATCTCGATACAACCCCAGATGTCCCACTCTGGCGGTAGGGATGACCGATAAAAAACCCTCCACCATTCCCAGGCCGGCTCTGAACACCGGAAGCAATACTATTTCCTCACCCAGGGTTTTGCCTGAATAGCTTCCCAAAGGGGTTTCCACGACCAGATCATTAAGGGTTAAATCCGTGGTGATCTCACAGGCCATCAAAATCGACAGCTCCTTCAACAGCTCCCGGAATTGCCGGGGCTTGGTTTGCCTGTCTCTCAACAGCGTAATTTTATGCTCTACCAAAGGATGGTTTATGATCCTGACGCTCAATTGGGCAATTTCCCCTTTCATTGAAAATCCTGCCAAATTAATAATAATATAACTTGTCTGCAGGGGCAATTAATTTTTAAGAAGTTTGTGAAATGGGTGATCAAACCGGAGATGGGAGGGTTCAATTGACAATATATATACGGGTCAAACTGCTGCCAGGACTGCCCCGGAAAATTAGTTCAATTTTGATCTCTTTTAGAAACCGCTCCGGTTCTGACAGGGTCATATAAACGGTCAATCTGTCGATCGAGGCCACCGGTATATCCGGAAAAAATTGATCGGCAAAATGTTTGTCGGCGGAACAGGTATCGTAGTAAATATTTTGAAGGCCCCCAATTCCCGGATCAAACATAAATTCGGCAAAATTTTCCCGCAGTGCATGAAGGACCTCTGCCGGATGAGCCAGAAAACTGTTCAGACTGTTTAATCCCAGTTCTTCCGCAGCCTGCCAGTCTGTTTCGGCCTCCGGTTTGACCAGAAGCAGCTCTTTTCGGCGGCTGATTTCCAAGCCGTGATCTTTAATTTTACCTTTTAGGTCGGTATAGTTTTGAATTTCACCCTCGAATTTCAGGCTGTAACTGGTGGCTTTTTCTTCAATTACCAGGGGGTATTTTTCCTTCTCCTCCAGTTTTTCCAGGGCATGTATTAATATTTCAGATGCGGTTTCCACACGAGGCGATCCGAAAATCATGAACCCGGCAAATAACACCGCCGCAACAATCAGACAGGCCAGAGCCCGCTGTTCCGGAACCCTGGTTTGTAATCTCATCTGAGTCCTCCCGGATCTGTCGTTCTGCCTCATTTATATGCAGTGGAACGTGGGGTATGCGTAGAGGGAAAATCACCTGTCGTTTCCTTTTATTACGGCCAAAGGTTGCAACCTGGCTACTTTCCGGGTAAACCCAATCTCTACCAATGTGTCGATCACCGCTTCAATATCCTTGTACGCCTGAGGGGCCTCATCCAGGAATGCCCGGTGACTGCCTCCCGATAGCAGGATTCCCTCCATTGAATTTTTAAACCTTTCCGGACTTATTTCCCGGCGGGCACTTCGGCGTGAGAGAACCCTTCCCGCGCCATGATTAACCGAATAGAATGCCTCGGCCACCTGGTCCATGGCCAGCATGACGTACGAAGAAGTCCCCATGCTTCCGGGGATCAAAATGGGATGCCCCGTGGATCGGTATGGCAGGGGATTTCCGCAATGGCCCGGCGGCAGAGCCCTTACCGCGCCTTTGCGGTGAATCAGCACCCGTTGGCCGTTAATTGTTTCGAATTTGGCAATATTATGTGCCACATCATAGACCAGACCCAGATCGTAGGTGTTATCTTTTCCTCCCAACACCGCGGCAAAGGCCTTGCGCACATCGTCGGTAATCCACTGGCGATTGCAAAAAGCAAAATTCACCGCACAGGACATGGCGGCCAGGTAATTTTCACCCTGTGAGGATTTTACAGGTACCGCCGCCAACCCCTTTTCGGGTATATTGATTTTCAACCTGGCTGCTGTTTTGAGCATTTCGGACGAATAATCTGTACAAATCTGGTGTCCGAAACCCCTGCTGCCGGTATGGATAAGCACTGAAAGGGTGCCTTCTTCCAAACCCATCCGCGCGGCGGCCTGCCGGTCAAATACTTTTGCCACAAATCCCAGTTCAATGAAATGGTTGCCCCCGCCGGTGGTGGAGAGCTGCTCCCCCCGTTCTATAGCTTTCCGGCTGACCGCGGCCAGATCGGCACCTTCGAACGCCCCTCCCTCCTCAATACAGGTAACATCTTCTGGACGTCCGAGGCCCAGCTCGAGCATGTGGGGCACCCCCATACAGACAAATTTTTGGAAATGCGACCTGATCAGAGCCGCATGCCTGCTGGTTTTCCCGATTCCGGTGGGAACACGTTCCACTATGGCGATCATGAGCTTTTTTAACAGGGGCCTGTCCAGTGAAGCCGCTTCTATATTGGTCCGGAGCAGCCTCACTCCGCAATTAATATCCATCCCCACCGCCCCTGCAGACACCAGTCCCCGGGAGGCATCCATGGCCATTACGCCCCCTATGGGCAGGCCAAAGCCGCGATGAATGTCGGGCATTCCGATAACCGGATCCATCACTCCGGGCAGTGAAGCGGCATTCATCAGCTGTTGCAGCGAATCTGTTTCTGAAAAAGTGTTGTACAGTACCGGACTCAGATAAACAAGTGCATTTACATTCATCGAACCCTGACGCGGAATAAGATAGCGGTTTGGGCCTGCCGGGCGCAATACGGTCATGGCGATTGCCCCTCCTCACAAAATTTATGGGTGTTTTTTTATCCCCGGCAAAGGGGTGTTGGTGGATTTAAGGCAGGTGGTGCAAAATATCTTCCAGCGGCTGCAAAAATTCCTCATTGGTCAGATTGAAACAAACCGGGGTTATGGAAACATAGCCATCCCTGATTGCCTGCACATCGGTTCCTTCTTCCCTTTTTTCCTCCACCAACTCTCCGGCCAGCCAGTAATAAACCCTTCCCCTGGGATCGGTCCGGCGCTCGAAAGCATTGCGGTATCTTCTCTGGCCAAGAATTGTAGCCTTAACACCTTTAATCGGGCTGTTGTCGGCCCCCGGAATATTGATATTGAGCAGAGTGCCCGCCGGCAAACCTTTTTGCATAATGCAGGGGAAGAAATTTGCTATAAAATTCGCGGCATATGAAAAATCGTCATCTTTGGTCAAAGATACCGCCAGGGCGGGAATTCCGAGAATTGTACCCTCCACGGCCGCCGATACCGTGCCGGAATACAGGACATCGGTGCCCAGGTTAGAACCGTGATTGATCCCCGAGATTACCAGGCGGGGTTTAACATTAAGGATCGCCTCTGACGCCAGCTTGACACAATCCGAAGGAGTTCCGTTAACGGACCATCCTTCCAGTCGGGGGTTATACAAAAACCGCACCTTTTCCGCTCTCAACGGACGGTGCATGGTTATGGCATGCCCCACCGCGCTCTGTTCATGGTTTGGAGCCACTACCAGCATTTCGAAGCCGTGATCTTCAATTACCGGTAACAGCGCCTGGCAAAGCGACTGAATACCTTCCGCATAGATACCGTCATCATTGGTGATCAAAATCGTTCCAGTCATCTAATGACCTCCAGGCCCCGAGCTGAATCTGATCTCTTTCTAATTATATTCTTTCCCCACCAACCGGTAAGCCCTTTTTGAGGTTTCAAACATGATCCGCTCCTCGTCAAGCTCCGTCAATTCCCCTTTATCGACCAGGATCCGCCCGTCTACCAGTACCAGCGAAACATCGGCAGCGGCGGCGGTATACACCAGGTGGTCCCTGGGATTGTAAATCGGAGTAAGGTGAGGGGAGTTCTTTTTTATTCCGATGAGGTCTGCCTTGTAACCCTCTTTTAGTTTGCCCAACCGGGGTAGTCCAAGTACCTCCGCCCCCCCGCTGGTGGCCAATTCCAAGGCTTTCCCGGCCGGTATTAATGTGGGATCCCGGTGCACGCCTTTTGAGAGCAGCGCCGCCAGGGAAATTTCTTCCCACATATTAAGATTGTTGTTGCTCCCGGCGCCATCGGTACCCAGGCCTACCTTGACCCCCGCCGCCAGAAGTTCTTTCAGGGGCGCCATACCGCTGCCCAGCTTGAGGTTGCTTCCGGGGTTGTGGGCCACCCCCACTCCGCGCTCCGCCAGAATGGAAATATCAGTACCGCTCAGGTTAACGCAGTGAGCGGCGATAACCCTGAACCCGAACAGACCGATATTTTCCATAAGCTGTACCGGGGTGCATCCATGTTTACGGCGGCAATTTGCCACCTCCTCCTGGGTTTCGGCCAGATGAATCTGAAGCGGCCGCCCTGTGCGGGAAGCAATGTCCATTACTTTTTTCAAGAATCCGACAGTACAGGTATAGGGAGCGTGGGGGCCAAGAGAAGTATTTATCCGTCCATTTTCCCTGCCCTGCCAGTTGTTTGTGAAATCTTCGGCCTCCCTCAACATCTTTCCCCCGGCCAGCCCCGCCGAGGCCAATCCCCTGGATAGCATCGCCCGTATTTTGCTTTCCGCCACTGCTTCCGCGGCCCGATCCATAAAAAAATACATATCCGTAAAAGTAGTGGTGCCGCTTTTCAGCATTTCGGCGATGGCCAGCATGGTTCCCCAGTAAATATCATCGCCGGTTAAAAGCTTTTCTGCCGGCCAGATTTTCTCCCGCAGCCATTTCATCAGGGGAAGATCATCCGCATACCCCCTGAACAGGGTCATCGCCGCATGGCCGTGAGTGTTGATCAAACCCGGCATCACTATCAGGTTGCTACCCTCAATTATCCGATCTGCCCTTTCGGGATCCAGGGAGTGCGGACGTTTCGCAACAGCCGAAATGGTGTCTCCCTCCACCAGCAGATCGCCACAAATACAATCCGGATACTGATCATCCATGGTGACCATGGCGGCGTCGGTGATCAAGATGCTCCCCATTTTATCACACCCCTTCCAATTTCATCGGGATCCACTGTACCGGAAGCAAGATGATCGGGGCGGTTCCCGATCCTTTCTTAAAAATAAATTCAATCATCCGGCCAGTGATTTCCGCTCAGGCGGCAATCGCATGATGGCAATTTAGGGATTTCGTCCAGACAACCCATCAGCAGAAGATCCAGATCATTTTTTCCGGCGGAGATAACCTCTAATACTTCGGCGTGGGTCAGCTTGCGGGTAGAGATGCCGGCAGCATAATTCGTGACCAGCGCGATAGCCGCGTAACATATTCCTGCCTCACGGGCCAGGATAACCTCAGGAACATTGGTCATCCCCACCAGATCGGCGCCCATCAAGGCGAATGCTTTTATTTCGGCGGGGGTCTCGAACCGAGGCCCTTCCGTGCAGAGGTAACAGCCCCCCTCTATCAGCGGCCGATCCAAACGCCGGGCGGCCCTGATAATGGCCGCCCGCAGATCCGGGCAATAGGGTTCGGTAAAATCGGTATGTACTACCTCCCCCTCTTCTCCATCGTAAAATGTGAGGGGACGACATTTGGTAAAATCTATAAACTGATCAATAACCACCCGGCTTCCCGGGGAAATTGACTCCCTAAGACTTCCCACCGCCGCGGTGGCAATGATCGCCTCCACCCCCACTTTTTTCAGGGCGGCAATGTTAGCCCGGTAGTTGATCCGGTGGGGAGGCACCGCATGGTGGGATCCATGGCGGGCTAAGAATAATATTTCCTGTCCGTTGTTCCACGCGGATTCCAGAAGCACTTCTCCGTACCTGGTGGCAACCTTCAGCTCTCTCTTTTCAGTTAGAGATTGCTCATAAACCCCGGTCCCGCCTATAAATGCTATTTTACTCCGTCCCATCTGGAACCTCCTTAACCTCATATTGCAGGAAATTAAACCAACGAAAGCAGCCTTGAGCTGCTTTCAAAAATGCCCTATAAACTATTTTCGGCCAATGATTGGAAACTCCTGCCGTTTAAAAGAACAATGCTTCCGAGGCATTCAAGGTTTTGATTTAAGAAGGCGGCGAGTTAACAATCCATAATGCCTGGCATGATTCTTTTTTCCCAGGATACGGTACAGATATGCCAGTTCAAAAGTAATCAGCGGTTCCCGGGGATTGATACTGTAGGCCCGTTCCAGCGCCGGCAGCGCTTCGGCGTATTTTCCCAGGTACCCGTAGGCCTTCCCCCGGTGCAGTTCCGCCTCCCAGTCCCCGGCGGATAATGCCAGCACCCGGTTGAAATACTCCACCGCCTTTTGATATTGTTGCAAATTGTAATGAATTGCTCCCCGATTGAACCAGGGCTCCACAAGCCCGGGCTCCTCCTCCGATGCCTTGACAAAATAGGGCAAGGCCTGTTTGTAATGTTCATTGGACGCGAGGATCACACCCAGTGTGTTTAAGGCCATCCCTTTGATAAAATGGTTTTTCTCCAAAGCCAGCACCAGTTTAAGCTCCTTGAACGCTTCCTCGGTTTGCCCCAATTGGGCACAGGAAATCCCCAGGCAGAAATGGCCCAAAATAAAATTGGGCTGTTCGCAGGTAACGCTTTTGAACTCCCTGCTGGCCTCCGCGACCATGGACAAGCCCCAAAATCCCATTGCTTTTCTAAATGAAGTGATCGCGCCCTCCCCGGTCAGGCTTTCAAATTCATTTTCCTCACAGCTCGGATCAATCTCCCGGGCCTCATGTTCCCCTGATCTGTTTTCCGGCTGCCGGCCTGGGAGAGCTTTGTCTTCAGGATCAAAATCCAAAAAACTGGGGGGGAAAGTGTCCGGTAAGGAAATCGAATAACGCTCCTGAATTTGGTTGACCCTTTCTTCAAATTTAATCCAGTACTCGACGCATTTGTCCATGGTATTCCTTAGGGAGATCAATGTTTCGATCACCTCCCGCTTCTGGGAATCGGTGATCTCGCCGGAAAGATCCTGTTCGATCGAGGAAAGGGCTTCAAAAATGGCTGTAAACGTTGAAAACATCACTAATCCCTACCCTATGAAATTATATTTGTTTTACTCTTACCTTGTGCTAATATTGCCGAAAAAGAGCCGACATGAAATCTGTAGTTAGTGTAAAAAGGCCGGTTGACGCTGTTTTAAAAATGCGCTATACTATTAATTGCCTTTCGGGGTTTTTTTATTCGGCCGACGTAGCTCAATTGGCAGAGCAGCTGATTTGTAATCAGCAGGTTACCAGTTCAATTCTGGTCGTCGGCTCCAGGCAAATATTATGGAGAGGTACCCAAGCTGGCCAAAGGGGGCAGACTGTAAATCTGCTGGCATTGCCTTCACTGGTTCGAATCCAGTCCTCTCCACCATTTGATTAAAACGGTCTGGTCGGCCGTAACATAATTAGTGGGCCATTAGCTCAGGTGGTAGAGCACCTGACTTTTAATCAGGGTGTCGAAGGTTCGAGTCCTTCATGGCTCACCAGAATGTTCCCCGTAATCATTGAGATTGCGGGGTTTTTACTTTCTACCGTTAATCCTGTATTACCATAATATGGCATGAGGAAGCCATTAAAAGGGACAAAAAGGTGGTGCAGTGTGGTGAAAATATGGTAAAAGCATGGTGGCAAAAAGGTGGCTAGGAAATATTCCTATTTTTGGCAAAACCGGAAGGAGTCCTTCGCCGGGAAGAGCATGACCTGTTGCGGGGGCTGCCTGCCAAAGTCGAATGTCCGGGACCTTGACCGTTGCCCGGAGTGCGGCTCGCGGGCGATCCACCGGGAGACCATCGTCCATGAGGTATAGCGTGGTTTTCCTGATCCGTTTTTACCAGCGATTTTTATCCCGGTGGATCCGGCCCGGCCAGTGCCGGTTTTATCCCACCTGCTCGGACTACGCGGTCCTGGCCGTGGAGAAGTACGGCGTGCTCCGCGGGACCATCAAGGCGGCCCGGCGAATCTTGCGCTGCCGGCCGGACAACGAAGAAAGCTGCATCGACTGGCCGTAAAAAGGCCCCGACCGCTTAAGGCCGGAGCTTAACCTTATTTCCGTTTTGTATATATTTCAATATTCACCATCCCACGACCAGGGTTCTTTACCTTCAATATCCCAGCCACCGGGGCTGGTAACAATAGCAGAACCATCAGGGAATACGTGCCGCTGCAATTCATGTTCTGTATGTGTGACAACTTCGGCCACAGCCTCCTTCGCTAGATCGCTAAGGTCATTTTCCCATCTTTGTAAAGAAAAAACAAGTTGAGAGGGCGTTGCGGGTGAACGAGAAAGAATAAAGGGGTGAAATAATATGGGCGACAAAAATTCCAGAAGTTGGTCTTAGAGCGGTTTGAAGAGGTAACCATGCACGAAGAAATAATCCTGCGCAGAATAGACTAATTTTAGCACGGATAAAAGGGCTTTACTACAACAAAAATAAGAAGAGCGCGCCCGATCCGGCCGTATCAGGTTTTAAAATGTTTGTGCAGGCTATCTATACAAAAATTATATAACCTGTCCGCTGTTTCCAATTCTTTTCTATTCATGAACTTCGAGTGAGTTGAACCGGCTACTTCCCGAAACAGTTCCATTTCCCTGGCGTGATCCCTGTCTAGCAGTTTACTCCATTTATCTTTTACTATCTTGGCCACAATCACCATAATAGCAATGCCCACCAAAATCCCCACCGGATGAATTTGGTTTAAAACCGCCGGTACAAGCAGAAATAAAAATGCAATAAGCGCGATTAACAATACTGTTATCAATTTATGCCATTGGGAAGTGAATTTGGCTTTTATTTCCTTGCTTCTTCCTTCTTTTCCCGCGGTTTGATAACTTGCAATTTCTTCTGACAGTTTCTCTTTATGGGCCTTCCGTTTTTTTTCAAGGGCATCGCCAATAGATTCGATCAGTTGCCGGCAATCTTTTTTTAATCCCTCCACCTTATCTTCCGGGGCCACCCGGATCGCCTTTCCCACATAGTTTGTAAGGGGCTCGATTATGTCTCCTTCTATGATATTCCTTTTTATGGTAAAACAGGAATTAACGTCGCACCACTTATCATCCACTATATCTTTTATATGGTAATCCACTATCCCCAACATTTTGTTTTCGGCGAATAGCTTCGCCAACATCCACCAGGCGCGGTATTCTTCCGGGTAGTTTTTAGTGATTTCAAGCAGGGTTCGTTCTGCTGAATAATGATCGTCCAGCTTTAATAACGTTTCAACTCTTTGATACATTCTATCAAGGGTGGCGATACCGTCAACGGAAATGCTTCCCGATAGCTCCAATTTCATCTTTTGCACTGCTTCCTGGAAAATTACTTTGGTCCCGCAATAAACACAGAAGCCATGTTCCTTCTGATCATCCAGTTGAATATCCCCGCCGCAGGAAGTGCACTTTACAGGCACAAAAGGCATACCGGTTCCTCCTTTAAAATATGAAACATGCTGAATATAAGAATCGGCTTCCAGATTCCGGGACGATGCAGCTTCTGAAAATCAGGTGCCATATTCCTAGATTTTAAATTCTTGCTAATGATCTCAAAATCCTTTTCCAATACCTTGCAATTTGATCTGTGTAAGCCCAAAGATGCTTGATTTCAATGTATATCCCGGTGCCGGCAGGAAAAACTAGCCCCATCGCCTCCAGGAGAAAAGAAGGTTATAAGATTAGGGTTAGAAAGGGGTAACATCTAAAGTGGAAAGTGAAATGGCCACCTTTGCCGGGGGATGTTTCTGGTGCCTGGTGGGCCCCTTTGTAAATCTGCCGGGGGTGATAAGGGTTCTTTCGGGCTATACAGGGGGGCAAAAGGAAAACCCCACTTATGAGGAGGTCTGCTCTCACCGCACCGGACACCTGGAAGCGATCCAGGTAACCTATGATCCTGAAATTATATCGTATGGTGAACTGCTTAATATTTACTGGCGTCAGATTGATCCTACCGATCCCGGAGGGCAGTTTTTTGATCGGGGAGGATCTTACCGGAGCGCCATCTTTTACCACACTCCTCGCCAAAAAGAAGAAGCCCTGAGATCGCTTCAGGCTTTAAATGAAGAAGGTCGTTTTAAAAAACCGGTGGTGACAAAAGTTCTGCCCGCCGGTCCCTTCTACCCGGCGGAAGAATATCATCAGGACTACCATCTTAAGAATCCGGAGCACTATCTCCGCTACCGCCAAGGTTCCGGCCGGGACACTTTTATTACAGAGCACTGGGGGGAATAAGATGAACCGGAGTCCCGATCAGGGTCGGGATCGGGGGCAGGGCTACAAAGGACCAAAACAGAAACTGACCGAATTGCAATACCGCGTAACCCGGGAAAATGCCACCGAACCTCCTTTCAACAATGATTACTGGGATAACCATGAGGAGGGGCTCTATGTGGATGTTGTCTCCGGAGAGCCCCTCTTCACCTCCCGCGACAAGTACGATTCGGGTTGCGGGTGGCCCAGCTTTATCCGGCCCCTTGATAAGGAAAGAATCAGGGAAAAAACGGATCACAGCCATGGTCTGAGACGCGTCGAGATCAGAAGCAGAGATGCCGATTCTCACCTGGGACATCTTTTCTACGATGGCCCGGGTCCTGAGAAAACCAGGTACTGCATCAACTCGGCCGCCCTGCGATTCATCCCTCGGGACGATCTGGAAAAGGAGGGGTATGCCGAGTTCGTGCCTATTTTCGAACAGAATAAATAGGTTAAAATATCATTTCAAGGCGGAGGCCTGATCGTAGATATGCTCCTTCTCCCGATCATTTAAAAGTTTTTCGGTCACGTAGGCAATCAAAGCAATGCCGGGCAGGTTGATCAGAAACCTGGTCAGGGTAAATTGCCAGCCCATAGATGAGGTTTCAAATAAGAGCATGGGGATCTTCACCGTCGACCAGGATCCGATCAAAATAAATACATTGGATAACTTGCTGCCCTTGCGCAAAAGAACCCCGGCTACGGGAAAAGCCGCATAGAGCGGCCCCGCCGCGGCCGAGCCCAGGAAGAAAGCGACAACTACCCCCAGAAATCCGGATTTCTCCCCCATCAGCCTGATCATGGTTTCGCGCTCCACCCAGACATCCAGAAGGCCGAGAAGGACAAATATGGGAGGCAATATGGAGAGCATTTCCAGGGCATTCTTTCCGGTGATCTCAAAAGATTTTTGACCCAGAGCCGGATAGATTAAGAGAAGAATCATATTGATCAGGACCAACATGACAAATAAAATGTATCTTCTGAGCAGCGCCTTCATCCCAGAACCACCCCCACCACCAGGGCTACCACATAAGAGAAGATAAATGCCAGGAGATTTCGGGCAATGGAAGCCTTTTTACCGAAATATTTGATTTCCATTGGCAGGGTCACAAATCCCACCATCATCAGCGTGGATACAAAAACCGCAATCTGCATGAATCCCGCCCCGCTTTTCAGCAGTGCCGAGGCCAGTGGAAACGCCACGAATCCGGGGATCAAAGTGATCGAGCCGATTATAGAGGCCACCGCCATACCCACCCACCCCGATTGTTGGCCAATCAGCTTCGAGATGGACTGGGGGGTCAGCAGGGCCAGCATGATACCGATAATCACCAGGATTGAAAGCAACTGGGGCAGTATATTTTCAAATGATTTCCAGGCCTTTTTTAAAGCCGTCTCTGTCCTTTTTCTGTCTTTTGCCCATGACAGCAAGAGTAAACAGGCGGTCAAAACATATAAAATAACAGTAAATATCATGCTTCACCTTCTTTGCAGATTTTAAAACAAATTTACTGTTCACGATTATATCAGAGTTATGAGGAAAATCACCGCCAGTTACTATTTTTACAATAAAAGCTAGACCACCGGGTTTATATTCAAAAACCGGTAATAATAATTGTATCAACATTTAGGGAGGAATAAACCGCATGAACAAAAAAATAGCGGTAAGCGACTCTCTTACCCCGGTGAAGCAGATTTTGAACCGCGAGGGTTTTGAGGTAATAAACCTGGAGCACAATTTGGAAATAAGCCCACTGGAAATGAACGATTACCGGGCGGTGATCCTGTCGGGGGTGGATCAGAATATGATGGGCATGCAGGATATTTCCACTGAAGCCGTGGTGATCAATGCCGATGGCAAAAGCCCGGAACTGGTTTTAGAAGAACTGCGGAGGAGACTGGGCTGAGATCAGGCTTTTTGAGAAAGGGGAGCAAGTCTGCCACTTCAGACTCGCCCCCGCTTAAAATAAGGCTCCCTCCGGACCGGTAAAAACAGCGAACCGAGAGAATCGCTGTGAGCCCCCTTTATCTGCCTGCTCTCAACAGCTTATAGATATTCTGGGCGGTCTCAAAACGGTTGGCTCCGCTCAGATCTATAATTCGGTTGCCGCTGATTCCTGCAGTTCCTCCTCCGGCAATATAAACCTCCTCCGCTTTTAGTTCTCCCAGAGCCTCCCTCAGAAATATCGGTGCATCCAGATGCCGGGCCAGGGGTTCGGCCAGTACGAAATCCACATAGCTGCCAAGAACAATAGCCCTTTTGAGCACCGCTTCCGCAGCCTTCAGCAAACCCTGTATTTGGCCCAAAAAATCGTCCCACCCTCCTGCTCTTCCCCGGATCACCCGGGGGCAATCTTTGCCGGTCCAGTGATAGTGTTGCCTCATGCAATCGGGGTAGTCCAGCAGCGTGGATACCCCTTTAATCAACCTGGCACATAGCCAGGCGGCGTTTTTTTCGGCCAATTCCCGGTTCCCGTCGCTGTTCTCGCAGATCTCTATGCCGATGCTCTGGCGGTTTCCCGTTCCGTTTGTGCCATCGCCGGCATGCCAACCGTGTTCCGACAGGGGCAACTGCTGAATGATTATTTGATCATCAACTGTGTAATGCCAACTGGATAAAAAATCGGGATCCGGGTTGGTGCGCACCCAGTGAGAATGGTTCCGGGCATCGGCGCCGGGACTGCTGTTTCCCGTATCGTGAATGGTAATATATTTTGCAATCAGACTGTTCCCGGGACGGTTGCGCCGTCCGGCCGGGATCAGCTCCTCAATTATGTCCGGCATTTTTTAATCTCCTTACCTTTTTAATATGTGGACTAAATTAGGGATAATCCACAGCAAATCCATCTATACTTCTCGGTGCGTATTCTTGCTGAAACAGTATATGTAACATATTATGCCGTTTCCATGTTTTTGTGCCGGGGAAGGGCTGTGATATAATTTGGATGAACAATTTTTGGATATCACCGGCTGCCAAAATTTGTTTGGCTCACCTTTTCAGACCTCGCGGCAGATCATCGACCGGGTGCGGCAGGAGATAAATATCCGCTGCCGGATCGGGATCGGGGAAAATCCCCTTCAGGCTAAAATACCCAAAGATATATTAACCCGCCGCTGGGGCATCAACGGGGAGATCCTGTGGCTCAATGCCCACGGCATTGATTGCTCGCCTGTTTCCTCCGGTTCCAACTGTTTAAGGGGAGCGGGGCAATCGATGATCCTGCACCGGGATTACTGGAAAATGGAAAAGATCAAGCCGAAGAGGTCTGCCGCAGGGCCCGCGCCCTGGAAAGAGTGGATACAGTGGTAAGCGTTTACTGCCGGGGAGAGGTTTGCCCCCAGGTAATGAATCTTTTTGAACCCCATTGGGATCGCCTGCCGCTGAGGGTGGCGGGAGTGAGGCTTGCCGGCCTGGTCAGCGATAAGGAGAACTGTCCCTGTTTGATCGCCGGGATAAGGCTGCCGCCTTGACCCTGGCCGTGGACAGTATCCGGGATGAGTTCGGATCGGCCAGCCTGTTCCGGGCCAGCTCCCTTGGTCCGGGAAGCCATTGTTTAACCGAATCAAAATGATCGGAGGTCATGAAGCATGAGCAAAAAAACCGCCAATCAGTTTGCCTGCAGCCGGCTCATCCTGCCGGAACACCGGGAACAACTGCACCGGCATCACCGGGCCGCCCGGAAACGGGAGGGATACCGCCTGCTCTGCCTTGAAATGGGAGAGCTTTGAGGTCCTGGTAAACCAATCCCTGGAGCAGGGTTCAATGGTCATGTTAACCGTATCGGGCAGGTCTGGCGGCCACTGCGTTACCGGTCGGGTAATCAGGGTGGATCCACTTGAGAAAAGGATAACCCTGGCTGTGCCGGAAGGAGTTCAATCGATATCCTTGCCGGAAGTGATCAACATGGAGGCGGCCTCTGATCCATAATTTCAACCGCATCGCCGGCCTTGATCCGGCTCCTGTGTCCGCGGTTTTGGTCCCGCCCCCCGCCTTTTAATCGGGAAAGCAAGTTAATGCCCTCTTCCCTACCGGGCCGAATCGTGGCGTGACCGGTAATCCATCACCGCGTAAAAGAGCCCTTCCGCCCCCAGGTTGGAACAGTGCATTTTTGGATCCGGCAGGCCTCCCAGGGCTTCAGCTATATCCAGATCGGTGATCCGGATCGCCTCGTCCAGGGTTTTTCCCAAAACTATTTCGCTCAGAATACTGGTGGTGGCGATGGCCGCGGGGCAGCCGTAAACCTTAAATTTGAATTCACTTATCCTTCCCTCCGAAACCTTGATAAACACACGCAGGAAATCACCGCAAGAGGGATCACCGATTGTTCCGATGCCGTCTGCATCGGGAATCTCCCCCACATTTCTGGGCTGCTTGAAGTGTTCGATCAGTTTTTCAGTGTACATACCCCTTGCCTCCCGTTCAATCTGCATCTGTTTCAATTGAGCATTGAAATCATATTTTCCCAGAGCTGTTTGATGCTTTTGTAAACCGGTCCGTCCGTATATTCAACCACAGGTACTCCCTGGGCGGAGGCTTCCACAAATGACCGGTCAAAGGGTATTTTAGCCGCCATGGGGATCGATTCCCGCCGGCAGTATTTTTCGATGGCCCGGGTATTTTCCAAGGACAGATCGGAGCGATTAATGCATACCGAAGCCGGTATCTTGAAATGGCGGCAGACCGATACGATTCGCTCCAGATCGTGGATTCCGGATAAGGTGGGTTCGGTTACCAGCAGCGCCGCATCGGTTCCGCCCAGGGAGGCAATCACCGGGCAGCCGATACCCGGCGGCCCATCGATAATCAGGTATCGTTTATTCTCCTCAGCCGCTATTTGTTTTGCTCTTTCCCGGATCGCGGTGACCATTTTGCCGGAATTTTCTTCAGCCACCCCCAGACGGGCATGCACCAGTTTGCCATAGGAGGTTTGAGAGATAAACCATTGCCCGGAAAGAACTTCTTCCATGGTGATGGCCTTTTCAGGGCAGGCACGGCTGCAGACACCACAGCCCTCGCAGCCGATGGGATCAACAAGGTAGTGATCTGAAATAGCATCAAAACGGCATAGTTCAAGGCATAAGCCGCAGGCGCTGCACTTCTGCAGTTTAATATCGGCTATTTTTGAGGCCCGGAACTCAAAACTTTCAAGTTGCTGCGGTTTGGTAACCAGGCTCAGATTGGGAGCGTCCACATCGGCATCCACCAGCACTGCGTTTCCCCCGGCCAGAGCCGCGAAACAGGCGGTAAGGGTTGTTTTGCCTGTTCCCCCTTTGCCGCTGATCACTACCAGCTCATGCATGTTCGCCAACCTCCCCGTTTCCGGTAACCCGTTTTCCCAGATCGGCAAATACCTGCCGCCAGTGAGCAAAATTGTTTGCCGCCAACTCGCCGCGGGCATAGCAGGAGGCCAGCTCCCTGTCGAAAGGTATCTTTAACAGAACCGGCAGCCCTTCCTGCTGGCAGTACTGTTCGATGGTCAGGTTGCCGCTGTTTTCCAGGTAACGGTTGATCACCACTCCGGCCGGAATGCCCATTATCCTGGTCAGTTCCACCGCCAGCTTCAGATCGTGCAGGCCGAACGGGGTCGGCTCGGTAACCAGAACACAGTAATCGCTGCCCTTGACCGTTTCCACCGCCGAACAGGAGTTTCCAGGCGGGGCATCGATCACCGTCAGGCCCTCGGAGCCTACTTTGCTTTTCACCGCCTTGATCAAAGGCGGTGAAAGCGCCTCGCCCGGTTCAAGTCTGCCCTGAACAAATTGAATTTCACCGGTGCACCCGGTTTCCAGCACACCGATCGGCCGGTCGATTTCAACAATGGCCTTTTCCGGACAAAAATAACTGCAGCCACCGCAACCGTGGCATAGCTGCTCAAATACCAACACCCGGTCTTTGCCCACCAAAAGCGCATTGAAAGCGCAAACCTCGGCGCACAGACCACACAAGGTACATTTTTCCCGGTCTATTTCCGGCACGGGTATGGTTACCGGTTGGCTGCCTGTAAGATCCGGTTTTAAAAACAGATGAGCATTGGGTTCCTCCACATCGCAGTCCAAAAACCGGATCCTTTTCCCCGGATCCATGGCCTGAACCAGATTGGTGGCCACAAAGGTTTTACCCGTGCCGCCTTTTCCGCTGATCACACTGATGATCATTTATAGTCTCTTCTTTCCAGGGGCGCCGTGTATTTGATTCCCATCGTTATCAGTGACAGCCTTGATCACCGGGCCGAAGATCGTGGTCACAGAGGCTTTCCTTTGATTTCAGCTTTCCTGAAAGGTAATCTTCCACGGCCTGATCCACAGGACCGCCAATGCCCACAATTACCTTGATGTTCTGTTCGGTGAACAGCTCGATGGCTCTCTGACCCATGCCCCCGGCAATTATGCAGGACACGCCGCGCTGAGCCAGGTAGCCGGGCAGGAAGCCGGGCTGGTGACCGGGGTTGGGGATTACTTCCCGGGAAACAATTTTATCACCTTCAATTTCGATCAGGGTATATTCGGGACAGTGACCAAAATGCTGGGCTACAAAATTTTGTTCAGTGGTGATCGCAATTTTCAAGAACAACGCCTCCTTTTACTGTTTGGAGCCATGATGGGAATCTACTGTCGCGCCGGGGCTCGATGACAGTTTGCCATCGAGATAAAGATCCAGAGCTTCCTCCACCGTTCCATTTATTCCGCTGTAAATCTTGATGCCGGCCGCATTGAGAGCATTGGCGGCATTGGGACCGACATTGCCCACCGCCACCGCATCGACCTTCTCCGAAAATAAAAGACGAGCGGTTTGGGTTCCGGCGCCGCCGGAGGCGCCGGCAGCACTATTGGGAATGGATTTTATTACCTCTTTGCTCTCCGTGTCCAGAATCACAAAATACGGGCAGCGTCCGAAACGCTGATCTACTGCTGAAGACAATTCTCCACCCTGGGCACATATTGCCAATTTCATCTTGAATACCTCCTATATGGATATTGATTTGCTGAATCAATTCCTGCTTGCATCCTTTCCGGAAAGAAAATCAGGGATTGTGCGCAAGAATTTCACTTCGTACTCCTCGATCTCCCCGCGGTCCCCCAGCTTTGAAATTTCAGGATCCAGGGGGATTTTCCCGAGCAGCCTGATTCCGGTGGCTGCCGATACCTTTTCGGCCTGACTTGGCCCGAACAGCTCCAGCTTCTCCCCGCAATGGGGGCAGGCCAGGCCGCTCATGTTTTCGATCAGCCCGATTATGGGAACCTCCAGCATGCGGGCCATATTTATGGCTTTCTTAACCACCATCACCGCCAGTTCCTGGGGAGAGGTGACGATGATCAGGCCGGACAGGGGCAGTGATTGCAGTACAGTCAGGGGAGCGTCCCCGGTGCCGGGGGGCAGATCCACTACCAGGTAGTCAAGCGTGCCCCAAAGCACATCGGTCCAAAACTGTTTTACCGCTCCCCCGATCAAAGGCCCTCGCCATATTACCGGATCATCCTCCCGCGGCAGCAAAAGGTTCAGCGACATTATCTTGATCCCCAGCCTGCTGGAAGGGGGCACCAATTTTTTTTCATTAATTGACGGCTGTCCATGAAGCCCAAACAGGGTAGGAATACTGGGGCCGGTTATATCGGCATCCAGCAAACCGACCCGGTACCCTTCCCGGGAAAGGGCCACCGCCAGCAGGGCGGAAACCGATGATTTACCCACCCCACCCTTCCCGCTCATAACAGCAATGGTATGCCGGATCTGGCTGTGCTCCGGTTGGCCCAGCTTTTCGGGAAGAGTTTTTGGGGAGTCCTCAGCATTACGAATTTTGGTTTCTTCCATACTAAATCCCCTTTCTGGAGGTAGAAATACCTGATTTTGAAATAGCCAAATCTTCGCGCCGGTCGGAGATACCGCCAAAAAGCGTCACTATCATTATACCCAATCCGATCAGCAACAAAGAGAGCAGCGCCGGAGGCAAAACGGTATCCAGCAATAAATTGATCATGGTCCCGGCAGCAAGAGATGTGCTGAACATAATGAGCACTGCCGCCCCCAGATCCCTCGGTCCGAGTTCTTTGTATAAAATAATGAAAGTAGCCGCACAGGGAAAATAAGTCACCAGCACGGTAGCGCCAACTACAAACTGTCGGGCCGTGAGACCGAGCGGAACCAGCATGGCTACCGCCACGTCCTTGCGCAGCAGGCCGACCAACAAAGTGGAAACCGCCTCTCCCGGCAGGCCCAGAAGACCCCGCACCAACGGCGACAATGCCGTGGCCAGATAACCGATGGCCCCCGAGATATGAAGCAGATTGATCAATATTATACCAATAAATATAAAAGGCAGGGCTTCCGCCATAAAATGATTGAGCCTCATCATGAGCTTTTGAAATTGACTTTTAAGATGGGGCCACCGGTAGGGTGGTATTTCCATGATCATGGAAGGGGTGTATCCCGGCATAACCCGATCCAGGATCAGCCCCAGGACAACCCAGATAAAGAATAAAGTGGCAAATATCACACTCAGGTAGGCCCCGCCGTAACGGCCTACCAGGCCGATTACCATGGACATCTGGGCCGCACAAGGAATGGTAATGGAGATCAGGGTGCAGGCTAAAAATCTTTCCCGCCTGCTCTCCAGGCTGCGGGCAGATATGATGGCGGGTACATTGCATCCCAGCCCGAGGATCATCGGGATAATGGCAAAACCGTGAAGCCCCAGCCGGTGCATTACCCGGTCGGTCATCACCGACAGACGGGGCAGGTAACCGCAATCCTCCAGAAAACCCAGGCCCAGGTAAAACAGCACCAAAAATGGCAATACGATCCCGAACACAATAAATATCCCGGTGGTAAGAAGTCCCATGGATTCTTCCAGCAGAATTTCGCCCTGGTGAAGTTTACCGATCAGCAGGTTGTGCAGAAAGCTGCCCTCCCCCAGCCGGCGGCTCAAAAAATTCATGGCCGGCAGATAAAATGGATTGAAAAAGATGCGAAGCAGCAGTTCCTGCAACCATTCGCCCAGGCCTATTATTATTTTGAAAGACAAAAACATAATTGCCGCAGCCAGGGGCACCCCGGTGGAGGGTTTTATACTGGCCATCTCCAATGTTTCCAACCAGGTGGGATGACGGTGGCGGATCTTCTGAACCCGCCCGGTAACAGAGCCGATCCACACCCAGCGCTCGTCAGGGGTCAAGGGATCGGCCTTTCCCGGTTCGGCACGGGAGAGAGCGGCAGCCAGCTTCGACAGCCCTTCCCCGCTTATGGCCACCGTAGGTATGACCGGCACGCCCAGCTCCTGTTGCAGATCGGAAATATTAATATATACTCCCTTGTGAGCCGCCTCATCGACCATGTTCAATACTACGACCAACGGGATCCGTTTTTCCAACAGCTGGCGGGTTAAATAAAGGTTACGCTCCAGATTGGTGGCATCAACCACATTTATCACCATATCAGCCTGATCTACCAGGTTGGTGGTAACCTCTTCCGCCCGGCAGGCCGGATCCAGATTGTAGGTGCCCGGAGCATCAAGCAACTCGTACTCCCGGGAACCGATGTTCATCCGCCCGCGGATATACTCCACCGTGGTCCCCGGATAATTGGAGATAACCACCCGGGCCCCCGTAAGCTGCGAAAATATAACGCTTTTCCCCACATTGGGGTTCCCCACCAATACAATTTTTTTAGCTCTCATGAATATTCCTCTACCTGTTCCCTGTCTTGTTTTCCAGTTCTACAAAAATGCGGCTGGCCCTTCCATAACCCAAAGCTACCTGGGAGCGGTTTATCTCTATCACCACCGGCCCTTTATTGAACACAGAGCTCAGTTTGAGTACCTTTTGGCCGGGATAAATACCCAGGGATTGCAGGCGCGCCGCCATCCTGTATCCTCCCCCGATTTCCTTGACCGTACCGGTTTGCCCGGGCTCCATCCCTGTCAGGGATACTATTTTCATCACCTGCACCTCTTTTCAAAGCAGCGTGTAATTGTGTCTGGTTTCAACAATATCAACCTAAAAATTATCTATAGCTTGTCAGCGTTCAGTTTCATCTCTTTCGGAAACATTGAAGTCATTCGTGCAATATTTTCCTTCCACCAAAAAGCCAATTAGCCTTTCGATTGTTTCGCTGCTCACGGCATGTTCCATTTGACAGGCATCCCTTTCAGCAGCCTGGTGATCAAGGCCCAGCACTTCCACCAAAAAACTTCTCAATACCTGGTGGCGCCTCCGGACTATCAGCGCGTATCGCTGCCCCTTTTCAGTCAACTGTACCGGCCCATAGTGGCTTTGTTTGATAAGCCCCTGGATCCGCAGTTGTTTTAGGGCCTGGGCCACACTGGGCTTGGTCAGCTTCAATTTTTCCGCAATATCAGTTACCCTCACCGCGTCCTGCTGGCAGGACAGATTGAGTATACCTTCCAGATAATCTTGCATGGAGGCACTGATCGGCAGCGGGGACACTTTATCCACCCCCTCAATGTTAGTAGTGCCTAACTTTTTTATATCTCATAAACAACTGACTGTCAAGGACAAATAATTTTGAATGTGGCCTGATTCGCTCCGGATTACTCCTGAAACCCGATTTTCTATATTTTGAAATCCTTAAAAATCCGGCCGAAATCAATTCCGGCTATTATTTTGTCCCGGTACAGTTCATACAGCTCCCGGTTGGCTTTATTTAGGTGGGGCGAATTTATACCATGAGTGATGGATAAATAGGTTTCCATATAAGCTGCCAATTGGTCACAGGCCCGGATGATCTCTCCATCCAGGGGCAAGAAACAGTCCCGGTTGTAGTGTTCATTGATCTGTTCCGAGGTTTTTACACTTGCCCCCCCCTTTTCCATGATCTTGCTCTGAAACTCCTGTTCAGTAAAATATTTGATCTCGCGGTGCCAGGAAGCAGGCAGCAGGGGGTAGATGCGCTCCTCCATCTGCCGTTGTTCGATCTCCTTGATCAGCTCATCCAGGCCGGTTACCGAGTGCTTAACCGGAGAAACAATGTCCCGGGTGATCACTTCCGGCAAGTCATGGAACAGCCCGGCAAAATAATTATTGTAGCTTCTCGCAGAACAGGCGCCAATTTCCAGGGAACAGAGATAGGCCAGGATGGCCACAATCAGCATGTGCCCCATCACGGAGGTTCTCGGAATACGGGGGGACTGAGCCCATCTTTGCTGAAAACGGAGCTGCCCGACCAGATCCAGAAAGTGACTGGTTTTTTTGTGCAGAGTCAATTTCTGGACTCCGGCCAAATCATAATGCTCCTCAAGCTGGTTTTCAATAGCCAGCTTTGTTTCTTCCAGCCCATAAAGGTCCGCATTGAGACGATATATTAATTTGAACTCCCAATTGGTGGCCAGATAATGGGATGCCTTAAGAATTTTTCTTTCCAGCAGGTTCCCCGCAGAGGAACTGTAATATTGTTCCATCCGCTGCAAAAAACCGCCCTTCAAAGGAGCAATGGGACCGCTTATCTTTTCCAGAACCCACCGGTTCAGCTGGTCACCCTTCTCCACCATCAGTTGGTGAAAGATCGGCGGTTTGATATCGGTAAGCACGATCCGGTGAAAAAATTCAAACAGGGCCCCTTCAATCAGGTCAGGCCAGTTGATGGAAGCCCCCCGATCGGTTTCTTCCATTTTGCCCAGAACGTAAGCATAGACCATTTTGTGGGCCTGCTTGTCCAGCTCTGTAAAATGTTCCGGCCTGATATGATCATTCCAGCGCTGAATACTGGCCGCATCAAATAACAAATGGAGAAGCTGTTTACTGATCACTTTTATCCCCCCTCCCGTTGACCCCATTATAACCAAACGATCCCGGTTTTGGGCAAATAAAAAATTAAATACCCCTTTTAAAGGGGTATTTAGTTTATTTAAACGGCATCGACCGCCGCCTCAAAGAATAATTGCGATCAAACCACCGCTGCCTTCATTGATGATTTTTTCCAGCGTTTCCTGAAGTTTTTCCTGGGCGTTGGGAGGCATATTTCCCAGCTTGCCGGTAATTCCGTCCTGGACCAGATCATGGAGGGATTTACCGAATATCTGGGATTCCCAGATTTTTTTCGGGTTTTCTTCAAATTCTTCCAGCAGGTAATTGATCAGCTCCTCGCTCTGTCTTTCCGAACCGACTACCGGGGAGAATTCCGACTTGACATCTACCCTAATTATATGCATTGACGGTGCGCTGGCCCGCAGCCGTACTCCAAACCGGCCGCCCTGCCGTATAATTTCCGGCTCCTCCAGGGCCATCTCTTCCAGCAGCGGGGGTACTATTCCGTACCCGACCTCCTTCACCTGGTAAAGGGCTTCCGCAACCTTGTCATATTCCCGCTTGGCCAGTGAATAATCGCGAACCACCCTCAAGATGTCTGCTTCGCCGCTTATTTCCTGAGTGCAGTACTCCCCAAGAACCCTTTCGAATAATCCCGCAGGAGGGGCCAGCTCTATCTCCACCTCTCCTTTGCCCAGATCAATCCGGTTCAAAACAGCATCGGCAATGAATTCATGCTCTTTAAATTTTCCCAGCAAGCCGTTTATTTCCCGCACCCTCTTTATTTCCGCTACATTTTCAGCAATGCTCTCCTCATAGCTGTCTTTGAGCCAGTGCCCTTTTTCCAGGGCCTCCATCCAAGGAACCATTTTCACGAATATATCCCGCACCGGAAATTCATACAGTGCCTCTTCCAGTATCAGGTTAAGATCGCCCTGGCTGAGTTCCAAACAGTTTAATGAAATTACCGGCACATTGTACAGGTCGGCCAGTTCCTCCTGAAGTGCACAGGCTTCTTCCGCCCCGGGGTGGGTGGAATTGACCAGCACTATAAACGGTTTTCCCAATTCCTTGAGTTCGTCGATTACTCTTTGTTCGGCTTCCCGGTAATTTTCCCGCGGGATTTCGGCAATCGTTCCGTCCGTAGTAACCACGATGCCAATAGTAGAATGATCAGTAATTACTTTCCGGGTGCCGAGCTCCGCCGCCTCCTGAAAGGGAATGTCATAATCAAACCAGGAGGTGGAGACCATGCGGGGGCCCTCTTCGTCCTCATATCCGAATGCTCCCTCCACGGTATAGCCCACACAATCCACCATTCGGATATTCATATTTATATTTTCTCCCACAGTAATCTCGGCGGCTTCATCAGGCACAAATTTGGGCTCGGTGGTCATAATAGTTTTCCCCACGCTGCCCTGGGGGAGTTCATCGCGGATACGTTCATATTCCACCGGATTTTCTATTTTTGGCAGGACAAACAGTTCCATGAACTTGCGGATAAAAGTCGATTTCCCCGTTCGTACCGGACCGACCACGCTCAGATAAATATCTCCCCCGGTACGCTCTACCAGATCATTGAACAGATCAAGCTCCATAGCTTCATCCCTCCTTTCTTTTCCCAGCCCTTGCGGGGGGATCAGGATCTAATCTAACATTACATATATATGTAGAGGCAAACATAATATTACCCCCGGTGAATACAAAACAAAAAGCCCCTGAATTTAGTTGTCAGGGGCCGCAAATCATGGTCAATTGTATGGGCGTGCGCGCGGTTGCTGTCTGAAATGTGGCTATTTGTAGGCAATACCTTCAATTTCTGTTTTGGGATCTCGCTGCATCAGCTCTCCGACCGCCTCTCGTGGAGATTTGCCATGGTAAATAACCCGGTATATTGTTTCCGTAATCGGCATTTCCACCTCCATCTGCCGGGAGAGTTGATATGCGGCCCGGGTGGTGAGAATACCCTCGGCCACCGAGGCCATCTCTTCCCGGATTTGGTCCAACGGGATTCCCTGTCCCAACTTGCAGCCCACCAAGCGGTTCCGGCTATGCCTGCTGCAGCAGGTGACAAACAGATCGCCGACCCCGGAAAGTCCCGAAAAAGTGGAGGGCCGGGATCCCAGTCTCACCCCCAGACGGGTGATCTCCGCCAGCCCCCGGGTAACAAGAGCGGCTTTTACATTATCACCCAGCTCAAGCCCATCCAGGATCCCCGCTCCCAGGGCAATTACATTTTTTAGCGCTCCCCCCAGCTCCACTCCAACCAGGTCGGAGCTGGTATATATTCGGAAGTAGGGAACCATCATCGCTTCCTGAGCCTGCCGGGCTGTATTCGGATTGGCAGAGGCGGCCACCGTAAGGGAAGGCAGTCCCCTGGAAATTTCCTCCGCATGATTGGGGCCCGAAAGAATGGCCAGCCGCGAGTGATAACGCTCCGGAAGTTCCTGCTCCAGCACCTGTGACAGGCGCAGATAGGTGCCGTCTTCCAGGCCCTTGGCCACGTTGACGATCAGAGCTCGGTCCGGGATAAGATCGGCAATTTTGGCGGAAATTTGCCTTACCCCGTGGGAAGGTACCGCCAGTACCACCAGCCCCTTGTCTGACAGCGCTTCGGCCAGATCCAGGGTGGGGCGGATCGGATCGGGCAATTTGACCCCTGGAAGATAGATCTCATTAACCCGTTTTAAGATCATGGCTTTGTAAAGATCAACATTTCTTACCCAAAGGTGGACTTCATACCCTTTGACAGCAAGGAGCGTGGCCAGGGCAGTTCCCCATCCCCCGGCGCCGATGATCGCTGCTTTCACTTGGGGGATCCCCCCCCTCTGTTTCCCGGAATATCTATTCGCTTGCCGAGTTTGGGTTCGGTTCCCTTGATCAGCCGTCCGAGGTTTGCCCGGTGCCGGTAAATAACCAAGGCCGCTATGGCTGTCCCGATGTATATATTGGCCGGAGGATATCTGAATAGCCACAACAGAAACGGCAAAGCGGCGGCGGCCAGGATTGAGACCAATGACACATAGCGGGTCAGTGCCAGCACAACCCCCGCCAGAATCAGGATGGTTCCCCAGACCGTTGCCCCGGTAAGCACAAATAAGGTGCCCAGGCCGGTGGCGGTAGCCTTCCCGCCTTTGAAACCGAGAAAAAGAGGCCAGCAATGTCCGATCAAAACAGCCAGCGCCGCCAGCCACCACCAAAATTCCGATCCGGCCAGGAAGCGGGCCAGCAGGACCGCGGCTACACCTTTACCTATATCCAGCACCAGTACCGCTCCGGCGGCAGCCGGGCCCAACAGGCGCATTACATTGGTCGCCCCGATATTGCCGCTTCCGTAATTTCGAATATCCTCCTGTCTGAGCAGTCTCCCGGCCAGGTAGCCAAAAGGCACAGATCCCAACAGATAGGCAAGCACTATGGAAAAGCAGCCGGTCACGGTAATTCTCCTCTCCTTTTTCTTTTCCTGACAATAATTCTAATCGGCGTTCCGAAAAACTCAAAGCTTTCCCGGAGCCGATTTTCCAGATAACGAAGATATGAAAAATGCATCAGGGCGGGTTCATTGACAAACAGCACAAAGGCTGGAGGGCAAACCCCGGGTTGGGTGGCATAATAAATTTTCAGGCGCTGTCCTTTTACGGTAGGTGGCGGGTTCATCACTACCGCGTCTGCGATCAACTGGTTTAGCCAAGGAGTGGGCACCCTGCGGCGCTGCTCATCCCAGATCCGGTTGATCAGCGGAAAGATCTTTTCCACCCGGCGGCCGGTCAAGGCCGAAATGAACATGAGAGGAGCATATCCGGCAAAGGACATTTTTTGCCTGATCTCTTCGGTTAATTCAGATCGGGCCTCGTCTTTCCCGGTCACCAAATCCCACTTGTTAATCACCAGCAGCAAGCCCTTGCCGGCCCGATCAATATATCCGGCCAGCTTGACATCCTGTTCCGTAATCCCGCCTGGCCCCTCCAGCAATAATAGGGCCAGATCCGAGCGATCCACCGCCTCCAGTGAGCGCAGGATGCTGTAATATTCAATTTTCCCCCTGATCTGGCTCTTTCTCCTGACTCCCGCGGTATCGATCAATATATAGTTCCTGTTTTTGAACCGAAAACGGGTGTCGACCGCTTCGCGGGTGGTTCCCGGTTGTTCGCTGACAATTAGCCGGTCTTCGCCCAGGATGGTATTTACCAGGGATGATTTGCCGACGTTGGGGCGCCCCATCACCGCCACCTTCACTGCATCGGAGGGGTAAACCGGATCCGCCTCTTCCGGGAGGACGGTGTAAATACGGTCCAGAAGATCACCGATGCCCCGGCCGTGAGCCGAGGATATCGGGTGAAGATCCCCCAGGCCAAGGCTGTAAAATGAATAAACATGATTGTGATCATCCAGATCATCCACTTTGTTTACCACCGGAATGATCGCCTTTCCACTGCGCCGCAAATAAACGGCTATTTCTTCATCCAGAGAAGTAGGGCCTTCCCGAGCATCCAAAACCAGCAAGATCACCTCCGCCTCTTCGATCGCCAATTTCGCCTGCCGGAGCACCTGTCCGCCCAGCAGGTTTTCACGTTCAAAAGTAATACCACCGGTGTCAATAATCGTGAACTGCCGATCGCGCCACTCCACCAGACCGTAAAGCCTGTCCCTGGTAATTCCGGGTATTTTTTCCACAATTGCAGAACGGGCCGAGGTCAAACGGTTGAAGAGGGTGGATTTCCCTACATTTGGGCGTCCGACTATGGCTACCAAGTTACCCGGCATCTGCTTCGCCTCCCCGCTTGATCTTTATGGCCGATTTTGGGCCGGCCGCCGCAGCCAGCGCGCCGAGTTTCCGGGCAAGGTGCATGGGACCCGCCACCGGGATCAGGGAGGTATGCAAAACACGTTCCAGGTGGCCGGGGGTTAAACCATCCAGAAACAGATTATCCCCGTCCTTAAGCATCTCCGCCGGAAAAAATAAGGCCTCTCCCGGCAGAAGGTCCTGCAAGCCCTCTTTCAGATCTTTTCCCGTAAGCAGGCCGGCCACTGTTACCGAAGGGCCGAAAAAGCGATTTTCCACCGTGATCAGTTCCGCTTCCAGGCGATTGATCATGGCCAACTTTTCCATCAGTTTTTCAAGGAGGTGGCCTGCGGCAACCCCCGTAATCAGGGTTATTTTAAACTGGCGGGGAAAAGATACGGGCAGCAAAGTGTTCATTTCCGAAATTTCGTCCATAAACAGGCGGGCCATTCCCACCCCGTTTTCAAGCTGCGGGTATCCCTCGTAGCTGTCAGTTTCCGGATATGGCAACCCGGCCAGGTGGTAGATCTCGTCCGCCAAAAACACAAACCTGCTTCCCCGCCCGGCCCGAAAGCTGTTCTGCAGCCTGTGTATTGTTTCGGCCACTCGGGAAGCCTCTTCAGTGGTTAATCGCCTCAAAATTTTCGGAGGTTGCCCGTGTTCCGTCAACCCTACCGGGACTACCGCCACACTCAACACCGACTTTCCCATTGCTTCCAGATCTACAATTGTTTTTACCAGTTCTTTTCCCAGATTGTAACCGGGGCAAAGCACTATCTGCGCATGTACTTTTATTCCGGCAGCAAGCAAACATTTCAGGTTGTAAAGACCTCTTTGAGCGTTCCTGTTCCGGCAGAGCCGGCTCCTGATAACCGGATCGGCGGAATGAACCGAAATATACAGGGGAGAGAGCTGTAGTTTTATGATGCGCCTGAGGTCCCTTCGCTCAAGATTGTTGAGGGTTATGTAGTTTCCATAAAGAAAGGAAAGGCGGTAATCGTCATCCTTCAGATAAAGCGAACTGCGCAAGCCGGGGGGGTTCTGGTCCACAAAACAGAACAGGCAGCGATTTCCACACCGGATCAGGGGCGCAATGGTCGGGGGATCAAACTGTAAACCCAGCGGTACCTGACAATCTTTGCGGACCGTCATTCGTCTCAGGGGGCCGCTCCCGGTTTTAACCAAAAAGGTCAGCTCCTGATCGGCTTCCCAGATCCGGTAATCGATTATATCCCCCTCCGGTTTGCCGCCCGGCCACCAGAATTTATCCCCGGCCGCTATTCCGGCCTGTTCCGCCGGAGAACCCGGGGTAACTTTGTACACCCTGGCCCCGTTCATGGTGGCCCCCTTTCCCGGAAAAAGGTAAAACATATTTTCTCAATTATCCCAGATCCGGAGGCCCAGCGCAACTTACAGTTCGGGGACGTGTTTCCGGTCCAGTACCGTGGTTTTTGCTGAAGTGAACCTGGAACCCCCTCCCCAACAAAAACCGGGCTTCAGAAATAGTCAGCCGATCAAAGAAAAAAGTTCCGGCCGGTTTTCCAGCAGCTCGACCCGGTGAACAAGACGGCGGTAACTCAACCGGATGCCATAACAGGCCAGGGGGCGCCCAATCGCCGGCAGCCTCAACTGGCGAGAGAGAAATCCGCCGGTGCGGGATACCCAATTCAGGCCCCCAAAACATTTTACCAGCAACACCCCGCCGGGCGGTATCCCCATAAGCGGCGCCACCAGTTTCAGCAAGCCCTGTATTTCTTTGCCCCAGCGCCTGCTGCCTAAAATATATACTTTGAAACCACGTCGATCACGGCCCATGAACCGGAGGGGGCCTACATCATTATTTTCAATCCGATCGAAATAAGGCAGGCCGGTAAGCTCCTGGTTGGCGGGAATTCTATGGCGGGGAAGATAATTAAGATGAATAGAGGCGGCGGTTACCGAGGAATGGGTCCCGCCATAACACTGGAATATCAACAATTTATCACCGGGTTTGTTTATGGCTCCGCTTAATGAGGCCAGGGTCTTGAGAGCCATCTCCACAGGAGCTTTAGAGCAAAGCACGGGCGATCAATGCCTAACCAGAATATAGGTTCCGTTTTCCAGATCATGGGCCACCCCTCCGGTAATCCGGGACAGGTAGGCGGAGATCCGGTCCAGTTCCGCCTGATCCCGGGCCAAAAATACCGGCGCCCCCCCGCCGCTTACCAGTTCAAGATTCAATGTCACCACCGCCAGAATGGATTCGTTGATGATCATCCCCAACACGAACCGCCTTTCTTCGCCCCGGCTAGTCGGCTGCTTTGTACCCCGCCTCCGATTTCAGGGGACGCGAAGTGGAACTTTCCAAAACCGGCACTCTTTTCACCGCCAGCAAAAGGCACTCCATATCTTTTTCAAGAGGAAAGACAATCATGGCCACCCGGCCCGTATCCAGATCCCTTCTGAGCATCGGGGTAAATTCAGCCGTATCCATGTCCTTGTAAATTCCCAATTGAATCGAGGCATCATGGGCAATGGCCATACGCTGCCCGTTATTGCCCAAAATGGCCCGAGCATCATCGTCGATCGGTTCCAGAATTACCCCCAAACCGCGCTCCTTTACCTGCCGCCGGACCTCCTCCCGGGCCAGGTTCACTATCTGGATCCCTTCTACGAACAGGTTGGGCCCTTCAAACCTGATTTCAGCGGGCCGGACACCGGCTATTTGGCCCACCACCCGGCCGTTCATTAACCGTTGGGCCACCCCCAGGGTTATGCCCCCTAAAAAAATGGCGAAAATACTATGAAAGTAGTAAGCCGCCCCGCTTACCAGCAGGGAAATGAACATGACCAGATAATTTCGGGATTCAAAAACCCGGGATATGCCCTCGATATAATCGGGGCCGCGGGCAACCAGATTGCTCAGATCCAGTGCGATCAGGGTTTTTCGTTCTATTTCCCGGATATCCCTGAACTGGGTGGCAGCCAAGGAAAGAAAAGTTACGGCCGTGAATTCTTTTTCCGCCAGCGCGGGTACGGCCAGCGCTCCCAGAAGGGCCGCGATCAGGCCCAGTGAAAAATGAGTGATATATCCGTGCGGGTAACCGGGGTACTGGCGATAATCGGATCGCAGGAGCAATAATCGTGCCGCCGCTCCGAAGAGGACCCCCAGGAAGGTAGCCATAATATATTTTTCCATGGTATGCCTTCCTGCCGGTAATCAGGAATCCGGTTCATCGTCTTTCTGTTTTATTTTTTGTCTCAACCCTTTTCCCAGGTCGCCAAATTCTCTGTTGAAAAAGGAAATCGTTTTTTTGCGTATTTCCTCCCAACTCCCGGCAGAGATCAACAGGTAGATGAAGACGGCTAATGCCAGGGCAATCAGTAACTTCAAGGCTCCCTGGGCGGCAATGCCGCCTCCCCCGGTTTGTCCCTGCTGTGCATAGAGGTAGGTATTTACCACATCCGCAAACAGGGCCACTGATTGCTCGGCCTGTTCTTTGGTGTTGGTATGCGCTCCCACCTCGATCAGGATCGCCCGCGGAGACAGATCCTGGTTGAAATTTCCCTGGGCCAGCAATATGCCCTTGATCAGGCCCGGATGTTGGGCATCAGCCACCTTTTTAAGCCCTTCGGCAAAAGATTTGTTGCTGTTTACATTCTGATTCTGGCGGCCGATCACCATCATGATCTGTACGAGGTCGCGCCCGTCAATGTCCCGGTCATATTCCTCCGGCGGAACTGCGTCCCGATGAACATCAAATACCGCATCAAGGTTGTCGGCCACCAATTTGGTTGCTGTCCGGCGGGAACGGTTATAGGCGCCCGCGTCATGAGGGACATGAGTATCCTTGACGTGTTCCACCGTAATCCCTTTTTGCTGCAGCGCCCGGCTAAAAGAGCTCCCAACCTCGATTATTCCTCCCCCGGCATCTTTGCTCTCCGATCCGTCGCTGGGAACATAAGATTCCGCACCATGGGAATGATAGATTCCCACCAGCTCTTTCTCCGCCCTGTCCGGAACGGCGGCCCTGTTTCCGGCGGGCCGGCTTTCCGGGGTGGTCGCGCTTTCTTCGGCGGTACGTCCGGCCCAGGCCGTATCTTGATCAATTCTGCTGATCAGATAGGACCGGTTTCGGCCGTCAATAAACTGATCCCCCACCTGAAGCACCCTGGCCGTACTCATAATAACTTCGCCGGTGGCTTCATCTTTCAACACAAAAAAACCTTCCTCCCGCTCACTGAGAGCGTGCAAATCAAAATAGTCCTCGGAAACGGCCTGTGCAGGGGTAGCCGGCAACGCCGGCATCAGCCCTCCCCACCCAAGCAGCACTAAAATTGCCAGGATGATGAATTGCGATTTGCGGCGCGCCTTAATTTTTATCTTCATGGTCATCACCTTCTTCCGAGGAACCAAGGCCCTGCAGGAGCACCTCGGGGCGATCCATGTCGGGTCCTCCCGCCAGGCGTTCTCTGATTTCGCCGATAAGCTCCGCCAGGCCCAGGGCGATCAATCCTGCAATCAGCACCGCGTCAAATATTCCGGCCCCGCCGATGACCAGCTTTCTGCTGCCGCCGGTAAACATCAGCTCCACCCGGGTAACAATATCATTTAAAACAATGGCCCCTGTTCCGGCCATGAAAGCCGAACGCCGCGAACGCCCGGACAGGTATCCCACTGTTCCCGCCACCAGAGCAACAATGTACAGGGGATCCAGCAGAAAAGCGTAGGTGGGCTCTACCGGGAATATTTTTAAAACTCCATATACCACTACCGTGGTAATCAATATGGCCAGTACCGCCCGGCTTTTCTCGGCTCTTGTTCCTGCTTTCAGAAACAGGTAAATCACCAGTATTATCGGGATAATCCCTCCCCCGATGTTGATGGAGGTATTTGTGGTCAGGGGCAATGCCGGTAAAAAGCCCCCTATGATCATCGCCCCGATGAATAAAAGAGCGGCCCGATCCGTCAATTGCAGGCGATCCAGTACCCGTTGGGCCAATCCGAGAAATACCAGTATTGAGATAACCAGTAATATAATCATGCCGACGGGCATAGAAATCCCTCCTCGTGGGTTTATTGCTGTTTGATATCTTTTCCCACTTTAACCGTATTATTCAGGTTTTATTGCTGTAAGAGCATACTGAAAAATCACCGATGGAGGAAAATTGTGGAAATTCTGTTCGGCCGGGCGCGTGGGCGGGATATGCCTTGCCCGGGGTAAAGTCATCGGGTAGAACAAGCTTATTTTTTTGTTTCCTGTCTCAGAGATCCTGCCTCCTGAATAGGGGCGCGGAAGCCGGGGTTAATTCCCCGCTCCCTCAGCCATTCGGCGGTAAAACCGGTGATCACCAAGGGGACCTGTTGCAGTTCGGATATACCGGCCGCCCCGACCATCAGCATGATCTTGCGGAGATCCTGCTCCAACTTTCCGATCTTTTTTTGCAGTGCTTCCCGCCCCCGTTTCAGCAGTATATAAACCGGCCAAGCGGCCAGTCCCACCCCCCGGGCCCCCAGGGCCAGTGCTTTGGCCATATTCAGCGCTGAAGCCATGCCTCCGGCAGCAAATATGTCCACATTGCCGGCGGAAGCACCGAGGGTTTCGATCAAGCTGATGGCCGAGGGGATACCCCAGGCCATCAGTTCAGGAAATACCCTTCTGCTTTGCCGGCAGTGCTCGATTTTTAAAAAATTGGTCCCGCCCCGCCCCCCGACGTCAATCGCCGCTATTCCTGCTTCATTAAGCCTCCGGGCCTGTTCGAAGGATATCCCAAATCCCACTTCTTTTACAATTACCGGCACTCCCACCCGAGGCACTATTTCGGCTATTCTCTGCAATATGCCCCGGAAACAGGTATCCCCTTCCCGCATAGCCAGCTCCTGCGGGATATTCAAATGGATCTGGAGGGCATCGGCCTGAATCATCTCTATCGCCCGACAGGCCTGTTCCAGGCTGGCATACCAACCCAGATTGGCCCAAATTTCTCCGTTTGGGTTAACCCGCCGCACCACCCGAAAGGAGGAAGCCGAAGGCGGGTAATCAAGAGCGGCCAGTTGTGATCCCACCGCCATCGGAAGGCCCCACTGCCTTGCGGCCCAGGCCAGACCGGCATTGATCTCCTCGGCGCAGGCAGTACCCCCGGTAACCGCATTGATATACAGAGGTGACCGGTGCATTTTTCCCAGAAACGAAGTGCCGATCGATACCTCGTTCAAATCTATTTCCGGAAGGCAGTTGTGGATAAAATGTATGTCGGAAAAATCGGCTTGTTTCGGCCGCTGTTTCCGGATGATTGAAATATGTTCATCCTTGCGGCATAACCGATTATTATCCCTGTTCATCCTGGGAATCGGAACTCTCCCCCTCAGTCTGTTCCTGGTGAGTGTCCCCCTCGGTCTGTTCAGTCTGTTCTTGGTGAGCTTCCCCCTCGTCGGTTTTGTTCTCAAAAAGATTCCCGAACACATCTCCCAGGGTAACTCCCGAGTTGGCGTTCTCCTCGGGAAGATCATTCTTTTCAGGCGGGACCGCGCCCCGGGCTTCCTTTACGCTGAGGCTGATCCGCTTGGCCTCCGGTTTTATATCCAGTATCTTGACCTCTATTTCCTCCCCTTCAGTCAACACCTCTGAGGGGTGTTTCACGTGGTAATCGGCAATCTGAGAGATATGCACCAGGCCTTCCAGCCCCGGCTTGATTTCCACAAAGGCCCCGAAATTAACCAGACGAGTTATTTTTCCGGTAATAATTATTCCAGGTTTAAAATCCCGGCTCACATTGTCCCAGGGATCGGGGAGAGCCTGTTTCAAACTGAGGCTTATCCGTTCCCGTTCCACATTTACCTCCAGCACTTTTACCGGTATTTTTTCACCGACCTTGAGTATTTCCTGAGGATGACCAACCCTCTCCCAGGAAAGCTCGGATATATGGATCAGTCCGTCAATACCGCCCACGTCTACAAAGACCCCGAAATCGGTTAACCGGCGGACCACCCCTTCTATAATCCCCCCTGCCTGCAAGGAACCCAGGGTCTCTGTTTTTTTCCGGGTGATCTCTTCTTCCAGCAATTTTTTACGTGAAAGAATAACCTTGTCTTTTTCCCGGTTGATTTCAATTACCTTGAACTGTATCACCTCATTAATAAAGGGTTTGAAATCGGGAACATACCTGACGTCAACCAACGAGCCGGGCATAAACCCTTCTATCCCTGCTCCCAAAGTTAAAACCATTCCTGCCGGCACAACCTGTTTGACCTGTCCCTCCAATACAGACTGGTTTTCAAGTGCTTCCTCCAGCTCCTGCCAGCGCTTTTCCCTGGCCAGGCGGCGGTGCGAAACAACAATTTTTCCTTCTTCATCATTGCTCTCGATTATAGTTACCTCTATTTCGGAACCCGGGGTAAAAAGATCGGCCAAAGTTTCCCCTTCATTTACATGCACTTCAGATTGCGGCAACACGGCTTCACTCTTGTACCCGATATCGATCAGCACCTCGTCGGAATCAACCTGCACAACCCGCCCCCCGACCTGTTCGCCTACCAAGAAAGTTTTCACAGAATCCTGGTAAGCAAATTGTTCTTCGTTCTCTATTTCATGATTCTCGTTTTCCATTTTTTTAACTACCTCCTTAATCGTCCAGTGGGGAGTAGATGCGCCGGCAGTTACCCCGACTACCCTGTATCGGCGCAAAAGCTCCACATTTAACTCCCCGGCGTCAACCACCCGGCAGGTTGGCCTGATTCGCCGGCATTCCTCCGCTAACGACCGGGTATTGGCACTGGCGGCGCTGCCGACAACCACCATTGCCTCCGCGTCTTTGGCCATTTGCCGCGCTTCTTCCTGCCTTAGTTTAACCTCCGGGCATAGTGTTTCAATCACCTTCCCTTCAGGAACCTTTTTCAAAAATTCTTTTTTGATCTGATCAAATACCGTACTGTTCCCGGTGGTCTGTGATATCAGAGACGCCGGACGTTCAATTGCCGCTTTTTTTAGATCCTCCACGCTGGAAACCACTACTACTTTCCCACCGGCCCAACCTATTATCCCTACCACCTCGGGATGATCTCCTTGTCCAAAGATCACTAAATTGACCCCCTCTCCGGCCAACCGGGCGGCGATCCCCTGAACACGTTTGACTCGGGGGCAGGTTGCATCGAGTAGATTGATTGGCAGATCGCGGATCTTTGCCATCACCTCGGGAGTTACCCCGTGAGTGCGAATAATCAAGGTGGCCCCTTCTGCCTGTTCCGGACACTCGGCGATTCCGATGCCTTTCCTTTCCAGGTAGCTGACCACCATTTCATTATGGGTCAGGGGGCCAAGAGTATAAACCTTATTTCCCCCCGCGGCCTCTGCCAAGGCCACTTCAATGGCCTTGCGGACCCCCGGGCAAAACCCGGCGTGTTCGCCAACTCTGATTTCCAAACGATTCACTCCCCACATCTTCTGGGGCATCCATCATGTTTGCCCCGGTTTTCCATTTCCTGATCCTGAATTATCAACTCCTTAATCCGGCTCATAATCAACTCACTGGATGCTTTTAAATAATGCTTGCGATCCCCTCCTTCCGGAGAGGGTAAATGAAACACGGGACCAAAAGATACCTGCAGGGGTTTTCCAAATCGGTAAGGTCCGGTTATCGCTACCGGCAGAACAGGTGCCAGACAGTGCGCGGCAATCATGGCCGCGCCGGGGTGGGCGCGCTGAACAACTCCGTTTTTGCTCCTGGTCCCCTCCGGGAATAAACAGATCACCTTACTCCGGGAGAGCAGCCTGAAGGAGGTGCGGACAGCCGCATACCCTGCACCGTCCCGGTCAACCGGATAGGCCCCTATTCGCCTTAAAACTGCTCCAAATAATTTATTTCCGAAAAGCTCCTGCTTGGCCATGAAATGCACCTGCAATCTGGAAGGAATGGAACATCCGATAAGCGGGGGATCCATATTATTTAGGTGATTGGAACATATAATGAAGGGTCCAGACGGAGGAATATTTTCTCGGCCGAAAATCCGCCACCGGTAGAACAATCTGAAATAGCCACTGAATAAAAAATGCCCAAGGTGATAAAGCACCCCTAGTCCCCCTCCAACGCCGTCCCGCCTGCATTGACCATGTTTACTATTTTGTCCACAACCTCTCCCGGGCTCATCTCCGTGGTATCCAGAACCAATACCCCGGGACCAATCGACAGCGGTGAATCCTCGCGTTCGGAATCTATGCGGTCCCGTTTACTGATCTCCTCTTTTACCCGAGAAAGCAATACCTTCATTCCGCAAGCCTTTTGTTCCTTCCAGCGCCGCCTGGCCCTTTCGGAAAGGGCCGCATCGAGATAGATCTTATGGGTTGCCTCGGGGAGCACCTTTGAACAAATATCTCGCCCCTCCACCACTATCCCCTGGGAACGCCGGGCAATTTCCCGTTGCAGGGCAACCATTTTTCTGCGGATCCCGGGGATACAGGAAACCTCGGAAACAATCCTGTTTACATGGGGTTCCCGAATCTCCGATGTGACATCCTCGCCATCCAGCAGTATGCGGAGGCAGTTTTTTGCGGTGGTCAAACTCAGCTTGGTCTGTTCCAGTATTTCCCCAATGCCCGCCGTATTATCAAGATCAACTCCGGCCCGAACCAATTTTAAGGAAATCGCCCGGTACATGGCTCCGGTATCAAGATAATCAAACCCCAATCGTCGGGCCACCCCCCGAGCTACAGTGCTTTTGCCGGCGCCCGCGGGCCCGTCAATGGCGATGGTTATTCTCTGATCTGATAGCATGATATTAGTTTCGAGGTAAAACCTGAAATTTCCTTTAAATATTTTATGAAAGCCCTTAAATTTATCCGTTTTGAAAATAAATTAGATTTCGCTACTATCTCCTGCGGAAAAAAGATCTGCCCTCAGTTTTTTGGCCTGGCCCAGATAAACATGGCGAATCTCTTTTTGTTGCAGTTCTGTATTGACCAGCATCATGATCCGAATACAGCGAGGCAGGGCTCCGGGAACGTCTATCTCTACCTGGCACATGAGGGGAACATCATGCCAGCCCAGCAATCGGGCCGCTTTGGCCGGAAAAACCTGATCGAGATCGGGGGTGGCAGAAAAGAAAACTGCAGCTACATCGTTTTTATCCAGATGATTGGCTTCTATCATCTTTTCCAGCAACAATTGGGTTGATTTGATAATCTCGCCGGCATCATTGGCCGGCGTGGTTGTGGCTCCTCTGATTCCCCTGATCAAGCTTTGATCCCTCCAGTTCTGGCAATCCGCAAAGGTTTTGACTGGCCTGCCCGGAAAGGGGTTTTAATTTGCGTCTTCCGGAGGCCAGGGAACGCCCTCCAAAGATTCCACCGGGTTAAGCAACCGGCGCCCCCTCTCGGTGGTCAATACGGCCTGACCGGCCACGGTAAGGGCTAGTGCGATCAAAACGGCGCTCCATAAATAACGCTCCACCACTGATGAAAATACGTTAAACCAGCGCAGCAGAATATTCATATTTACCTCCCCGGTAATGTTATGTCAAGGGGAGGTTTTTATACCTCTCATCGCGCTGCGGTTAACCTTCTTCCTGTTCCTGCAATTTGTGCTGAATGGTTTCGCTGAATTTGAAAAGAATCCGCTCCAGTTCACGGCCGGTAAGGTTTATCTGATCCGGTTCCACAACCTGCAACCGCTTGAATTCATTGCGGCTGATAAACTGAAAACTGTCCTCCAGGGAATCAAGCGAAATCAAAAGTTCAAGAGGGGCGTACGCAATTTCGGCTTCATCGGTGTTTTCATATACCGTGTACAGATCCAGGTAGGAAATATCCTCCACCTGAATTCCCTGCAGGGGGACGTTTCTCCACATGGCGGCCTGCTTGTCCCGCCGTTCCTCGGCCACCTCTTTTGTACCCTTCCCCCCGAAAAAAAAACGGGCGGGACGGGGTGTGCCCCGATAATCAAACCGAATTCTAACCCTGACCTTTTCAAACTGTTCCGCTCTTTTTTCCGTGATCCCCATGTTCTCGGCGATCCCTGTTTCCGGCGGTTTGGTATCGAGCGGTGATATGTATATACCCATTGTTAAGACTCCCCGTTGGCAGAATTGATATCGGCACATTCGTCAGGGGCGGGGATTCATATTGGCCAAACATTCTTTCCCCGCTAAAAAACGCCTTACCCAATTTCCCATGTGCCTATCCTTTCCCTTAATTCGATAAATAACTCCAAATTCCTGCATTTTACCGGGTCCGTCCCAATGAAGGCTTAAGGGAAAAATCTACGTTTCCGCGGGAAGAACAGGATCTGGGGAACAGGCCGGTTTCAGGTCAGATTGATCCATGAACAGTGCCCCGGGGTGAAACGGGAATTATTAAGGGAAAATTTCCCAACGGATGTGGTTTCACCATAAATTCCGTACGGTAGACCTGCGACAGGTTGTCCCCGGTCAGGACTTTTGCCGGAGAACCATGATCAAACAATTTTCCCCGGTCAAGCATGAACAGCTTGCCACAATAACGTGAAGCCAGATTGAGATCATGCATTACCGCCACCACGGTAAGTTTTTCCCGGGCATTCAACTCCTGCAGAAGTTCCAGAAGCTCAAATTGGTAGGCGATATCCAAAAATACCGTTGGCTCATCAAGCAACAGCAAGGGTGTTTCCTGAGCCAGCGCCCTGGCCAGAAACACCCGCCTGCGCTCGCCCCCGCTCAGGGAAAACAGATCCCGTCCTCTCAGATGGTGGCACCCGGTGAGATGCATGGCCCGTTCCACCGTTTGCCGTTCCGCTTCCGTCAACAGCGCAAGTTTCCCCCGGTAAGGAAACCTTCCGGTTTCCACCACCTGTTCCACCAGGAAATTAAAGCCCGCATGCTGATCCTGGCCTACCATGGATATCATCCGGGCCAGATCCAGCCTCCGGTAGCGCCTGATTTCAGTGTGGTTAACATATATTTCCCCCCGGAAAGGGCGCAGCACTCCGGCCATGTTCTTGAGCAGGGTGGATTTGCCGCTGCCGTTGGGTCCGACCAGACCCACAAAATCGCCGCATTCCACTTCGAAACTGATATCAGTCAGTACCTCGTTCGCGCCGTAGCTGAAACAAACCCCGCAAAGTTTGATCCCTGCCTCCATATTCTCACCTGTTCTAAAAAAGATATTTGTCCCGGCAGCGCTTCAGCAGCAACACAAAAAAAGGAGCTCCCAAAAATGCAGTGACGATCCCTACCGGTATCTCCAGCGGCGCCATTGCCGTGCGGGCGGCGGTATCCACCCCCACCAGGAACAACCCCCCGCCAAGGGCGGAGGCAGGCAGGAGCAGCCGGTGATCGGGTCCCAACACAATTCGCATGGCGTGCGGAACTATCAACCCCACGAAACCAATCATACCGCTTACGGATACTGCTCCGGCCGTGATCAGGGAGGCGGCTGCCAGCACAATTTTTTTTACCTTTTCCACCTCTACCCCCGAGCTGAGTGCGTTTTCCTCACCCAGCAAAATCAAATTCAGATCGCCGGCATAATAGAGCAGAATTCCCATTCCAGCTATGAAGTAGGGGATAATCAAAAATACATAGGGCCATCCCTTCAGGGAGAGACCCCCGGCCAGCCAAAAATAAACAGTTCGCAGCTGCTGGCCGGCAAAGATCATGCTCAGCGAGATCAGTGCTGAAAAAAAAGAGCTGATCACCACCCCCGCCAGGAGAACCGTAACCACCGGCAGACGTCCGGAAACCCTCCCCAAACGATAGACAATAAATAGCGCCAGCAGCCCCCCCATGAAGCCAAACAGCGGAATGGGAAGCGACGCGCCGGCATTATTTGGCAGAAAAAGTATGGCGACGGTGGCTCCCAGGGCGGCGCCGCTGGAAACACCCAGGGTATAGGGATCGGCAAGCGGGTTCTGCAGCAGCCCCTGAAAAGACGCCCCGGCCACCGCCAGCGAAGCCCCCACCAGAAAACCCAGCATGATCCGGGGCAGGCGAAGATGCCAGATAATTGCCTCTCTGGTATCGGCAACCACTTCCGCCGGTTGAAACGCCAGGCGCCTGATAATTATGTTCACCGTTTCCAGGGGAGCAATATGCACCGCCCCGATACCAAGGGAAAACAGCATCACCAACAGGCAGAGTCCGGCCAGCGCCAATATGAAAATTGTTTTTTTCCCCCGCATCTGCGCACCCCTACCGGTTTTCAGGATAAAGCAAGCCATATATTTCTTTGGCGGCTGCGCCCAGCCGGGGGCCGGTTCTGGAGGAAAGATCCTCGTCCAGTTTGTAGACTTTCCCCAGCTTGATGCATCTCAACACCTGCCATTCCGGTCTGGACAGCAGCTTTTCGGCATCAGGGAAGGTATATAACATTACATCCGGATTCAACAGCAGCAGAGTCTCCTCGCTCAGCTCAACCCAGCCGGATTCATTCACCACATTTATCCCTCCGGCAAGGGTGATCAGTTCATCTTGCAAAGTGCCTTTTCCCGCTACAAACAGGGTTTCGTCCAAAAGACACAACACTGTTTGCCGGTGGGAGGGTTTAATACTCAGGGTCAGTTCAGTGATTTCCCCGATCGATTCCCTCATGCCGGTCACCAGCTTTTCCGCCGCCCCCTGTTTGCCGGTCAGCTTCCCCAGACGCAAAATACTGTCAAAGGTGTCTTCCACTCCGGCAGGGGCGGTCAAAAACACCGGTATTCCCAATAAACCCAGCTGATCGCCCATACCTTCCGGAAGCCAGTTGGCAACAACCAGATCCGGCTCGAGGGCAACGATTGTTTCCAGGCTCAGATTAAAGGCGTCGCCTACCCGGGCAATGTTTTTTTCCTCCAATTCGGGCGGAAAATTGCATAAATCGGTAATACCGATTACCTTGTCACCCAACCCAAGCGCAAACAATTTTTCAGTCTTGCCGGGCATGAGTGAAATTATTCTTTCCGGCGGTCCGGTCAGGGTAATTTCTCGTCCCTGATCATCTTTTACAGTTTCTGCTGAAAAAGAAATCTGGTCACAACCAGCTGAAAAGGCGGATAAAAACACCAGGATCGACAACGCAGTCAGGGTTATTATTATATTTTTTTTGGTCATCCCTTAAATTCTCCTTTACAAAACAAACGTATCAAAAAAACGGGGGGATCACCTGCGGGCGGAGAAGTTCGTCCGCCCTGACAACTAGGTGGAAGTACTGAGAAATCCGACCGAGTGCATTAATGGCGCTGCCGGGGCCATAAAAAAGCCCGGCCAGATAAACCCGGACTGAAAATATTTCATTCTAGACGCACCTCCTTTTTTTCGCGAAGGCTGAGTACGTGGCCTGCAGGCAGGTTTCCTGGCTTCCGCTCATCTCCAGGGTCTCCTTCCCCCGCGGTTTGGGCGGAGTGGTTAGCTGACCATGGATCCCGGTTACAGTGGCGCGACCGCGCAGGTTTTGCACCTGCTTCCCTGTTAACTGTCAGACAGCACCTGCAAGGGCTATCGCTTATTAAATTATATTTCATACCCGGCAAATATTCAAGTGGGCCAAATCGGGGCCGGGGAACCCGGCGCCGATAATTCTCCGCTCATTCGCGTTTGAGGCCCACCGTTCGATAAAGGGCATCTATTTCCGCCCCTGTCAGCGGGCGGTGCTTTCCGGTCCTGAGGCCCGTAATTTTTAGTTGGGCAAATCCGGTCCGGCAAAGCCTGATCACGGGGTGCCCAATAGCGGCACACATGTTTTTTACCTGCCTTTTCCGTCCCTCATGAATGGTTATTTCCAGCCAGGAGCCCAGTGTGCCTTCCCTTTTCCGCAGTCTGACCCTTGCCGGAGCGGTGAGGTTGCCCTCTATTATTACGCCGGATCTGAGCTGCCGTATTTCATTTTCCGTGGGCACCCCCCTGACCAGTGCCCGATAGGTTCGGGGAACCTGGAACCTGGGATGAGTCAGGCGATAGGCCAGTTCTCCATCGTTGGTGATCAAAAGAAGCCCTTCAGTATCGATATCCAGGCGTCCTACCGGGTAAAGCCTCGTCTCCCGTGACGGCAACAAATCCAGTACCGTTTTTCGACCATGAGGATCGGTTACGGTAGACAGATAGCCCATGGGTTTGTTGAGCAACAAATACGTTTTTGATTCCGGTTTTGGAAGTCTGACCCCGTCGACAGTGATCTCATCGCCGGGGTTCACCCGGGCAAAGGGTTCGGTCACCACATTCCCGTTTACCCTTACCCTGTTCCCGGCAATAAGTTGTTCTGCTCTGCGGCGGGAAGCAACTCCCGCCCGGGCCAGTAATTTATTCAGGCGCAAATCAAATTGTCCTCCCGAATATATGATCGCTGGTTTTCCTTGGAATTATTATATAACAACTAGCGGTTAATCGGGGTTAAATATCCCGAGCAGACCGGCCTTTGCCAGGCGCGGGCTCAATTTTTCCGGTTCAGTGGCATAAAGGCCCTTGCCCAGAAGTTTTTCCCAGAGCGATCCCCCCGAAAGGGTGTACATTTCCCGCCGCCCCATGGGGGTGGAGCCCTGTTTCCGGGCATAGGCAATAAGTTCGCCGCAGGCCGTATCCCGGGGCAGGATCAACAGCTTTTCTCCCCTGGCCAGCCTCCACGCATTGTAACCGGCCAGGGTGCCGGTAACCATTGCCTCCGTGTGGCCCACCATCAGGCCCGCCCTTTCCCCGGCGGCAAACAGGTTCGTAAATGGCGGCACCAGCAAACTGTCATTCACTTCAATGGAGGAGGTAAATCTGATGGAATTGCCTCTGCCTCCTCCCAAGGGATCCTTGAACACAGCCCCATTGAATCCTTCCAGACGGCGTAATTTTTGCAGGTTGAAATAAGGGATCATCAGCTTTACCGGCCCGGTATCCAGCAGGATCAGGTTATCCTCATATTCTTGCAGGGTGTATTGATGACAGGCCTTGACCTTCAGCAGGGTGTTTCCCGGCTCCATGGGGCGCAGCTCCCGAGGAACCGGAACTGCCACGGCTCCTTTCTCCCTTACCTCCGCCAGCAGCCGGCCGGACAGAGAGCGGGGTTCCAGTTCACAGGAACCACTGAAAAAACCGGGCTGGCGATCATCCCTGGTGATCACCCTCTCTTTCAAACCCGCTTTCAGGGCTATGCTTACCCGGGGGCCAAACAGGGGACATCGAAAAATGCACATGCTGCAGCCATTTCCAAATCGCCGGCAGTTGGCCATCGGCCCGGCGGTACCGCTGGCATCAATAAAGACTTCCCCTTTTAATTGGGTGCCATCCGCCAATTTTACCGCCAGTATCCTTTTTCCGGACAACTCCACTTCAACCGCCCTCTGTTCATACCTCACCTCTACCCGCCACCTGTTCAGCAGCCGGGCTACTTCTTTTTCCACTTTATCTATATCGTAGAGCCAGGCATGCCGGTGTCCGGGGAAACTCAGGTTTGCATGCCGGCAAAGTCTGTCGGTGAGTCCCACCAGTTCCCCGCCGCCCATCATTATTAGCTCTTCAGCAGCGGTGAACCGCCCGTTGTTGCGCATGATCCCGCCGACCAGTCCCGAACCAAGAAGTCGATCCGTTCTTTCAACCAGGGTTGCAGACAGCCCTTTTTTGGCCGCAGACAGCACGGCCGAACAACCGGCCCAACCTCCCCCCACAACTATCAACCGGCTCATTTTTACCTCCCCGCAAGGAATCGAATGCCAGGTTACCGACCCGGCTTACCTGAATGCGGCGCCGCAGATGATTACCGAAGCGATAAATCCGCACAGATCCCCGATCAGTCCTGCCGCCAGGGCATGGCGTGACTTTTGAATCCCTACCGAACCGAAATATACGGTCAATACATACAAGGTGGTGTCGGTGCTGCCCTGCATGGTGGAAGCAACCCGGCCCAAAAAAGAGTCGGGCCCATCGTGCTGCAGTATCTCCGCCGTGATCGCCAGCGCCCCGCTTCCGGAGATAGGGCGCATTACTGCCAGCGGAATAATTTCGGGAGGGATATTCAGCTTTACCAGGATCGGTAAAAGTGCATTCACCAGTAATTCCATTGCCCCCGAATCTCTGAGCAGGCCGATTGCCACCAACATCCCCACCAAATAAGGTATCAGCCGGACGGCCATTCCAAAGCCCTCTTTGGCTCCTTCAACAAACACTTCAAAAATATTGACCCGGTTGTAAAGGGCAAAGGCGATCACGGTTATTATCAATACCGGGATTACGTATTCTGATATGATATTGATCAGATGGGCGATCATTTGAATTTTCCCCACCCGCGCAGCACCCGTTCGGCCGTCAACGCCGCCAGGCAGGAGCAGATGGAAGCGGCCAGGGTTGTGCCCACTATCTCTGCAGGATTAAACGAACCTGCGGCTGCTCGTAAACCGATCACGGTGGTCGGGAGAAGGCTTATACTGGAAGTGTTAATAGCCAGAAAGGTGCACATTTCATTGGAGGCGGTTTTTCGGTGCATATTGAGAGCCTGCATCTCTTCCATGGCCTTGATCCCGAACGGGGTAGCGGCGCTGCCCATTCCCAGCAGGTTGGCGCTCATATTCATCAGGATGGCGCTCATTGCCGGATGATGGCGGGGAATTGCGGGAAAAAGCAGGCGCGCCGCGGGACGAAGTAATGTTTTGATTACCTCTACCAGCCCCGATCGTTCCACCAGCTTCATGATTCCCAGCCAGAAAGCCATCACACTGATCAGCCCGATCACCAGACTTACCGCCTGTTCAGCCGCTGAAAAAATGCCGGGGGTAATCACGGACATGTTCCCGGTCAAACCAGCCACCAATATGCTAACACAGATCATTGCCGCCCAGAGATAGCCTACCAAAGCCGAACCCCCTTATCGAAAATTTAAACCCCGGTCACCTTCCCCCATCATCTCCAAGCAGCAGCCCGGACAACCGCCTAAACCGGCTCCAGAACGACACTTTCCCTACTCCATGGGCCGCCTTTAACTGTAGCCTTCCCAGGCAGCAGCCACCAAGATATACTTCCACCCGCCCTAGATTATCCCCGGAGCAGATCGGGGAAGGATAACCGTCGGCCATTTTCCATTTATATTGTAGTTTTTCCTTTTCCCCCGGCAGAAGGGGCAACTGCAAATCCTGATCCACGGTCAGCAGTATATATGCCGTATTTCCGCCTGCAACCGGGGCTTGTGCCAATATCTGTCCGGCCGAAAATATTTTTTCCCGGGCATAGGTGCGGTAACCATAGTTCAGGAGTGCCGCGGCATCTTCCCACATTTGGGGGGCATCCAGAACCACTGTTACCAGTTGCCAATTGTCTCTGGTGGCCGATCCGGCCAAACACCGGCCCGCTTTTTGAGTCCAACCGGTTTTGATCCCATCCGCCCCGGGAAAGGTCTCCAACAACCGGTTCTGATTTTGTAAATATCGCCCTTCCCGGTTACCCGGCCAGGTAATCACCCGGCACTCGGTAGACACAATATTTTGAAATATTTGATTGCCCAGTGCCTGGCAAGAAATGAGAGCCAGATCGTAGGCGGTGCTGTAATGATCGTCATCCGGGAGGCCATGGGGGTTTGTAAAACAGGTATTCAGCGCCCCCAATTGCCTGGCTCTGCAATTCATGAGTATGGCAAAATTCTCCACCGTGCCCGCCAGATGTTCGGCAATAGCCACCGCGGCATCATTGCCGGAACAGAGCATCAGGCCGTAAACCAGTTCCTCCAGGGTTTTTCGCTCCCCCTCCTCCAGCCATATGGAGGATCCCTCAGTGCGGGCGGCACCCGGAGTAACCACCACCATTTCCGACTGATCGCCCAACTCAAGGGCCAGCAGGGCGGTCATGATTTTGGTAACGCTGGCCATGGGCCGGCTCTGATGGATATCTTTCCCCCACAGCACTCTCCGGGATTCCCGGTCCATCAGAACCGCGGATTCGGCGCTAACCGTCATTTCCTGCGCTCGGGCCTGTACGGGGGCGATCAACCCCGGAACTGTGATCAGCAGGATAATAAGGACGCCGGAAAAATATTTGCTCATCTAGAAAAACCCCTGTACCCTCCGGTCGATGGATATTATTTATTTTTATTCCAAGCCGGGATCAATTATGAGTTTTGTATACTAACCTTTGCTGCCGGCAGCCCCTTTTACCGCCGGCGGCAGACGTAACTAGTAGCGATCACCGGCAGAGACCCTTTCTTTTTTGAACATCCCCTGAATCTGGTTGATCAACTGAGGAGCAAGATCAATCAGCCGGTCGAGCATGGCATGGGGATGCACCGGCAGCAGGCGTACCTGCCCCTGCCCCACCACCAGGAAAGCAACGGGCTGCACCGATACCCCGCCTCCGCTGCCGCCGCCAAAGGGGAGCTCCTGCCGCGAATTGTTTGCCGGGCGGGAGCCTGCCCCGCCGTTTTCCTCCTGTCCCTCAAATTCTGTACCCCCGGCAGCAAAACCGAACACTACCCGCGAAATAGGAATAATTACATTGCCATCGGGGGTTTCCACCGCATCGCCTACAATTTTATTTACATCCACCATTTCTTTTAAATTTTCCATGGCGGTTTTCATCAACCCTTCAATCGGATGATCTTCCATTTACAGGACCTCCTGTTTTTTTGAATGTAGACCACAGTTTCAGCCACAGTGATGGGGGAGCGGTTATTTCACCTTCCCAGTCAATTTTCAAAGCGGTATTCTTAAAACCGGGATTGATCCTGATCACGGGTTCTGTTTCGAAGCGGAAATATTTATACAGAAGAGATAAAAATGTGCCTCCCAAGGCCCATCCCCCTCCGACAGCCATACCGGTTAAAGCCGGATCTCCCAGTCCGAGATCGATTGCCAGTTTAAACCTGTTCCAGATCAGTTTTTTACGATAGGGCCTGATTTCATCCAAATATTTTTTTAACCTGTGCAAATTCAGCCCTTCCGTCCCCTCCCTTCGGGCCTTCATCCTTAAAGGAAATTTCCATCTCCCGAGCACCAAATGTACCCTGAATTGAGTCTTATTATTTTCCCATAGGTAATGAATAAATATTCGCTGCGGCCAGAAGTAATAAAAAGCCGAAATAAGGAGCAGAAGCAGCAGCAACCACAGTCCCAGGCACAAGGCCCGCGTAATCCCCATTCAATCTCTCCTTGAACCTCGATTACAGCAAAACTCAAGGGGCTAGTCTAGCCATGGGACTCATGATTTACCCGCTGACAAGGAGCAGGCGGTTCAGGTCTATTTTTATCCACATCATTTTCGGATAAATCGATAAAAAGATATGAGGTCTGGAAAGTGGCGGTTTTTTATGATCCGGATCGGGTTTCATGTTGAGCCGGAGGAAGGTCAGAAGCCGGTTCAGCTCTGGAAAGAAGGTCATTTTCGGGAAGGGGTGGAAGTTCGGAGAGATCGCTTAGGCCAAAATATTTCAGGAATTCGGGGGTGGTGCTGTAAATAAAAGGTCTGCCGGGGCCCGGTTTGCGTCCGCTGATCCGGATGAGTTTACGCCGGAGCAGGTTGTCCAACACATGATCGCATTTTACTCCCCGTATGGATTCTATTTCCACCCGGATTATCGGTTGCTTGTAGGAAATTATAGCCAGTGTTTCCAGGGCGGCGGAGGAGAGCTTGCCGGTAAGATCATCGGCAAACATTTTTTCCAGGTAAGGCGCCAGGTCCGGCAGGGTGCCCATCTGATACCCGCCGGCTACTTCGTAAACCCGCAGGCCCCTCTCCGAGCGCTCCAACTCTGTTTTAAGTTCCCCGATCAGGCTTGCAATCTGATCGGCGGAGAGTGGAATTATCCGGCTGAACTGCTGAATTTTTACCGGTTCCTCGTGCAAAAACAGAACCGCTTCAATCAGAGCCTTTGCTTGCAACGGATCCATAACTATTATTCCCCCTGTTGCGGTTGGTTGCCACCAGGATCACTCCGAACAGGCAATCCTGAAAAAGGACGATCTTTTGCCGGCGGGCCAGTTCCAACAGCGCAATAAGCGTATATGCCAGCCCTCCTTTTTCGGCAACAAGCCTTTTAAAAGTAACCGGCCCCTTCTGAAGGCGAAGGCGTCGGAGCACCTGTGCAATATGATCCCTCAGAGAATAATTCTCGGTAGGCAAATAGTGCCTCCCTCCGGCGGCAGCCTGCTCCCGGTGACGTTGCATGATTTCCTGAAGCGCCTGCGCCCCTTCCCAAAGGGTTAAATAAGATTGCTGTTGATGGTTTGTCAACAGCACTTTTTTCCCTCCCGTTGATCTCAGAAATATTTTCTGCTGATCCTCTTCTCTTTCTTTCAGCCATCCGGCAGCCTCTTTAAATGTCCTGTATTCCTCCAGACGGGCAAAAAGCTCCTCCGGTGAACTAAAATCAAACAGGGATTCGTCCTCTTCTTCCTGTTCCTCCCGGGGAGGCAGCGGCAACAGCAACTTTGATTTGAAACGCAGCAGAGTAGCCGCCATCACCAGAAATCCACTGGCCAGATCAAGGTTCAATTCACGCATCGATTGCAGGTAGTACAGATATTGGTCGGTAATCTCAGCAATGGATACGGACCAAATATCAACTTCGGCCGTGGTAATCAGATGATACAGAAGATCAAAAGGGCCCTCAAATACCGGCAGCCGGATGGTGCAGCCAATCTGTTCCATGGTATTATCCCTTCAATCTGTTATAAACGCATCGCTTCCCGCACTAGATACAGTGTCTTCCGGGCTGTTTCAGCCGCTTTCTGATTCCCCGATTCGAGAATTTCCGTCAACAGGCGTGGTTCGGTCATCAGACGCCGCCGTTTTTCCTGAAATGGTTCCAGGAATTGACAGAGATGACGGGACAGGGCTTCTTTACATTGAACGCAGCCCATAGACGCCTTCCGGCAACTTTCCTCAATTTCCGGCTTCCCTTCCCGGTTGAACAGCTTTTGAAATTCAAAAACCGGGCACACTTCGGGCCTTCCGGGATCGCGGCGCCGCGCCCTCTGGGGATCGGTGAGCATCAATCGTACTTTTTGTTTTATTTCCTCCGGAGGATCAGACAACAGGATGTAATTGTCGTAGCTCTTGCTCATCTTCCGTCCGTCTGTTCCGGGCACCATGGACTTTGAGGCAAACAGGCTTTCGGGCTCGGGAAACGTCTCTCGGTACAAATAATTAAACCGCCGGGCAATTTCCCTGGTAAATTCTATATGGGGAGACTGATCTTCCCCTACCGGAACCGCGTCGGCCCGGTAGGCAAGAATATCTGCCGCCTGCAGCAGGGGATAACCCAAAAAGCCGTATGTGTTTATATCTTTCCCTTCAAGTTGCCTGAGCTGTTCCTTGAAAGTGGGACAGCGTTCCAACCAGGAAATGGGGGTGATCATCGCCAGCAGCAGGTACAGCTCGGCATGCTCCAGAATTGCCGATTGCCGAAATATTACCGACCGCTCCGGATCCAGCCCGGCGCTCAGCCAATCCAGCAACATTTCTTTTATATTTTCGGTCAGATCCTCTGTCTCCTGATAACCGGTAGTCAGGGCGTGCCAGTCGGCAATAAAATAATAGCAGTGATATTCATTCTGCAGGCGGATCCAGTTTTGCAGCACACTGTGGTTTCCCAGGTGCAGGCGTCCGCTTGGCCGCATACCGCTCAGTATGACTTTTTTATTGTCCATTGCTGATCACCTCATATATGTTCGACGTCTAGGGTATAAACCTCAATGCTCTGATCATCAGCCCCATGATAAATTCTGTGACCGGCCAGACAATCCTGCCTAAGGTTCCCGTAAAAATCAATACCAACAGAATTAACGGGGCATAAGGCTCGATCCGGCGATAAAATGCAAGTGAAGATCCCCCGGCCAGAGATGAAAATATTTTTGAACCGTCCAGAGGGGGCAAAGGAATGAGATTAAACACCCCCAGGGTGGTATTCAAGGTTGCCTGCGTGTGGAGCAACAGCCAAAAAATTCCTCCGATGGGAAAATACCCCCAGGCCGTTTTCAATATGAGCAGGCTGAAAAAGGCAAGGATAAAATTGGCCAGAGGTCCGGCAAGGGAAACCCCCAACATTCCCGAACGATAGTCCTTGAAATTATAAGGGTTTATAGGCACCGGTTTGGCCCAGCCTATGCCCACGATCAGCAACATCAACGCCCCCACCGGATCCAGGTGCACCAGGGGGTTTAGACTTAACCGCCCCTGTAATTTAGCGGTAGGATCGCCAAATGAATAGGCCACCCGGGCGTGTGCGTATTCATGCACCGTGATGGCAATCAATAACACCGGCAGTCGCAGCAACATCTGATATATCTGGTCACCCATTGGCCGCGGTCAAACCTCCCTGTCAATAATAGCATTTACGAAGTTTCTCTCTTCTTCCAGCGAATTTACCCTGCCGTCCAGCACCGCTTTTTTTAATTCCTTGAGTATCCGGCGAAAAATCGGTCCGGGGGGCAGCCCCATTTCAATCAGGTCCCGGCCGGTAAGTCTTGTCTGTACCCGGCGAAAAGAATGAACAAAATTCTTCAAGCACTCCCGCGCCTGGTTGTTTTCGGTCAGGGAATAGGCCAGCAGCAGCACTTCCGCCGGCAGGCCCTGCAACAGATCAACCAGGCTGCTCGGGGCCGGATTGTTTGTTGAATGCAAAAATTCCAAAATCCTCGGCACCTGCTCACAGGCTGCCAAAGTGCTTTTTATCTTATCACTGGGCAGGTAAAGCCTGCAGATCAGGATTACCCGTCTGTCTGTATCCATATTATAAAGCAGGCCGGCCAGATAGGCCGGTTCGGGATCCGGTGGCTGTGCCCAATCCCATTGTTGGGTCAGGTGAAGTCCCTGCTTAATCTGCTCCAGCCGCCGCCAGGTATCGGCAGATGTTTCCAGGGAGGGATAAATATATTTCAATGCCCCCAGATCGGCAAGCCTTTTCAAAATTTCGGGTGGATTTTGTTCCGAAAATACGTTGTTCATCTCCTGGCTTATGCGCTGCCGGCTTACCTTTTCCAAGGATCGCCCGTTGATTGCTTTTTGCATACATATCCCGGTATTTTTTTCCAGGCGAAATCCGAACCTGCTTTCAAAGCGCACCGCCCGCAATATGCGCAGGGGATCATCCACAAAACTTAGATTGTACATGGTCCGAAGCACGCCGCCGGCAAGATCACGGCGTCCACCAAAATAATCATATAACCGCCCGAAAGATACCGGAAGCAATGAACAGGCCATGGAGTTTATGGTAAAATCCCGGCGGCAGAGATCGAATTTTAGGCTGGAGGGTTCAATTTCGGGCAGATCGCCCGGAGAAAAATAAAATTCCCGCCGGGCGGTGGCCAGATCCAGCCTGGTGCCGCCGGATAAAAACAAGGTGGCAGTACCCAATTGTTCGTGGGATACCAGTTTTCCCCCGAAGCATTTCTGCATGTACAAGGCCAGGGGAATAGCTTCCGGGATCACCACCAGATCGAGATCATGAGCCGGCTCTCTGCCCAGAAAGAGGTCGCGAATTATCCCTCCCACCAGGTATACTTCCCACTTCTGCCTGGCTGCAACCTGGCCCAAGAGCAACATTTTCCCCCGCAGCCGTTCCCATATTTTACCGGAAAGAAGGTGAAGCATATTATCCCCCTCCATCAAGCCCGGTTGTTCTGGGGAGGAAAATTGAATGGTCAAACCGCCCTCAGCGATAGGATCTGTTTCCGCGGTGTTTGGCAGGGGTGCCGGTTCCCGAATTTTCGGATCAATGCCGGCCGTGTTTTGGCAACCAGGAGTACCTCCGGGGATCTTGTTTTCCGGGAAAACAGCCGGGCTGCTGCTTTCCGGCGGTGATGGTTCGGTTATTTCGCCCGCATTATTTTGTTTATCAACCGGGGCGATTGTTTTTGGCGATGATAGCGGTTCCAGAATTTTCGGATCAATTCCCGCTCGCCGCAGATGCTGCACCGCATCAATATCGGCCGTGGTGGTTTCCGGAGAATTCAAGGCATCTGTACAATCATATATGCCCAAAGCCAGAAGACTGGCTTCCATTTGGTTCAGGTATATTTTTCGCCGCTGGATCTCCTCCACCAGGATTGTGGTCACTGCCGCCACCGGGCGCACGAATATATCGCCTCTTTGCAACAAATCCCGATCTTCACGGCAAGAAGAAAACAAGTGGATGTCAGCAGCCCGGTCAAGCATCTCTCGATGGCGATCAAGGAGATCGGGCGAACAGGGTCCGATCAGTACCGCCAATTTCAGGCGGGCCCGCAGATCTGATTCGGCCGCCATGGGCAGCGGCAAATTGGGATGATCATCCATAAATGCCCTCAATTTATTTGCCGGGGGCCGCATGAACCAGACCTTGCTGCCTCTATAGACCTTGCTGGCAGCCAACGCTCCGGCCAGGCAGTCAAAACTGTCAGCGGCACATGCAATCACGAGTAGCAACCGGCAAACCTCCATCTTTTAATCCTGATGTGCAACCTTTATTAAACCCTATTTAATAATTATACCATAAACAGGTAGTTCCTTTTACAGCAATAATCCATGAACGAAAGAACCTCTTCGATGGAGTTTGGCTATTTAGGGGGGTTTTTTAATCGGTCCGTATCGATGGTCCGAAGGAACCCCGGACGGAGGTGTTGGGCCAGGTAGGGACGGCGGTAAAAAATATTTGCCAGTGCTTTCCAGTTAAAAGGGATCAATGGCCAGAGATAGGGAAACCCAAAGGATTTGGTGGCGGCCAACAACACCAGGAGCAACCCCATTCCGAACAGGAGTCCGGGCAATTTAAACAACCCCGTAGCAAGAATGAGAAACAGCAGCACTACCCGGTTGGCCATGCTCAATTCCCAACTGGGGGTTGAAAAAACGCCCAGGGCAATAATTCCGGTGTACAGCAGCACCTCTGAAGAGAACAAACCTACCTCCACGGCAATCTGCCCGATAAGCAGCGCTCCCACCAGCCCCAGCGCGGTGGCAAAAGGGGTTGGGGTGTGCACACTGGCCATCCTGATCAGATCCAGGCCAAAATGGGCCAGTACAAACTGTAAAAACAGCGGAATGCTGGCCTCTTCCTTGGGACCGATAAATGAAAGCGACGGAGGAAGATACCGTGGCTGCTGAACCAAAAGCAGCCATACGGGGATCAGAAAAAATGAAAGGAACACCCCGGCAATTCTCACCCAGCGGATATAAGTACCGGTCAGGGCATTGTGCCGGTATTCTTCCGCATGCTGCAGGTGATGGAAAAGGGTGGCCGGCGCCAACATCACCGAGGGAGAGGTATCCACCATGATCACCACCTGCCCTTCCAGTAAACCGGCCGCAGCCACATCAGGCCGTTCCGTATAGCGGACCTTTGGAAATGGATTCCAGGGGCTTCCGACTATGCATTCTTCCAGGGATTTTTCGGCCATCGGAAAGGCATCGGAATCGATAAGTTTGATCTGCGAGCGGATCTTCTCCAATATTTCGGGAAAAGCAATGTCTTTGATATACATGATCACCACGTCGCTGGAGGAACGGCGGCCGATTTTGATTGCCTCCACCCGGAGCTGGGGATCTCTGATCCGCCGCCGGATCAGGGCGACATTAAATACCAGGGTTTCCACAAAACCATCCCGTGACCCCCGGGTTATTTTTTCAATATCCGGTTCTTCGGGCGTACGGGTAGGGTATTCCCGGATATCAACCAGGATCGCCCGATCTTCCCCTTCCATAAACAGGGCCAGTTGACCCGCCAGCACTTCCCGAATCAGATCTTCCAGATCTTCTGAAAAAGAAACCTCCATATGCGGGAGTGCCTCGGACATAAGTTTGTGCACGGGGTTGGGTACAATTTCCTCTTTTTTCAACCTGATCAGCGATTGCAGCAAAAGAGTGAACACCTGGTTGTTGGTGAGCCCATCCACAAACAGGAGGGCGCTTCTTTTTCCGCCGATGACCAGTTCCCTGAGGATCAGGTCAAAGTTTTCCTCCCCGATACCCAAACGCTGTTTTAAATAATCAACGTTGTGATCCAGCTTTTTGAATACCCTTACCGTCTCCTGCTGTTCTTCCTGCATTGTTCAGCTCCTGATCATATGATTAATGGAGGAACGTAATAATTTATCCCTTGGGATTGAATATGAGGGCAATTATAAAACTAAATACAATGGCGGCTGTAATCCCGCTGCTGGTAAGCTCAAACATTCCGGTAAGAACTCCGATCAGTCCGTGACGGTTTGCCTCCGTCAGGACCCCTTTTACCAGGGAGTTGCCAAAGCTGGAGATGGGCAGCGAAGCGCCGGCTCCGGCAAATTTGATCAGACGATCATAGATCCCCACCGAGCCCAAAACCCCTCCCGCCACTACAAATCCCGACAAAATATGGCCTGGTGTAAACGGAGTAAGATCAAACAGTATCTGACCGAGGGCGCAGAATGCCCCCCCCACTGCAAATGCGATCAAATAATCCATATTTTATACTCCCCTCCATAATGTTCCGAACAGCCGCACCGTCTGATACCCCTTGTCGGCAGAAGCGGCTATATTTCCAGGGCCACCGCATGAGCAATAACCGGGATGCTGTTGCCCTGCAAGCAGGTGGTGGGACTGTGTAAAGCCCCGGTAGCTGCCAACAGCACCCGTTTCAGCTCTCCTTCCATCATTCGCCGGTATATATGTCCCAGGGCAACCACCGCCGCACAGGCGCAGCCGCTGCCCCCCGCATCCATCTGTTGCTGATCTTGGTTATAAATCATCACTCCACAATCATCATATCGGGGGAGACTGTATCCTTGACGAGAAAGAATCTCCAGGTTTATCTGGCGCCCTATTTTACCCAGATCCCCGGTCAAAATCAGATCGTAATAGGAAGGATCCCTTTGCAATTCCCGGAAATGTCTGGTCAGGGTATGTGCCGCCGCCGGAGCCATTGCTACCCCAAGCGCCAGGGGATCTTTTACCCCCAAATCCAGCGCCTTACCGGTGGTAATCGCCGTAATTTTTGGCCCGCCTTCCCGGGCGCTGATGATTCCGGCACCTGCGCCGGTGACGGTCCACTGGGCGTGGGGGGGGCGTTTAAAACCATATTCCGTAGGGTAACGGTATTGTCGTTCCGCGCTGCAATTATGGCTGGAGGTGGCCACCAATATATTTTGGGCCGCCCCTCCCGATACCAGCAGCGCCCCTAAAGAGAGAGCCAGGGTAAGAGTGGAACAGGCTCCATAAACACCCATAAATGGAATGGCCAATTTGAGAGCGCAAAATCCGGAGCTGGCAATCTGGTTTAACAGGTCTCCGGCCAAAAAATAATCCACCTCTTCTCGATTCAAATTTCCCTTCCCCAGGGCCAGAAGACAGCATTCCTCCAGCATTTTGAGTTCAGCGGCCTCAAAACTGTTTTCCCCCGCAGTAACTTTGTCATAAATTCGGTCGACATCCGAGGCCAGGGGGCCCCGGCCTTCTTTTGGTCCCACCACTACCGCGGCCGCGCTCAAATAGGGGGGTGGGTTTAACAAAACACTCTGTGTTCCAACTTTTTGGCTCATCCGGTGCTCTCCCGTCAGCGTCTGCTGCTTTTTATTAGAAGAACAGGGCTTTGATAACCCCCACCACAAAAGCGGTTACTACTCCGAAAACGATTACTGAACCGGCAAGTGAAAACATTTTTGAACAAAGTCCGGCCACGAGCCCTTCTTTTTTGAATTCCAAAGCAGCAGAAGTAACAGAATTTGCAAAACCGGTTACCGGTACCGCCGATCCCGCTCCGGCAAACGCGGCAATTTTATCGAACACCCCCAATCCCGTCAACAACGATCCAATAAAGATGACGGTGGAAACAGTGGCATTTGCCGCCTCTTGAGTGGTAAACCCGAACATGGAGTACAGGTTTTGGATGATCTGGCCGAGCAGGCAGATCATCCCCCCGCTCAAAAATGCGATTATTGAATTGCGGGCTACCGCCTTTTTGGGAGTAATTTTTTGAGCTATCGTGTTAAATTCCTGGGTGCTCAATTTTAAATCGGAAGGTATTTTGGGTGATATGGGGCTTCCCTCTTTTCGGTGCTCAAATTTTCATTTTTAACCCCGCTAAATAGCCCCTGCCTGTAAATATTTCCGTAATCAGTGATTCCGGTATCCAGCCTGGCCACCGGTCGCGAACGATGCGGGGGAGCAGGGGCCCTTGAAAACCAAATAAAATATGCCAGAATTCCGGATACCGACAAGATCATCAATGCCACAAAAATAACCGCGGCCGGTTTTTGTATTTTTCCATCTGAAAACATACCGGTCCTCCCAAGAGGTATTGGCGGTTATAGTATACGGTAAACATATTTTTTTATACTGGGGCCTAGATCTCCAGGTATTGTTTTAACTGCTCCAAAATCCTTTTTTCCAATCGGGACACTTGCCGCTGGGTTAAAGAAAGATAGCGGGCGGTATCTTTTTGAGTTCGTTCTTGAAAATAGCGAAGTTTGATCAGCTCTCTTTCCAGTGGAGCCAGCCTGGATATCCCTTCCCCTAGTGCAATCCGATCCACAAGTTCGGCCTCTTCGGTTAACCCCGGCAATAGGGGAAGGGTATCCTCCGACAAAGGAACCACAGGTTGTGCCGCTTCCAGAATCAGGGCCAGCTCCTCGGGAGAAACTCCGGCTTCCCGGGCCAGTTCCGACATAGTTGGCGACCGTCCCAGCAGATTATATAAATTCGAACGGTGCTTTTCCACTTGCAGCCATTGCTCCCGAAGACTTCGGCTTATTTTTATCACTCCCAGGTGGGAGCGGCGGTACTGTTTCATTTCACCCCGGATCCAGGGCACAGCATAAGTGGTAAACCGGTTTGGAGAGTCGATATTGAATCGGGAGGCGGCTTTAAACAGACCCAGCGTTCCCACCTGATAAAGATCCTCCCGTTCTGCGGCCGAATTACACATTCTGGAAGCAAATGCCATTACCAGGGGGCTCAACCTTTCTAGCAGTTTTTCCCCGGCTGCTTCATCTCCGGCCTGTATCAGAGCCACCAGGGCTCTGATCTGCTCATCTTTCATTTCGGTCCGTTTCCCCAAAAAGCCCCTTGGAAGAAATATGCTTGATCATGGTAACCGTAGTTCCCCGCCCTATTTCCGATTGGACATTAATTCTATCCATAAAATTTTCCATGATCGTAAACCCCATCCCCGAGCGTTCCAGTTCCGGCTTACTGGTATAAAAAGGTTTTCGGGCTTCTTCAATGTTTTCTATGCCGGCTCCAAAATCGGTGATATCTGCCGTCAGTTTGTTTCCTTCCAGAGATACTTCAATTACGATCAATCCCAGTTGATCTTCGTAGGCATGAATTATGGCATTGGTTACCGCTTCGGAAATCGCTGTTTTCAGATCGCTGATCTCCTCCAGGGTAGGATCAAGCCGCGAGGCGAATGCCGCCACCACCACCCGGGCAAAAGCCTCATTTTCAGAACGGCTGGGTATTTCCAGCTTCATAAAAGATTTTGAACTGATCACAGGGCAAACCTCCTTCAGAGCCGTTATTCAGCGGCGGCTGACTTCTTTCAACGCCAGTTGTTCGCTGCCTAAAAAAGGGATAATTTTGGGCAATCCCGATATTTCCAGAACCTTTTTTACTCCGTCGGGGATCAGACATACAGCCATCTTTCCTCCCCTTTCTTCCACCAGCCGGTAGCGGCCCAAAATAACTCCCACTCCGGAGCTGTCCATGAATGAAACATGTTCCAGATTCAATACCAGATTGTGTATATCCGGATCGTCCAACCTATGGTCAATACTTTTCCGCAGTTCGGCCGCGCTGTGATGATCCAATTCCCCGGACAACCGTGCCACCAGGCTGTGGCAATCCTGCTTGAACTCAGTCTTCATAATATACCTCCTGCCTAACACCTGTGGAATAATTCTCTATTTTATGTTCATTCCCTTTAAAAAAATACCCCGCAGGGTATTTGTAAAAAGGGTGATCTTCAACGGCCAAATTTCAACCAGTCACGCACCAGGCGTTGAAACAAGGTTAATACCGTGCAGCGGTAGACCGGTTCGGCTGCCACCAGTTCCAGCCTGACCTGCTGCCCCTGGCCATAGGTGACAATTATTTCTCCGATTGCCTGCCCCTTTTCCAGAGGTGCTGCAGGCTCTTCGGGTAGAATAATTTCCCGGGTAAATTCTTCCTTTTCCCCCCGGGACATGAACAGGTTCAGTTTTTGCGAGGTGATCACCTGTACCTTCTGGGGGTTTCCTTTGTTTACCGTCAGTTCGGCCAAAGGTACTCCCTCTTCGATTACCGGAACACTTTTGTAATGATTAAATCCATGGTCAAGGAGTTTTTCCGCTCCCTCGTAGCGTTCCTCCACCGAAGGTGAGTTCAATACCACCGCCAAAAATCGGCTGGTGCCCCTTTTAGCGGTGGCTGAGATACAGTTGCCTGCTTCCCGGGTAAAGCCGGTTTTCACGCCGTCGCACCCGAGGTAAAAATTAACCAGGCGGTTGGTGTTGCTCAGATATACCTCTCCGGATTTGATTTTTCCTTTCAGGTAGTGCTCGTCCATCCATATCGTCAGATAGCGGTGAATCAGGGGGTACTTCAACAAAGCACAGCTTACCAGGGCCACATCTTTGGCGGTAGTGTAATGATCCGGATCATGAAGGCCGTGGCAGTTGCAGTAGTGGGTGCCCGTCATACCGAGCCGGCCCGCTTTTTCGTTCATCAACTCCACAAATGCTTCCTCAGAGCCGGCAATATATTCCGCTACCGCCACCGCGGCATCATTGGCCGATCCCACCGCCATCCCTGTTATCAGCTCCTCCAGGGTAATCCGATCGCCCTCGCTTAGAAAAAGCTCGGTGCCCCCCATGGCCGAAGAACGGGCACTTACCTCCACTTGGTCCTGAAGAGACACCCCTCCCTCCTCTAAAAGTTCCATCACAATCAATAAGCTCATGATCTTGGTAATGCTGGCCGGATAAAGCTTTTTCAGGCTGTTTTCCTCCCAGATCAAGGTGTTGCTCTCCACTTCCATCAACAAGGCAGCCTCCGCATTGATCTCCACCGGCGGCTCGGTTTCAACCGCTTCTGAGGCAAGAACAGCAGCCGGAATCAGACAGAAAAAGCCGGCCAGCAACAGAATCAGTGCCGGGTGTTTCATATTACCGCCCCCTTTCGTGGTTTTATTCTATATTCCCCTGCAAATTAGCGTAAAATACAGCGGGGGCCGAAAGGTTGTTTTATGGTACGGACAAAAAATCGGTTCCCGAATCAAGGGGAGGTAACCCTAGCCACCCGGCTATTCCAGCCGCCAGATCCGCCATGCTAGATCTGGTACCCAGATTCAGTCCTGCCGGAAGTGATGGGCTCCAGACCAGCAGAGGAACATATTCCCGGGTATGATCGGTGCCCGGAAAGGCGGGATCGCAGCCGTGATCGGCGCTGATCAACAATAGATCCTCCCCATTGAGACCGGATTTAAGTATGGGAAGCCAGTCGTCAAACTGCTGCAAGGCCCGGGCATAGCCCTGAACATCGTTGCGGTGCCCGTAGAGGGTATCAAAGTCACCAAAGGTGGCCCAAATCAGCCCCGCGGGAAGTTCGCTCAGCAGCTTTCCAAGGCTGTGGAAGACCTGCTCATTGTCTTTGCCGGGCCGGTGAAGGGTAATTCCCCGGTGATCAAAAATATCGGCCACCTTTCCGATGACCCCCACCGGAAAACCCCGTTCCTGTGCCCGGTCCAGAATCGTCTTGCCGGGTGGAGGCAGGGAATAATCCTTACGCCGTGGCGTACGCCGAAAATTTCCCGGATTTCCTGCAAAGGGGCGGGCAATTACGCGACCTACCGCGTGCCGGTGGCTGAGGATCCGGCGGGCGGCCCTGCACCAGGAATAGAGCAAATCAACCGGAACAACCTGCTCATGGGCTGCAACCTGAAACACGCTGTCGGCAGAAGTATATACGATTGGGCGGCCGGAGATCAGATGCTGCCTGCCCAGTATTTCAATGATTTCGGTTCCCGAGGCAACCACGTTCCCGAGTACCTTTCGGCCCGTAGCCTGCTCAAATTCTTCAATGACCTCGGGTGGAAATCCGTCGGGGTAGGTGGGAAAAGGGCTGTTCAGCACCAGCCCGGCCAGTTCCCAATGGCCGCTGGTAGTGTCCTTTCCCGGAGACAGGGGAGCCATGCGGCCATAGCTGCCGCATATGTTCCCTTCAAAAGAAGAGGACGGCAGATCAAGGATCAGGTGCAAGCCCAGCGCGTATAGGTGTGGTAAAACCAACAGCCCATTGGCCGTTATCACCGAGAGCAGTGTATGAGCCCCTCCGTCTCCATACTCATGAGCATCGGGCGCCGCTCCTGCTCCCGCCCCATCAAGAACCACCACCACTGCCCGCCGGTTTTTACGGAGCAAATTATGCTCGGGGGTGTGTTTTGTCATAGACTTCACGAATTTTCTTTCTGGTAATATGGGTGTAGATCTGGGTGGTGGAAATATCGGAATGCCCCAGCATCTCCTGCACGGATCGCAGATCTGCGCCGTTCTCCAGCAGATGGGTGGCAAAAGAATGCCGCAGAGTATGGGGCGTTATTTCCCCGGCGATCTTGGCATGGCCCGCATATTTTTTGAGGATTTTCCAGAAGCCCTGCCGGGTAAGCCGCCGGCCATGATGATTGAGAAACAGGGAATTCTCGTCGGTAGTTTTAACCAATTTTATACGCCCCTGTTTCAGGTATTGCTGCACAAAGCCAATGGCAATATTGCCTACCGGTACTATCCGCTCTTTCATCCCTTTCCCCCGGCATCGCAAAAATCCTACTTCCTGGTTGAAATCCGCGGTATTCAGGGACACCAGTTCGGAAACCCGGATCCCGGAAGCATATAAAAGTTCCAGCATTGCCTTGTCCCGCAAACCGTTGGTGGTAGTCAAGGCAGGCTGATCAAGGAGCCGATCCACCTCTTTCAGGGTAAGCACCCGGGGAAGTTTTTTTTCCAGGCGCGGCGATTCCAACTGTTGAGCCGGATTCTCCGGGATTATATTTTCCTGAGCCATAAAGGTGAAAAAAGAACGCAGGGAAGCCACGTTTCGGGATATGGTAGAACTGGCGTAACCTTTATGTTTCATATGGCCCAGATATTTGACAATTACCGTCCGGTTAACTTTTTGGGGGGAATCGACCTTGTTTTTGGACAGAAACTGCAGAAACTGCGAAATATCTCTTTGGTATGATTCAAGGGTATTCTTAGTCAGGCCTTTTTCAACCGTTATGTAATAGATAAAATTATTCAGGCACGCTTTCATCAAAGTAAGCAACCCTCACTAGCATTGGCAAATCTTTCTACTAATTCCACAGAATACACAGGAAATCCTTTGCCAGTACGATGAGTCGGACATATTTCCATCATTTCTTGGCGCATGATACAAAAATCGGGTTGTCTATTACAGGTACGGCGCCAGCAACTTGATAAAGACCGGCGAAATATATGCTTCTACCAGGCAACCGGCCATCATGAACATCCCGATAAATATATTGAAAACAGTGTATGGTAGCAGGCGATTGCCGGTCGGGTACGGGGTTTTTTCCAGGCGGCTTTTAAACCTTAACCACGAAAAAGAAAACCCGGTAACCGCGATCACAATCAATGCCGGTACGATCAGCAGGCTATGAGGAAGAATGGATCCCAAGGCAAAAAGCACCCCCCCCAGCGCCGATCTCTCAACCAGAAAACCCACCGCAAATCCTACCGAAAACCCCCTCCATCCGATCAATATCGCTGCTACCGGAAAACCAAACATAAATAAACCGGAAAGCCAGATCAAAAAAAGATACTGAAAATTGATTTTTACGGATTGTCCCAAAATCAGGCGCCCCTCAGGAGCCTGGCTTTCCAGACAACCGCTCACAAACTGATCAAAGTACTGTTGCAACACCGTGTGCTGGTTGTCCCCGAGCCCCCTAACCTGGAACGCTCCGGCCAGCACGCCGGCACTGAACAGGATGATCATGAATATATACATCCCCATATTTTCCCGAAGGTATTCCCGGATCTGGCCCTGAATTTTACGCACGTGGTTCCTCCCTGCCGTGAATCGGTTATTTTTATGCACCGAGAGGCCGGTTTATGCTCCCAACCCCGGCGGGAAGAAAATGGCTCAGGGCAATAATTGTTTTGGCGTCTGTTATCTCGCCCTTTAAAACCATGTTCAGGGCCGTGCTCAGGGTAAGCCTTACCACCTCTAATTGCTCATGTTCATCCGGTTCGGCCGGCGCGGCCTCAAGCCCGGTTGCTTCGTAGAGATAGATCAATTCATCGCAGAATCCCGGTGAAGGATAAAAACTGGCGAGCAGCCTCCAATTTTTTCCCCTGAACCCGGTTTCTTCGGCCAACTCCCTGCGCGCGCAATCTAGCGGTTTTTCACCTGCCTCCAGTTTGCCGGCGGGTATCTCCCATAGAATCTGGCGAACCGGGTGGCGGTACTGTCTGAGCAATATGATCTGATCGCCTTCCCGGGCCAGAATTGCAGCCGCGCCCGGATGCTCCACCACCTCCCACCACATTTTTCTATTCCCTTCCCGAAATTCAAGATGATCTTCTCGCACCGATACTATACGGCCCCGGAAGAGGTGTTTGGAAGAAATTATCTCTAGCTGTGGATCCATGGATTTTCTCCTCCCCAAATCTGGTAATTTTCTATTTTATTTCTTTCTACAGCCGGCATTTTCCTTTTGTTATCGCATACAGTTGCAAACCCTGCCAACCGGCCGCTCCCGCTGCTTCGAAAAAAGCCGGATCGTCATCATAACTGCGGCCCATGCTTTCCGGCGGAGAAAGTTGGAGGCTTTTCATGATCCGATCCACTTTCAAGCAGGGCCAGACCTTTACCCGGTGATTTCCCAGCAGGCGCTGTTCAGCAAGCTGCCGGAAGATCAACCCCATTTTTGGTGGGGACAGGCGGGGTAACGGCAGGAATGCTTTGCGACACGAGGCCACCTTCAGAGCGGTCAGGGTATGATGGCTTATCCCCCGGTGGCGCGGCCGGGGATCGGCAAAACTCATTCTGGGAATAACTACGGGCACCCCTCCCAGCGCGCTTACCCGGTTTACATTTTCCCCCAGCTCCATGCCGCTGAATCCAAACCTTGTTCCGGTACCGGCATTTCCGGGCCCCATGGCCACAATAACCAGGTCGGCCTTGATCACCCTCCGGCAGAACACCAGGGCTGAATAAACATTTACCGCCTCGTAATCACCGCCAAACGCGTGCCCACAGGTAACCGTGGCCTCGATAATTCCTTTCTGCATCAGTTCCTCCACCGTCCGGCTGAATGAAAGGGGCAGGGCTGCGCCGTCCGTCATCACATATGCAATACGGCGCCCGGGCAGGTAATAGCGAAGCGTGGCCGCCACCGGGGCCAGCATACTGTGCAGTTCCCCTATAATCACCGGCATCCCGCCCAGCCCTGTAAACCCTTCAATTTCGGGTTTGTAGCCGGCGGCGTCTTCCTCGCAGCTCAGAATGTTGAATTGCCAAGGGGTATAGCGCAGTTTCATCAGGTGCCCTGTTCCCCGGTAACCCCGGCTGGAACGGCTGTAATTATGACAGACAAAATGATAGCCTCCCGTTCCAAGGTTCAGCTCACCGGCCAGGGTGTTCAGCCCTACCCGGTCTCCGGGAAAAGCCGGTCCGGTCAAAAAATCATAATTGACAGCCGGGGCAAATTCCCCGTCAATGTTTACCTGCAACTCCCTGGTATCCCGCCGGAAGGCAATTATATGCTTTACCACGCCAATTCTTTCGCGGATCACCGTTCGGCTCCTGACCCCCGTCTCGTACCGCTCGGCACCGCCGCCGTGTTTATTCATGGTTACACCCCAACCCGTCCAGGTATTTCAGAAGAGGATGCCGCTCAATAAACCGGCTGATGGAATAGATCTCGGAGTAGACATGTACCGCCGCCCAGAAAATAGCTATTGCCAACTGGGGTATAAAGGGCAGGCAATATACCGCGGCCACGCCCAGTGCCGCACCCAGCAGATTGGCCCCGCAGTCCCCCAACATTGCCCGCGCGCCGAAGTCCAGAGGGGCTACCGCCAGGGCCACCGCCGACAACGGCAACAACAACCACAGTATGTTGGCCGGCCCGGCCGCCAGGATCAAGGCGCCGGAACCGGCAAAAAAGACCTTGAGAGCCCTCCCGGGGCGCCGGTCCAGCAAATTGAGGCCATTGGCGCTGAGCGCCGTAAGGGTTGCCGCCAGTATTTTTCCGCCAATCGGGAAGGGCAGCGCCAGGGAAAAAATTAAACCGACTGTTCCCGCAAGAACCATTTTCAACAGGCCGGCTGTAATTTTTCCCTGTACCAGGGCCCCCAGATGCCCCCGGAACCCCGATACCGAATCGGCAAGCAGATCATCCCACAATCCAAACAGGGATACCCCCAGCAGTACTGCCGCAATCGTTATGACCTGGGGCACCCGGGTGCAATCCAGATAACCCGCCAGTCCCAGGGAGGGCAGGTAACCCAACAAGATCGCCGGCCCAAGAGCGGGGGTAATCTCCGCCCCCCGGTAATTGGGTTTCAATATTCCCCTTTCCCGGTATAAGTCGGCCAGTTTCCCGCCCAGGAACCAGGCCCAGGGAGCCGATAGCAATAATATACTCTCTTTCACCCCCGCCGCCCCCCGGAATACAGAAGTTCCCGCCGGAGATAAATTTCCCGGAGCACGGCCAGCATTTGTTTTAACCGATGAAGAATGGAAAATACATCCTTTCCCCGCTCCCGGTGGGAAATTGTGGTGTTTATCTCCAAAACCGTGCATCCCTGCGACAAAAAATCCAGAGCCAGGCCAACTTCCAGACCAAATCCCCGCGGGGGATAGCGAAGCAGTGCCCAGAGTTCCCTGCGCAGCGCCCTTTGCCCCGACAGGGGTTCGGTCAATACCCGTCCGAAGGATCGCCGTACAGACCAGGCAGCCAGCTTTTTAGCCATGCCCCACCCCCCCTTCCGGCAGGGAGGCAATACCGCCACCGCCATATCCGCTTCACCCACCTGCACAGGCCCAAGCAGCACCCCGATTTCCCCTGCCGAACCTCCTAAATCTCCGTCCACCAGCGCCACTATGGGCGCGGTTACCATCTCTAGCCCCCGGCAGACCGCATATCCCTTTCCCTGGTTTCGGTCAAGCCTCAACACCCGGGCCCCCCGGTTAAAAGCAATGCCCGCAGTGTCATCGGTGGACCCGTCATCCACCACCAGGATATCGGCAATGGCCACTATATTTTTCAAGGCGGCTACAGTATCCCCAATATGCCGGGATTCGTTGTAGGCGGGTATGATTGCCGCTACTTCCATCCGACAGCGCCCCCTTCACCGGTAGAGAATATATTTTGCATATTTCCCGACACGAGTTCAAGCAGGGTCAACTGTCCCCAAAAAGTATTAAAATGCTCGACGATCATTGGTTCCACCGAAAACAATTCTTTTTCATCACTTCCTTCGCCATAGACCACGATCAATTTGTTTCCCGCCGAGATCAATTCCTCACCCAGCAATTTTAAAAAATGATCGCCCGAAGTGATCGGCCCGGCATAAAAATGCATGACCACCCAGTCCGGAGGCCCCGAGATACCCCCCTGTACGGACAAAATCTCACTGGTACAGGCTTCTATCCCCCCCTGCCCGGTCAGTTCGGCCGCAAATTCACGGGCGGTTTGAGCGTCCAGTTTTACCGCCGCCGGGGCCGCAGCCGGCATTTCCACCAGACAGATCTGAGCCCCGCCTTCCTGAAGTAAATTTACCATATCCTTTACCAGAGACCGGGGATTTTCTACCGCCAGCACCATAACTTTTTTGGGGGATAAACAACCCCGGTATCCCTTGATCACCATCGGTTCCAGGACCTGCCAACGTTCAACCTCTTCCTGCTTGATCACCAGTTTGTATTCTAAATCCTTCAGTTGATGCTGCATGATTTCTATCGTTTCTTTTTGATTGGAGACCACCACATTTTCTCCAAAGGTGATTCCAATTACAATTCCTGACGCCAGGGCCAAAAATATGGCGGCAATGGTGATCACGTATGGCCGGTAATCAAACATGCACTCACCTGCAATCTCCGGGCGGGGATATTATAATCCGAACCTGAGCTTGAACACCAACAGGTAAAGAAGATGTTTAACCAGAGGAGAACACATTACCAGCACCAACAACGGGGCCAGACCTGCCAATACCAGCACTGGCAGCATTCGGCCCGTTTTTTGGCCGGCATACAACTGACTTACCCCTTTGGCATCAACCAGCCGGTCACCCACCTTGAGACGGGTCAAAAAAGTGCTGGCCATTCCCGGGCGCCCTTTTTCCAGGAATTCCACCACTGAAAAATGAGTGCCGATGGCCACGATCAGGGAGGCTCCAGCCTCGTAGGCCAACAAAAGAGCAATGTCCTCACTCGTGCCGGGGGCGGATAAAATATGGCAGTTCAGGCTCAACGCTTCCAGCCGGCTTTTTCCCGGAATTCCCCGCCCGTCCTGATAGGCATGGACCACCCTTTCCCGGGAGCGTTTCAAAACCCGGTCACTGACACTGTCCATATCGCCGATCAAAATATCGGGGACAAAGCCAAACTCCATCAGAGCATCCCCGCCCCCATCCACTCCGATCAGTACCGGGGATTTTTCACGAAGGTAAGACTTGAGTGCTCTCAAATCATCCCGATAGCCCTTCCCCCTGACCACAATCACCACCTGTTGTTTTTCCAGGCGGGTGACCAGCGGGGGCAGCACCAGTTTTCCGGTAATCAACTGCCGTTCCTGGTAGGCATAAGAAAGGGTGTTGACTACAAATCGATCTATCACCCTGGACGGCACTTCCTGAAAACGCCGGCGGAGTTCACGGTAATAATCATCGCCTACCTTTATTCCCCGGCCAATCTTTTGGTTTCGCCGGTATATCACCTCTTCCCGGACGGCAATCATCTCCCCTTCCGCCACCAGGTCAAATAACATGGGATTCACATGCTCCAGCAAATAGACACCGTGTTTCAGCAATATTTCTACCGACGAGGGGGGGAATATTCCGCGGCAAAAAGGCTGGCAATTCAGCACCACCTTGACCCCACTGCGGATCAGGCTTTCCGCGGCCAATTGATCCATATCGGCATGCTCCACCAGAGCTATATCTCCGGGGCGCAGCCGGTGTACCAGCAGCTTGGTCTGATGATCCTTTTTCAATTTACCGCAATAGGCAAATACCGCCAAGCACATCCACCCCGCTACTATCATTCCCAAACGCAATTAATGAAATCCCTCCGAATCCCCCTAATAAGGAGGCCGGGGGAATTTTCGGAACACCCTCGGATATATCGGAAATTCGGTCCAAATAATAAAATCTGTTGCCTGATTATCTCCGTAATGGGAAATATAACTTACAGATTATGTTAACTTCTGAGGATAAATTGCCTGGGAAAAGGTTATTTTAGTAGATACCTGACCAATACCGATAGGGAAAATAACGTTTTTAATTCAATCCATTTTAAGAGGAAGGCTGAACAAAATAACAATGAAATCACATTATAAAAGGCATCTAATATTCTGGACCAGTTTCGTTCTGGCTTTCCTGATAATTTTTGCCGGCTGGCAACTCCAAACCAATCTGTCGGCAGAACTGAGGCTCATGGAAGGGGATGTATATTATGTTAATTTAAATCTTCCCTTCATCTATATAAAAGCCAGCCGTGAAGGAGTGGTGCGGCTCAACGGCTGTCCCTTGACCAACAAGGCCATGCAAATTCTGGCTCCTTTAAACCTGGAGGCCCTTTCTCTGGGGGAAGTGGACCTGGAAATTTCCCTGTTTGGGCTTCTCCCGCTGAGGCAGATCACTGTAAATATTTTGCCGGAAGTACGCCTCATACCGGGGGGGCATTCGATCGGGATAAAGCTGAATTCTCCGGGAATAACCGTGGTGGGTTATTACTTTTTCGAATCAGAAGGACAGAGCCGTTCCCCGTCGCGAGAATCAGGAATACGGGTGGGAGACGTGATCGTGGCCATAGACGGAAAGAAGGTCACTGATGTCAACCAGGCGGCAAAGCTTCTTCACAAACCCGATCGTGAACCGCCACCCCCGATCATGTTGACCGTCCTTCGGGAGGGCCATGAAAAAAATATTTCCGTTACTCCGCTCTATTCAGAGCCGGACACCTCCTGGCGGATAGGTTTGTATATCAGGGACTCCGCGGCCGGCGTGGGCACGCTTTCGTATTATGATCCGGCGACAGAGCGCTATGGAGCATTGGGGCATATTATTATCGATGCCGACAGTAACAAACCGGTTGATATACAGGGAGGAAATATCGTCAGGGCAAAAATAATCAACATTAAAACTGCCTGTAAAGGAAAACCGGGAGAAAAAACCGGGATTTTTATTGATCAAAATGATTTTGGGGGGAATATTGACCAAAACACACCTTACGGTATTTTTGGCCGCATGGATTCATTCCGGTCCTTGGAAAAAGCAATCCCCATGGCCCTGGCCTCCCAGGTGGAAACAGGCCCGGCAGAAATATTGACCGTGATCGAAGGAGAAACCATCGGCAGTTTCCAGGTGGAAATTGAAAGGCTGGCTAGCCAAGTCAGGCCCTCCGACAAAGGGTTTATATTGAAAGTGGTAGACGAAAAGCTGCTGGCGGCAACCGGGGGTATCGTACAGGGGATGAGCGGCAGTCCGGTTATCCAAAACGGGAGGATCGTGGGTGCGGTAACCCATGTATTTATCAACGATCCCACCAGGGGTTACGGGATCTTTGTCGAGTGGATGTACCTTGCCGGAAATAGGGAGAATGAGCAGGAAAAAAGAGGGACATCTTCCAACTACTGACCAACCTATCAAAATAATATCATAAATTGGGACTTTTTTCCCCCCGTGAGGAAGGAATAAAGAATCGGATGTCGAAAAAATAATAATGGTTTAAAACTATATTATCACCAGCATCAATATCTCATATTTTATTATCTTTTCAGTTTTAATTTTAAGCCAAAATTTATGTGGGAGGTTTTCTTTGTGTTGAAAATTTTGGTTGCAGACGACAACCAGGAATTTAACGGACTTCTGACCAATTTTCTGCAAATGCAGCCGGATTTTGATCTGGTTGGCTCGGCCTATAATGGTAATGAGGCTCTGGAAATCATTAAGGAGAAAAGCCCCGATGTGTTGCTGTTGGATATTATCATGCCGCATCTGGACGGGATGAGTGTACTGGAAGAATTGTCCCGAATCGAACTGGAAAAAAAACCGTACATTATCATGATTACCGCTTTCGGACATGAGGATATTGCCCGAAGAGCCGGGGAGCTGGGAGCAGATTATTATATATTGAAACCATTTTGCATGGACACCCTGGCCGAGCGAATCCGCCAGGTTAGCGGAAATAACCACCGAAGATCCACTACCGGCGGTTTAGCCCCTCCCCCGACACCGGTTCAGCACCAGCTGCCCTTGGAAGAAAAGATAACCGAAATGCTTCACCAGATCGGTATTCCCGCACATATCAAAGGATATCAGTACCTGCGAAAGGCAATCATGATGGTGGTGGAGGACGTTGATCTGCTGGGCTCCATCACCAAAATCCTCTATCCCTCCATTGCTGAAAATTTTGACACCACCCCCAGCAGAGTGGAAAGAGCGGTGCGTCATGCCATTGAAGTGGCCTGGTCGCGGAACAACATTGAAATAATCAAAAAAATTTTTGGTTATACCATAAAAACCGACAAGGGGAAGCCTACAAATTCAGAATTCATTGCCATGCTTTCCGATCGCCTGCGGCTCAACATGATCAGCAGCAAGGCTCTATAACACCAAAACACCGGCCACCTGACAGGACTCGCATATCAGCTTAAAATTAGGGCCTTTCGATTCAAACCGGAAGGCCTTCCCATATCTAGCCAACCCATCCCTTGGACAATCCTTCTGTAATTATCAGTCTTTGAATTTGATTGGTTCCCTCATAAATTTGCATGATTTTGGCATCACGCATGTATTTTTCCACCGGATAATCCCGGGTATATCCATAACCCCCGAATATCTGAACCGCATCGGTGGTGACCTTCATAGCCACGTCACTGGCAAATGCCTTGGCCATGGCCGAGAAGGCTGTAACCCGCTTTTCCCTGCTCTGCGCCAGAGAAGCAGCCCGCCAGACAAGCGATCGGGCCGCCTCGATCTCCATGGCCATATCGGCCAGCATAAGCTGTACCGCCTGCTGCTGAATGATCGGTTTACCGAATTGCACCCTTTCCCGAGCATGGCGGACAGCCGCCTCCAGCGCCGCTCGGGCCAATCCGAGCGAGAGGGCGCCGATCATCGGGCGGGAAAGATCAAACGTTTCCATGGCGGTCCGAAAACCGCTCCCCTCCCGTCCCAGTCGGTTTTCTGCGGGCACCCGCACCTCCTGAAAAATTACTTCTGCCGTGTTGCTGGCCCGGATACCCATCTTTTTCTCTTTTTTTCCGGAGGACAGGCCCCGGGTCCCCCTTTCCACCACAAAGGGGGTCAGTGAACGAACTCCCCGTTTTGCATCGGTAACGGCAAATACCACATAAATATCGGCATAACTTCCATTGGTGATAAAACATTTGGTTCCGTTCAATATATAATGCTCTTCCTCCCGGGCTGCGGTGGTGGCCATAGAACTCACATCCGAACCGGCACCCGGCTCGGTAAGGCAAAAAGAGGCCAGTTTGCCGTTGCTGACTGCGGTCAGAAAGCGTTTTTTTTGCTGTTCATTGCCAGCCAGCAGAATGGGATAGCAGGCCAGTGAATTGGCTCCCACGCTGGTGGCAATGCCCGCACAGCCCCTTCCCAACTCTTCCGACACGAGGCACAATGAAAGCTCGTCCATCCCCGCTCCCCCATACTCCTCCGGTATGGCTATGGAGGCAAACCCCTCCCGGACCATTTTTCGGATCAGCTCTACCGGCATTTCTTCGCGTTCATCATACTCGGCCGCGATGGGAACAATTTCTTTCTCCACGTACTGGCGGGCCATTTTTTTTAGAGCCTGCTGCTCAAGGGTAAACTCAAAATCCATGAATCCACCTCCTAACCATAGTTGGGATAATTTACACTGTAAATACAGGTCATTGCTTTTCCCTGAATTTTTCCGCCCGAGCAAGCAGTTGATCCACATGCTGTAAACTCACCTGGTTGATCCCGGACCCGTCCAGCATGCGGGCTATCTCCATCCGCCTTTCCTCCGCTCCAAGCTGCTCCGAGCGGGTCAAGGTACGCTCGCCGGTTGTTTCTTTGTAAAAGCGATAGTGCCCATCCGCCAGGGCGGCGATCTGGGCGCTGTGGGTTATACAGATCACCTGGTGATGCCGGGACAGAAGCGACAATTTCTCCGCTACGGCCTGAATGGTAACCCCTCCGATACCGGCATCCACCTCATCGAAAACCAACGTGGGTATTTGGTCCTGGCAGGCCAGGGTGGCTTTCAGGGCCAGCATAACCCTCGAGGTTTCCCCTCCCGATATGATCCGGGCCAGGGGTTTGGCTTCCTCTCCCGGGTTTGCCGAAAATACAAATTCCACCTCATCCATTCCCCGGAGAGAGGGCTTATCTCTGGAGCCGATATTTACCTCAAATATCGCCCCCGAAAGTGCCAGTTCCGCCAGCGACTGATGCAAATTATTCTCCAGCCGAGAAGCGGTTTCCCTCCGCAGCCTGCTCAGCTCGGCTGAGGCTTCCCGGTAAAGTTTTTCGACCTCCCCGATACGGGGTTCAAGCTGCGCCGCCAGTTCTTCACTGTGCCGGAGTCTTTGCAGTTCATTTTCCGCCTGCCGGGAATATGCCAACACCTGCTCCAGGGTAGCTCCATATTTCCGTTTCAGATCGGTGATCAACCCCAGCCGGCGCTGGATCCGATCGAGTTCAGCGGGATCAAACACTATATGGTCAATGTACCCCTTGAGTTCAAAGGATAGCTCCTGAAGCTGAGTAGAAATGCTGCCCAGCAGTTCCCCCGCCGCAGACAGATCCGGATCGATCAGGGCCGCTTCATTCACCAGCCGGTGAGCGGTATTCAAACGCTCCGCAACCGGAGAAATCTCGCTCTCCTCCTCCCCGGCAAACAGATCTGTATAAGCCTGAAAAAGACAGGTGGACAATTTTTCGCTGTGCGACAGGATTTTTTCCTGCGCCAGAAGCTCGGTTTCTTCATCTGCAGCCAGATCGGCCGCCGCAATTTCCTTGATCTGATATTCCAGCACATCTATTCGCCGCTCACGCTCCAGGCTGTCCCGACCAAGGTTATCCAATTCTCGGAGGAGTTCCAGCCGTTGCCGGTACAAACCGGCTACCTCGGTCCGACCCGCAGCCAGCGGTTCCCCCCCAAAAGCATCCAGCAGTTCCAGATGTTGTTCGCTATGCAGCAGAGACTGGTGCTCATGTTGCCCGTGCAGATCCACCAGGTGCTGCCCCAGCTCTTTCAGAAAAAGCACCGGCACCGTCCGGCCGTTTACCCGGGCGGCGCTACGGCCGCTGCGGGAAATCTCACGGGCGATAATCAGTTCTTCTCCCAAAGGCAGCCCCGCCTCGCTCATGATCCGGTTAACCTCGGGAATTTCCATGGATCCGGCTGAAAACACCCCCTCCACGAGCGCGGTCTCTTCTCCCTGGCGGATCTGCTCACTGTAAGCGCGTTCTCCTAGTAGCAGGCCCAAAGCGCCGATGATGATCGTTTTTCCCGCCCCCGTCTCCCCGCTCAGTACATTCAACCGGGGGCAAAATTTCAGGGTAAGATCTTCAATCAAGGCATAATTTGAAATATTCAGTTGGAACAACATGGCTTTGTCCCCCTTGACAGAATTTTTCCAAACATCCCGGGAGAAAAGACTAGCCTTTTAATTTTTGGTGCAGTATCTTGTAAAAAGAATGCCCGGAAAAAGTAACCAGCCGCACTTTTTCCCGGCCCCCGGATACGATTACCCGATCATTGTCTTCCAGCGAAAAACCTTCCTGGCCGTCCACGGTAAGCACTACCGGAGATTGCCGGGAACTGACCCTCATAAATATTTTTTCTTTACCGGTGGCAATTACGGCACGGTTGTAAAGGCTGTGAGGGCAGATCGGTGTGACCACCAGCAATTCCAGATCGGGATTAACTATGGGTCCCCCCGCGGAAAGGGAATAACCGGTGGAACCGGTAGGAGTAGCCACGATCACTCCGTCCCCCCGATAGCTTTCCAAAAAATTGCCGTCAATATAGGTGTCCAGCCTGATGATCCGGGAGAAGGGGCCCCGTGAAACCACAATATCATTCAGCGCCTGATAACGGGCCAGCACCCTGTCTTTCCTTTCTACGCAGGCCTCGATCATCATCCGTTGGTCGAAACTGTACTGCCCTTCCACGATATCCTGAAGGTAACGCTCCAGCGATTCCACTTCAATCGCCGCCAAAAAACCACGCTGGCCCAGGTTTATACCCAAGATAGGGACTTGCCATGAACAAAGATCCCTGGCTACCCTCAAAATGGTGCCGTCTCCTCCCACTACCATGACCAGATCCACTATTTCCCGCCATCCATTCAGTTCGGCAGCCAGGGAACAGCCTGCGGTCAAATTGCTGAGACGACCTTTGAATTCTTTCAGTTCAATTTGATGTGATTCAAAAAACCGCTTGATTTTACTTAGTACCAGACCGGTATTGGGTTTTTCCCGGTTAGGTACCAGTCCCACAGTGATCATTTTCCCCCTCCGATTAACCGGCATAACACTGCCGCTCCCAGGGCAATCAAAACTACCAGGGCTATCTGCAACCACCATCGCTCTAAACCACGGCTGCCGTTCCCGATCCTGAAAAACAATTCCTGAATCCTATCTTTTTCAGGATCATAGAATAAAATTCCATCCACTTGAAAGAACAAATAATCCAGCAGCAGCTCATGCCTTAATACGGAGGAATCGAGTGGTGTTATTTCCCTCCGCCTGATTTTAACCAGATAGCATTTGCCCCCCCTATGGACAGTGAGGGCCCCCCGGTAATTGAAATGGCGGGATTTCTGATCAACCTTTAATGTTACCGGTAACCCCGGATGAATTTCCTCCAGCCGGTAACCCTCGGTTTTGAGCCGGGATAGCAGCATTTCCTCACGCCGGGTAAGCTGTTGATTGTGCCGGCCGCCCCTGTTTTTGAACCGACGTTTACCTATCACCAGGTAGGCGGCGTATGCTCCCGCCAGTAGCAGCAATATCAGGTAATCCTGCCAGCGCATTTATTATTTACCTCACAAAGCATCGGCCCGCATAACGTATTTCCTGTTCCCGGTTTGCCCGAGTATATCCAAGGCCGTCATGGCTATCCCCCGTGCATCCAACCGGTTCAGCGAAAGCATTTTGTCGCGGGGTCCATGCTCCACAAACCGGTCATCCAGGCCCAACCTGTACATCCGATAATGAAAACCGCGGTCATTCAATAAACCCATTACCGAGCTGCCGAAGCCACCATTCAGGACATTTTCTTCTACCGTCAACACAGTCTGGCACCGGTGGGCCCATTCCAAAATCAGCTCTCCGTCGATAGGTTTGAGAAACCGGGGATTTATTACTGCGGCCTGGATGCCGTTATCCGACAATTCCTGGGCCGCTCTCAAAGCAGAACCGGCGGCAGTACCGGCAGCTATTATCAACAGGTCTTTTCCTTCCCGCAGCAGGCGCCCTTTTCCCCAGGGCACTAGGGAAGGTTCAAGCATCTTTACCCCTTCCCCCGGTCCTTTTGGATAGCGTATGGCGACAGGGCCGCCGGGATGTTGGAATGCCGTGTACAGCATGTTTTGCAACTCCAGTTCATCCATGGGCGCCATTATGGAGAGGTTGGGAATCAGGCGCAGGTAGGAAATATCAAACTGCCCCTGATGAGTCTCGCCATCCTCGCCTACTATCCCTGCCCGGTCAACAGCCAATACCACCGGCAAATTTTGCAGGCATACATCGTGAATCAACTGATCAAAACCCCGCTGCAAAAAAGTGCTGTAAATAGCCACTACCGGTTGAAAACCCTCTGCAGCCAGAGCTGCCGCAAAGGTCATCCCGTGCTGTTCGGCAATGCCGACGTCGAAAAATCTACCGGGGAAAAGAGAGGCAAACCGGTCCAGCCCGGTGCCGGTGGCCATAGCGGCGGTAATGGCGATGATTTTCGGGTTTTGTTCCGCCAGCCTGACCATGGTCTCAGAGAATATTTCGGTATAGGTCGGGGCCTTCCTGGTGGAGATGCTCTGGCCGTTGCTCAGATCGAACGGGCCAATCCCATGAAAGCGCACCGGAGATTTTTCGGCATAGGCATATCCTCTTCCTTTTTCGGTAAGGGCATGAACCAGCACCGGTCCTTTCATACCGGCAGCCCGCTTGAACACATCTTTCAGCGTGGAAAGATTATGCCCGTCCACCGGACCGAGATAGGTAAAACCGAGTTCCTCAAACAACATCCCCGGCACCAGCAGGTATTTTAGACTGCCTTTCAGACGATCCGCAGATTCGACCATTTTCTGGCCCAGTACCGGGATCATCTTAAAAAAATTTTCCAGTTCTTCTTTCAGCCTGGAATATTTGGGATCTGTACGCAACCGGCTAAGATATGCCGGCAGGCTTCCCACGTTGGTATTGATAGACATTTCGTTGTCATTTAAAACCACCAGCAGATCCGTTTTCAGATGACCGGCGTTATTCAATGCCTCCAGGGCCATGCCCCCTGTTAGCGCCCCATCCCCTATGACCGCCACTACTTTGTATTTTTCTCCGCGCAAATCCCTGGCTTTGGCCAGGCCCAGAGCGGCCGAAATGGAAGTGCTGCTGTGTCCCGTTCCGAAGGGATCATGCCGGCTTTCGGTGGATTTGGGGAAACCGCTCAGCCCGCCGTAGCTGCGAAGTGAAGAAAAGTTGTCGCGACGGCCGGTAACCAGCTTATGAGTATAAGTCTGGTGCCCGACATCCCATAGTATTTTGTCCCGGGGGCTTTCAAATGTGCTGTGCAGGGCCAAGGTCAGTTCAACCACTCCCAGGTTGGGAGCCAAGTGGCCTCCGTTATCGGCCACAGTTTTTACAATAAAATTACGGATTTCCTGTGCCAGCTGCTTTAACTGGGCCGGATTCAAATTCTTTAAATCACCGGGCAGATCAAGCGAGTTTAACAAAGTTTCCATTTCCTGATCTCCTATCTGTCCCGTTGCCGGCGCAATGTCAACAAACCAGCCAGTTCCCCCAGTTTTGATATCACCCGGCCTACAAACAGAAGTATTTCAGTGGACTTGTTTATGGCCAAGGTTTTGCCCATGGCCTTTCCTCCCACGGTAAAAGCAGCTACCAGGGCGGTCAGGATGATGTTTAAATATATCCCGGCCCCTTGTTCCGTCCGCGGCCAGTAATACGTAGTAATTCTCAAGGCTATCAATGCCGCCAGAGTGCCGCTGACAATGCCGCTGATATCTCCTACCACATCATTGCAAAAGTTGGCAACCTTTCCCGCCTGTTTAAGCAGGTTGACCGCTTCCCTGGACCCGGGTATTTTTCGGGAAGCTTTGGCGTTTAACGGGGATTGTTTGGCTGCAGTGGCCGCCGTGCCGATCAGATCAAACCCAATACCCAGAAAGACAACTACGATCAGAATGAAAAATGAAACAGCAAGTGAGCCAATTCTGGCCAAAATTACCTGTGAGGCCAGGCCCAGGCATATCGCCAGGCCGAATGTCCATATACAAACCCCCAGTACCCATCCGCCACGATGGTTTGCCTTTTCCCTACCCACAAATTCACATCCCGTAAAACTGGTACAAAATAAATATAAGTGGCGGCGCTTCAGGTAAACGTTGCGGCATAGGTCCAGTAGGATTTCCCGAATAACCGCCTGCCGTTGCCGAACAGGTAGTTCCCTTTTAAGGTCATTCCCGCCGGGTCACCGCCGGCAGAACTGGATTACCACTCAGCTCACACTTTAATCCCTGAAAAGCCTCTCTTAACGAGAACAGCCTAGGAGATTTCCCCACTGGCCGACACCGCCTCCTAGCCCCTTTTGCAAAGAAGGTTTAAGTAACAAGCTCCTCCTCCCTCTCCACTC
>CAZPFS010000001.1:0-125576 GCA_964585925.1 uncultured Syntrophomonadaceae bacterium | reverse complement strand
GTAATTTGACTCATACCGCTTTGAAAGGATTAAAAGAACAATCGGTTGTTTAGCTATGGGTGAGGTTCTCTCAAAAAAAACCTACAGTAGCTTGACACGATCCGCCATTTTTTTTGGCTTGACAAACCATCATATCTTTCATATATTAATTCTAAATTTACTTTTCGCAACTTGGGCTTGGCAAAGGAATAGAAAACAAGGCGATGATCGGAACCAGTAGCCTCAGGAAGCCTTTACAGGGAACCGCGGGGGTGAAACGCGGCAAGGAAACCTGGGGTAAACTCCTCCCGGAGCCGCTGACTGAAATGGAAATCCCAGAGTAGGCTCAGCCGGTATCAAACCGTTAGCAGAACGATGAGCAGGCAGCATAAGGATGCTGCAAAAAGAGTGGTACCGCGGAACCGGCCTTTCGTCTCTTTCACGAAAGGCTCTATTTATGTACCCGTTCTTTTTCAAATAAAGGAGGCGAATTTTCATGACTGAACAGATCTTTATTTTTGACAGCACTCTCCGCGACGGCGAACAGACGCCCGGAGCCCGACTAAATTTTAGTGAAAAATTGGAAGTGGCCCGCCAACTGGCCAGACTGGGAGTAGATGTAATCGAGGCCGGCTTTCCGGTCTCTTCACCCGGAGAATTCAAGGCGGTGCGGGAAATATCCCGACAGGTCAAGGGACCGGCAATTTGCGGCCTGGCCCGTTGCCTGCAGGGAGACATCGATGCCGCCTGGGAGGCAGTCAGAGAATCGGAGCACCCAAGAATCCATGTTTTCCTGGGTTCCTCGGACATTCATATGCGCTACAAGTTGAGACAAGATCCGGAAATCTGTCTCCAACAGGCGGTAGATTCGGTAAAATATGCCAAGAAATATACCTCCGATGTGGAGTATTCTCCGGAAGATGCCACCCGATCGGATATTCAGTACCTGTACCGGTTGCTGGAAGAGGTAATCGGGGCCGGGGCTACAGTGATCAACATTCCGGATACCGTGGGCTATGCCCAGCCCGGCGAATTCGGAACCCTAATCCGGAAAATCAAAGAAAATGTTCCCGGCATGGATCGGGTAACCTTAAGTGTGCACTGTCATGACGATCTGGGTCTGGCGGTAGCCAATTCCCTGGCGGCAATCGAAAACGGCGCCCGCCAGGTCGAGTGCAATATCAACGGAATAGGCGAGCGGGCCGGCAACGCTTCCTTGGAAGAAATAGCGGTGGCTCTGTATATCCGGAAATCATATTACCCCTATCACACCGGCTTGAACCTGCAGGAGATATACCGCACCAGCCGCCTGGTAAGCAAGCTCACCGGTATACCGGTCCCGGTTAACAAGGCCGTGATCGGGATCAATGCCTTTGCCCATTCATCGGGAATCCACCAGGACGGAGTATTGAAGAATAAGGAGACCTATGAAATAATTGATGCGGAGTTGATTGGCGGCAAAGCGGCCCAGATGATACTTACTGCCCGTTCGGGACGCCATGCGGTGCAACACCAGTTGAGCGAGCTGGGGTTCACCCTGGACAAAGATCAGTTGGAAAAACTTTATACCCGCTTTTTAGAACTGGCTGACAAAAAAAAGGAAGTTCATCTGGAAGACCTGGAAGCAATGGCCATCGACTGCCTGTTTGCAGCCGAACCCACCTACCGCCTCGATTATCTGCAAACACTCGGCGGCAGTAAAAGCATTCCGGCCGCGGTGATCCGGCTGGCCAGGAACGACGGGGCGGTGATCGAAGAAATGGCGGTGGGTTCCGGCCCCATAGATGCCGCCTTCAATGCCGTCAATAAAATTGCCGGCATGGATATCCGCCTCGATAATTACCGCCTGAGCGCTGTTACCGAGGGCCGGGACGCCCTGGGGGAGGTATCGCTCAATATATCCCTTGGCAAAAACAAGGTGATCACCGGCCGAGGAACCAGTACAGATATCATCGAAGCCAGTGTAAAAGCCTATCTGGACGGACTCAACAAGTTATTAAAACTCAACGGTGCCGGCCAGGTTCCGTCAAAACAGGATGGGTGACATGCACCATAAATATAATTGACAGCAGACCCCGATTGGCCTATCATGAAAATACAAAACAGGGCTGAATAATATAAAAATATTTCGCTTGCCGCTCAGAGTTGTTAGATGTCAGGGAGCACCAGGTTTATACCTTGGTGCTTATTTTTTTACCGAGGAGGTACTGTGGCTTAAATGAAAACGGCACAAACCGGCGCTCACCCCGCTGTTCCCCTGATCATCGATGGTGAAAACCTGTCCCTGGAAAACATTGCCTCAGTGGCGCGATTGGACCGGAAGGTTGAAATCAGCGAGAAATCTTTGCAGCGGATTGCCGCCTCCCGGAGGATGCTGGAAAAGCTCGTCCGGGATGAAGAGGTCGTTTACGGTATTACCACCGGCTTTGGACGTTTCAGCGAGGTGGTCATTTCCAAAGAAAATGCCATACAATTACAGAAAAACCTTATTGCCAGCCATGCTGCGGCGCTGGGGGAGCCACTTCCGGACGAGGTGGTCAGGGGAGCCATGCTGTTGCGCCTGAACGCTCTGGCCAGGGGTTATTCCGGGGTCAGGCCCTGCCTGGCACAGTATCTGGCGGATCTGCTCAACAAAGGAGTTGTGCCCGTGGTTCCCGGTCAGGGATCGCTGGGAGCCAGCGGTGATCTGGCCCCTCTGGCCCACCTGGCCCTGGTGGTTACCGGCCAAGGAGAAGCCCGTTACCGGGGCTTGAAAATGAGCGGCGCCGATGCTTTGAAAAAAGCGGGTCTCGAACCGCTGGAGCTGTGGGAAAAAGAAGGCCTGGCCATGATCAACGGCACCCAGGTGATGACCTCCCTCGGCTCCCTGGCCGCCCTTGACGCCATCAATTTGCTGAAAGCTTCCCAGATAACCGCCGCCTTGTCCCTGGAAGCCCTCCGAGCGGCGCCGGAGGCCTTCGATCCCCTCATTGCCCGGGTGCGGCCCCATAAAGGCCACGCTCTGGTGGCTGCCAATCTCCTTTTGCTGCTAGAGGGAAGCAGACTTATCGGGAGCGACCGAAAAAAGGTTCAGGATGCCTACAGTCTGCGCTGCATCCCCCAGGTACACGGAGCATCCGCCGATGCCATTGAATATGTGCGGGGGGTTCTTGAAATAGAAGCAAATTCGGTTAACGACAACCCCCTGCTGTTCGCAAACGAAGGAAAAGTGCTGTCAGGCGGTAATTTTCACGGCCAGCCGGTGGCCCAGGCACTGGATTTTCTGGCCCTGGCCGCCGCGGAGTTGGGCAGTATTTCCGAACGCCGCATAGAGCGTCTGATAAACCCGGTCTTGAGCGGCCTTCCTCCCTTTCTGATCAACGCGGGCGGTATGAATTCCGGCTTTATGCTCGCCCAGTATACCGCGGCTTCCCTGGTCAGTGAAAACAAGGTGCTCTGTCACCCGGCCAGTGTGGATTCCATACCCTCCTCCGCCAACCAGGAAGACCATGTCAGCATGGGCGCCACCGCCGCCCGCAAAGCCCGTCGGGTGGTGGAAAATGTAGGCCGTATCCTGGGAATCGAACTTCTGGTGGCCGGACAGGCGGTTGATTTCCGAAATACTTCCTCCCTCGGTCGGGGCACCGCGGCCGCCTACCGGTTGTTGCGGGAAAAAGTGCCTTTCGTCAAATGCGATCGTATCCTTTACCCTCTCATAGAAAGTGCGGTGGATCTCGTGGCCGGCCACCGGTTGGTGGAAGAGGTGGAACAGTCAATTCACCTCAGTGTATAGCTAAAGGCAGGGCAGAAAGAACAATTTGCTCAAAGGTAAACAGACCCTGATTATAGAATAATGGCAAAGAAAGTCATTTGTCAGTCAGGGGGTTGGGGATGAAATATCCGGGAAAGATCGCCGTCATGTTCGCGCTGGCCGATGAAATGCAAGAAAAACAGATCCACCGTCAGGCTTCTGAAAACGGTTATGTTTTGATCAAAGGCCGGGTCGGTTCGATGAACATGGAAAAGATATTTGCTGCCGTGGAAACGGCGGCGCTGCGGGAAAGGATCATCCGTGAGGACAGTTACCGCGATAAACATGCCATTTACCATGCGATCATGGACGCCCTGGTGGGCATTTGCCGCGGCCAGATGGGGCTTGGGAATATGCTGCGCACCGTGGGCTTGATCTTTACCGTGGTTAGCGGGCCCCGCAGCACCGAACACAAGGATGACGGAAAATGGGTGGCGGTGGCCATGTACGGAACCATCGGCGCCCCGATTAAAGGTTACGAGCACGAAACCATAGGATTGGGGATCAATCATCTGTAACCATATTCAAATTTTGGGCGGGCCTGTATCGGGCCACGCCGCCGGGAGGTAATGGACATGAATAGCCCACCGAGAAATATACGGGCTCCCCGCGGAACCGCTATCAGCTGCAAGGGCTGGCCGCAAGAGGCGGCAATGCGCATGCTGATGAACAATCTGGACCCCCAAGTGGCCGAAAAACCCGAAGAACTCATTGTTTATGGCGGCAGCGGCAAGGCGGCCCGCAACTGGGATTGCTTTAAAGCCCTGGTGGAAACTCTCCGGGAACTGGAGGGCGACGAAACATTGCTGGTCCAGTCAGGTAAGCCGGTGGCGGTGTTCAAATCCCACCCCGATGCCCCCCGGGTGCTCATCGCCAACTCGCTTTTGGTGCCCCACTGGGCCAACTGGGGCTATTTTCGAGAACTTGAAGACAAAGGCCTGATCATGTTCGGCCAGATGACCGCCGGCAGTTGGATTTATATCGGCACCCAGGGAATACTTCAGGGAACATACGAGACCCTCGGCTCCCTGGCCCGGCAACATTTTAACGGGACCCTCAGGGGACGGCTCATCCTGACCGCCGGCTTGGGCGGCATGGGCGGGGCCCAGCCACTGGCGGTAACCATGAACGACGGAGTGGCGATCGTGGTGGAAATAGATCCCGAGCGCATCAGGCGTCGCCTGGAAACCCGCTACTGCGATACGCAGGCCAAAGATTTGGATCAGGCTCTGGCCTTGGCCGGCGAAGCCTGTCGGGAAGGCAAACCCCTGTCCATTGCCCTGCTCGGCAACGCCGCCGACATATATCCTGAACTGGTGCGCCGGGGCATGGTCCCCGATGTGGTCACCGACCAGACCTCGGCTCATGACACTCTGGAAGGATATGTCCCCCCGGGCTTGGAATACGAGGCCGCGCTTCGGTTGCGCAAAGAGGATCCGGATCGCTATCAGCAGATGGCCCGGAAAGGAATCGTCCGGCATGTTACCGCGATGGCCGATCTGCAAAAAGCCGGTTCCATTGTTTTTGACTACGGCAACAATATCCGCCAGGTGGCTTTTGAGGAAGGCTTTAAAGAAGCCTTCACTTTCCCAGGCTTTGTTCCCGCCTATATCCGGCCCTTGTTTTGCGAGGGAAAGGGGCCCTTCCGCTGGGTGGCTCTTTCCGGAGATCCGGCCGATATCGCCCGCACCGACCAGGTTGTTTTGGATGAATTCGGCACTGATGAGCACCTGGCGCGCTGGATCAAGATGGCCGGCGAGAGAGTGCAGTTCCAGGGGCTTCCCTCCCGCATCTGCTGGCTGGGCTATGGCGAGCGGGCCCGTTTTGGAAAGATCATCAACGATCTGGTGGCCAAGGGCGAGATCAAGGCCCCCATCGTCATCGGGCGCGACCACCTGGATTGCGGCTCCGTGGCCTCCCCCAACCGGGAGACCGAATCCATGCTCGACGGCAGCGATGCTATTGCCGACTGGCCTATTTTGAATGCGCTGATCAATGCCGTGGGGGGCGCCACCTGGGTCTCGGTGCATCACGGCGGCGGAGTGGGTATCGGCTACTCCCTGCATGCCGGGATGGTAATCGTAGCCGACGGTACTCCGGAAGCGGCAGCGCGCCTGCAGCGGGTGTTGACCACAGATCCGGGATTGGGCATAGTACGCCACGCCGACGCGGGTTACACCTCGGCAGGCGATCGGGCCCGCCAGGCAGGAATAAAAATACCGATGCTCGATTAATCGGGCAGCCCTTTTTGAATGGCTCGCCATGGTGGGGTGAAATATGTTAACCAAATTATCGCTCATACAATTTATGGACAGACTGGCTTCGGATTCTCCTGCCCCCGGCGGGGGGAGCAGTTCTGCACTGGCCGGCGCCCAAGGGGCGGCCCTTGTATCCATGTACTGTCGGCTGAGCACTAATTCCGAGGAAACAGAATCGTCTGCAATGCTTTTCCAACAAGGGGAAAAAGCCGCCGCACTCGCCGTTTCAATGACCCGTCTGGTCGACCTTGACAGCGAAGCCTTCAACCGTGTGATGGATGCTCTTAAACTCCCTTTCAGCGACGATGAACAAAAAATGAAACGCCGTGAATCCATCCACAAGGCTTTCGTGGAGGCGGCCGAGATGCCCCTGAAGACAGCGAGGCACTGTTTATCGACCCTTGAGCTGATCGACATTATCGCCGGAAAGGGCAATCCCGCCGCCTTGACCGATCTGGGCGTGGGCAATCTTCTCACCTGGGCCGGCCTGCAAGGGGCCGGCTTAAACGTCCGCATAAACCTTCCCTATATTAAAGATAGCGACCTAAAATCACAATATACCGAAGAAATTGCCCACCTGCTGGCATTTGGCAAAAACTTATACATTTCCAACCGGGAACGTATCGATAAAGAACTGTGCTTTTGATACCCGAGGCTGAAAAGAGGTATATTATTGAAAGCAGATTTGCTGATTAAAAATGCTGACCGGCTGCTAACCTCCCTTGGCGCTTCAGGCAAACCCCTTTGCGGGAAACACCAGGGTGATATGGCCATGTTTGAAAAGGGAGCAATAGCGACAAAAGGTGACCGAATTATAGCCGTGGGCTCGACTGCCGAAGTACTGGCCCGGGTCGAATGGGATACTGAAACCACCGTTATTGACGCCACCGGGAAAACAGTTCTGCCCGGCTTGATCGATCCCCATACCCACCTGGTGTTTGGCGGTTCAAGGGAACACGAGCTTTCGCTCAAATTACAGGGGATTCCCTACCTGGAAATATTGGCCCGCGGGGGGGGGATCCTCAGCACGGTGCGCGCTACCCGAAAGGCATCCCGAGAAAAGTTGGCCGGAATAGCTCTGAAACACTGCCATCAAATGCTGGCCCAGGGAACCACCACTGCCGAAGCCAAAAGCGGTTACGGGCTGTCCACAGAATCGGAGCTAAACATATTGGAAGTGATTCGAGAAACCGGAAAGTCCCAGCCCCTGACACTGGTGCCCACTTTTCTGGGCGCCCATGCCGTACCGCCCGAATATCAGGGTCGTTCCGATCGCTACCTGGATCTGGTGATCCACGAAATGCTGCCCCTGGTGACCGAACAAAAACTGGCCTGTTATTGCGATGTGTTCTGCGAAAAAGGGGTATTTTCGATTGATCAGTCGCGGAGACTTCTTGTCGCGGCCCGCAACATGGGCCTGAAACTGAAACTTCATGCCGACGAGATAGTTCCCCTGGGCGGAGCGGAACTGGCCGCCGAACTCGGTGCTTTATCGGCAGATCATTTGCGGGCCGTATCAGAGCAGGGCATGGCCCGAATGGCCGGGGCAGGTGTAATCGCGATTTTATTGCCGGGAACCACCTTCTATCTGGGCGAAGATCATTATGCCCCTGCCCGCAAAATGATCGAGGCGGGGGTACCGGTAGCCCTGGCTACCGACTTCAACCCCGGCAGCTCTCCTAATAATAATTTGCAACTGGTGATCAATATTGCCTGCCTGTACCTGCAGATGTCCCCGGCGGAAGTGATCAATGCGGTTACTATCAATGCCGCCCATGCCTTGGGGCGGGCGGCTGAGGTGGGCAGCCTGGAGGCGGGCAAAATAGCGGATATTGTGATTTTTGACGCACCCAGCCATGAATATCTTGCTTACCGCTACGGAACCAACCTGGTAGAAAAAGTGATCAAAAATGGCCGTATCGTAGTGGAGCGGGCTTGCCTTACCAGTGAATCACAAAAATTCAGCGTCAGTGTCCAGACAAGCCTCAACCCAAATGGAGGTGAATAAATATGTCTAAGATTGTAAAGTGCGTGCCCAATTTCAGCGAGGGACGCCGGAGCGAGGTGGTAGAAAAAATTGCCGGTGCGATCAAGAGTGTTTCGGGGGTAAAACTGCTGGATTATTCCAGTGACCGAAGCCACAACCGCTCGGTGATGACCTTTATCGGCCCCCCGGAACAGGTTCTGGAAGCGGCGTTCCGGGGGGCCGAACAGGCTGCTGCGTTGATCGATCTGCGCCGTCATCGCGGGGAGCACCCCCGCATAGGAGCGACCGATGTGATCCCCTTTATCCCCATTTCCGGGGTGACCATGAAGGAGTGTGTCGAGTTGGCAAACAAACTCGGCCGCCGCCTGGCCGATGAGCTCTCTATCCCGGTTTATCTTTACGAAGAAGCGGCCACCGTACCGGAACGAAAAAACCTCTCCGAAGTGCGCCGGGGGCAGTATGAAGGTCTGATCACAGCGATCAAAGAGCCGGAACGCAAGCCCGATTTTGGACCAACGGAGGTCCATCTCCAAGCCGGGGTCACCGCGGTGGGGGCCCGGCTCCCCCTGATCGCTTACAACATCAACCTGAATACCGCCCAGGTGGGAATCGCCAGAAAAATTGCCAAAGCCATCCGGGGCAGCGGTGGCGGATTTCCCACCATCAAGGCCCTGGGGATCATGATTGAAGAGACAGGCAAGGCCCAAGTAACGATCAATGTCTGCGATTACCGGTTGGTCTCTCTGCCCCGGATCTTCGAATTGGTAAAAAGAGAGGCCGCCCGCTACGGGGTCGCGGTGAGCGGAAGTGAAATCGTGGGTCTCACCCCGATGGACGCTCTGATCGATGCCGGCGAATACTACCTACAGTTAACCGGTTTCGATCGCAGCCAGGTTCTGGAAAAAAGACTTCTCGAATGACCAACCACAAAGGCGATCCAAAAACCGTACACACGTGTTGTAGCCCCACCGGGCACCGTTCTCTTTGAGCAGACGCTTTTTAGGGTGCCTTCCCTGCTGCCGGCTTTTACCGGTGCTTTCAAATCATCCCCGGCGCTTGATTTAAAAGCGCCTCCGCCGCCTTGCAGGTACCCCACAGAGCATGGGACAGAGTGAGCGCTCCCTGCAAAAATACAGCATAGGGCGGCCGCAACGGCCCGTCAGCGGTCAGCTCACCGGAAGCTCCTTGTATAAACGTTCCTGCAGCCATGATAATGGGATCATCATAACCGGGCGGTACAGCGGGAACGGGTGTTACATAGTGTTCCACCGGGGACGAACCTTGGATGGTCCGGCAAAACAGCTCCAGTCTGGCCTGATCTCCCAATATTATCGCTTGGACGATATCTCCCCTTGGCTGATCAAAGCGGGGGCGAACCTGAAAGCCCATCTTTTCAAACAGCCCGGCTGCAAATATCGCGTTTTTAAGGGCGCTGCCTACCAGGGTTGGAGCCAGAAAAAGCCCTTGAAATAAGCTGCGCTTGAAAGCCATGGCGCCCAGGTTGCCATACAGACCCGGAGCGGTCAGCCGGGAGGATATCTTGTGGATTAGTTTTTCTTTTCCGGCCAGGTAGCCCCCGCTGGCAGCCAGCCCGCCCCCCGGATTTTTGATCAGCGAACCTATGGCCAGATCCGCCCCCACCGAGGTTGGTTCCGCGGTCTCCACAAATTCCCCGTAGCAGTTGTCCACCACCACCCAGATACCGGGATAAACAGAACGGATGGCGCGTATCAGCACTTCCAGTTGCGAAATAGTCAGTGCTTTTCTTTTGATCTCATAACCTATTGAACGTTGTATGTAGGCCACCTTTGGTTTGAAAGCAGGGTCGAGTTTCCTCTGGTCCGGTTCGCCCTCAGTATTAAGCGGCAAATAACGGAAACCTATCCCCCATTCTTTCAAAGTTCCCTCCTCCCGCCCCTTGCTGCCCACCACTACCTGTAGGGTGTCGTAGGGAGCCCCGGTCACAAACAGCACCTCTTCCCCCGGGCGGAGCAGTCCGAACAGGGCCAGCGCCAGGGCATGAGTTCCCGAAACAATGTTATTTCTGACCAGGGCGGCCTCGGTCTCGAACACCCGGGCATAAACCGATTCCAGTTTTCCCCTCCCCCGGTCGTTATCACCGTAACCGCTGCTGTCCTGAAAATCCTCTTCCCCCATTCTCTCCTGTTGCAGGGCCTGCAGCACCCGGTGTTGGTTTATGAACATTGTGCTGTCAATAGCCTCCCAGAAGGGCGCAATTTGATCCATGATTTCACCGATCCGGCTTGACAGAACCCCGGGAAACTGGAAATACTTCAGCCAAGCTTGTTCATCCATATTGATCTTACAACCCCCTTTTTACACCCTGATCACCGCGGCGCCTGAGGACGGGGCTGAAATCCGGCCCGGCAGGTCAGCCCTCAGAATTGATTATTTGCCTTGTTAGTTGATCAAAGCCGGTTCCCTTCAGGGCAGAAATAACATTTAGGACACTGCTCGTCGGCCACCACGGTATTTCCGGCGGCCGGCTAAACAGATCCACCTTGTTCCCTACCAGATTATAGCGCACCGGATGCCTGATGCTGAACTCAAACAGGCAGCGATCTATTTCCCCGGCAAACTCTATCAGCGAGGGGTCACCGCAGGTCAGATCTACCACGTTCAATATCACATCCGCCCAAGAAAGCATTTGTAACGTAATAATAAGCCTTGTTCTGTTCACTGTGTTGAGTTCCGGATCTTTCCGGAAACAGAAGGTATCGGCCAAAACCAGTCTCGACGGGACCTTTCCCGGTCGGTTGATCACATATGTATATCCCGAACACCTGGAGCTGTTCCATACCATTTTCGACCGGGCCGCCTGTGGAATAATGATTCCTCCCCCCTTGCCTGTGCCGTTTGATTGATGGTAATAAATCCTGGCCGCCCCCAGATATTCGCACCAGTTTATACAGAATAATGTTTTGCCGCTTCCGGGAGCCCCTACTACGGCCACTTTCAGAGTCATGGGATTTGCACCGCCAGATCTTCCGCCTCAATGGTCATCAGCTCTTCACGGCTAAGGCTTTGCCGGCCGCTGAGACGCAAAGCCTGGCGGCGAAGTGATTTTTCCAGGATATTCCTTACCAGACGGGCATTGCTGAAGTGGGGCTGAGACCAATGAAGGCTCCCCGACAAGTATCGTTTCAAGGAAACCCGGGCTGCAGGCGACCACCGGTAATGGCGTTCGGTGGCCATCATGTCGGCAATAGCCAGCAACTCTTGGATCGAATAGTCAGGGAAATCTATCTGAATGGGAAAGCGCGAGGATAAGCCCGGGTTCAGGGAGATGAATCGGGACATCTCCAGCCGATAACCGGCCAGGACCAAAACAAATTCATTTCGAAAATCCTCCATCCCTTTTACCAGAACATCTATTGCTTCTTTACCGAAGTCCCTTTCCCCGCCCCTTCCCAGGGAATAGGCTTCGTCAATAAATAAGATTCCACCTTGAGATTTTTTTATCTTATCTCGTGTTTTTTGGGCGGTCTGTCCTATATATTCCCCTACCAGGTCTGCCCTTTCCGCCTCTATCAGATGTCCCTGAGGAAGCACCTGCAGACCTTTGAAGATCTGACCCATCAATCTGGCGACAGTAGTTTTGCCTGTTCCCGGGTTTCCCTTGAAAATCATGTGCAGCGCCTGGGGGCTTTTCCGGAGACCACAATCGGCCCTTTTCTGTTGGATCTCTATGTAGGCCTTGATTTCCAGAACAATTTGTTTTACCTGCGATAGTCCCACCAGCCGGTTCAGCTCAAACAGGGCTGAGGAGAGCACCGGATTTTTTCCCGGTTCCGGATGATCCGCCGGCAGCCTTTCCGGAAGTTCGCTCAGAGCTTTCAGCGCCGCAATGGTATTAAGTTCTCCCCGGTTGATCTGTTTATGGATCTGATCAAGGCGCTTAGACTTGATCACTTTTCCCCCTCCCCGCCGCTCCTCTGATATTATACGCGAGTGCCGTCAAAAGAGGCAGGGCCTCGGGCAGGTTATGGGGCAATAAAAAAACACATTTGAGGCGGCGGCCAACAGACACCTGGATCGAAATTGGGCCTGCTAGGGCAGATCTTCTTCCGGAGTTTGCAGACTTATATTTCTAAAAGGGATAATGGTGGAAACGGCATGCTTGTAGACCAGCTGTTGCTTCCCCTCCACCTCCAGCAATATGGTAAAGTTGTCAAAACTCCTGACAGTACCTTTGATCTGATAACCATTGACCAAAAATACTGTGGTCGGCATGTTCTCTTTGCGGGCCTGGTTTAAAAATGTGTCCTGCAAATTAACCGGTCCCTTCATTGGAAAGGTCCCCTCCATTCCTTAGAATACCTGTAATATTCTTCTATAAAGGCCTGTTTCCCTTCACCTGGGTCCAAATATATTCGGCCATCCATGCTAGTTCGGGATCGCTTTCATATTCCAGCCAACGGATGCGGGAATCTCTCCGGAACCAAGTTAGCTGGCGTTTGGCCAGGCGGCGGGTATCCCGGCATATATTCTCCACTGTTTCCTCCCAGGAGAACAGGCCGTTTAAATAACTCACCAACTGCCGGTAACCCAGATTTTGCAAACCCGGGCATTGGGGAGAAAAACCCATCTCCAGCACCTGCTCCACCTCTTTTAGAAATCCACGCCCCAGCATGTCATCCAGCCGATTTCGGATTCGCGCATAGAGTTTTTGGCGGGGCAGGGTAAGTCCAAACATCATCAGATCAAAATCCGGTTTTCCCTTGCCGGTCTTTTCCACCTGTTCCGATATAGGGCGCCCATCCTGAAGGTAAACCTCCAGCGCCCTGATAATTCGGCGCGTATCGGCGGGATGTATCCCGGCGGCGGCCCGGGGGTCCACCTTTTCCAATCGCCGCAAAAGGGGCTGGTTTCCTCCTTGGTCGGCCTCCTCCTGCAAGCGGCGACGTATTTGTTCGTTTTTCCCTCTGGCTTCAAAGGCATACCCGTCGATCACCGCATTCACATACAATCCGCTTCCGCCTACCAGCAGAGCCGGCTTTCCCGAGCTTTCCAGATCGGCAATCACCTCATAAGCTGCTGCCTGGTAGTTGGCAACACTGAACTGCTGGTCCGGTTCTACCAGATCGATCAAATGATGTCGAACCGATTGCCTCTCTTCCGGCCCCGGCTTTGCCGTGCCGATATTAAGGTAACGGTATATCTGAGCTGAATCGGCGGTAACTATATCCGCATTCATCAACAGGGCCAGCCTGACCGCGAGTGAACTTTTTCCGGCGGCAGTGGGCCCAACCAGGCCTACTATCCTTGTTTTTTGGGAGGGGGTCACTGCCACTTACTTACCTCCTTTGCGCCGGAACATTTTGTCCAGATCGGTGCGCTGGAAGCTAATGATGCTGGGCCGGCCGTGAGGGCAGTATTGGTAGCCGGGCACAGACTGCAGCTCATCCAGCAGCGCCTCCATTTCCCGAAAGGTCAGCGCCTGTTTGGCTTTTATCGCCTGTTGGCAGGCAATATCCCGGCAAACCTGCTCTTGTTTGCTCATTCCCGGTTCGGGTTCCTCCGAAAGCAGCGCTTCCAGCAGGTCCTGAATATCCCGGCCGGTGATCTCCCCCCTCAACAATACAGGCAACGAGCGGATAATATAGTTATTATCACCAAATGGTTCCAGTTTAAATCCCAGCCCCTGCAGGGCTTCTTTGAGTTCGGCAAACCTTTCCCGCCAGGGGGGGGGTATCTCAATCTCCAAGGGCAGGGTTAACTGAACCGCCTGATGCCCAGGCGGTGAAGAGATCAGCTTATGATACAATATTCTCTCATGGGCGGCATGCTGATCTATCAGCAGGAGTTCTTCGCCTCGTTGTGCGACCAGATAACTGTGCAGAAACTGCCCGATCAACCGCATGCGCCCTGTTTCCATCTGCGGCAATGAAGCGGCATCTGTTCCCGGCAGTTTTGGCTCTTCCTCCAGGTCCCAGGCTTGTCGGCGGTATAGGGATATATTTTCACCGCCTTCCGTTACCAGTTCGCCCGCATCGACCGCAATTCTATCAGCAGGGATTGCCGATCCCCTGCTATATAAATCGGGACTGGCCCCGCCCGTCTTGTTTTTAAAATGGGGCAGTGGCATCCGTTTTTCCAGCACGGATTTAACCGTCCGGTAAACCAGATCGGAGAGCATTTTGGGATGTTGAAACCGCACCATGGTTTTTGAAGGATGCACGTTGACATCCAGGAGATCCGGAGGCATGCGGATCCCGATTACCGCCACCGGGTAACGCCCCCTGGGAAGAAGGGTTCCGTAACCCCTCTCCAGGGCATAGACAATCTGAGGGGCTTTTACAGGCCTCCCGTTCACAATGACGGTAATACCGCGCCGTGAAGAGCGGTGATAATAGGGTGTAGAGAGATAGCCGGAAATCTCTATCGGGACTTCCTCGTACCGGTAATCAAGCTCAAGGAGGGATCCGGCACATTTGTTTCCATGGATGGCTCCCATAATTGAAGGCAAAGATCCGTCGCCGGAGGTTTGCAGAAGATTACGCCCGTTGCTGCGCAGGCTGAAGGAAACCCGCGGATGTCCCAGGGAAAGTTCCCACAATAAAAATGATATCCTCCCCGTTTCCACCGGAGGAGACTTTAAAAATTTCAACCGGGCCGGGGTGTTGAAGAACAGATCTTTCACCAGCATCTCGGTTCCCTCGGGGGCTCCTGCCTCCCGGTTGCCAATTAATTTGCCTCCTTCCAGCATGATCAGCCCTCCCGCGGGCTCCCCCCGCCGACGGCTGGTCGCGGTTAATCTTGACACGGCAGCAATGCTGGGTAGCGCTTCTCCCCTGAATCCCAGGCTGGTAATGGCGGCCAGATCCTCCAGACGGGCAATCTTGCTGGTGGCATATCTTTGAAATATTAGCGGAAGATCGTCAAATAAAACCCCTTCTCCGTTATCTGTTACCTGTATAGATTTGATGCCCCCCTCTTGCACTGAAATCTCAACCCGATCAGCGCCGGCATCCAGGGCATTTTCCGCCAGCTCCTTGACCACCGAAGCCGGATTTTCCACCACCTCCCCGGCCGCAATATGTTTCACAATTTCCGGGTGCAAGATGTTTACACTCATTTGGACCTCTGCTGTTCCTTTCGTTCGGTTTCTCGAAAAGCTTTTTGCTGAAGCTCATACAGGACCTGCAACGACTCCAGCGGGGTAAGGCGGTTGATATCTATCTCCTTCAACTCGTTCAGCAGATGTTCGGCCACCTGGTTGCCAGGAAAAGACGAGATATAGGGAATCATGGTCAGTTGGCGCTCACCGGTAACAGCGGCCGCCGCTTCCAAGCCGGCCAGAACTTCTTCCGCCCTGGCAATTACCGGTAGAGGCATTCCCGCCAGGCGGGCCACGTTGAGCCCGTAGCTCTTGTCGGATTGGCCGGGAACCACCTGACGTAAAAAGACGATCTCCTGCCCTTTCTCTTTTACGGCCATGGTGTAATTCTTGACCGGCGGCAGTTCCTTTTCCAGTGCGGTCAGTTCGTGGTAATGGGTGGAAAAAAGGGTCTTGGCTTTAATTTGTCCGGCAATATACTCCAGCACACTTCGGGCGATGCTCATTCCATCATAGGTGCTTGTCCCCCTGCCGATCTCATCCAAAATGATCAAACTGCGGGGAGTGGCCTCCTTCAGTATAGCGGCGGTTTCCTGCATTTCCACCATGAAAGTGCTGAGGCCGCGGCTGAGATCGTCGCTGGCTCCCACCCGGGCAAAAATCCGGTCCACCACCGGAAGCACGGCTTCCCGGGCGGGGACGAAGCTGCCGATCTGCCCCATCAGGCAGATCAGGGCAATGCTGCGAATGTAAGTGCTTTTGCCGGCCATGTTGGGGCCCGTGATCAGCAATAGATGGATCTGTTCACTCATGGAGGCGTTATTGGGAACAAAGCGTTGCCCGGACAATTGCTCCACCACCGGATGCCGGCCGTGGGCAATGCTCAGTTTTCCGCTATCGGAAAAAATGGGTCGGCAGTAACAGTTGCTTTCGGCCACCCCGGCCAGGTTTTGCAGGCAATCCAAACGGGCCAGCCGGTGCGCCGCCTCCTGCAGATCCGAGGTGCCGGCGGCTATTGTTTCCATCAGGCCCTCGAACAGCCGGTATTCCAGTTGTTCCAATTTTTCACGGGCTCCGGTGATCTGTTCCTCCATTTCGGTCAGCTCGGGGGTAATGAAACGTTCGGCATTGACCAATGTTTGGCGGCGGTGATATTCCGGCGGGACGTGTTGCAGGTTTGAGCGGGTAACCTCCAGGTAATAACCGAAATTACGGTTGTATCCCACCTTCAGGGATTTGATCCCGGTCCGCTTGATTTCCTGCTGTTCATATTGCAGAAGCCAACCCCGCCCATCGCGGGCAATATTTCGCCAGTGGTCCACCTGCTCATGGTAACCTTCTCGAATCAGGCCTCCCTCGCGCAAACCGTTTGGGGGTTCGTCCACCAGCGCCTTTGAAATCAGTTCAATCAACCCGGTTAAATCCGGCAAACAGCTCAGATCCTTAAGCAGCGGTGCCTCAAAGCCGGACAGTAGTTTTTCAAGGGGCTTCAGCAACAGCAGGGCATTTTTTAAACCCACCAGATCGCGGGCATTGAGCCGGCGGGCCGCCAAACGGCTGCAAAATCGTTCCAGGTCGATCATTTTCGATAGCAGGGCGCGTATTTCGTAGCGGCAAAGAGAATTTTTATACAACTCTTCCACCGCGTCCAGCCTTTCCATAATCAGCGCCGGATCTACCAGCGGCTGTTCCACCCAACGTCTGAGCATCCTGCGCCCCATGGCGCTGGCGCAGTGATCGAGCACCCCCAGCAGACTCCCTTGCTTTTCTCCCTCCCGGATGCTTTGGGTCAGTTCCAGATTCCGGCCGGTAATATAATCCACGGACATACCCGTTCCGGTATCATAACGCTCGGGCCGGCACAGGTGCGTCACCTTACCCAGGTGCTGTAATCCTTTCAGGTAAGCCAGCGCCAATGCCCCGGCGCAAGCGGCGGCCCGGTAGCGGTGAAAAGGGAGACTGTCCCAGGTACCCTCCCCCCATTGTTCATCAAATGCTTTTTTTGCCCGATCTGATCCGATCGAATATTCAATCACTTCCATCAGGGTTCCGGCCGCCTTGAGATAAGGAGTAATTTTTTCGACCAGATCGGGTGAAGTGCAAATACATTCCGCCGGCTGAAGGCGGGAAAGTTCATCGGCCAGGTTCCGGAAATCTTCGGCCGGCCATTCACCCAGGCGAATTTCCCCGGTGGAAACATCCACCGCCGCCAGCCCGTAGAGATCGGATCCGGGGAGATTGGCCAGGGCTACCAGATAATTGTTTCTGCTTTCCTCCAACATTTCCGGATCGGTAACCGTACCCGGGGTCAGGATGCGGCTGATTTCCCGGCGAAACAGACCCTTGCCCGCCGGGGCCTCCTCCACCTGATCGCAGACCACTACCTTGTATCCCCTGTTCAGCAGTTTATTGATATATGATTCCACGGCATGTACAGGCACCCCCGCCAGGGGGATGGGAGCATCTTTCTGGCTATCACGAGTAGTGAGCACTATTTCCAGTTCCCGGGCGGCAATTTCTGCGTCTTCAAAAAATGTTTCATAAAAATCGCCGACTTGAAACAGCAATATTTTATCGGGATGTTGCTGTTTATATTCGAGATACTGTTTCATCATCGGTGTCAGCCCGCTCAACTGTAAACCTCCTTGGTTTCTTTCTCAGTTTTTTCTGCCGTTTCTCCGATCAGGTGCCAGGTGCAGGCCTTCTTGATCGATACCTCCACCAGCTTGCCCGCCAAGTCTTTGCCGGCTGAAAAATGGACCAGCTTGCCGGTCCGGGTCCTTCCGGATTGCATCCGAGGATTTCGTTTGCTGGTCCCCTCCACCAGCACTTCAGCCCTGGTACCTACCAGGCCCTGGTTAATCTCCCGGCTGATCCCGTTTTGCACTCTGGAAATTTCCTGCATCCGCCTCTTTTTCTCTTCCACCGAAAGGCTGTCAGCCGTTTTCGTCGCCCGGGTACCGCTTCGGGGGGAATAAAGAAAAATAAAGGCATTATCAAAACGTGCTTCTTTCACCAGTTCGAGGGTTTGATAAAAGTCATTGTCGGTTTCCCCCGGATAACCGACAATGATATCGGTAGTAACGGCCGCTCCCACAATCTCCTGTTTTATATTTGCGATCAGTTCCAGGTAGCGTTCCCGGGTATAATTGCGATTCATGGCCTTGAGGAGGCGGTTGCTGCCCGTCTGAACAGGAAGATGAATATGTTCGCATACTTTTTCAGCATCCCTTACCGCTTCGATCAGGCCGGCTGAAATATCCTTGGGATGGGAAGTCAGAAAACGGATCCTTGAAATTCCCTGTATACGGTTCAGATCCAGAAGCAGATCCGCAAAACCATATGGCCCTCCTTCAGGCAGATCCAGACCATAGGAATTAACATTCTGCCCCAGCAGGGTCAATTCCAGATAACCATCCCGGGCCAAGGCGGAAGCCTCACTGATAATAAGATCTTTGGGGCGGCTTGTTTCCCGGCCCCGTACATAGGGCACTATGCAGTATGAACAATAATTGTTGCAACCGTAAATTACCGGCAGCCAAGCCTTGAATCGGCTTGCCCGGCGGACGGGAAGCTGCCGCGTTCGGCAACCGGGGTACTCCCCGACATCAATCAGGGGCTGCCGCCTCCCCCCGGCCTGTTCCAGAAGGTGAGGAAAACCGGGCAGGGCATGGGTCCCAAATATGAGATCAATATACCCAAAGCGCCTGGCCAGCGATTCCGGCATTCCTTTCTGCTGGACCATACAGCCCCCCACGGCTATAATCAGATCCGGATTTTGCTGTTTCAAAGGTTTCAGCCTGCCCAGCAAAGCGGTCACTTTTTCCTCCGGTTTACGGCGCACCGCGCAGGTATTTATAACGATCAAATCAGCTTCCTGCGGATCCGCAGCAGGACAATAGGCAAGACCCCTCAGCATGCCTTCCAGCACCTCGCTGTCATGTTCGTTCATCTGACAGCCGAAAGAAAATATATAATATGATTTTCCCCGGCCAATCTGGCCTGTATCTTCGATCATTTTTTCATAGTCATTAATCAATTTTATTATACCTCCACGGCCTTATTATACCAATTATGCGCGTTCACTCACTTAAAATGTTACCGAAGGGACTTCGGCTCTCTCACTCCGAAATCCTACCGGGGGATGCGGAATGTCGATGAATACGCCGGTGTCACTTCTTTAATGCCGCCCCTGTGCATAACATAAATCAACATGCGCTTTAAACGAATTTTTACCGGCGGCAATTTGTTTAAAGGAGTCATCCAACTGGGCGCGGCCTCGGTAATTACCCGTTTGCTGGGAATGGTTAACCGAATGTACCTGTCCAGACTTGTCGGGGCGGAAGGCCTGGGGCTGTTCCAGATGATAATACCCCATTATATTTTACTGGCGGTAGTGGTCAGTCTGGGGCTTCCGGGAGCGGCAATGAAAATGGTTGCCGATCGCCACGCGGTGGGTGACGAAGCCGGCCAATACCGGATTTACAAATTGGCCCTGGGTTTTACCGTCCCCGCCGCTTTGTTTCTGTCAATTATTCTTTGGACCGCGCTCAATTTTCCGCTTAAATTCATTCCTGATCCCCGGATCCTCCCCGGTTTGCGATTGATGCCGGCAGCATTTGTGATGGTGGCTTTTTCCTCCATCCTGCGAAGTTATTATCAGGGAAAAAATGAAATGTTTCCCCTGGCCCTCTCGCAGTTGGGGGAGCAAGTGGCGAGAATAGCGGTAGGGCTGGCCGCGGCCTGTTTTCTGCTGCCCTGGGGGCTGGAATATGCCATTTTGGGGATGGTAGCCGGTATCACCGCCGGCGAAGCGTGCGGTTTGCTGGTGCTGATCAAGTTCCACCGCCGCCCCGTAAAAATAATAAAGCGCTTTTCCCTCAAAGAGAATCACCGACTGAAGCGTGAGATGTTCCAACTGGCCCTTCCATTGCTGGGTTTCAGATTGACCGCGGCAATTACCCAGGCCGTTGAATCCTGGATTATCCCCTCCCGCCTACAGGTGGCGGGATTCAGTTCCGGCCAGGCCATCTCTTTGTTCGGGCAGTTTTCGGGTATGGCGCTGCCCCTGTTGTTCCTGCCGACGGTGTTGATCGTCCCTTTGAATATGGCCCTGGTGCCGGCCATAGCAGGAGCAGCAGCGGTAAAGATACCGGGGCGCCTGTACCGGTTGATCAGTATTTTTCTGGCCGTCACCGCTATTACCGGGGTGCTGAGCTGGCTGATCCTGACTCCCTTTGCCCGGATTCTGGTTCAGATCCTTTATGGTTGCACGGAAGCAACTCCCATTGTAATCATGTTGGCTCCCTTGGCCCCGCTGGCTTTTCTTCAATACACCACCGCCTCCATTCTGCACGGCCTGGGTAAACCGGCAGTGGCCATGGCCAGCGATCTTACCGGCACCGCCCTCAGCCTGGCCGTCATTTATTATCTGACCGCCAGCCCGTCCTACGGAATTGCCGGTGTGGTCTGGGGCTATGGAGCGGCATTTTCTCTGATTACCCTTCTTAATCTCTTGGCCATATTTGCCGGCACCGGCAATCAATCAAGCATATAAAAAGGGTGATTTGGCCCAGATCAAGAAAATTCCCTTCACTTTATTCGTTCCAGCCATGTTTTCCCCCAAATAAACAATTTTTTCAGGGGGAATTTCCATCCCAGGCGCCGGTAAACCCAGATCATCAAGGCGATCAGCGCGCCGGATAGGAGCCAAACCGGGGCGGGCAGAGTTAAAAACAGGCGCAGATATCTATAAAAAATCTTTAATATTCCGGTCAGCAGAATGCTGAGGCCGATCGATCCCAGGCTGAACAGGGCGCCGCCCAGAGCGGTATACACCGTGAACAATGGCAAATTCATGCCCATGATCCCGGCGGGAATAGAGACAAAAGTCCTGGTAATCCCAAACAGTTGAGCCATAAAAATTGAATAATTCCCATAGCGTGCCATGAATTTCAGAATCACAGATTTGCCATTATTCTCTGGCAAATGACAGTTGATCCAGCGGTTCCCCAATGTTAATTTGATCACCCGGCCCATGACCCGGCTGATATATCCCAGCAGGTAGCCGGCGATGCTTCCCAGAGTGATCCCGGCAGTGGAAGCTGCAAATAAGGCCCAAAAAGATATTTTGCCGCTGTTAATCAGCCCTCCCGCGGAAAGAAATACCACCGTGGAGGCAAACGGCACTCCCAGGCTCTCAGTAAACATGGCCGCGCCTATCCCCAGGACGCCGTACTTATTTACCATATGCCCCAAATATTCTATGACAACAGATATATAATCATCCAATTCTTAAAAGAATCACACCTGACCTGTAATTTAACCCTGCTCCCGGGTCATCAGGGCATAAATACCCCAGATACCTGCTTCCGGTTCAAGCCCGGAGGGCACTATCTCCAGCGGAGTTATGGAAACAGCAGCTTTTAGGGCTTTTTCCCTAACCAGGCTGCTGATTTTTTCAAAAAATGTCGGGTTGGCGGCAACCACCGTCCCTCCCAGGATCAGGCAGGAGGGGTTCAGGATCGCCACCAGGTTGGCCAGGCCGGCAGATATATCCTCCGCGGCCCGGTCAATTATCTGCCGAGCCCCGGAATCCCCCGTACCGGCAAAGGCAAATATTTCCGACGCATCACCCGCCCCCTCCTTCCACAAGTGGGCACTGCGCGCAATCCCCTTGCCGGAAGCCCAGGCTTCAAGGCAATCCTTCCCGCCGCACCCGCAGGTTCGACCGGTTCCAAAAGGTTTTACGTGCCCTATTTCACCGGCAAAGCCGCTGCTCCCGCGGTAAATCCGGCCATTCAGGAAAAGCCCTCCTCCAATACCGGTACTGATTGTAATATAAATTGCATGCCGGTGTCCACGGGCGGCACCGTAGCATACCTCACCTAAAACGGCGGCATTGGCGTCATTCTCAATCAGCACGGGACATTTCCAGAAATTTATCATCGCCTCCTTCAAGGCTACCGGTTGGGTCCAGCCCAAATTTGGCGCTTGGTAAACTATCCCCTGTTCATGGTCCAGCAGGGCGGCGATACAAATACCTATCCCCGAAATATCTTCGATCTCCAGACCGACCTCCCGAAGACCGCTGTTCATTCCACGGTTGATTGCCTCTACCAGCGCCTCGGCCCCTTTTCCGGCAGGGGTGGATAAGCGCTGTTTGTGGTAGATCGTTCTTTCCTGATCTATAAAATAAATTAGGATTTTAGTTCCGCCGATATCGATTGCGCAGTAGATATTTTCCACCATTAGGATAATCTCCTTTAACCGCTGCCCCTACCCGCTTAATCCCACAGAGAAATTTAAAAGCAGTTTTACCTATTTTGCCTGTTTATCTCCCTATTAATATGGCCACAAAGGCGAAAAGCTAAAATGCGTGCCCGATCATCCCCCGACAAGGGACGCTTTCACAAGAATGCGACAGGAAATACCTGTCGCATGGCCTGCCGTCATAGGGATATATTTAATTTTTGCTTTTGTTTTTTCTTTTTTGCTGTAAATAGTCTTCATAAATATACATGATTTCTTTATCAAACAGGCAGCGTTTCAGCTCCACAGTAGCGCTGCGGACAGCCGGAAGCAGTTCTTCCGCCTCCGCCGCGGAGAGCTGGATACCGTATTCCTGAAATTTCATGATAATCGATTTGGAGCCGGAATGTTTGCCGATGATAATCTGGCGTTCCAATCCCACATCTTCCGGGCTGAACACCTCATAGGTAGAGGGGTTCTTCAGCACGCCGTCGGCATGAATTCCGGATTCATGGGCAAAGGTATTTGAACCCACAATCGGTTTGCCGGGAGAGATCGGCCTGCCGGAAGCACGGCCTACATATTCCGAGAGTTCGTGAAATTTTTTGGTGTCTATACCCAGATCATCCCGGCCCATAAGAACTTTCAGGGCCATGATAATCTCTTCCAAAGCGGCGTTCCCGGCCCGTTCGCCCAGCCCGCCTACGGTAACCCCGATCAAGCGGGCGCCTGCCCTGGCGCCGGCCAGGGCGTTGGCGGTGGCCATTCCAAAGTCATTATGAGTGTGCATTTCAATAACCATGCCGGTCTCTTCGATCAGGGTTTTTATCAGATCATAGGTCTTGAAGGGCTCCATCACACCTACGGTATCACAAAACCGCAGGCGGTCCGCTCCGGCCTCCCTGGCTTCTTTGGCAAATTTTAATAAAAACTCCAGCTCGCTGCGGGAGGCGTCCTCTGCGTTCACCGAGACATAGACCCCCGCCTTTTTAGCATATTCTACCGCTCTGGTCATGTTGGATAAAACCCAATCCCGGTCGGTGCGCAGCTTGTGAATGATATGAATATCGGAGGTGGAGATAGAGATGGCCACCGAATCCACTCCGCAATCGAGGGAATGCTGAACGTCGCCCACATTCGCCCGGTTCCAGCCCATGATGCTGGCCTCCAGTTCAAGCTCGACGATTTTTTTCACTACTTTCTTTTCATCGCCCCCCATCACCGGAATACCGGCCTCAATCTGTTGAACCCCTATCGCATCCAGCATCCGGGCAATCTGCAATTTTTCCTGATTGGAAAATACCACCCCCGCAGTCTGTTCACCGTCCCTCAAGGTTGTATCCACCAAAAGAATATTCCCTTTATTCAATGCGTCCTGAAACCGGCTCATAGCTGTACCTCCTTATTGTCGGATTTGCCCCTCACCGTAAATAATGTATTTAAGGCTGGTCAGCTCTTTCAACCCCATCGGGCCGCGGGCATGCAATTTCTGGGTGCTGATCCCCATCTCGGCTCCCAACCCAAATTCAAAACCATCGGTGAATCTGGTAGAGGCATTGACATATACCGCGGCAGCGTCAACCCGCGATACAAACTCCCTGGCCCGGTAATAATCGGCGGTAAGAATCGCTTCGGAATGCCCGGTTCCGTAACGACTGATATGCTCTATTGCGGCCTGAAGACTATCCACTATTTTTACCGCCAGGATCAGATCCAGGTACTCGGTCTCCCAATCCTGATCCGCCGCCGGTTTTATTTCCCCGTGGTAGCTCTGGGCAAGGGGGCATCCCCTGATTTCCACTCCCCTCAACAGCAACTCGGGAACAACGGCGGGAATCAGCGTGGGAGCAACCGTCCGGTGCAACAGCAAGGTTTCCAAGGCGTTGCATACTCCGGGCCGTTGAACCTTGGCATTGAGGATGATCGAAACTGCACTTTCCGGATCTGCACCGTCATCCACATAAATATGACAATTTCCAGCGCCGGTTTTGATCACCGGTACTGTTGAGTTTTCGATCACCGCAGCGATCAGGGAGGGCCCTCCCCTGGGAATCAATAGATCCAGGTATTGATTCAAACGCATCAGCGCCAGGGCGGCGCTCCGATCGGTATCCTCGATCAGCACCACCGCACCGGGCGGCAGCCCGGCCTTGCGCAACTGTTCCTGTATTATTTCAACCAGGGCTCTATTTGAATGGATGGCCTCAGAACTACCCCTGAGAATAACTGCATTCCCGGATTTCAGGGTCAACCCGGCTGCATCTACGGTCACGTTGGGCCGGGCCTCATAAATAATTCCGATAACCCCGATGGGAACCCGGATGCGGCCGATCTGCAAACCATTCGGGCGGCGGGACATCCCCTCCACCTCACCCACCGGATCCTCCAGGGCGGCTATTTCCCTCAGCCCCCCCGCCATGCCGTCAATCCTTTCGGGGGTCAACAATAACCGATCATAAAAAGCATTGGTATAGTCCGGTTTCTGCTTTAAATTTTCCAAATCAATTTTGTTGGCTTCCCTGATCAGCCCCGCCCGTTCTTTAAGGGCCCCGGCAATCAGCAGCAGAGCCCGGTTCTTCTCTGCAGTTGAGCTGTTGGCAAGCACACGGGCGGCAGCACACGCCTGCCGGGCTTTTTCAGTTACCTCGGGATGCATCTTCCCCTCTCCTTTCAGAACCACAGCCGTAAATTACCAAATTATCACGGTGAATTACCTCCTGGGGATCGTCCGTTACCCCCAAAATGGAGGAGATTTCATTGCTGGGGTGCATTTTGATCCGGGAAAGTTCGGCAGAGGAAAAATTGGTCAGGCCCCGGCCCAGCTCCCGGCCCCCCGCATCCAGCACCGCCACCAGATCCCCGGGTTTAAACGAACCGCCTACTGAAATAACCCCTACCGGCAGCAAACTCTTGCCTTCCCGGCAGAGCGCGTCCCGGGCCCCGTTATCGACTGTAACATTTCCCTTAACTACCTTCCCATAGGCAATCCAGCGCTTGCGGTGGCTCAGATATTGTTTGCGGGGACTAAAATAGGTGCCGGCCGGCTCCCCGGAAAATATTCTGTTCAGGATATCCGGGGCGGTGCCATTGGCAATATATACCCCCACTCCGGAGTAGGTGGCAATTTCCGCCGCTTTTAGTTTGGTAACCATACCCCCGGTGGCAAGGTCGTCGCCCGAAAATCCGGCCCAGGATCTAATCTTGGGAGTAATCTCGTTTATCACCGGGATCAGCCTCGCGCCCGGTTCTTTTCGGGGATGGCCATCATAAAACCCATCTATATTGGTCAGAATTATCAGCAAGCGAGCGTCAACCAACCCGGCCAGCAGTGCCGAGAGCTGATCGTTGTCCCCGAATTCGATCTCTTCCACCGACACCGTATCATTTTCATTTATGATCGGTACAACACCCCAGCTCAGCAGACAGTTGATGGTATTGCGGGCATTGATGTAGCGGCGCCTGCCGATCAGATCGGCGCGGGTAAGCAATACCTGGGCTACCGTAATCCCGTATTCTGAAAACAGTCTCTCATAGTTCTGGATAAGCAACCCCTGACCCACCGCGGCCGCCGCCTGTTTTTCGGGGATGGAAACGGGCCGTCGCTTCATTTGCATACGCCCTATTCCCGCCCCTATGGCCCCTGAAGATACCAGGATGATCTCCATCCCCTGCCTGTGCAGGCCGGCCACCTGGTTGATCAATTTTTCAATATACTCAGGATTAAGACAGCCGGTGGAGTGGGTCAGCAACCTGGTGCCTACCTTAATGACCACCCTCTGGAAAGGGGATACAGATTCCGGGCGAAATCTATTCATCGGACAACTCTCCCGCCATCTCTCCCGCCCGCCGTGCAGATTCCGCCACCGCGGCAATTAATTTGCCCTTTACGGCGCCGTCTTCCAGTATACGCAGGGCAGAACTGGTAGTGCCGGCCGGCGAGGTAATTTCGTTCTTAAGGATAGCTGGATGCCGTCCGGTAATTTGAGCCATTTTGGCCGCGCCGATAATGGTCTGAACCGCCAGTTTGTTGGCCAATTCCCGGCTCAAACCCACCTCCACCCCTCCCTCGATCAGGGCTTCCAGGACCAGAAATACATAGGCGGGGCCGCTGCCGCTCAAACCGGTTACAGCTTCCATCAAATTTTCGGGGACTTCCACCGTCATTCCCAGGGGAGCAATCATCTCCCTAACCAGGGACACATCCTCGGAGGTGGTCCTGGCGCCCGGGCTTAGGGCGATAACTCCTTCTCCAACCAGGCAAGGCGTATTAGGCATCAGGCGTACCGTTTTGCAGTCTGACGGCAGCCGGTTCTGCAAATAATCGGTGCTGATCCCCGCGGCCACTGAAACCAATATCCGGGATCCCCCGAAATGATCCCTGATTCCAGACAGGACGGTTGCCATGTCCCGGGGTTTGACAGCCACGAATATCAGCGCACAGTCCCGACAAAGCTCATCCAGACCTGTGGCCGCTTTGGCGTCTAGTTCAGAAGATAATTTCAGCATGCTTTCTTTTCGCAGATCATAAAGCCGCAGATACTGGGGAGCGAGTTTTCCGCCTTTGATCATGCCTTTGGCCAGGGTTGAACCCATAACCCCACATCCGATTAACCCGGTATGAGGAATGTGCATGTTCTTGTCCTCCTCAATCGATTACCACAATTCTATATTATTGATCAAGCCGGCGCAATAGCCGGCTGCCCGGAACTGGATCTGACCCTTCAGGATCAGTTTTATAGTTTATTTTTCACACAGAGCCTTTCTGCTAAAGCCGAGCACTGTCGCTCAATTTCCGGAGGCAGGGTGGATCCGAATTGCGCAAAAAATTCCTGCTGGCTTTCCAGCTCTGCTTGCCATTCTTCGGGGATCACCTTCAGCATTTTTTCCAGGGTTGCCGGCGGGAGGTCCAGCCCGTTCAATTCCAGATCCTTCATTTTTGGCAGATAACCCAGGGGCGTTTCCACCGCCTCGGCCCGGCGGTGAACTCGATCGATAATCCACTTGATCACCCGGAAATTTTCTCCAAAACCGGGCCACATGAATTTGCCCTGTTCATCTTTCCTGAACCAGTTCACATAAAATATTCCAGGAGGCCTGTTCAGTCTTCGGCCCATGTCCAGCCAATGACCGAAGTAGTGTCCCATATTATAACCGCAAAACGGCAGCATGGCCATGGGATCACGGCGAACCTGTCCCTGGTGGCCGTATTGGGCGGCGGTAATTTCAGAGGACATGGTGGCGCCCATGTAAACCCCATGGGGCCAATCAAAAGCCTCATAAACCAGGGGGATCAGATTTGATCTTCTTCCCCCGAACACAATTGCCGACAGGGGGACCCCCCGGGGATTGTCCCACTCGGGAGAAAAAAGGGGAGATTGGGTGATGGGTGCGGTAAACCGGGAATTGGGATGTGCACCGGGGATGTCTTTTCCCGAAGCATCTTTCATTCCGGGTCTCCATTTGCGCCCGTCCCAAGCCTCACCGGAGGAAGGTGCCGGTCCCTCGCCGTTTTCCCACCAAACATCCCCCTTTGAGGTCAACAGAACATTGGTAAATATCGTATTTTTACGTATGGTTTTCATGATATTGGGATTGCTGCGGCAGTTGGTTCCCGGGGCCACACCGAAAAAACCGGCCTCGGGGTTGACCGCCCATAATCTGCCGTCGCTGCCCACCCGCAGCCAGGCAATATCATCGCCGATGGTCCAGATCCGGTAACCTTTTTCTGTAAACTGCTCCGGCGGCACCAGCATGGCCAGATTGGTTTTCCCGCAGGCGCTGGGAAAAGCAGCGGCGACATAGTCCACATTGCCCCGGGGGTCTTCCAGGCCCATGATCAACATATGTTCGGCCATCCATCCTTCGTGTTTACCCAGATAACTGGCTATGCGCAGGCTCAGGCATTTTTTTCCCAGAAGAACATTTCCTCCATAACCGGAACCCACGCTCCAGATAGTGTTGTCTTCGGGAAAATGAAGGATCAGCCGCCGCTTAAGATCAAGATCGGCCTTGCCGTGAAGACCCCTTGTAAATTCACCGTTATCCCCCAGTTGATCTAGAACCTTTTTGCCGGCCCGGGTCATGATCAGCATATTTAGCACCACATAGATACTGTCAGTAAGTTCTATGCCGATCTTGCTGAAGGGCGAACCCAGAGGCCCCATGGAAAAGGGAATCACATACATGGTCCTGCCGGCCATGGAGCCCTGAAAAATTTCCCTACCCCTCCGGTAAGCCTCTTCGGGAGACATCCAGTTGTTGGTGGGGCCGGCATCTATTTGATCCCGGCAGCAGATAAAGGTCAAATCTTCGGTCCGGGCCACATCATTGACCGCGGTGCGATGATATAGACAACCCGGCCATTTACGGGGATCCAATCTGATCATTTCCCCGGTGGATAACGCTTCATTCTCCAGGGCTGTTCTCTGTTCGTCCGAACCGTCAATCCAAACTATTTTAGCCGGGCTGCACATCCCGGCCATATCGGAAATCCAGCGATTCAACTGTGTGTGCCTGGTCATGTTCACCAACTCCTGTATTGTCCTTGTCAAATATGGGCTCTAACGGCCGTTTCGGGTCCTGAATCATTTAGCCTAAAGCCGGAAAACCCGGCCTGGCAGGGTATATATTGGGTTATCATTAATAATTCTCCTGTGCTCAATATTATCCTTTATTCATAAGGCGATCATTATTCATCCTTGTTTCAGGATACTGTCTCCAGAGCTTCCGACAGGCATTTTAGAACCTGGTCAATCTGCTCTCCGGTGATCACCGCCGGCGGCTCTATCCGCACCACCAGAGCATTGTTCAAAGTGCCGCCCACCAGAACTTTTTTCTTGAATAGTTCCTTGGAAACCTTAAACCCTGTTTCACTGTCCACAAACTCCATTCCTATGAGCAGTCCCTTTCCCCTAACCGCTTTTAGCACCGGATATTTACGGCTCAACGCAGCCAGGTTTTCTAAAAAGTAATTACCCTTTTCAGCACAGATGGCCGGTATATCCATTTCTACCGTTAATTTAATGGCCGCAATGGCCGCGGCACAACAAAGGGGATTGCCGCCGAAAGTGGGGGATCCAAGGACCCACGGGTTTTCTTTCAGCCGGTCCCACAGATGAGGCCTGGCCGCAATACCGGTTATAGGACCGACCCCTCCCCCAAAGGCTTTCCCCATGACCAGTATATCGGGAACCACATCTTGGTGATCCACCGCCCACATCTTGCCGGTTCTACCCATGCCGGTTTGAATCTCGTCGGTAATTAACAACACATCATATTTATCACAGATTTTCCTTAACCTCGGCAGGTAATCATCGGGGGGAATATTTACGCCGCCCTCTCCCTGTATCGGTTCCACAATAACTCCGGCCACGGTTTCGCCCACCGCAATCAGGGCCTTTATAGCCGCCTCCATGGCATCGGCATTGCCGTATTCTACATGCTGAACACCCTGGATAAGAGGAATGTACGGCTTTCTGTAAACGTCTTTACCGGCTACCGATACCGCACCCATGGATTTGCCGTGGAAGGCGCCTACCGTGGAGATGAAATAGGTTTTCCCGGTAGCCAGCCGGGCCAATTTAAGAGACATCTCAATTGCTTCCGCCCCACCGTTGCAGAAAAAAGAATACTTAATATCACCGGGAGTTATCATGGAAACCAATTTGGCCAGATAACCTCTCAAGGGATCTACCAGCTCCTGGCTGTGTAAAGCATAGCGGTTCAGCTGGGCCATCACCGCCTTGACCACCCGTGGATTGCGGTGCCCCAACGTATAGATCCCAAAGCCGCCCAGGCAGTCGATAAATTCCACTCCATGGGTATCCCTGAAAATAGCACCTTCGTCTTCCCATTCCACAAAGGAGTAGTCTGTGGAAACCGACTTCCGGTGTTCAAGCACACCGGGGTTTACATAATCGGTAAAATTTATGATAGAATCCTGGACTATTCTTTCTTTATCGGTGTCGGATAGCAAAGGGTTTTCAATATAGCCAAGAACCCGTGAAGCCTCTTTTATTATTTCATCCTTCTGATATCTAACCATTTTTTACTCCCTCCCAAAATCCCTTCTGTTTTTAAAATAACGTTCACAGCATTTGCGGCATTGGGCATTAATCGCCGCAATTCCAATCAATCTCCGCTATTTGGGCACCGGTTGACAGGTTATGTATATACGTATACAGATCCCTCCTTTTGAAAATCCGGCGCATTAATTTCCTTACCTAAATATTGATTACTTGTCAAAGCCATGAAATTTTGCTGGGCCATTGGCGGAAAACCTCCCCAATGTGTTCCCTATGGAGTTGCTTCGGTTCAGCAAGGAGAAAATACTTGGTTTTTACACTGTACATCTTAATTTCGCTTGATTGAACCAAATCCCTTCAAATTTTGTTGCTACAAAGGATCTTTACGTGGAATACCGCCCCCTGCAATTATATAAACCTCCAATAAAGATTGTGGAACTGATGGTTGGCAGGTCGGCCCGGCATTCGGACGGGCAGTTTCTCCTGCCATAATAAGGTGTACTTTGAACCATGGTCGGATGAATCAGGCCGCTTGGCCTGAGGTTCCAAACAGCCATTTTCAGGGCGTTTCCCACTGTTCTGCCCCGCTCCGATTCCGGTGGCGGCATTGACAAACCCTGTAGGGCCCATTAAAATGAATTAGGCAAAGGGGAGTAGCTCAACTGGCAGAGCAACGGTCTCCAAAACCGTAGGCTGGGGGTTCAAGTCCTCTCTCCCCTGCCAAAGAGACAGAGCGCGCGATGTTACAAGGGTGTAGCAGCGCGCTCTTTTTATTTATATGCTCTGGTTTTTCATGTTTGGTTGTCAGTTGATTGGCATCTCATATAGTGCACCACTTACCTATCGAATGTATGCCGGATCCTAAAGGTTTTGATGCCAGGTTCCGGGATCCGCTAATCGTTTGTCTTATAATTTGCTATTCGCAGACTTCCTGGCATCCACGAAACAATAACGAATCATATGTACTTACAAAACACCCCTTTTTAAGAAAGGGTGTCTTGTATACATTATTTTGAATGTCTGCTTTTTAATTGTTTCAGGACACCCTCTTTCCCGACAACATATCCGTTAAGGGCTGTTAATGCCAACATTGATAAAAATTCCAGATAGTATCCGACCCGGTACTTGACGGTGACCGAAAGGGAAAATAGATCCTGCCCTGCCCCCTTCGGCACCTTTTGGCTGATGCCCGCCTTCAAAATTATCAATAATATGAGGCATAAAAATGAAACACCCGCGGAAACCAGATACGACAGATCCTTTGCCCAAAAGTAAAGGGCAACCCCAGCAAGTATTAAAACCAATATGAAAATGGCCAGATCATTGCCATGTATGGTCTCATCCCCGACGCTTTTACCGATGGCTAGGTTCATGGTAGAAAGCGTAGCAATATCATTGCCCTCACAAGAAACCGTCACGAAAGGTATATAAAAACGAAAATAAAAGGTGCCAGTGAAATCTTGCGGGGGTTATGAATACTTATTGAGTAATCAGGTTATTTTTCACCAATACCGGGAGTTTCCCTGGATTCCAATTCCCACCGCACTTGGCGCAATAACTATCCCCAATATCTACCGCATTTCCACAATCAGGACAGTAAGGCATGCTATACCTCCCCTCATTACCGATTTCCCATACCCGGGGGCGGGTTCGGGTAACTTCCTTTTGGTATTTATTTTATGAGAGTTCCTACAAGTTACAATTTAATACCTGCCATCCAATTCGGGCGATAATCCCACCCCGGGGGCCTGTCGCTGCCCACGCCCAATTGTCCCCGGGGGGATAACCAGGCGGGAAGGCGTTTGTTTCCATTTTCACACTTGTAATGCCCCCATCTGTTCAACGGCTGGGAGCCCTCCAGGCAGGGAAATAATGCCTCTTGATAGGATATTGAAACTTGGAACCACAATATTCTCTCGGAGTATGAAAATGGACCGACACGCTAAAAAGATGAACAATCAGCATCAGACAAACAGGAACATTTGGAGGGAATTTTGATCCGCAATTTCATTCCTCCGGATCCAACGCATTTTTTACCTGCCCCTTCCCCTTGTACATGGAAGCAGGGTAAGGGGGTGTATTGGTATTTTTGTTCATGGCCCCGGGTTAAAGTTGAGCCATCTATACCATGTTAAATCCAGTAAAATCAGGAGGGAAAACAATGGCTAACTGTCCACAGTGCGGTAACAGATTGAACACAGGCGATCGGTTTTGCGCCAATTGCGGTGGGGAGGGCCCCCAGATCCCGGTGGATAGGAATAAATCATGACTATTGCCCGTCCTGTGGTAATCCTAAGCGCGCCACTTCTTGCATAGGGCAGGCATAGCCACACCCCTTCCCGGCTTCCTCAAAGACCTGCTTGCACAAAAATTGGAACCTGGGCAGGATCAAGAATCGGGATTTGACACAACCGGTGAGGGGGCAGACAAACATGATGAAACCCCAAAGGATGAAATAATCAAGTTCTTGATCGAAGCCGATCAGCTGAAGTGCCAGATTAAGTATGAAATCAAGGACAAGGTTATCGGAAAATTAAACGAACAAAAGGTTTTTGAGATAACTGGAGACTTTGCCAAAACCTCCAAAATGTGGCAAGGATATTTGCCCCCTTTTTCACCCCGGCAATGGTCGAGATTGAGCTGCGGAAGATCAATCTTGCGCTATCGGCAACGAAGTGGGCGCCACCTATCCCGGCAAGCAAATTAACATTATGGTAACGGATCACTTTAAATTTATATTCCTCAAAGATGAGCCAAACCTTAACAAATAAAAGTACACGCGCCAAACACCGCTGGAAATGAAAGTACCGTTGAATATACCCTGGTAAAAGATCAAAATGAATCATGGCTTATTTCGGGCAGCAGTGATGCCGTTCCGGCCGGCGGTAAATTCGGCTATCTTACCTTGGGCAAGGCCGCCTCCGATCACCTATTCCAATTGGTCAGCAGGGCATACGAGAACGTCTCCCTGGTGGTTACAAGCAATCTTGATTTCAGTGAATGGGAACCCTGTTTGCAAGCCCCGGCACCGCGGCGGCGGTCCTTGACCGTCTGCTACATCATGCTCATGTGATTACCCTGCGTGGGGCCAGCTACCGGGTACGTAACCGCCTGGTACCCCCTGGGCTAACCAAAGTAAAGGAGGGGTGAAAAAGAAGCCTATTACCATTTTTTAGTTGACTACTTTTCGTGGCCAAATGTTCATTCTCAACTGGCCATTGACACATCCCTCCGGGTTTTTCGTATATTTCTATGATTTGGTTGTTTCTTAGGTCACAATAATAAAGCCCCCCCTCTTCGGAAGGTATATTGCCACCCCCTACATTAAAAAATATACGGTCCTCGATCATCTTAGAACTCTTGGAACCATCCCCATAAATTGCTTTGTTAACCCCCCCCCATCAAAACCTATATGCCATTATTGCATTGTCTTCTATAAAGTAGATACCCTAGTGATCTGCCCCAACAATTGTTATCTTGGCACTGCTTTGGGCAAAATGCTCCTTCCCCTTAAAAAGGATATCCCTCTCCTGGCCATTTCCGAGGGTACGAACGAAAGCCTGGACTAAAAAAGTCAGGAGGTAGTCTAGCCCTCCCCCGGTTTGCTGGACACTGAGATAAGATACTATAATCATCCCAGGAGGTGTTCAGGGAAGTGGGAGAAGCAAGGAGAAAATATACGGAGGAATTTAAGCTGAGCGCGTTTATAATCTCCTGTTAATGCTTCATGTAGTGAATCAATATTCCATGAAATCCTCAATTCTATTCCTCCCCTTTTTAGACTCTTCAGTTAGTTGTTCAATGTTCCGGCTGTAATTAATTTGGTTATTACGAGTGGGATTTTAAAGTGCTCATTATACCATCCAAGGTAGCCGGTGAATTTACCAGTAAACTGTTCGAGTGTGACACGGTTCAAAATATCTCGAAAACAGTAGCGTGTTATCTAATAAAATTTCATCTCTGGCGGTTAGCGCCTGGGCAATTCTGGTAATTTGATCGGGTAGGGGGCAAAAAAGGGGGTTCACAGCGATCCAAAGCCGGGATAATTGTAAAATGAATTGCCCAGGGTTGTAAAAAAACAGCCCATCCAGAGCCAGATCAGTTACACTGAAGTTGCACACAACAGGCAACGGAGGTGGCGTAGGATGGGCCAAGACAATCATATCACGGGCTGTAAAAGGTGGAAGCATCTAAGCGAAAAAGAACGGTACAAAATTGAGGGGTTTCTAGGTGAAGGGTACAAACCAGGGGAGATCGCTAGGATACTGGGACGTCACCGCAGGACAATTGAAAGGGAGATCAGGCGTGGGACTTTCACGCAACGGCGGGAGAACCCGTATGCAAGCCGCAATCCTGCCATAAAGGACTTCTGGGATGAAGAGGTATATGCAGCGGATGTTGGACAGCGAAGAGCGCGGGAAAATGCAGCGAACAAAGGCCGTGGATTGAAAATTGGGCATGACCATAAGCTGGCCCGGCATTTAGAAAAGCGCATAGGTGAGGATAATTTTTCACCCGATGCGGCCTTAGGTGAAATCAAAACTAAAGGGCTGGCCTTTGAGGTAACGCTATGCACAAAGACAGTGTACAACATGATAGACAGAGGGGATTTCCTGAATCTTACAAACAAGAATCTACCGGTTAAAAGAAAGGGCAAGAAACGCAAATACCGAAATGTCCGGAAGGTAGCCATTAATAATCTCAAAGGGCGCAGCATCGAAGAAAGGCCGGCAGTGGTCAACAACAGAGAAGAGCTCGGGCATTGGGAAATGGATTTGGTTGTGGGGAGCGGGAAAGCCTGCTTGCTGGTGATGACGGAGCGTGTCAGCCGTAGGGAGCTGATCTGCAAGATCCCGAACAAGAGGCAGCAAAGCGTAAAAGAAGCACTGGATAGGCTTGAGAGAAAACACAGGGGCCAGTTCAGCAGGCGGTTCAAGAGCTTCACCATGGATAACGGAAGTGAGTTCATAGACAGTAAAAGCCTTGAGGCGTCCTGCCTGCGGGCGGGAAAGAATCGGTCCATTTGCTACTACGCCCACCCCTACAGCGCATGGGAGAGGGGCAGTAACGAAAATGCCAACAAGTTAATCCGCCGCTTCATTCCCAAGGGAACGGACATCGGCAAATTAACTGCTCGCGACATCAGGCGAGTTGAGCAATGGATGAATAATTATCCAAGAAAAATGTTTGGATACAAAACAGCCAATGACATTTACCTGGCAGCTTAGTGTGGCTGGTAAAATATGGTGGGCAATTAAACTTGCAATCTACCCAGCGATCCAAAGCCGAAGGGTTATACTTGTCTAAGTATAAGGCTTGTAATATAATTGACTCAAGATAACAATACTTATTTATCTCTAAGCCATCTTCCCTGGAGAACATTTTTCAGGCGCCTGCCTGGAAGCAATGTTTATGGGAGCCTGCCCACCATCAACTGATGGTTGGGGCTAGCTGGAAACAGTTTGCCCTCCCTTGGTTTTGGAAAGGAGGTAATCACTGAAACGAAAAACATTATTGGCGGGTTTCGATAACCTTACTTAATCGGAGCCCTTTTTTATTTGTTCAGTTCTTTTACTTAAACCCAGGTTATGTTCCAAACGCCGAGAGGAGAAATAGATTAAGTCCGGATAATGATGAAAAAGAAGTTTATTTGTTATTTTATCGTTGGAAGTTTATTATTTTTGATTGTTGGCTGCAGCCAGACCCAAATAAAAACTGTAATTCAGGAGCCCCATGAAGAAGAGATCAGTCTTAATGTTGCGGTTGAGTATACTGACCACGCAGCTGCTTTCTATTATGCCCAGGGGAAAAATCTTTTTCAAGAGGCGGGCATTAAGATAAATGATGTCAAGGTATATGCCAGTGGCGTAGGGGTGGCTGCAGCCTTCACCAAGGGAGGGTTCGATGCCAGTTATATGTGTTTGGTTCCTGCGATCTTTACTTATGCCAATGGGGGCGTGCCTATCAAAATAATTTCTGGTACGCATAAGAACGGTTATGGGCTGGTAGTAAACGGTACCAAAATTAAGGAAATAAGCGATCTTGAGAGGGTTGGAATTAAGACAGCCAATGGTCCACAGGGAACTACAACAGATTTTTTGCAAATACTTCTAATTGAAAAAGAAAACCTGAATCCTGAAAGGATTATGGCCAATACAGTACGGATGAATGCGGCCAAACAGCTTATGGCCTTGCGCAATGGCAAAGTCGATGCCGTATTTGTTCCTGAACATTTTGCAGCCCTGGCCGCCTCGTATCCCGGGATGAGAATGCTGCTAAAAAGTGCCGATATCTGGCCGGATATGCAGGGAAGCGTTCTTGTGGTCACGGATGCTTTATTAAAGAATCAGCCGGGAACTGTAGAAAAATTGAAAGAGATTAATCTGAAAAGCATGAGGCTGATGAATGAAAATCCGCAGGAAACTGCCGCAATTGTAGCTCAGAATCTTAACATAAACCAGGCCATGGTAAAAGAAGAGACGCAAAGTCCGGAGGCTAATCTGGAAGTAACCCCTGAACTTGCCGCTGAATCTATAAGCAATCTAAAAATGACACCGGATATCAACATTAAAGAGGTACAATCTGTTATCGACAAGATGTATGCCCTGGGATATTTAACGAAATCTTTTGCTGCGGAAGAGATAATGGCGGTTGATTAGGGTAAAGGATGAGCTTCTAATGAAGCGAAAAATATCAAAGGACCACTGTTTATCACTTGTCCCCATAGGCTTATTTCTTGTTTTATGGGAAATAGCAGGGCATGTGACCCAAACGCCGTTATTTCCACCTTTAAGCAAGGTGTTTAAGGAATTTTGCTCTCTTCTAAATAACGGGATACTTCTAAAAAGCCTGGGAGCAAGCTTCGGGAGGGTCCTCGTCGGCTATATTTTGGGAAGCCTGGCCGGATTGTTTGTGGGTACGATTATGGGGATAAACAAGGTTGTGGAACGCAGTTTGGGACCGCTGATAAGTATATTGTTTCCAATCCCGACTTTAGGGTGGCTGCCGCTGTTAATGCTCTGGATTGGCATTAATGAGGCCTTACCCGTTACCCTGATTTTTATCTGCGCTTTTTTCCCGGTAACTTACAACACTCTGACGGGAATAAAAGAGGTAAAACGAGAGTATATAAAAGCTGCCCGTACCCTTGGGGCATCTTCGTGGTACATCCTTTGGCATATTATACTTCCGATGGCTTCGCCCAATATTTTTACCGGTCTGCGACTGGAAGCAGGAATGGTCTGGCGCACGGTTATTGCAGCAGAAATGTTTGCCATCCCCACGGGGATTGGTGCCCTGTTGAATAATGCAGAAAACTTGATCAGAGTTGATATTATTATGGTTTGTTTAGTTGTATTGTCATTGATGTGTTCCATCTTCGAGCGATTGTTTTTGTGGTTGGAAAACAGAATTACAGGTGCCTGGAGGTAAAAATGTCTTTTATTTGTTTACGAAATATTAGCACACCATATTGCCTGAAAAATATAAACCTGGATATTGAGGCCGGTGAACTCATGGCGGTGTTGGGTTTTACCGGCGCGGGCAAGAGCACGCTACTCAATGTGATTGCAGGTTTGACAAAATACAAAGGTGACGTGTATTTCAATCAGGAAAATATGAACAATGTCTCCACAGAAAGGCGTAATGTAGGCTATCTGTTTCAGGACATCCACCTGTTTCCCCACCTGAATACCTTTGACAATGTTGCTTTTGGCCTGCGGGCTGGTGCCTGCCAGGCTGGTAAAATAACTGGAAAGGTTGAAGAGATCCTGGATCTTCTTCATATAACCTATTTAAAAAAGCGTTATCCTAGAGATCTAAGCGGTGGTGAAAAACAACGGGTTGGGTTAGCACGTTCCATCATCCTGGAACCAAGGATTTTGCTTTTAGATGAGCCGCTGTGCAGTCTAGACCCTACTACTGCTAAAAATATCCGTAAGGAATTAGTATTGCTTCACAGCCGGTTAAATTTAACGATGATCTATGTCACCCATGATTTTAACGAGGCCCAGGAACTTGCAAATAGAATTGTTGTACTGGCAGAGGGCCAAATTAAGCAGTTGGGGCCTGTTCAGGATATTTTTTATCAGCCGGTTGACGAAATACGGGAGTTTATATCTGCCGCTAATTCTAACTGACGGGCAAATAACCTTGCAGAAACACATGGGGACGGTTCTTTTGTGCTATAAGGACACCGGATACGTTTCCAATAAATTTGTTAGCCTCAGTATCATTTAGCCTAACATTCCGATCATAGTCTAGGCACTGATCCTATCTCCACTCAGCGAGGGAGAAAAGCAGCACTGGAATTTATCACGTGATGCGAAGGGGTTATTAACCATTAAATATATTTTGAAGATGATGAAGATTATCGAAAGCACATAGACACATTAAAAATACACCCAAAAAAGAGCGGCTATGTAATTTACGCTTATTGTTTGATGGACAATCACCTTCATTTGCTAATGAAGGAAGAAACAGAAAACCTGGTCATTGCTTTTAGGCGTATTGGTGCTAGTTATGTCTATTGGTATAACTGGAAATATGGTCACCGGGGTTCTTAATGCCAGGATCATTACGGAAGTGAAGTGGTTGAAAACAGTAGTCACTTTCTTACAGTGGTTCGTTATATACACCAGAATCTCTTAAAGGCGGGCTGGTAGATGACCTAGCCATTACCGGCGGAGTAAATATGGAGAATATGTTGAAGAACAAATAATTTGTGATATTGATTTCGGCCTTAATTTATTCCATCAACATGTAATAAAATTATTTAAGGAATTCAAAATGGAATTTGCCTTTAACTCCTAGGCAATCAAAGCCCTTCCTCAGAGGTGCCACCATTATTTTTAATATCGATCAGGGAACCCCGGACAACAAGCCGTTCCGTATGCCGGCCTGGGGGGTGGCAAGTGGTTAAGGTAATCACCGGGAAGCTAGTGGGAGCGATTACTTCCCAGTCATCGTTGGCGATAACAAAAACCCTTTCAACGCGGTAGCTATATAATCTATCCTGGTAAAGAAGCAAAATATCATCCCCCGGACTTAACTGATCCAGATGGAGGAACCAGTCGCCACAGGTAAGCCGGTGACCGGCGATGCAGACATTACCTTGATCGGGAGGCTGGCTTTGGGGATAGAAACCAGGCTGCCTATTTAGATCCTCCGGCTCCACTCCGTAACCCACCCCAACTTCTATATTTAGGGCCGGTATGGTTAATACCCCCTCTCCGGGGATCAGGACTCGAGGGATTTCCGGGGGAGGGGGCAAAGTGGATGAAGGGGGAGATAGATCTATCCTTTCGTGTTCAGGCAAGGGGACCGGAGCATTCAGGGCCTGGTTATTGCTGCTTCGCAAGTAAGCGGTTTTTAAAAAAGGGGAAAGGGCCAAGGCAACCCCGGCCAGAATAATTACCCCTCCCAAAAGGGTTAAATGTGGCCGTAATGCCCCCCTGACCCTCTGCTTACGCTCTCCCATAGTAGTTAAACAAACTCAAAATATTTATTAAATATTAGCGCCAAGCCGGCTAGAACCAAGAAAAAACCGCCGGCCAGGTAGGGCTGGTAGCTACCCCCGGTGCGGGGAAGTTCCTCTGGAGCTTCGCTCACTAGGATAGTAGCCTCCTCTTCTTCACCGTCAGTAGAAGATTCGGGCGGAGCCTCCTCCCCTCCATTATTCCCCGAGGAGGATTCCTCCTTTCCCGTCCTTTCACCATTCCCAGAAGCGGATTCCCCCCCCGTTCCTTCATCATTCCCCGGAATTGTTTCCTGACCCACATAAGCCCCCTCAATAGAATCCGGGTCACCTAAATTACTAGGACCGCCTCCCTCGCCACTCACCCCCGCCGATACCGTGGAAAAAGCCATCCCCAACGTTAAAATAGTTACAACCGCAACTAGAAACCTGATTCTCAATAGCCTATTTTTTTTCATAAAGGCCACCTCCCATAATTATGGTTTAAATGTTCTTTGACCATCACTTATATCTATATACATATTTTTATCGGCAAACCCCTTTCCGGGAATAGGCTGGAAAAAGTATAGTTCCCTAAACAGAAGGTATGGTAGTAGTCCAGGTAAGCGCCGATAACCTTCCCCTTGGATATTTGTTCAATATATGATAATTATTAGATAAATAGGAATAGGGGGTTGGGCAATGAACGGGATTTGCACAAGAAGAAAATCAAGGCTCCATATTTTATTTGTCGCTGCTCTAATCGGCGTTAATTTTTTATGGAGCGGAACCGCATATATTATGCAGACCTACCGCCTGCTGGGTTTTCTCGACGGCAGCAGTGCCAATTTGCTGGTCTGTGGGCTATACTATCTCTTTCAGGCCGCCGGAGTTGGTGTAACATCATTACTTTTCGCCAAACAGCCCCGCTTTGCCGGAGGGCGGGGGCTGCCCTTAGGTGCCAGCGTGGTTTTGATTGCCAGCACCGCTCTGGCTGCATTTTCGCCTTCGTTAAAAGTCGTCATCACCGCCGGGATAGTACTTAATATAGCGATCGGCCTTCTCTCCGGCTGTTATCTAACCCGCTTGTCCACCGATATCCCCCGGCAGCGGCGGGGGCTTCTTTACGGCTCCGCCTACGCTCTGGGCAGCTTGGGGACCTGGCTGTTATCCCTGCCGATGGGTGGGCGTTATCTCTGGAACAATCAGAGCTTTATTGCTTTAGCTATACTTTTTCTTTTATCTCTGTTGCTTCTGTGGCTCCTCCCTCCTCTTCCCCCGGAAACACAAAACCCTTCTCGATTGAGATTTCACCTCAGCCGGGGGCTCCTCCCTTTGATGGCTGCAGTGGTCTTCCTGATGTTCACGTTAAATATGCTGGGGTTTTCATTTCCGCTGAGTAGCGCCGCCGGCGGCGGTGTATATATAGAGCTTACCCGGGCCTTTTACGCCATCGGGCTTATTGTTGCCGGGTTTATCAGTGACAAAAGCCGCCGCTGGGGTGGAGTATCCTGCCTGGCAGCGCTGGTTTTCCCTTTCTTAGCTTTGGCCCTTGGCGAAAACTTGACCGGAGTGACCATAATGTGGGTGATGGCCTATCTTTTTCTGGGGTATTTATCAGTTTTCCGGGCGATTGTTTTTGCTGACATATCGGAAAATATGAACCTTCCGGCCTTGGCCGCCCTGGGGCTTGCCGCCGGCCGTTTGGGCGAGGCAGCCGGCACCTTGGGTTCCGAACAACTTACCGGTACACCGCTAATCCTCTTTACTGGTGTAATTTCCATTCTTTTGGTAGTCCTTTTCTTCATGCTTTACCAAAGACTGTACGAGCCGGATATAAATCCGGAGGCTCAGGAACGGCAACGGTTCACCGCGTATGTAACCCACTATAATTTGTCGGGGCGTGAAGAAGAGATTTTCAGCCTAATCATACAGGGCAAATCAAATGCCGAGATAGCCGCTGCCCTTTATATTTCCGAAAGTACAGTCAAGTTCCATGTGGGCAATATTTTTAAGAAAACAGGGCCTGCCAATCGCCAAGAGCTGATTGCTGATTTCAGAAGGTCCACCGCGAGAGCCGGCTTATAGGCGCTACCTAATAAACTATTCGCATACAAATATCACTTTAACCAGGGGCTAGGAATCACGGCTCTACCGCAGGGAGATTTCTACAGGTGCTCTGTTTTGGGTTCTATCTCTTTCTGGGGGTCTTTTCTGAAACCCGCCTGGTTAATAACAATCAATCCCGCAACGCAAAGGATAACGCCCAATAACTGTATTAAAGAAGCAGTCTCACTGAACAGGAAGCGTCCTACCAGCAACATGCAGATCGCCAGCATGGTATTGCATACCATTCCTCCCAGGCTGATGTTCCAGCCTGCTCTGTAAAGAAGTATATAGCCGATTTCAATACCTATCGAGGCCAAAGCAAACAATACTACAGCCCAGTTTATCTCCGCCCACTCAACAATAATTGGAATTTTTGGATTCATGATTTTAAATACCAGGAAATTAAATATTGCTAAAACAGAATAGGTAATTGTAACCCCTGCATAGGCATTCAGCCCCTCGGGAATCGATTTGGAACTAATATCGTATGTAACATTTGCTATAACCACGATTAAAACCGGTAAATATAAGCTAAACATAACGCTCCTCCTACATATTGATCAATACAAAGCCAGCCAGACACAACGGTATGCCGATCAGGTGGTATTTGTTCAGATTTTCGTGAAAAAATATTTTTCCTATTAGGGCCAGCATAACGACAACCATAATATTGCATACCAGTGATCCGTAGCCGATATTCCAACCTGCCCGGAATAATAGAACATACCCCAGATCGATACCGGTGCACCCCAGTGCAAGTGTAAAGATCGCCCAATTGACTTTTTTGAGTTCCCCCGCCAAATTCCGGGCCTGACCGGTCAGGTAAAACAGCGCCAAAGAGACAAGCGCGGCAATTATGTAATAAGCCGTCAATCCCGCCTGTGCATTTAATTCTTCGGGGAAAGCCTTTGCCGAAATGTCGTACAGCACATTAGATAATACAATAATAAATACCGGATAGTAATAGGAATACCGGTTCATAAGACGCCCCTCCTCAATTATCTTGATTTACCTTTTATATTGGCCGCTTTTTTGGGTAATATCAGCTAAGCTAAAAAGACATAGTTTCCGGTAAGAGAAAGCTATGTCTTTTTTTTATGATTCTTGGAACATTTGGGACGTTCAAAATCTATATTAGCCTTAATATTTTGCACTTAATGATACAATTACTAAAATTTACCGCTCGATCCCCCGTGTCTTCTCCCCGAGGAGGAAACGTGAGTGCTTGATCCACCGGGAGAGGTTTTTGCTTTCTCTATTTTTACCTTGCTGACAGTACTGTACAGGAATAAATCTCTGCTGACGGCGATGTCCAGGCTGTTGCCCTTTACATAATCGCCGGCGGCGGTTTGCATGCGCACACTCTTTAACTGTCCCCGCATGATGCTCATGATTATGGTAGCGATAACGACGCCGATCAGTATCGAATAAACAGGCCAATACGGAGATGGGGATTTCCCAGGCAACGGCTGGGTAGACTTTCCGGACTGTGTTCCTGAATCATAAGGGGATCCTGTCTTGGCCTGGATAACCAGTTCTTCGCAAAGTTCGGCGAAATTGCTGAACGCCCCCTCAAAGTCCCCCCCGCTCAGTTTCCCCTTGAATTTAGAGATCATATAATCCAGGCCGCCATCGGTAAAGGCGGTGATTCCGAATCCGTAGGTGGTGATGGCCCAGTCACGTTCATCCAGGGCAATCAACAGTAAAATGCCGTCGTCTCCTTCCCCCATGCCATAGCCATATCTGTCATAAAAGTCATCGGCATATTCGGTGGCGCTGTATCCTTCCAGGCTGTTTGTAGTTACTATGATCACGTCAAATTGAATTCTTTCACTGATTTCATCGAGCGTATTCCGCAGGTTCCGATTTTCTTCATCCGTTAGCAGCCCCGCCTCATCTACCAGTCGTGAACCCGGGCATTCAGTTGCATCCGCTGAAAATGGCGAGATCAACAACAACCCCAGAAAAGCGCCGATCAGGAACAGGTTTGTTTTTCTCATATTTTTACCTCTTTACCCTGCAAACCGCGCTATAATATAGATTGCAACACTGAAAATTCCGGTCAGTATGCCAAACCACTTCCAATAGGCTCCTTTATCCAGCGGCAAATCACCAACAAATTTTCCGGTTTGACCGTTCATGGCAAATATGTATTTGTTTCCGTTCCAGGTAGTATTGAGTATCCATACCGGATAAAGTGCATATTTTACCAGCCCGTTATCAATTTGAACGCTGCTGTGCTCCGGAACAACACTGACGTAACCTGTTACCGTGGAGCGAAATGTTTGTTCGACGCTCTCTTTTACCCGTTCATTGGCCCGCCCTGCGCTTGCTTCAGCGGTAACATCATATTTATCGGCTAAATATCCTGCCAAGTAGGCGGTTTGAAAATCTACGGCGTCCTTGAAATCAAAGGGTTCGATTGATTCCATCAGATCATCGGGCATTTTGGTTGATCCATCAACCGGAACCCTTTCAAAATTCAGGCTTCCCTCCCGCAGTATTGAATAAATATCTGTTTTTGTGTACCGATAATCACCGGCGGTCCAGGTCTGGATTTTGGAACCCCTGTATCTTATTCTGGCATTGGCCTCTGCGTTGAACAGCCAGTAGGGAACGTAGATCCCCCTGATTTCTTCAATATGATTTTTATCTTTGAATATCTTTGGCAGAAGTCTTTTTTTCTGCAGGTGCCCGTGAAGCCCCTCAACGGCGGCTTTTTTATTCAGTTTGAAGGGAATCACATAATCAGGCTTGAGCAAACCTGCAAACTGCTCCATCATGATCACCGGGTTGTTACAAAAGGGGCAGCTCGTAGCGGCCATGTTTTCATCACCGATAATCTCTCCACCGCAGGATTGGCAGATATATACCCGGATACCCTCGGTTTCGCCTTTCCACTGATTCCCTTCATCTATGTTCCATTTTATATAGTCCGGATTTTCTTGCTTCAGATCTTCATCCAATGCCTTGAGGGTTTCCACTTCTAACTCAGTATTGCAATAGGGGCATTTCATCTTTTGTAATCTGCTGTCAAACTCGATTGCTCCCCCGCAGGAAGGGCATTTGTATTCCAGCATTTCCGCCATCTGGCGATCCCCCGCTTTATCTTTTATTCGCGCCCAATTTATTCAAATTTGTTTCCGCACTCCGGACAGAATTTGGGTGCAGCGGAAGGATCTTTGGGCTCCCACCCGCATTTTTCGCATTTAATACTCCGTGCCCCGGCAGATCTGGGTTTCCCACATTCCTGGCAGAATTTCCCTTTGCTGACCGCCCCGCAGATGCAGGTCCATTGTTCCCCCTTTTTGGGCTTTGTTTTTCCACATTCCTGACAGAATTTCCCGGTGTTTTGGGCGCCGCATGCACATTGCCATTGGCCGGGAGGCTGCTGTACGTCTTTCTGCTGTTCTGCCTTTTGCTGCTGCCCCAGGTTAAACAGGCCCTGGGGGTTCATTCCTCCTGCCTGCTGAGCCATTCCCATGCCTATAAATGCCGACATGGCTCCTCCCTCATTTGCCGCTGCCGCCTTCATGGCATCGGCCTGAGCCCCGGTCAGAGTTGCGGCCGCCATGGTGGGATCGCGTAAAATAGCCGCCCGCTGGGCCTGCTTGATCAATTCCGCATCTTCATCGGGCAAGGTAATGGGATTCAGTCCGACGGATACCACCTGAAGTCCCCGCAGCTCTCCCCATTTCCTGGTCAGCTCCTGATTCATCGCCTCCGCCAGTTCACCGGCATGACCCGGCAAGGCGCTTGGCCTGATTCCCAGTTCCGATATTTGGGCGAATGCCGGCTGAAGGGCCGATATGAATTCGGTTTTCAGTTGACTGTCTATTTCTTCCCGGTTGAATTCTCGTTCCACGTTTCCGGCTACATTGGTATAGAATAAAATCGGATCCGCAATCTTGTATGAATACACTCCCGAACAACGCACCGACACATCGATATCCAGATTGATATTTTTATCCACCACCCGAAAAGGTATGGGGTTGGGTGTTCCAAATTTATTGTCGATCAATTCCTTGGTATTGAAATAATAGACCCGTTGATCTTTTGCGGTATCCCCGCCATAAGTAAATCTCTTGCCCATTGTTTTGAATGTATTAATAACTCCCTTTCCAAGGGGACCGGTGAAAATGCTTGGTTCGGAGGAGGTATCGTAAGTGTATTCGCCGGGCTCCGCGCATAGCTCCACAACCTGGCCCTGTTCCACGATGATCATGCACTGTCCATCGGCCACCGCAATGCCGGAGCCGTTTGAAATAATATTTTCATTACCCTTGATATTGGAGGAACGCCTGGATATTCGTTTTTCTCCTTTTTGGACCAGTATTTCTTTGGGAATAGATTCACAATAAAAAAACTCTTTCCACTGATCGGCCAGTGTTCCACCCGCCGCACCCAACGCAGCTTTAATAAGACCCATTATCAGGGCCCCCTTCCTGTTTTATATTAATTCCGTATAGTTAGACAGGGCTGATCCCTTTTTCAACAACAGTGTTTATTGTCCTGCCTTATTATAAATCATCTCCATAGGACGTGATTTTCCATTTCAGGGCAAATATCTTTTCAGCCGGGGATTTTCCGTTAACCCCGGGATACGCCCCCGTTTGGCGATGGGCACTCCTTCTATTTCTTTCAGATCCATGGTCATGTTTATGGCACCGGCTCCGGAAATATAGCTGCCAACGCCAAAGGCATCTGCTCCGGCTTTAACCAGTTCCGGCATCCGCTCCGCGGTGACACCTCCGGAAACAAAAATGCGGACCTGCTTATATCCCGCTTGATCAAGACGGGCCCTTACCTCTCTTACCAGGTAGGGCGTTACACCACCTCTTTCACCGGGAGTATCCAACCTGATCCCGTGCAGCCGTTCGCCCAAAATCCCAGCCAGACGCAGTGATTCTTCGGCCTCATCTTTAAACGTATCGACCAATATGATCCGCGGAGCATCGGGAGGCATGTGATGATCATAAAGCACCGCGGTTTCCACCGTATCACCGACAATCAGAATGGCGGCATGAGGCACGGTTCCGGCCGGCTCTTTGCCCAGCAGTCTGGCTCCGAGAATACAACTGCACCCCTCCGCCCCTCCCAAAACTGCGGCTCTTTCCATGACCGGGGCTACTGCCGGGTGGACGTGTCTTGCCCCGAAGCAAAGCACTGGTTTCCCTTCCGCAGCTTTTCGGCATTCCCTGGCGGCGGTGGCCCAACCGCTGGCTGAAGCCAGCATGCCCAGAATTGCTGTTTCATAAATACCGTAATCATCATAATAACCACTGATGCGAGCCACAACTTCCCGGGCGGCCATTTCCGCCCCCTCTTCAAGGGCCCAAAGGGAAAGTTTTTTGTTCTTTAGCAGACCGGCCACCTCTTCCACACCGGCAAATATTCCGCTCCGGCTGCTAAATATTTCGGCGAGGGCAGAGATGTTATTCTTACCGGCCTTATGGAGGATTTCCCTGGTACGAATAAAATAAATATCGGTAGTAGCCCCTGCCAGAATTTCTTCGTGAGTGGCACTGTGAAATAACCGCTCCCGGTCGACCTTAAAATTATCAACATCTTCTAAGTTTTTTAATTCACGCATTGGTGTACCTCCTCGGCGCCGTCGCCCTAAATCACCTTTACACCCAGGGTCTTTTCCATCTCTTTTAAGGCAAAAACGTGAGCGTTCTCATCAAATGAAGCTACACATTCTCTGCGCACCGTCACCCCGTAATTAAGCATGCGGGCGTCGGCGGCAGTATAGAGGACGCAAATATTGGTACAGACGCCGGTCAGTTCCAGTTCGCTGACCCCCAGTTCCCTGAGGGTAAGATCCAGATCTGTGCCGAAAAATGCGCTGTACCGCCGCTTGTGGATCAGGATATCTCCTCTGCGAGGCGCCAGTTCGGCAATTATTTCCGCGCCCTTTTCCCCGGACAGACAATGGGGCGGGAACATCTGAAATTCGGCGTCTGTGGGCAGATGCCGGTCCATGATATATATTACCGGTTTCCCCCGCGAACGCCACTCAACCAACCGGCAGCCCACCTGGCGGATAATCTGCCCTGAGTCTCCAATGCTCAGAGCACCGTCTTCATTCAAAAAATCATGGAGCATGTCGATAACCAGAAGCGCTTCATTCATTTTTTCGCTTTCCTTCCTCAAGTATTTTTGATAGGCATACCGGAAAATTTAAGATTAACTCCGATAAACTCTGTCCTGTACCCAATTCTTCATAACAGCTTTGAATTCCATAAATGGGCTCATTATTCCTGTTAGACAGTATATTATTTGGTATTTCCATCTTTTGAATTAGCCCGTGAGGATAATCAAATTGGTAACAGTGGCATTATTATAAAATGGGGGACATTTTTATGGTAAATGCCCCCCGGTACCAGATCGCCATCATTCCAGTTTCCCTCTTTTATTTTCTTTTCCTTGCCCCGGTTTCTTTTTTTTCATCCCGAAGCGCGGCGGCCTCCCGTCCGGCGGCGGCAATATCTTTCAGGGCCAGCTGTTCTTTGGTACTCAAAATAAATTCCAAGTTTAATATAACCAGCAATCGTTCTCCCAGTTTGCCTACACCCTTGATCAATTCGGAACATTCCCCGGTGATGCCCGAGGGATAGGCCTGCAGTTTGGATTCCGGCAGCCGCAGCACCTCTTTTACCGCATCCACTACCATCCCCACCCGGTTGGGGGCAATTTCCACTATGACCACACGGGTCTTTTCCCCATATTCAATTCCCGGCAGGTCAAATCTTTTGCGCAGATCTATTACCGGAACCACTTCTCCGCGCAGATTGATCACTCCCTCCACAAACCTGGGAGCCCTGGGAACCGGGGTTATTTCGAGCATTTTCAGTACTTCCCGTACATTGTTGATGTCGCAGGCAAATTCCTCATCATTCAGCAGAAAAGTTACCAGTTGCACCTCTTTTTCCTTTATTTTCCCTTCCATCTTGACATCCCTTCCTTCCACAAACTAAAGACGCCATTACTGGTATTTGAATTTGTTAAGCTCCCCAAACAGGTTCTCCGATGATACCCGTAGATCTTCCGCCGACGCAGCCACCTCCTGCATGGTCGAAGATTGTTCCTGCGCCGAAGCCGCCATCTCCTCGCTTCCGGCGCTGAGCTCCTCCGCGGCCGCTGCAGCCTCTTCCACCTGTTTGCCTATTTCCGCCACATCCTGAAGAATTCCTTTAAAGGATGAACCCAGATCGGTCACCAGGGCGGTCCCTACCTCCACCTCTTTTACGCCATAGCTCATATTTTCCATGGCCCGTTTGCTTTCCTGCTGAGTAGCCTGAATCAGTTCCCCTATTTCGGCCGCCGCTCTCGCCGATTGCTCGGCCAGTTTTCGAACCTCTTCGGCCACCACTGCAAAACCGCGCCCCTGATCCCCGGCCCGAGCGGCCTCAATGGCCGCATTCAGAGCCAGCAAGTTGGTCTGACCCGCGATATCGCTGATTACCACCAATATCTGTCCAATATCACCGGAACGCTGATCGACCTGGGCAATAACACCCTGAAGATCGCTGACTCGCCGGCTGATGGTATGCATTTGCTCTATGGCTTGATCGATTGCCGATCTGCCCCCTTCCGCCTTTTTTACGATTTCCTGATTCGTCCCGGCCATCTGTTGGGTACTGTTGCTGAGATGTTGCACATTGCCGGCGAATTCATTTATGGTCGTCGAAATTTCTTCCAGAGAAGAGCTCATCGCTTCAGCAGCCGCAGATACGGTTTCACTGCCCTGGTTGACCCCCGTAGCCATGTCCACCGCCTGGCGTATCAACTGACGTAATCCCTGACTCATCTTGTTGAATTCATGTCCAAGTTGACCGATCTCATCTTTCCGTCTAACATTGGCTTCCACCAACAGATCCCCCCGGGCAATCCCCGAGGCCACAGCCACGATCTCCTGCATGGGATGAGCAATGCTGTTTGCAACTGAGATGCCAATCCTGACGATCAACATTGCCATTAGTATGGCAATCACAATTGCCACATTGCGCGATTTATATGTACCCCCAAAGGCTTCTTCCTGCTCCATCTCCACCACCATACCCACCGGATTTCCGCCCATCATGACAACCTGCAGGTTCCCCAATACGGGCCTGCCCAGATAGTTCTTATACCTGATCAGCGTATTAAACGCCGTGTTGCCGGAAATAATTTCTTCTGATAATATTTCTGCCGCTTTGGTGGTAATGGTCTCGTTCAAGGCAGCATTGTCGATATATTCCCCCTGACAGGTATTGGTCAACAGCAGGCCTTGATCGTCGATCAAATAGGTATCAATGCTTTCTTTACCGGTTTTATTCAGTTGGTCATGCAGTATATGGCCAATTATCTCATCATTAAGCAGGATATTCATGGTTCCGGAAATATCTGTTCCGGATATCTTCCCGGAAAAACCCTTGATAAAAACAGGGGAAGAAAATACCAAAGAATTTTGATCTATTATATCTGAAAAAAAGAGTGGTGACCAAAAAGGAGAGCCCCTTAAAGCCGCCTGAACGTAATCGCGGTGCTGCAAACTGGTTCCAACCAGATCCCTGCCCGTATCATACACACATTTTCCGTCCTGATCGGTTATAAATATTCTTGCAAGTCCCAACTCTCCGGTTGCGTTCTTGAGTAAATCGCCCAGGGTTCTCTCCCTTTCCGCCCATTCCGGGGAATCCATATCCCCACCGGTTTCCCGAAGAATATTGAGGCTGGCATAAACATCCTGAGTCGAGGTAATCAGCAAAGCCTTATCCTCTATTCCGCGGCAATATTCTTCCAGCCGGGACTCAGACAGGTTCGCCAACATGCTCAGGCTGTCCATAACCTCACTTTCCACATTACGATTAAAAATCACCAGATTGACTATGCTTATTACAATAACGGGGACAATCCCTGCCAACAAAAATAATATGGTTATGATTACTCTCAAACTATTGGCTCTCATTAAATCATCCCTTTCAATTTTTGGATATTGAACATCTCCCTGACTCTATACCAACCTCAACTTTTTTCTGAATTACGAGGCGATAATTGCATTTGGCGGATCACCAAAACAGAAAAAACAGGAGGAGAAAAGTTTCCGGGGTAGTGAAAGATGAACCGCTTAGAAAGCCGAAGTGCGATTCTTACAAAATGAAGTGCAGATTATGGTTTGATGAATATTGCAGAGAATTACGGGATATTTAATAATTTGCAGAAGCCAATCATTCACCTCCCGGGTAAATTTTCCCGGACCTAAGAGATCGTTGCATATGATTTTCAAAAGGAACACCAATCCCATGGGTCCGGCCATGATGCAGAAGAAATGGATGTTCTTTACTCTTTCCTGGCCCTGTTCCTTATTATTGCCCGAAATTGGTCTGTTTTCAGTAAATGGTTACACCCATGAGCTGCAACAGCGAACTGACAGCACGGAGATGATGGCTTACTCTTGCTTCCAGCGGTTCTCGCCAGCAGGTTTCAACCATGAAACCATCCAGTCCCAAAGAGATCGCTGAACTGATTGTTCCTCCTTCTACTGCTCCCCGCCGCAATATGAAAGGACCGTATTCAGATAACCCGTCCCCTTCATTTAAGGTAGCGATCACCTGGGATACTACATCCAGAGATCCTGAATTGCGGGGATAAATTATAGTTTGTCCCAGGGCTCCCTGAAAATGATATTCGAATTCCCGGGCCTCATGGAGATCGATTACCCACTGGGGCCTGAATTCCGCCATTACGTTGTAAATCGCCCGGGCCAGAGCCTTGCCGGAATCCCCGTGGGCAATCCCGGGAAATGATCGATTTAAATCACCGCTGCCCGGGGCGCAGCGGGTTTGGGCCGAAATGGCCCGTACATTGGCTCGAGGTATAACCAGCAGGGTACCCCGATCCACCACCCAGGTGGCTATGGATTCGGCCGCCAGGCTTCCCGCCGGTTCATTTCCATGAATACCGCCTATAACCAGAATCACCGGGCCTTCTTTCTCGGATTCTGTAATATATAGAACGGTTTGATCCGGGGTCCCGGGCAAAAGAAGTTGTTCAGTCCTTGCTGTTTCGGGCAGATTTATGGCGTCTATCGATGGTTCGGCCCGCTGATACGATATTTCATGAAGCCGGGCCAGACCTTTTCTTTCCATCATAAAATGAAGGGCAAACAGTACTATTACTGCCGGATAAATAACGGACGACATCAATATTTTTCTCAACATCATCTTTAACCGCCCTTCTGAGGCTCCACCCGCCCACTCCCGCCATCTTCTTTCTCAATGCAAATCTGCGGGTTTTAATCGTTTACTTTTTTATATACAGCCGTTATCTGTTTTTCCAGATCATACATCCCGGGGTCATTGACCATCTCGACCGAGCCGGTAATAAAATAACCGCCGGAAGGGAGAAGTCGGCTAAAATATTCGATTAACCGCTTCTGAATTTCGAACTTGAAATAAATGAACACGTTTCGACAAAGAATGAGATGAACCGGGTAGGAATAAACATGTTTTTCACCCAGTGCCAACAAATTATACTGTTGGAAGCAAATTGATTTCTTTAAAAATTCCCGGATGTAGAAACAACCATTGTTTCTTTCAAAATATTTGTCCCGGTAATTCTGAGGAACCTTTTCCACCTGCCGTGAGCTGTACTTGCCCGCCCTTGCCGTGTTCAGAGCGCAGTGATCGATATCGCCGGCCAGTATCTTTACCCTGTTTCCGGCCTGCAATTCATGGGCAATGATGTTCATTGAATACGGTTCTTCCCCGGTGGAACAAGCCGCGCTCCAAATATTAAGTTGGTGATAGTTGTCCAACAAATCAGGCAAAACCCGGATAGACAAATAATCAAATACCGGACTGTCCCTGAAAAACTCAGAGGTATTTATGGTAATATAATTTATAAATTGCAGTTTTTCGTCCTCATCGTTTTCCAGGAAAGCATACAGATCCTCGAAACCGGCATATTTCCGCCGGGTCATCCACTGCCTGATCCGCCTTTCCATCTGCCTCTCTTTATAACTGTCAAGATCCAGACCGGTAAGCAAACGTGACTTATTAATAAATTCCCGGTAGCTCCACCGTTCGATCATTTCACACGTCCTCATTAATACTCATTTGCGGCCAAATCCCGGGCATATTTGACAATCCTGGCGGGAAGATCCGTCAGGGATACTATTTCATGGTAACAGCCGCTGGCAACAATTGATCTGGGCATACTGGGGATAGTGGCAGTTTCCGGATCCTGGACTAAGATTATTGATTCCGGTTTGCAGAGTTTCAAATATTTGACCCCTTCCGTTCCATCCATTCCCATTCCGGTAAGTATAACCGCAATCACCCGGTAATCGGAATCGGCCAATGATTTTAACATCACATCTATCGCCGGCCGGAGGTGATGTACTTCTTTATCCAGCCTCAAAACTACCTTCTGTCCGCTGATGATCAGATGAAAACCACCCGGGGCAATCAGCGCCGTCCCCTCGACAAGAAAATCCCCCTCCCCGGCTTCCGCTACCGACAGCTTGGATAACTCATCTAATCGACGGGCGAACATGGAGGTAAACCTCGGCGGCATATGCAAACAAACTATCACCGCTGCCGACAAATCGGCAGGCAGATTCGCAATTATATTTTCCGAGGCTCTGGTTCCACCGGTGGAACCGCCAACAGCAACTACAACCCGGGCTTTCTTTTTTTCCTTTGCGATATCTCCATTTAGGCCTGTTTTAAGGGAAGACATGACTGGTAACATTTGGGCTTATCTCCCTTGCTAAGAGATGATATAGTCACTTCTCCGGTACTTGCAGAAATTTTCATGGTCCGGCCGTGGTTGCCGCCCGTATTTTCAGATATTATCCGGATCCCCAACTCCTTCAGTATGCTCCGGGCTGCTTCCAGATTTTTTTGTCCTATCCCCGCCCCTTCAAATTTGAAATCAAACAACTGGCTGCCACCGGCGAGATGGGCTACCAGTGTTTTCCTTTCCGCCCCCATTTTTTCCATGGCCCCAATTAGTTCGGGTATGGCCGTATCTGCAAATTTGGCCGCGTTGAAATGATTGGAGCCCACTTTTACATATTTACCGCTATCATGCAATAAAATATGGGCCAACCCGGCTATTTTCCGGTTGGAGTCATACAACGCCACTCCCACACAAGATCCCAAACCGATGGTTACCAACAAACCGTCGTGTTGCAGCACCGCCAGGTCGGCTATCCGGATATATACTGTTTCCATCAACAATCTCCCAACTGTTGAAATGTTGTGTGCAAAGAACCTGCTGTAGGGAGCAATAATATGTTCCCATCCACATTTTCATCGAGAATATGCATGGTAGTCTTGATCAAAATAAAATCATCATCAAGCATCATTTTTTCGGCAATTACCGATCCGAGCAGCGCTCCGGCCATATCCAACCCCAACACCGGAGGAGCCAGGGTAAAGGTGAGTCCGGTCATAGCCGCCAGGGCTCCCAAATAAGAGCCCGTCAGGATATTTCCCAATTCTACCAACAGTGATCTTCCCATCTCACCCAAGGGCTCGTATCCTTCGGGGAGCAGCCTGGAAATTAAGGACATGATGGCCGGGAATGAAAGAACCAGCAGGATTGTCAGGGAAAGCTTGCTGCTTACCGCCTCCATCATAATCACCGCTACTTTTTGTTCGGGATCCCCTACCGATTCGGGAACATTTTGTAGCGGGGCAATCCGGACTTCCGGTACTTCCAAGGTAATCTTTTCGTGATTGAGCATATGAGATAAAGCGGTAGCGGCGTTGCCGGTTCCTATGTTGGCCATTTCCGCCAGAATATCCTTATCCTGCTCAGTGATTTTAATTTTTTGCATCATGATTTCCCTTCTATCCGGCTGAAATCTTTTGCAACGCTTCAGTGATCCGTTCCGGTTGAAACGGTTTAACTACAAAATCTTTTGCCCCGGCATTCAGGGCGTCAATGACCAGCCCTTTTTGTCCCATTGCACTGACCACTATGATTGTCGCCCGACCATCATGCTTGATGATTTCCTGAATTGCTTTGATCCCATCCAGGTTGGGCATGGTAATATCCATGGTTACCAGTGAAGGATTGAGTTTTTTATATAACTCTATGGCCTGAAGTCCGTCCTCTCCCTCCCCGATCACGGAATACCCATTTTTCTCCAATATGTTTTTTAGGGTCATCCGCATGAAAGCGGTGTCATCAACCACCAGTACAGTATTTCCCATTTTCGGATCACCTCCTTTATGATAACAGGTCCAAAACATCTACAATCAGGGTTACCCGGCCGTTTCCAAGAATAGTGGCCCCGGCTATTCCATTCAGGCCTCCCAGGTAATTCCCCAGCGGCTTGATCATGATTTCCTGCTGTCCGATCAACTCCTCTACGATTAATCCTGCTTTTTTCCCCCCTGCTTCCACGATCACCACCGGAAAACCCGGCAGCTCCGAACAAGCATTTTCAGGAAAGCCAAGCATTTGTCCCAGGGAATGTAAAAAAACAGCTTCATCCCGTAAATTTACTGCCTTTTTTCCGCAGACAGTTTTTATTTCGCTTTGTTCCAGAAATATGTTTTCTTCTATTGCCTCTATTGGAATGGCCAAAATCTGACCGGCTGCCTTGACCAGAAGCGAATTGATGATCGCCAGCGTCAGGGGAATTCGCAATGAAAAACGAGTCATTTCTGAGATTCGGCTGCTGATCCGAATGGAACCATGAAGGGCCTCAATACTGGCTTTGACCACATCCATACCCACTCCCCGTCCGGAAATATCTGTTATTTGGGAGGAAGTGCTGAGCCCGCTCAAAAATATGAGGTTTAACATTTCCTGTTCGGAAAGGCGAGAAGATTCCTCCGGACTGATGATCCCTTTCTTAAGGGCGGTATTTCTAACCACCTGGGGATCAATACCCCCTCCGTCGTCCTCCACAAGGATAACTATATGATTGCCTTCATGATACGCTTTCAATAAAACTGTCCCTTCCGGTTTTTTACCGCGAGCTTTTCTGACTTCTTCCGATTCGATGCCGTGATCTATCGAATTTCGGATCAGGTGAACAAGGGGATCGGACAACCGATTAACAATGGAGCGATCCAGTTCGGTCTGTTCACCGCTAATCATCAGACGTACTTTTTTCCCCAGGGAACGGCTGATATCCCTGACCATGCGGGGGAATCTGTCAAATACCTGGTTTATGGGCACCAACCGCAATTTCATGGCTATATCCTGAAGATTACTGATTGATCGTCTCATCTGTTCCAGAAGATTATCCAATTCTTCAGAATGCCCCCGCCCCAATTCCAAAACCCTGGTTCTTGCAACCACCATTTCGCCTACCAGGTTTACCAGTTGATCCAGTTTTGTTGTTTCAACCCGTACCAATTTATCTATGTCCCTTTGGCTTGCTCCCTCATCACCACCCCCGCGGAGATCCGCGGACAACCGTCTCTCAACCTCCCCGGTCACTGCCGCATCTTTCCAGGGGTTAATTTCCACATCCTCCACATCTGTTATGTTTAGCAACTCTTTGCACATTTTTTTCCCTGGAGACCGGGAGGCGGCTAAAACTACCTGGAAAGCACAATCAAAATTTTCGTCTTCCAGATCCTGGAAAGAAGGATCAGAGGCCAGTATATCCCCACAGGCAAGCAATTTCTTGATCACCATGTATGAGCGCACGGATTTCATGGGAGCATGTTCGGACAACCTGACGTTTACCGCAAAAATATGCTGATTTTTTTCTTTGGCCGCCCGGATTGTTTCTCTGTCTGTTTCGCTCAAGCTGAATCCGATCTCACCAAAGAAGTTCGGATCGGGTTTGTCAGAGGTGCCTGAAAACAGGCAGATGTGCCTTATTTTATCGGCAATCTTTTCAACCCTGTTTTTACCTTGCCGATCATCTTGTTCCGGGTTGGCCAGCGCACCTTGGAGCATATCAATCGCTTCAAACAGTACATCCATAACAACGGTATTGGGGTACACGTTTCCGGATTTCAAATCTTCCAGCAGGTTTTCCAGGGAATGGGTGATCTCCGTAATTTGGCCGTAACCCATTGTACCGGCCATCCCTTTCAGGCTGTGCACTGCCCGGAAAGCCTCCTGAATGCTCTGCATATGCTCGGGTTCCTTTTCCAAGCGCAGGGCGCATCGGTTTAAAATTTGCAAATACTCACCGGCCTCGGAACTGAAAAGATCTACATACTCCATGCGATCCATTTCATATATCCTCCTGTCAACCCGGTAATTATATGAGAATCAGCCCTTTCTAACCGGACATTAAAATCTGATTGGTAATTTTTACTCCAAACTGCTCGTTGATCAGGACCACCTCTCCTTTGGCAATCGGTTTATCGTTGATCAGGATCTCCACCGCTTCCCCGGCCAATTGATCCAGGCAAATGATCCCTCCCTGACCAAGGGTAAACAAATTCCCCAAAGGTATTCTGGTTTTCCCCAGATATACGGTTATTTCCAGCGGGATTTCCTTAACCATATCCAACTTCCCCCACTGATCCGAGACGGATTTCTCACGAGGAGTATTTACCTCTGCAGCCTCTTCCGCTTTTTCAAATTGTTCCGTCGCTGAACCAGGCTCTGCGAATATTTCGTCTTCCGTTCCCGCCGTCAAGGGGGGCGGCGGCTGTTCACCCTCCCTCAGTGTTTTCTCAGGTTCTGTTTCCAGCGCTGTCCCCCCGCCCGAAAGTAAAAATTTGGCCATCCGCCTGGCAAATTCCAGGGGTACAACCTGGATCAGCTTGCTGTCAATCAGCCCTTCAACCTGGATGGAAAAAGAGATCTGTACAGCTAAAATCTCATCCTCCATCCCGCTAATGCTTTTTTCAGCAAGGTTGCATATGGTTAACTTAGGAGGTGATATTTCTATGACCTGCCCGAACATCTCCGACATGGAGGTGGCCATGTACCCTGTCATCTGATTCATGGCCTCCTGAATGGCGCTTAATTCCATCTCCCCCAGGAATCCTTCACCCCGCCCCCCCATCATCAGGGAGGCAATCGCCATCGCGTCATCCTGTTTCATGATCAAAATGTTGTCCCCCCGGAGACCGCTCTGATAACTGCTTTCCGCCAGCAGGCAGGGCACGGGGAAACCACGTCTTATTTCTTGTACCGTCAACTCCTGAACATGGGGTGCGGTAATGTATACCCTCCGGTTTATAATCAGCGATAAAGCATTGGCTGCCGCCCCCAGTGAAATATTTCCCACTTCGGCGATGGTTTCTTCTTCCATATGGTTGAGCAAAGACATTATGGGTTACCCCCCCCGGCTATCGCAGTTGTTCAATTCTTTCCACCGGCTTGAGAATCGAATTGATCTTCACCCCAAAATTCTCACCGATAATTACGATCTTGCCTTTGGCTATGGTTTGCCCGTTTATGATCAAATCTGCCGGCTCGCTTATTTCCCGGTCCAGCTCGATAACTGAGCCCACAGCAAGCTGTAAGAGTTCTCCCACACTCCTGGTGCTGTTTCCCAACCGAACCGCCACCTCCAGTGGAAAATCAAGCACTATCTTGAGTTTTGAAGATTGCTCATCCGTCTCCCGGTTCCAGTTTTCAGGACCGAGCAGCGCTTTCAATTCCTCCCTGGAAAAAAGGTTACGATCTATTTCCTTCTCCCCCTTCACAGATCCAGTCTGTAATTTGAACCGCCAAATGCTGTCCCTCTAATCCAGGTTGGGCTATAAATACCGGGCTCTTTTCCACCAGCACCTCCATCGGATCTCCGCTCTTCCGCCGCAGGGGGATAACGTCGCCCTCCTGAAGTTGAAAATAATCATCAAGGGTAATTACGGCCCTCCCTAAAACTACCGCTGCTTCCACCTCCGCCATTTTGAGGCTTTTTTCGATGTTGCCCGTTTCAATTTTTTCCGGAATCTGCTGGAACTGGTTGAACCATTGCTGAGCGGTCAAATTTTGCAATACCCGGTCCAGAGTCATGTACGGAAAACACAGATTGATAAAACCCTGTGTTTCTTTCACCAGCGCCGATATGGTAACCAGGGCCACAGTTTCACTCGAAGATATCACCTGATTGAATTGGGGGTTGGTATCCATACTGTCTATTTGTGGAGACAGTGGAACTATTCCCTTCCAGGCATAGCTTAAATTATCCAGAAAGCGTTCAACAATTTGTTTCATTACCGAAAGTTCGATTTCGGTAAATTCCCTGATCCTCCCGGGAGGTTTGCCCTCCCCGCCAAACAGCAGGTCAATCAGGGTAAAAACAAAGGCCGGATTCGTCTCCAGCATGGCTATACCCAGATCCGGAGAAATATTGAATATGGTCATCAGGGTAGGTATGGGCAAAGAATAGACAAATTCCTCGTAAGTAACCTGGGCAACCGATACTACTTCCAATTTCACGGGAACTCTCAAAAAGGCCGTTAAAAAATTGCCCATCATCCGGGAATAATTGTCATGAATAATGTGCATGGTTTTTAACTGCTCCTTGGTAAATTTAGTGGGACGCCGGAAATCATAAACCGTAAATTCCTCTTGCCCCTGAGCAGCTTTCTTCTCAATATTCCCGGAGGATATAGCGGAGATCAAAGAGTCTATTTCGGATTGAGTCAGCGTATCCTTTGCCAAATCTTTTTCCCCCTGTTAAATCTTTACCTGCAGGGTCAATGCTTGCAGCTCATCAGCGGTGACGAGACTTCTGACATTGGCCTGTAAAGTCCGCTGAGCGATCAGCAAATCCACCATTTCTGCCCTTATATCGGCATTGGACATTTCCAGATAGTACTGGCGAATTCGGCCAAAACCGTTTTCACCCGGGATCCCTTCCCGCGGATCCCCTGACGCTTCATTTGCCATGTAACAGCCGCTCCCCACCTCTGTCAATCCATAGGGATTTGGGAAGCGATACAATCTCAATTGGCCCAGTTCCACCGTCTCCCCATTTTCACCGGTTGCGGTTATCTTTCCGTCAGGACCAATGGTCAAATCAATGGCTCCCCTTTCCAAGGTAACCGCCGTGTCCAGATAATCGCCGTTACAAGTGACCAACTTGCCTGATTCATCCACTTGGAAACTGCCGCACCGGGTATACAGTTCACCCTCACCATGGCCTAAAAGTCGGAAATAGCCGTCACCCTCGATAGCCAGATCCAGGGGGCGTTCTCCATAAAGCAGGGTTCCCTGCTCCAGAAACGGAGCCCTGGCCAATAGTTGAACCCCTTGACCGACTAGAAGGTCCTGTTCGGCAGAAGTGGGAAAACGCCGCTGGTGAAATTCGTGATAGAGCATATCTCCAAACACCATCTCCGACCTCTTGTAGGCCGGGGTATTGAGATTGGCCATATTATGCGCGGTCAGTTCCACACTTCTCTGACAGGCGGCAATACCGGACCAGCTGTTGTAAATAGCGCGGATCATTATTTCACCCCTTCCCATAGTATCGGCATTTCATAAACTAACTTAATGCACCCAGATCATTGGCCGCCCGGCTAAGGAGTTGGTCGTAGGTAGTCATCATTTTTTGAGCCGCTTCATAGTTACGCCTTACTTCCAGCAGGGAAACCATTTCACGGGTCAAATCCACATTTGAGCCCTCCAGACATCGCCAGTAAATTTTGTTTTCTTTTTCTTCGGTTTCCGCTTCGCCCAATGTTCGGAAATAATTGTATCCCGTCTTGACCAGGGTTGCCTCCGGTGAAAAATTGGTTATCAACAGGCAGTCCACCTGTTTGCCCTGGCAGTAAATCATGCCTTCCTTGTCCACCGTTATCCCCGAACTCTCCAACTGAATTATGCCGCTTTCCCCCAGTACCGGCAGGTTATCGGCAGTAACCAGATTGCCTTCCGGATCCAGGAAAAACCGGCCGTTACGAGTATATAACAGTCCATTTTCGCCTTGAATGGTAAAATAACCACTGTCCAGGGCAAAATCCAGTTCCCGGCCGGTTTCCATAATCGCTCCGGGGCTTAAATCGGTTCGGACCTCCCTTATGGCCACGCTGTGAGCTATACTTCCCACTGGTTGAGAATTGGCAATATGCATATTCTCCATGGATTTCCGGCAACTGATTAAACATTCCCCAAAACTGATCTGGGCCGGTTCATCTCTTTTATAACCGGCGGTCCTCTGGTTGGATATATTTTGGCTGATTAGATCCAACCGGGCCTGCTGGGCCAACATGGTTGCCTCTGCCAGATATAATCCCCGCATGGCAAAACCTCCTTAATGAATTTTTTCCCTCACCTTTTTTTGCACTGATGATCCTTCAGCGATAAGATCAGTTTCACCTCCCCTACCGCCAGGCCGGTTGTACGGGTAATTTCTTCCGGGCTGCAACCGCCCTCCCACAATCGGATCACCTGCCCCCGGTGGTTTTCCGGGCGGGAACGCTTATTCGCTTTGGCTGTTCCGGCAGTTCTCCCTGGATCAACAGAAATAATTTCTTCCAGCCTGCGGGATAGCTGTTCCAGATCTTTCATCCGGTTTTCCAATTGGCGCGCCCATTCCTGTGAAGCGCCCCGGTCTATCTCCCGGTGCAACAACTGCCCGAATTCGCGATGGGGGTTAAGTTTGCAAAACCAGAACCAGCTGGCAACAGACCCCAGTATAAAACCCGCCAGGTACCTGATCATTGTTTTTCCTCCTAAAGTTTGCCGGCCAGCATCACCTGTAGGCGCTGAATTGCCCGGGCATGTATCTGTGAAACCCGGACCGTAGAAATATTCATGATCTGCGCGATTTCTTTCTGGGTCAAATCCTCATGGTAATACAATGACAACAACAACTTTTCCCGTTCGGGGAGTTTGGCCAGCGCTTCTGACAGAAGGTGACAGCGCTCTTTCCTAAGCAGCGCCTGCTCGGGAGCATCTCTGTCGGCGGGAATGACCTCTCCCAGGGTGCAACCGGTTTCTCCCATTTCCCCAAACAGCACTGTTTCCAAGGAGGTAATTGCAAGCAAGTTATATTGCGACCACACCCGATGGACCGTTGTTTCCAGCCACCCCAGATGGGCGGCAATTTCACCGGTAGTGGGTTCACGATCCAAACCCAGACGTAGATTCTCCGTCGCTTCCTGGATCTGTCGCAATCTGGAAAAGAAAGAACGAGGGGCCAGACTTACCTTGCGGATCTCATCGATCATCGCCCCCTTGATCCGAAGCATGGCATAGGAAGAAAATTTTACCCCCCTGGAGGGCTGGTATCGCTCACAGGCTTCCAGCAGGCCTATTATTCCACTGCCTATCAGGTCGCTCTTGTCCAGGGATGCCGGCAAGGCAATGTTCAGCTTTCCAGCCATTTTCCTGATTAAAGGAAGATAAGATATCACCAGGTCCTCCCTGGACTGAGAATCGGCACAAGCTGTATAGCTTTGCCTGACATTTCCATCAAGCATTGACCCTCATCCTTTCCCATATGCTGCCCCAGGATCAGCCATTGTTTATCCTTTTTCTCATTGCTGCAAACAGATAACGAATTATTCTTTCCCTTCTGCCCGAGCTTATGGCATTGAATGCCACTCCCACCCGGTATCTTTTGCGTGAAATATAATTTAGGGGAGTTGACCTTACTACTATTCCCTCCAGTCGGTGTCGTTCTTTCCCTTTGCTCAGGGCTATTTCCAGTAACAGTCTGGTTTGCCGGGGAATAAATTCCTGGCAAACCATACTCAAACCGCCCCCCGAAAGATCTATAGCCACCGCCTGGTTTCCTGAGCCTATAGATTCGCAACGCTTTATTCCTGCCGCCACATTTTTGCCCCAATCAGGCCCCTCGCCGTTTTTCCAATAAGTTACATTCTGGATACAGGAAAGCCTGAAATATTTTCTTCGCTGACACCTGCGCACCTCTTGGGGGCTGCATATCACATAATTAAGTAGCGGATCCCTATTGATTTCCAGCACCTGGGCGAAAAAACAGTACAGGGCGTCCGTACCGATCAGGCGAGCCGGCCACCAGCTGCCCGGAGGCAGGATGAGCCTGCAATCCTCACATACCGGGGCGTAGATAGTAAAAGAGTATTTCCCTATTTTCTTGATCCCGGCAGTATAGCAAAGATGATCCTGTTTATTGAACAATTGCAGTTGCGCACCCGGTTTTAGTTGATTTTTCATCGCAAACCAACCTTCCTCATTTCAGGAATATTGATCTTAAACGCTCGATAAAACCCGGCCTGTCCGGAATTGTTGGCGGCTGAAAACCCTGATTGGACAGGAGACGCCAGGCAATCCGGCTGATGGAAGCGGCAGCTTCACTCTCGGGATAGCCCAATATAAACGGAGAAAAATTCTGAACCGCTTTCGATACCGCCGGATCATAGCCGATATTGCCGAGATAGCGCAGCTTGAAATCCGGCAAAAAGGCGTGTACTATCTTTTGCAGACGCAGAAATATGATCTCGCCCTGCTGAGGGTGCCTGGTAAAGTTCACCACTACGTAACCGGTTTGATGCAAACCCTGCTCGGCCACTATTTTGAACATCCCATAAGCATCGGTAAGCGCAGCCGGTTCAGGGGTGGTTACCACAATAAACTCATCGGCAACCCTGATAAAATCAATAACACTGCGGGAAATCCCGGCAGAAGTATCCAGAATGATGATTTCCCCTTCATGTTCCAAATACTGTAATTTATTTATCAGCCGGCGGCGGCGGGCCAGATCCAGGTTGGCCAGATCAAAAAGTCCCGAGCCTCCGGGAATTATTTTCAAGTTACAGGGGCCGTTCACCATGATCTCCTGTATATCCCGTTCTCCGGAAACAACATCCTTCAGAGTATACTCCGGAACGGCATTGATCAAAATATCCAGGTTCCCCAGCCCGAGATCGGCGTCAAAAACCAGCACTTGGCAGTTCATCTGGATCAATTTCAAGGCCAGGTTCAATACCAAATTTGTTTTGCCCACCCCCCCTTTACCACTGGCAACGGCAATTATACGGCTCCGGGCCGGCCTTTTTTCTTTGGTAACCTCCGCAGAATCTTTACGAACCACTGCCCGCAATATTTCAGCCTGATCCCGGATCATTTTACTCCCCCCAGAAATACCCGGCAAAATTGTTCTCCCGGGCCAATTTCAAATCATCAGGCACGCTTTGCCCGTCGGTCATATATACCAGAGGCTGGCCGGCATGGTAGGCCCCATTCAGGATCGCCCCATAGGAGGAGGTTTCATCGAGCTTGGTAACCAACAGGCGGTTATAATGCAATCTTGAAAAACTGTCGGTGATAAACCTGATATCCTGCCAGCGGGTAGTGGCACTGATTACCAGGTGAACCTCCGCCGGCAGGAGCACCTCAATATAATTCAAAAGTTCATTAGTTTGAGCAAGGTTGCCGGTTGCCCTTCCGGCGGTGTCCACCAGTATCCGGTCACAGTCCTTAAGCCCGTCTATGGCTTGAGCCAGGTCCTCAGGGGAAAACGCCACCTTCAGGGGAAGATCAATTATTTCCGCATAAGCCGAAAGCTGATCCACCGCTCCGATCCGAAATTGATCTATGGTCACCAGGCCTACCTTTTCCCGACATTGAATCGAATATCTGGCAGCCAGTTTCGCCAGGGTAGTGGTTTTGCCCACACCAGTAGGGCCGATAAGAACAATAGTGCGATTTGTTCTTTCTTCGGCTGCCGGGATCCTCGCCGTGATCTGTTCCTGTAATAAAGTGGCCTGCATCTCCTTGCTTGCCGTGGTCCCTTCACATTTTGCCGCCACCTGCGCCACCATTTCATCGATGATTGCCGGATCAACATCATGGTGCTGGAGATAACTGCGCCAGCAGTCTCCTTTATCTTCGCCGCCCGGATTACCGGCAGGCTCCTGGCGGGAGTTTTCTTTCATCAGCATTTTGACCATAGTTTTGAGCTCATTTAGCTCCGATTCCATTTTTCCGGTCTCCACCGCATGATCCTGATTTTTCGGGGGCATCCCCCGTGAATCAAGAGCAGCAATTATCTCTATCTGGTGGGGCGCAAACCAGCCCTTCAGGCCCCGCCGGCGGACGTTCCTGGTTTGCAGGATTATGGCCTCCGGTCCCAGCTCTTTTTTTATTTTCTGGAACCCTTCCGCCATGTCCCGGGAATAATATTTTCTAATCTTCATTTATCCTGATCACTCCTGCTGATTCAACCCTTATTTCGGGCAGTATTTCATGCACGGAGAGCACGGCCACCTGGGGGAAAAAACCCTCGATCATCCGCCTGAAAGGCGATCTGATGGCGGGAGAAGTCAGGATTACGGGTCTGGGGGACCCCTTGATTTCCAATTCCTCCAGGAGTTTCCCCATATTGGTCACCAACCTGTTTATTTTCAGCGGGTCCATTACCGGGATTATTCCCTTGCTGGTATTTTTCAGTGAATTGGCCATTTCTTTTTCCAGTTCCGGATCCAGAGAAAGGGCTGGCAATGATTTTGCTGAAGAAGCGTACAGGCGGGTAATGGTCCGTTTCAGCGATTGCCTGACCATTTCCGTAAGCAGGTCAATATCTTTGGTTGCTCTTGCCTGATCTGCCAATTGTTCCAGAATAGTAACCAGGTCGTGGGCCGGGATTCCCTCTTTAAGCAGATTCTGAATCACCTTCTGAATCTCTCCCAGCGAAAGCAGATCAGGTACCAGCTCTTCCACCACCGCCGGAAATTTTTGTTTTAGTGCCTGCAGCATCTCTTTTACCGTCTGGCGGCTGAGAAGCTCATGGGCGTAAGCCTTTATAATTTCGGAAAGATGGGTTATCAATACCGTGGAAGGATCCACCACCGTACATCCCAGTAACTCGGCCTTGCCCAGTTGGTTTTCCGCAATCCATACTGCGGGCAGGTTAAAGGTCGGCTCCCGGGTGGGGATCCCCTCCAGTTCCTCCGGCAGTTCGCCTTCGGGGCACAGCGCCAAGCTCATCCCGGTCCTTAACTGGCCTCGTCCGATCTCATTGCCTTTTAGCTTGAACAGGTAATCGTTGGGGGGGAGATGCAAATTGTCCCTGATTCGGATAGGTTGGATTACTACCCCCAGCTCGGTGATCGCCTTTCTTCTGGCGGCAGTAATTCGTTCCAAAAGGTTCCCGCCGCCGGTGTCATCAGTTAGGGAAATCAAGTTGTAGCCAATTTCTATTTCCAGCGTCTCCACCCGCAACAATGAAAACATGTCTTCCGGTTCCTCTGAAAGGCGGGTTGAGGCCGATATTTCGGACTGCTCAATTTTTTTTTGTTTACGATCCCTAAGCAGAATCAGCGAAATCCAGCCCAATAGGACCGAAAGCACTAAAAAGGGGAATGTGGGCAAACCGGGAACAAGACCAAGTAAAAACAGCACACCGGCGGTCAACAGGATTACCCGGGGGTAGGAAAGGAACTGGCCGGTCAGTTCCTCGCCAAAGGAAGCCTCGGCAGTAGATCTGGTAACCAGCATGCCGGCCGCAGTTGAAATAAGGATTGCCGGCACCTGAGCCACCAGCCCGTCCCCCACCGTCAATATGGTATATATCTGGACCGCCTGTTGGGCCGAAAAACCTTTTTGCAGCATACCTACCGCCAGGCCTCCCAGAATGTTAATCAGCACAATGATAATTCCGGCGATGGCATCGCCCCGCACAAATTTGCTGGCCCCGTCCATGGCTCCGAAAAAATCAGCCTCTTTTTGCAGATCTTTCCTTCTTCGGCGGGCTGCATCCTCATCGATAAGACCGGCATTTAGATCAGCGTCAATGCTCATCTGTTTCCCGGGGAGGGCATCCAGGGTAAAGCGGGCCGCCACTTCGGCAATTCTCCCCGCTCCGTTGGTGATTACCACAAATTGAATCACCGTAATAATGATAAATATCACCAGCCCAACCACATAATTATTGCTGACCACATATTGACCAAATGCCTGAATAACCTTGCCGGCATCCGCCTCGGTGAGGATAAGCCTGGTGGAAGAAATATTCAAGGCCAGCCGAAACAAAGTGGCTGTAAGCAGCACTGACGGGAATATATTCAGCTCCTTTGTATCGGTGGTAAACAGGGTTAACAGCAAAGTAATTATAGAAAAGGAAATGTTGATCACCAGCAGGATATCCAGCCAGGCCGGCGGCAACGGCAAAATTATAATTACCACGATCCCTATAAACGCTGCCGCAGCCAGAATGTCGGTATTACCGGAGATCAGTACTCCCAAGGAGTGCCCAGTTTTGCCGAAGTTAGAAGAAGGGATAACATGACCCCCTTTTACAATTTATTTTTACCTTTGAGGCGGTAAACCATGGCCAGTATCTCGGCCACCGCCTGGTACAAGTCCGCCGGAATTTCCTGCCCGATCTCGGTATGCTTGAAAAGCATTTGCGCCACCGGCGGGTTTTCAACCAGCATGATCTCATTCTCGCCGGCAATATCCCTGATACGTTCGGCAATTAATCCTGTTCCCTTGGCTACAACCCGGGGCGCATTGTCCTCCTCCTTGCGGTAACGCAGGGCCACCGCAATTTTCGTGGGGTTGGTGATCACCACATCCGCCAGAGGGACCTCGTGCATCATGCTTTGCTGGACCAGTTTACGCTGTTTTTCTCTGATTTTTGAACGTATCAGGGGATCACCCTCCAGATGCTTGAGTTCCTCTTTTACCTCCTTGCGGGTCATCCACAGGCTTTTTGTGTGTTCCCTCCTCTGAAAAAGATAATCCAGAAATGCCAGGGCGGCAAATAGGAACCCTACCCTCAAGCCCAGCCCGGAAAGAGTGCCCCAGAGAAGCCTGACACTGTAAACCGCCTCCTGGTTTAGCAGTAAAAGGGTTTCCGGAAATTTAACCCGCAAATAGGAGAAAGTAACCACCCCGACTATCAAAATTTTTGCTATGGCTTTAACCATTTCAAACAGGGAACGCCGGGACAGGATTCTTTTGAGACCGTTGCCGGGATTGATCCGCTCCAGCTTTGGAGCCAGGTGAGAAGTGGTAAATAAAAATCCCACCTGGCTGAGGTTGGCTACGATCCCGATGCCCATTGCGGTTACAAAGACCGGCGCCATCAACCCCAGATAGCCGACAGCTCCCCAGGCCAAAATGGACCCGGGTTCAAATCCGCTGTTCTGGACGATCAGTTGGTCACAGACAGTTGCAAAGATCGACTGGAAACGTTTGAGCCACCATGGCCCGACTGAAATCAAAACAATCATTACCCCCAAAACATTGGCCGCCGCATTTATCTCCGCACTTTTAAAAACCTGACCTTTGCGTCGTGCCTCCCGCAGACGATGAGGGGTAGGTTGTTCTGTTTTGTCGCTGTCAGCTCCAAAGGGGGCCATATCCTCACCACTCTTCCATAAACCAGGCGATATGCCCTGAAAAAACATCGAGCAGGTTTTCCCAGGCAACTCCCATCAGGGGCAGCAATAATCCAATCAACAGCAAAGAAAGCGCGATCTTCAGCGGCAATCCCTCGACAAATACATGTACCTGAGGTACGGTTTTAGCAATGAGACCCAAGGCCAGATCCAGAATCAACAGCACCATGATCAGGGGAGCGGCAATCTGGAAAGACAGTGCAAACATATGGGCAAATACCTTACCCATACCCGAAGCCAACGCCGGTGTCAGCAGATTTGCCGGAATGGGAATCAGGCGATAACTTTCAGCTATTTCTCCTAAAAAAATGTGGTGGCCATTCAAGTTAAAATAAAACACCAACACCAGCAGATAATAGAATTGCCCCATAAAAGAAACCTGGGTGCCAAATTGGGGATTGAACACTGCCGACAAAGTAAGGCCCGCCCCCAAATCCATCAGCTGTCCGGCATTGAGAAATACGTTGAAACAGAGGGTGATCAGAAAACCCAGCGCCAGCCCGACAGCAGCCTCCTTGGCCAGCAACAGCGCAGTTTCCAGGTATCCGCCGGAATCCATCGCCACTTCCTCCCCCAGGGAAGAATAGATCAGCCAGGCCAGCATCAGGGCAATCCATACCCGCACCAGTAAGGGTATGCCCCGCCAGTTGAAGAAAGGAAAAAGAAACACTATCCCCATCATCCGGGCCAGCACCAGCAAATAGATCAACCAGTGATCCAAATTAAGGGGATAGAGTTCTGCCAATTCTCCTTAAACCTCCTCTCTTACCGGCGGTAAAAACTATTTTACAGACATTAAAACAGGACCAACCCTCTTTCCCACAACTGAATGGTAAATTTGACAATAACCCCAAATATCCATCCTCCCAACAGCATATACATGAGCAGCACGGTAACGATCTTGGGGACAAAGGCCAGGGTAGGTTCTTGAATCTGGGTCGTAGCCTGCAAAATGCTCACCGTCAGCCCGACCAACAAGCCGGAACCGAGAATAGGCGCCACCACTATCAGTATTACCTTGATCGCCTCTTGCAGCATCCCCAACATGACTTCCGGCCCCATTTTGGATCCCCTTTCAACTAAAACTTTGCAGCAATGATTTAACTACCAGATGCCAGCCGTCCACCAGCACAAACAGCAATATCTTGAACGGCAGCGATATGATCACCGGAGGGAGCATAAACATCCCCATGGACATCAGGGTGCTGGCCACCACCATATCGATCACCAGGAAAGGAATAAACAGTATAAAGCCCATTTGAAAAGCTGTTTTCAACTCACTGGTTACAAACGAGGGCACAAGCACATATAAAGGGACATCATTTTTATTTTCCGGCATATCTATTTGGGAAATATTGATAAATAGGGCTAAATCTTTTTCCCTGGTCTGATAATACATAAATTCGGCAACGGGGTTTTTTGCTTTTTCCAGGGCTTCTTCCTGGGTGATTTCCCCTTCCAGGTAAGGTTTAACCGCTTCCTCATTTACTTGTTCCCAGGTGGGGTACATTACAAATACGGTCATAAACAAAGCCAATCCGATCAACACCTGGCTGGGCGGTGTCTGGTGGGTAGACAGGGCGCTGCGTACAAAGGAAAGCACGATGACAATCCTGGTAAATGAGGTCATCAATACAACAAATGCCGGTGCCAGGGATAGGACTGACAGAAAAAGCAGCAACTGCAGGAAACTTGCCACCCCTTCCGGGTTTCCTTCCCCGCCACCCAAGTGCAGTTCCATCTCGGGAAACGGAAGTGGCTGTGCAAGCACCCCCCGGGCTCCGCCGAAAATTACGGCAATTATTACCACCGCGGTCATGATGATCAGAAACTTTCCAGCCGGTCTCAAACCCTATGATCCCCCTTTTCCGGACGAAATTTTATCTTTATAGCCGGTCACTATCCGTGAAAATATACCGGCAAATGTTTCCGAACCGGTATGAGCTTGGGGAATCACCTTTAGATCATCCTGAGTCAGTTCCCTCAACACGGTTATGCTGCCCGGGGAAACCCCCAACAGAAGTGCCTTCTCCCCCACATGGATCACAACCAGTGACATGGTGCCTTTAATATCCAGAGGCACTTTCTGGACTATTCTGATACAGCCCGGTCCCTGGCCGGGTTGAAACCGACGCAATCCAAACCTTAGGGCCAGGTAAACCAACAGGACTATCAGTATCAGATACACGGTTAATTTCAACACCAACAGGTATTCTTCCATGCACATCGTCCCCTGTTCCGGTTATACAATCATTCCGATTGTCCGTGAATAAAAGAGGTGATTCTGACCCCAAAATGATCGTTGATCACCACAATCTCTCCCATTGCAAAGGGCACTTCATTCACCAGCATGGTTACACTTTCATCTGCCAGCTGGTTTAATTTCAAAAGCGAGCCCTCCTCCAGATCAATCAAATCCCTTATTTTGATGCTGGTCTTTCCCAGTTCGGCCTCCAATTTCAGACCTACCTCCAAAAAAGCAAGGTGTATTTCCCGTTTTGGGGAAGCGCCGCCCGCGGGCTGAAGCGGGTGGAACTCTACTTTTTGTACTGTCGGTTCCTCCTTCGGCTCCGGGTTACAGGTGTGAGATGATGGTTCGGCTTTAGTTCGGTTTTGTTCCATCTCCGGTCCTCGCTTTATTGAATAATAAACTCGTCAAAAAAAACTTCTTCTACCTTCCCGGTGGCAAACAGGGAATTGGCCTGTTCCAGGATCTCGTTTTTCAACAGGGCCATTCCATTTTCTCCATCAAGTTCGTTCACCGCGGTATTGCGCAGGATCGTGATCAGACAGGAGCGCAGCTCCGGTTCCCTCTGTTCAACCTCTTTCATCAGATCTTTGTCACTGCTGCTGAGATAGATTTTAAATCTGATATAGCGACGGGATCCTTTGTCAGCCAGATTGACCTGCAATTCTTTGACCGGAATCAAATATCGCGGTACTTCCTGCTTCTGCAAGTTGTTTTTTGACCAGGGAAATGTCCCGTTTCCAAACTGGAACCAGGCCGCTGCGGCCAGTATGCCGACGATGATCACTCCGGACATAATGTACATATAATTTTTTTTCTTTTTGTCTGTAACTGCTTCCTTTTTATTTTCAGAGATCTCTTCACCGGGATCTGCACGCATAAAATACCACCTGCCTCTGCTATTCAGTTAATTGAAATTACCACGGTCACCCTCCGATTTCTGGCCCTGCCTTCGGCAGTTTCATTGGTATCCAGTGGCTGGTACTCACCGTAACCGGTGGCTATAAAACGTCCCGGCGGCAGCCCCAAGTCTTCCACCAGGTAGCGGGTTACCCGAACCGATCTGGCTACCGACAGCTCCCAATTGCTGGGGTATTGAAATGTGTTGATCGGCAAATTGCAGGTGTGCCCTTCAATGATCACCTGGTTTGTAATTTCATTAAAGAATTCGGCCAGTTTGGTCAGTACATGCCGTGACTGCGGTTTGAGATCGGCGCTGGAGCGTTCAAAAAAAATATAATCGGGCAGCTCCATCACCACTCCGCGTTCCTCCAATCTTATATCCACCGACCCCTGTAGGCCGGCCTCCACCATAAACAGCTCCAGCCTGTCTCTTACTATCTCAGCCTGCCTGATCTTTTCCAGCAGTGATTCCTCCAGAATCAGACTTTCGTCATACTCGGTCATTTCGGTTTCCGTTGTTTCCGGTTCAGGAGGGCTGTCCAGTATGCCGGTATTTCCAAAAAATGCGGTTTGAAAAGACATAATAACCTTTTGGAACCGCTCCATGTTGATCACCGACATGGCAAACAACAATATAAAAAAGGTCAACAGCAAAGTTACCATATCGGAATAGGTAGTCATCCACAAAGGGCTGCTTACTTCATCCGGGGTTTGACGTTTTACCCGGCGTATAAAATGCTCAGCCATTGAACATCACGTCCTCCGGCCTTTCTTCCTCCTCCAGTTTGGCCTGTTCCAGTAATTTCCTCTCGGCAGGGGAAAAATATGCCTTCAATTGTTCTTCCATCAGGCGCGGATTGACCCCGCTTTGCAGTAGCAGTAACGCCTTGAATATGATTTGCTTTCTGTAGATCTCCTGTTTGCTGTAAATGGAAAGTTTACCGGCTAGGGGTAAAAATACCAGATTGGCCAGAATCACTCCATAAAACGTGGTCAGCAGGGCCACCGCCATACCGGGGCCGATCGCGCTCGGATCCTCCAGTTTTCCCAACATCATTACCAGGCCAATCAGGGTGCCGATCATCCCAAAAGCCGGGCATAATCCCCCCCATGTTTTATAAAGACCCTGCCCCAGTTCATGGCGATCGGCCAGCGCTTCCAATTCGGAGGACAATATGGTCTGGATGGCCTCCGGTTCAAAACCATCGATCACCATCTGCAGACCGTTCCGGAAAAAAAGATCTTCGATCTCGGGCAGCTCATCTTCCAGCACCAGCAGCCCCTCCCGGCGGGCTTTTTTGGTCAGGTAGACAAATTTTTCATTCAAGTCTGTCACTGATTCGTCATGCCGTACAAAGGCCTGCTTGGTAACCTGAAAAACGGCCTTGATTTCTTCTGCCCTGAAATTTACCATAACCGCCCCAAAGGAGCCGCCAACGGTAATCAGCAAACCGGAAACATTCCAAAAAGCCCCCAGTTCGCCCTCCATTTTAATGCCTATCAAAACCAGGCCCATCCCAACCACTATCCCCAACCAGGTCATATTGTCAAACCGCTTCATGAACAACCCTCATTTGCAGAACCGGAGGGGGCGACGCCCCCCCCGGAATCAAATATATTAGCGCTTCATATTGATTACTTCCATCAGAATTTCGTCCGAGGCGGTTATTACCCGGGTGTTGGCCTGGAACGCACGACTGGTAGTGATCAATTCGGTAAATTCTACCGCAATGTCGGCATTGGACATCTCAAGGGATGAAGACCGGATCAGACCCCGCCCTTCAGCTCCCGGCAAACCCGGCCTGGCCTCTCCCGAGTTGGAGGTAACCTGGTAAAGATTTCCCCCCTCCTTGATCAGACCTTCCGGATTGGTGAAAAAAACCAGAGCTACCTGCCCCAGATTCTCTACCATTCCGTTGCTGTAGGTGCCGGTAATTACTCCGGTGCGACCGATTTCAAAGGAGACCAGTTCCCCGGTAGGGAAGCCGTCCTGCTCTCTGACCAGCAGGTTGCTGAGCCCGGCCAACTGGGTGCAACCCATAAAGTTGGGGTTGACTGCCAGATGCTCCGCTCCGTCCGGATAGTAATTCAGATCACTTATCGTTGAGTTGGCCAGATCCAGGTTGCCATGCGCATCGAAAACCAGTGCTCCCTGGGATATGGGGTTGGCTTCCCCTTCCATGATCGCCTCATAGTTCCAGGTATTCTGTCCGCTGGGCGTAAAGACGAATTCCACGAAGTAGCGCCGCCCCTGGGAGTCAAACAGATAATGTTCATAACTGTAGCGGCTCCCTGCAGCCGGGCCCGCCTCTTTAAACCCCTGGATTCCGGTCAGGGCCGGATCAGTCGCTTCTCCGAGGCCGGCGCCATCAAAGTCAAGCTCGGGCTTTCCGAGCGAGGAATCGAAAACTATTGTGAATAGTCCGTCGCCTCCGGTCACGGTTATCATCCCGAGATCACAACCATACAGCTCTGCCAGGGTTTCCCGGATTTCCCCCGCGGTGGCGTCAAAGCCCAGCGTATCGGTTTCGATTACGGGATCGGCCAACCTGTTAATAAATGTAAACCCGCCCTCGCTGGCCCCGCCCAGGTTCAACTCAAAAATTTCAGGTTGGGCCGCCATCCAGGCCCGGGCATCCAGGTTCCCGGCGAAGGACATCGCCGTCGTAGCCCGGGCAACGACCCGTTCGCCGAGGGGGATATGCAATTGGGAAAGCTCTCCCCGTTCAATATCCTCCGATCCCACCCAACCCATCAATCTCAGTCCGTTTACGTTTACCAAGTGGCCGCTGGCATCTCGTCCGAAAGAGCCGTCTCGGGTATAGAAGTATTCCCGGCCATCGGAAACCACAAAATAACCTGCTCCTTCAATGGCCAGATCCGTTTCCCGGTCGGTGTTTTGAATGGGCCCCTGAAAGTGGTTGTTGAGAATGGCCGAAACCCTCATCCCCATTCCCACCTGTGAGGGGTTCATACCGCCCCGAACCAGGGGAGCAGTGGCCCCCTGCATGGTCTGGCTGAGCAGGTCTTCAAACCTGGCCTGTGATTTTTTAAATGCCACCGTGTTCACATTGGCAATGTTGTTGCCGATAACATCCAGTTTGATCTGATGGCCCCGTAAACCGGAAACGGCAGTACTAAGTGAACGAATCATTTAGCAAACCTCCTTTGTTTCCGCAGGCAATTCAGCACGGGCGCTCCGCATCGCTCGCTCCGCGGAGCAAAGGCTTCCTTCAGGAGGTCCGGCCTATTGAAATATTACCGCGCTGTCAATGCCCGTATAAATTTGTTCTTTTTCTCCCGCCCCGTCTACCGCCGTGATAATCGTCCTGTTGGGAATATTAGCTACCAGGGCTATATCCTTGTAAAGCAGTAAAGGCGAGCGGGCTCCTTTTGATTCCGCTTTTCCCATGGCCCTGTTGATCTTTTGAATATCCTCCAGACCAAGTCTTATATTTCGTTCTTCCAGCCTGGCGCGGGCATGAGCAGAAAATATGATCTCGTGTTGCTTGTAAGTGCTTTCCAGTACCTGCCGAAAGGCAGAAGAAGATGGATCGGCAGGCGGCACTGTTTTGCCTGAAATACCGGTAACACCCGAATGCGATATAGTTTTATCCGCTTCCACCCTTTTAACCACGGCTAGACATCCCCCCTCCGACCCCGATCAGGGCAGAATATGGATACTCCTGATCATTAACCGTGAGATAAGGTTGCTGATCCCGGAAACTGACTGCAGTTACCAGTCCGGAAGACACCACCCCCTCATCATCGATCACTTCCACCACCTGGTTTAACAGGTCGAGTGCCACGGTTTGTTGGCTGATATATTCCTGTCTTGCTACTGCTTGCTGCACCTTTACCACCTGTTCCAACAAGGTAAACATGGCCAGTTGGCTAATCATCTGACCGGGATCCTGTCCGCCGGAAAACGGATCCTGGTACCGCAACTGGGCTACCAGCAGTTGCATGAACAAATTGGTGTCCATTCCGGGCTGTTTGTTCCGGTCTGTTTGGCTTGCATTACCCGGCAAATACGCGGCAGTTGTGTTTGCCGAAACGTTCCCCGCAATTTCTGCTGTGCTCACCTTTTCACCTCCTATACCCAGTAATTGACAGCTCCTTGATGAATATCCCGCCTATAGCAAGGCATGCTCAGGGTTTCTTCCCTTGAAACCCCCTGAAACCTGGCTCCGGAGGGCTTTCCCTGGTGGTAATTTTCCCTAGAAAAATGACCGGACCCCGAACAAAGCTCATCGGCAGTAAACAGGTCTATTTGTTCCAGTTGAAGGTTGACCTGTTCCAGCCGTTGCCGAAGTTCATCCAAACCTGAAGATAATATTTCCTTGGTCGAGGCCATTTCGGCCACTATTTCTGCAGTTAATTTTCCCTGCCATGATACAACCCGGATCAGCAGTTCTCCCAGCCGGGGGGGGTCAAGTTTTACCCGTATCTCGCCCGGTACATTTCCGCTTTCAGCGGTATAAACAAGGCGCGATTGTATTTGATTGATCAAATTATCGGCGGTTCTGCCGGAGCCGGCCACATTTTCGGCAGTTGGGTCAAGAACAACCTCCCCGGTAGAATGTGAAAATACATTTTCAAATATCGGGCGGTCCCCGGCCGTTTCTCCTTCCCGGTATTGCGGATTTACTTTTATTGCATCTGCCCTTTGAGGGGGAAACCCGGCTGATCCGGGATCTGGATCCCCGCTGCCTGACCTGGTTTCCAGTGCCGAAATAGGGGGATCTGTATCAAGATCGAAATCCGCCCATAGGTTTGTCTGCATTTTTTCGGACCGGATCGGTTCCGAAATATCCGTTACAGTTCCAGGACAGGGGTCCGGCCGGGCAGATTGCCTGCCCTCCCATTCAGCGCGGTCCGGGCCTTCCGCTTTTTCGATCACCGGGGCCGGCAGATCCGGTAAACAGGGCAAGGGATTTATCGGGGATTCATCGCCGGAAGTCGCGGCCATATTTTCTCGGATTGCCATGTTTATCGGATCATTTTCCTCTTTTCCCATCTCCGACCATGTGCTTTCCGGCGCATCCCGGAAAGGCAATCCAGAAGGCCCGGCGGGAATGAAATTCAGATCACCATCGGGAAATGAAATTGCGGGCGCATCCCTGGATGAAGTCGGTACCATCGCATCTAAAGTTGCCGCTTCACTGCCTGTGGAAACCATCCCCTCGTGCAGCAGCCCGGTCATGAACCCCGGGTCATTTATCACGGTAATACTGCAGGGGCTAAAAACAGATTCATCACCGGGATCAGAGGGCCCCGCGGGTTCCTTGTTTTCTTCCAGACAATCCCCCTGGTTGCTCCCCTGTTCAGCAATACCGTTGTCCAGGCTGTCAGGCGGTTGAAGTTCCCCCATCAGGGCGGTTAAAAAACTCGGGATTAACTCATTTTCCTCCCCTTGACCGCCATCGCATCGGCAGATCACCGCCGTTGATCCCGAACTTGCCGATGGTTCCATGACCAAACCCGGCAAATTAATATTCATATTATTTCACCTCCTTTCAGGCTGAATTGTTTTTCACCCTGTGGCTGAACTCAACTAACCCCGCTTCCAAACCTAAATAAAACAAGTTCATCCAGCATGCGCTGTTCCCGGTTTTCAATCACCTCCTTTTGTTTGGTCAAAGCCTTATTTTGCAATATTTCCAGTACCCGCCGCTTTTGCCAACATGCCTTTACGGCAACCCGCTGTTCTTCCAGCAGGTTTGAGTATTCCATTTTTTTTGTTTCCTGCTCCTGGATCCGTTCCCCAAGGCAGGCATTGAAATCACTCAGCTGTTGCAGCTGCCCCAAGTTGACGTTTTTCGCCTGCTGCCCCCTGATCAACTCCCACAGGAGCCCCTCTTCTTCCAGAAGCAGATTTACCAGTCTGACTGCTTCCTGGTAATTCTGCTGCCGGCGAGCCAGTTCTTTTTTGGCCTGTTCTTCCTGTGAATACCTGAGATCCAACACCCTTTGCAACCTAAATTTCAGGGCCATCGTTGCTCCTTTCTTTCCCGAACGGGAAAGACGAGGTCATTCAAGAAGTTTTTGAACCTGGGACCAGGTCTCTTCCCAGTCATATTTCCGGTGCAGATCCTGCCGCAAAAATTCTAAAATCCCGGACCGTTTTTTTATGGCCAGATCCACCTCTGCCTGCGAGCCGGAAATGTACGCCCCGATGTTGATCAGGTCTTCCATTGATTCATAAGTGGAGATCAGACTCCGTATTTTTCCGGCAGCCTCCCGGTGATCCTCATCAATGAGGGCCGCCATCAGCCGGCTGATGCTGCGCAGGATATCTATCGCCGGATAGCGGTTTTGAGCAGCGATCTCCCTGGAAAGCACGATATGACCGTCCAGAATACTCCGGGTGGCATCGGTTATCGGCTCATTGAAATCGTCCCCGTCTACCAGCACACTGTAAAATCCGGTGATTACCCCCCGGCGGGAGGTACCGGCTCGTTCCAGGTAACGCCCCAACAGGGCAAATACCGACGGGGTGTACCCCCTGGCAGAAGGGGGTTCTCCAATGGCCAGGCCAATCTCACGCTGGGCCATACAAAAGCGGGTAACGGAATCCATCAGGAATATTACATTGGCTCCCTGATCGCGGAAATATTCGGCAATGGTTTTGGCCACTAACGCCGCCGCCACCCTTTCCAGAGCCGGACGGTCGGAAGTGGAGGCAACCACCACTGAACGGCGGAGGCCCTCCGGGCCAAGATCGTGCTGGATAAAATCTCCGACCTCCCGTCCCCTTTCCCCGATCAGGGCGATCACATTGATATCGGCTCTGCTGTGACGGGCAATCATGCCCAGCAAGGTGCTTTTACCCACCCCGCTTCCGGCAAAAATACCTATTCGCTGCCCCTGACCACAGGTCAGCAGACTGTCAATTGCTTTTACCCCGGTCCACAAAATTTTTGAAATAGGAGCCCGTTCCAGGGGATTAGGCGGAGCTCCGTTCACGGCGTACTCGACCCCTTTTCCTTCCGGCAGCGGTAGTTGCCCGGAATCAAGCAACCTCCCCAGACCGTCCAAAACAGTACCCAATAATTTCTCATCAACCCTGACGGTAAAACTTTTGCCGGTAGGCAGCACGGTGCATCCCGGAGATATGCCTGTCAGTTCCCCGTATGGCATGATCAGGCTGCGGTTTTCCCTGAAACCCACCACTTCTGCCGGAATGATCTCTTTACCTCCGGTCTGAAGATGGCAGATTTCCCCGATGCAGGGCTGGATTCCGCTGACCTCCGCTACCAGCCCGATAACCTGGCAGACCTTGCCCAGCAACCTGCCTCCTTGGTAACTGTGTATGGTGGACAGATATTTTTCGCGATCCATTTTTAATGAAGGCTCAATGTTTGCCATAGGCCGCTTCTGCCCCCCGGGATTCTGTATCTTTTTCTGCCGGAACCATTTCCAGCAGGGCCTCTTTTATTTTTTCCAATTCCTCGTCAAGAAAGTACTCCACGGTGCCGCTCGCCGATTCCACCCGGCAACTCCCCCGGGAGAGGCGCGCTTCCGGCAGATACTCCGTGATGTTCAGGCAATTGCTTTGGCCCGCCTGCCCGAGCTCTGATATACAGGCCGGCAAATCTTCCGGATTAACATGGACCTCTACCGGTTCCTCCACCGGCAGGCTTCTAATCGACTCCCTGACAATCCAGGCAATGGTATGGGGGGCAGCCTCCAGTTGATTGTTGATTAATTTTTCGGCAATAGCCGTGGAGAGCCTCACCAGATCGGGTTCAGAAGCATCCAAAATTTCGCGGGCCCTCTGCTTTGCCTGTTGCAGGCATGACCTTGCCGATTCTTCCAACTGGGCCAGCCGCCGAGAAGTGGCTTCCAGCAGTTCCCGGTAATGAGTCTCCGCCTCCCTCTTTCCATCCTGATAACCCTGACTGGTCGAGGTTTCGATTTTTTCCCTGAACAGCATATTCTCTTCAATTGTTTCGGTTGCCGCCGGAATGCTGTTTTCCGGCTCAGTTTCTTTTTCTTCCGTCCTTGCCGTTGCAGGCTGATAGCAATAAATGCCCAGCACCGTTGGGCGTTTAAAGATCCTAGATGACAATAGCATCCTCCCCTCCCCGGGAGATAATTATCTCGCTGCTTTCGTCAAGCCTTCGGATAACCTCCACCACCCGCTGCTGCGCTTCCTCCACCTCGCGTAACCTGACTGGGCCCATATACTCCATATTTTCTCGAAGGATTTCCCCGGCGCGTTTGGATACGTTTTTAAAAATACGGCTTTTAACATCTTCGCTGGCGCCTTTCAGGGATAACGCAATATCATTGCTGTCCAGATCCCGCAGAATTCTCTGGATCGAGGTATCGTCCAGGGTGATAATATCCTCGAAAATAAACATCTGTTGCCGTATCTGCTCGGCCAGACCGGCATCGTCTTTTTCCAATTCCTCCAGTATCAGCTTTTCAGTACTGCGGTCCACATGGTTCAATATTTCCACAATGGTAGGAATCCCGCCCACCGCAGCAAAGTCCTGCTCAAAGACAGTGGACAGGCGATCCCTCATCACAGTTTCCACCCCTTTTAAAATCTGAGGAGAGGTGCGCTCCATGATGGCAATTCTGCGGGCAATGTCGCTTTGAATATCCGAAGACAACTCGGAAATTACCATGGCCGCCTGGCTGGAATCCAGGTAGGATAAGATGTAGGCAATAGTCTGGGGATGTTCCTGCCCTACCAGGGTGGCCAGCTGTTTAATATCCGCGTTGCGCACAAAGGTAAACGGTTTGACCTTGCTGGCTTCCTTAAGCTTTTTCATCAATTCAGCGGCTTTTTGTGGCCCCAGGGTGCGTTCCAGCACATCTCGGGCATATTCTATTCCGCCGTTCAAAATGTAGTGCTGGGCTTCGTGCAACAGGAAAAATTCATCTAACACATCTTCCAATTTTTCTTTTTCTACCCTAGTGGTATTTGCCAGCTCCATGGTGATCCGTTCAATATCCGATTCGCTGAAGTGCCGCAGGATCTTGGAGGACAAATTAGGGCCAAGGGCAAGCACCAGTACCGCTATTTTTTTTAATCCGGTCAACCCTCTTGCAGATTGCAAATTTGTTTACTCCTTCGCCAGCCATGTTTTTAGCAGCAGAGCCACATTTTCAGGCTCTGTTTCGGCCAGCTCCCGTACTTTCACCCGTTTGCTGGAATCAAGAGACTCGGGCACTTTTTCTTCCATTACCTTGAGCAGTGCCGCCTCGGAGGGCACCAACACTGGTTTTTCCCGCTTGAAACGAAATTTACCGATCAGCACAGCGGCCAAAACCAAAACCAGCAACACGCCTGCCGCAATTGCGATCAGCAATTTGGGTTCCAGAATAAATCTGGACGGCAGGGGCTGGGGTTCTTCGTCCCAATCCACCTGTTTGGAGCCGTTTTCGAAAGGAACCAATTGTACGCTGATACTATCTCCCCGTTCAGTATCTATGCCCAGCGCCGTCATCAGCATTGTGGTCACCTGTGCCCCAACCTCCGGGTTTGCCGCACCTTCATCCAACAGTACCGCCGCCGACAGCCGCTGAATCTGGCCCGGAGCGGTAGCTATGTAATCTTTGGTTTCCCCTATTTCGTAATTGATAGTTTCTTCCAGTCGTTCATAACTGTAGTCTCCTCCCCCGGAGGAGACAGCATACCCCGGGATATTAGATTCGCCTACTTCCGCCGGCGCCGATCCGCTTCCCTCGTAGTGCTCCTCGATCCTCTGTTCGGAACGGTTGACCGGGCTATCATAGGTAAGCGTGGTCTTTTCTTTGGTGTCGAAATCGAGATCGGCGGTTACCATAGCCACTACTTTCCCTGGACCATAAACACGCTCCAGGATCGACCTCAGCCTGCCTTCAACCTCTATTTCAAATTGCCGGGTCAGGTCCATCTGCTTTTCCACCACGGAGGAAACAAACTTGTCATCTTTTTCCCAGTAAGAATCGAACAGCAGATTCCCTGTTGAATCGACCATAGTGATATTTTCAGGGGTTAGATTCTCCACGCTGCCGGCAACCAGGTTCAAAATGCCCTGTATCTGGAACTGGCTAAGCGACGCCAAGGGTTTCAATTTTATAAACACAGAAGCCGAAGGCTTGCTTTTTTCCCGAATAAAAACGCTGCCCTCCGGGATTACCAGGTGAACCCTGGCCTGCTCGATCGTTTCAATACTGGTAATTGTCCGGCGCAGCTCTTCCTCCAACGCGATCTGCCACTGGGCGCGCCGTTCAAAATCGCTGGTAATCAGGTTGTTGTTTTCAAACAGGGCAAAACCGGCGCCATGATCATATAAATCCGGTGATAGTTTCAACCGCAGTTGATCCCTCTGATCGTGGGGCACCATGATAGTATTGCCATCTTCACCGGTCTGGTAAGGTATATTGAACTCATTCAATTTGGCTGCTATGGCCTGGGCTTGCCGCAGATCAAGATCGCTGAACAGCACCTCCATCGGAGAAGAGGTTACTCTTGAAATGATCATGATTCCGATTATGATCAGTGTGCCGGCCGCCACCACCAGCAGAGTCAACCTTGCCGGACGTCCAATATTTTTCCAGCGCTGTTTTGCCGCCGATAAATTCAGCCCGGCTGATAAAGCTGGTGAATTCAGTTCCTTGTTTTCCTCCATGCCGGTACTCCTTTGCTTGAATTTGGGATCACGCCATCAATTATTGTCTCCGCTCCGGCAATCCCCCATTTGACCTTCTACCTGGACCCGATTAGATTAGATAGGGGGTCGGGATGAGGGTAATTTTTTCTAAACCTGCATCCGATAAATCTCCTGATAAGCCTGAATTACCTTGTTTACCACCTGTACCGTCAACTGAAGTGACAGTTGGGCCTGTTCGGTGGCAATCATCAATCCATGAAGACTTTCCAGATCGCCCGAAAGCAGGTTCAAGGCAGCTTCATCGGCTTCTTTTTGAAGCTGATCGGTCTGCCTTAGGGCGCCCTCCAAAAGATCAGCAAACGTGTTTTCCGCTGTTGTTTTTTTTACAGGCCCATCCAGACTCAGACCCGTTCTCTGTACGGAAAGAGGACTGATTTGGCCGGTCATCTCCATGCCCCCCATTATCGGCCAATTTCCAAGGCTTTCAGATAAAGGCTCTTGGCGGTGTTAATAACCGTCACATTGGCTTCATAAGATCGCACTGCGGTAATCATGTCCGTAATTTCTTTGGACAGTTCAACATTCGGGTATTGCACATATCCCTCTTCATCTGCATCGGGATGACCGGGTTCAAATACCAACTGGGGCGGGTTGGGATCAGCGTAAATTTGCTGTACCCTGACCCCTATCCCCGGAAAACTTTGTCGGCCCTCGGACCCGGTTCTTTCAGCGGACAGTTCTTCGGCAAACACCACTGTTCTCCGCTGATAGGGCCCCCCCTCCGCGGTGCAGGTGGTATGCTGATTTGCCAGATTTCCGGCGATTACATCGAGTCTCAGTTTTTCAGCGGTGAGGCCGGAGCCGGAAATATGGAAGGTAGAAAACAGGCTCACATTTACCGCCTCCCTTCATTGATCACATATCGCCACTGGTTGAAACGGGTATTTATCTGTTGCACATATGCGTTGTACCGCAACTGGTTGGTGACCAGATCAATCATTTCGGTTTCCAGATCCACATTGTTCCCATCAAGACGGCGGGTGGTATAACGATCCTGTTTGACCTCTGGAACTACCTCCCGACAGGTTTCTGGGAAATGATCCGGGTGGGTAGACCTGAGCCCTGTTTTTGATTGTTCTCGGGCGCGGCAAAATTGCTCTTCAAAACTTACACTGGATCGTTTGAATCCGGGCGTGTTAAAATTGGCCAGATTATGGGCAATCACCCTCTGACGCAATGAAGACGCGGATAATCCCTTTACCAGTTCCCCCATGACGCTCCCCTGAAGCAAAAACATAAGCATCTTCTCCCTATAAATAATTAAACAGGCAACCTGGCTGCCTGTTTGAAAATAAAATTTAGACTGGCAGCCTGGCGATCCTTTTCGGGACCCATAGCTTTGCGCCCCTGCCTTCCGGCAGGTTTGCCCTTATTTCAGCCTAATCTGACAACTTTTTATATTTAATATATATCAAATGAACTGGAAACTGTCAACCATCAAATGTAAAAATTTCCTGAAACCTGACGAATTAGTTTATATCAAAATAACCGGTTAATGTCAACCATCAATTGGAAACAATGGATAAAACAAACGGCGGCGGCCAAGGCCGGCCATACTGGTGACGGGGATTGTCCTTTTATGCGGTTACATGGGTGTATTTTTCGCCGTCCGGATTCTGTTCAGGAAAGCGTTCCCTCTTTTATGGGGCTGGATTGATTTAGGGTCTGTATTTGGTGTAGGTCAGCAATGCCTTCCCACTTTTTCTGAACGCTTTAATCTGCTTTCCCATATCTTTTGCCCTTGACTGCAATATGTCCATATTTTCCCGGCGGAGCCTGAAAATTTCTCTCAGCCTTTCAGCCGGTTCCTCCCCCGATTTCCCCTCCCCTGCCTTAACAAGTTCCGGATTTCCAGGGTTCAAAGAAAAGCGCCGGAACAATTTCTCGATCCGGGAAAGGTTTTGGGACACTGCCTCCATATCCACCGTGTCCGCATCCAGGAAGCGACGTTCTTTTTTTAGCAAACGGCCCAGTTCATCCAGTTCTTCCATAATATTGCCTTCACCCGCCCGTAAAGGGCTCCTTTTATGCGTGCCTTCCCGGTGTCTTTTAAATTCCAGGGGAGGCCCGGGCTGGCGGAGTTATTTCCGGTATGAAAGAATCATCCCCCTGTGTCCCCCTGGCGGCTCTGGCCCAACTTTCCCGAAGTTCAACCAACATTTCTTTTACTTCCTCCAGGGGTTCCCGGTCCTTTTGGATATTGGCCTCAACCAACCGGTGTTGCATATACTCATATATTTTAAAAAGGTTTTCGGGCAGTTTTCCTTGTTTGAAATCCAGAGCGCCCATCAGTTCGGCCAGAATCTGCTGAGCCCGGCCGAGGTAGTTGTTGGCGGCACAGTAATCCCGCCGGTCCAGGGCCTCCCCGGCCTGGCGTACAAACCTCAGCGCCCCGTCAAACAGCATCAGCAACAGCTGGTGGGGGCTGGCCGTGGCTATCTGGTTCTGGCGGTACTGAAGATATGGGTTAGAGGGCCCTGTTCCAAGCAACATTTGGTTCCACCTTCCACGATAATAATTGCCCCACATTGGGCATCAGATAGGGAGATATTTTCCCCGCTGTTCCTTCCGGCCCGGGTTATCAGCGGCGATAGTTCGCGGCCTGCCAATCGCGCATGGATCCTAGTTGTTGTTCCAGCCACTGGCTTTGCGCGTTCATCTGGCCTATAACCTTTTCTGCCGCCAGAAATTGGTTGCGAAGCGTCTGCTCCTTTTTTTCCAGGAGGCGTTTCAGGTTTTCCGTTTGCCGATCCAGTTCTTTTATCCGGTCCTGTATCCCCTTGCCTCGCAAGTCAATCAGGCCTTCCCCGTAACGGGTTAAATTGCCCAGGTAGCTTTCCAGTTTTCCGGTGGCACCCTGTTCCGCAGATAAAAGTCCGGCCACCGCCTGGGTATTTAATTTCAGAACATTAAGCAGTTTGTCCTTATCCAAAAGGAGAGTCCCTTCCGGTTCCTCTGAATCCCAGCGCACGGTGGTTATACCGATTGCGGACAGATTGTTGAAGGTTCCCGCCCCCTCCACCATTCCGGTAACGGCCCTTCTGACAGTGGACAGCACCTGGTTAAGACTGCTTTCGCCGTACAGCGGGCCCTTTATTCCGGTTGCCAGATCAAGACCTATCTTAGATTTAATAAACTGATAGGTAGAATTATACTGATCGACAAAATTCTGGACCTTGGCCGTAATCTGGCTGTAATCATCCTGCACGGTAATTGTTACCGGAGAATCGGTTTCCCGAAGCAGGTTAAAAGTGAGCCCGGGCAGTACATCGTCGATCAGGTTGCCGGAACGGGTGATCTCCAAACCATTTACCTTAAACCTGGCATCCGAAGCCGCCTGTATGGTTGCCTCCGGTTTCAAGAACCCCAATTCCTCGCTCAGGTCACTCTCCCCGAATTTGATTTCGCTACTCCCGGTCCGGGTACGGGTAAGGACCAACCGGCCGTCAATCACCGCCGCCTTGACTTCTGCCCCGCCTGATTCGTTGATCTTTCGGGATATATCCCGCAAGGAATCATTTTCTGTAATTTCAAAAGAAATGTCATTGACGATCAGATTCCCGGCCAGCCCAAGAGCCCCCTCCACCCCCGACTCCTCATCCCCGGTAATGTCAGCAGCGCGGGCACCGGCCACACAGTGGGCCTTGGCCAGGGTCAGAATCTCCAGTTGATAGTTACCGGTAACAGCAGCCGAGGTGGCTGTAACATTTACCAGCTTTGAATCGCCGGAGAGGGCTGTTTTTTGATTGTAGAGCGCCCCTCCGGTCAGGTCGGTTGCACTGTGCAACAGATTTACCAGTCGGGTGCGAACATCTTTCCATGCATCGGCTTTTAATTTGAGATCCTGTTTCTGGCTGTCCAGGCGGGCCGCTCCCTGGCTCTCCAACTGTATCAACTTGGTCACCAGGGCGTCGGTATCGATCCCCGAGGCCAAACCGCTGATGTACATGCCACTCATATGACTCGCTCCTTTGGCTACTACCGCTGTTCGTCCAGCAGCAGTCCGATCATCTGCTGGATCTGGGCCACCAGATTCAACACCTGTTCAGGCGGGATCTCACGGATCACTTCATCGCTCCGGCGGTCATATACCTGAACCATAATCCGCTCCGTCTCCTTATGAACCCTGAACCGCACGCCAACATTATAAATATCTGCGGTATCGTTAAGACGTTCTACCTCCTCCGACAACCGTTCCGAAGTCATGGAATCGCCTGCAGGCCGGTTCTGCTGCCCCAGCGTCTGCCGGCGCCGTTTTACAGTTCGATCATGTGTGCTTCCCACCGAATGCTCCACCCGTTTAGGTAGGGCCTGCTCTTGCACTCGTTGAAGAATTGCGGGTTCAACACCATCCACTTTCAAGGTTCTCCCTCCTTTTTTGGGGATTGGAGGCCGGTATTTCCATCTTCCCCTTGGGAATTGGGAGCCGGTATTTCCATCTTCCCCCTGCTGCCTATTACCCGGCTGTGTAATGCATTTCACTAGTTATATCGGTAAACCCGGATTGATATTAAGCCCGATCACGTTATTCTTTTTATTTTCCCGGTTGTTTTTCCGGAAGGTAATTGTTCTCCTGCGGCCACATTTTTTGGAGGCGGTTCAGTTCATCCTGAGAGCCTACCGCCCTCAAATTTTCTTCACAGATGGCCTGATAAATTTCCTGACGGTAAACCGGGAGATCACGGGGAGCCTCCACTCCCAGGCGGACCGTTCCACTGTCAACGGAAATCACCTTGATGATGATATTTTTTCCAATGACAATACTTTCACCATTTTTACGTGCAAGTACTAGCATTCCTGAGCCCTCTTTGCCTGAGAAGAAAAGTCTTTTTGGGGTTTCACACAAACTCGCAATTGACCGCTGTATTCCTGAAGATAAATCTGTTTTCCCCTGCGGCGGGCGGTATTTAGAACCAGCGGTGAAGCCAGGTTGGTAAACATGGATTCTTTCCAGAAACTGATCGTGGTATAGATCAGCGGGTGCTGATTTAGATTGAGCTCGAGATCCTCGCGGTCCGAAGCGTTTAATTGGCAACGGTAATCGGGAAATAAGGGGAACGGATCCAGCAGGATCATTCCCACCGCCGATTCTTCCCGGGAGTGCATCATCAAGAAAAAGGGGTTTTCCGGCACCTGTTCCATTTCATACCAGCGGTATTGCTCCAGCCCGGGCAATCCCCGCGGAAAATATATGGCCGGTTTTTCCGGGCCGGAAAGCCGGCCGTCAGGAAATGCAGAATTCATAATTGTCCTCCTTAAAATGAGTTGCCTTAGACATTTGATGATCATTCGAGGGAAGGCTTACGCCCGGTACCGGATAAAATATTTTACAGGATATAATCGACCAGGCTTGGCTGAAGAACCTTGGCAGATGTGGACAGAGCAGCCCGGTAGGCATAATCCTCCATCATGTATTCGGTATAGGCCAGGGCCAGATCTATATCCTCTACCGCGGAAAGCCGGTTTTTAAGTTGAATATCGGCCCCAAACAAGGTATTGTCAACCGCTTCCAGACGTTTCTGGCGGGCTCCGATTTCGGACAAGCACTCCAATAGATGATCGATATTTTCGTTAACTCTCCCCAGGGCCTCCCCGGATAAAACTTCATGGTTGCCGCTGATCAGCGCCTCATGAACCGCAATTACGGCCTCCATTACTTCTGTTCCTTGAAAAGTCCGTTTTCCGTTCAGGTTCATGACCATTTCCTGATGCGGGCCTATTTCCAGGAGTCTCTGCCCCTGATCACCCAAGTATGTCAATTCCCCGTCCACCTCCCGATAAGGAGGATCGACGGTCAGGTGACCTCCAAAAATATATAATCCATTATATTCTCTGTTGCCCACTCCGACCAGGTGCTGGTAAAGACCGTATACCTCTTCATCAATGGCGTTGAGTTCCGCCTGGGCAAGCGTCCCGTTGGCCGCGTATGTACAAAGTTCACCGACCCGTTCCAAAATATCTAACCCTTCCATCAGCGCGATCTCAGTAGCATCCAGCCAGCCCTGAGCCTCGCCGATGTTAAGCCGGTAGCGATCATTTCTGTACATGGAGTCCTGGAACCTCATAACCCGGTTGGCGCCTACCGGATCCTGGGAGGGCCGCTGAAATAATTTTCCGCTAGCCAACTGTTCCGAACGTTCCTGCAGTCTTCGCAGGTTTTGTTGCAGGGTTACATTGACCTTATTGGCAATCATGCGGTGAGTAATCCGCATCTTTATCCCTCCTTTTTAGCGGGCAAGCTGCATAAACAGGATCTCCAACATCCGGTCAACCTGGCTTATAAAATTGGCTGCCGCCTGCCAGGCATGCTGGTATTGGATCATGTTCAGCATTTCTTCGTCCAGATTTACCCCGGTCACCGAGAGATGCTGTTCGCGAAATTGCGATTCAACCTGGCTGAAGGCTTCCGCCATTCGAGCGCTCTCCCGACCATTCACCCCCAGCCCGGAAATAATTCCCCGGTAGCTGTCTACAAGTGAAACGCTGCCTCCGGTTGTATCGTCCCTCAACCGGGCAATCAGTAAGGCATTTTCACCATTGCCCGGCTGGCCCGATTCGCCCCATTTCGAAGCCGCAGCAATAGCGCCGATGTCCGAAAAGACCTCTGGAGACAATTGAAACATCAAACAGGGGGGAAGCTGATCGTTATCCGGCAGGGGCCTAAAAAAACAGCGTCCATTTTCTCCGTCAAGACCATAGGCCTGGAGGTGCAATTCATTGGTCCCTGTCACCAGTTTGGTCACCATTGCATCCAGTTCACCTTGTAGTCCGGGAACTATTTCATTTACCGCCTCCAGCAACCCCTTGATCCTTCCCGAATGCAACTCCAGGGGAATCCCCCTGGAACTTGCCAGTATCAGAACGCCCTGTTCCGCTTCCAAATTCAGGTGGTAAGCGTGCTGTCCCTGAACCAGCAAACGCCCCCCGGCAAACAGCTCCACCGATCCATCCTGCTTGTAAACAGTCCTGATCTCGATCATTTCCGAAAGCTGTTCCAGCGCCAGATCCAGCTGATCCTGCAGGGCATTTGAATTTTCTCCCAAGGCTCCCACATAGATAATTTTATCATTCAGTGTCGCTATTTCCGATGCAAACTGGTTGATTTCCACCACCCTTTTTTCCAACTCATGCTGGTAATCCAGTTTCAGATCATTGAGTCTGAGGTATGTATCCTGTACAGCATTGGTAAAGGATATAGCCTGTTCACGCAAACTCATCCTGACGGCGGCGCTTTCCGGCGAAGCGCTCAGCTCCAGCCAGGAATCGTAAAAATCAGCCAGATATTTGCCCAAGCCATATTCCCCGGGTTCCATGAGAACTACCTCCGCCCCCTGAAAGGCTTCCAGCCTGGTTTCCCAGTAAGATTTGTAAGAAAGCGACATCATGGTTTGGGTATAGTAGAATTCGCTGTGCATACGGGTAATGGCCGTGATCTGCACTCCGTAACCGGGATTGTAGGCAATTCCCCCCCCCGGCGCGGGCACATCGGGCGTCAGTTCTATTCTCTGTCGGCTGTAGCCGGGAGTGTTGGCATTGGCCACATTCTGGCCGCTTATCTCCATCCCCTTGAGCTGAGCCTTCAGTGCGCTTCTACCAGATTCCAGGGCACCGAAGATGGTCATCATATTCCCCCCCATGCATGTGGCCTAGCGCCCCTGATCCAGGCGGGCCGGCCCGTCGCCTGCCGGCGGCTGGATTTTCCCGCAATTGTTGTAAACCGGTGGATCTGCGGGGCATATCTTCTGCAGCCCGCGGGCCATTTGTAAACATCCGAAAAGCAAGGAGCGATTAATCTGGTGGCGGCGCCCGACCGTCTCCAATATTTCCATAATGGGTTCCCGAGCCGTTTCACCATCATTGAACTTTTTTCCCGGTTGAAATTCAATTTCTTTATCCCCAAAAAACTGTTCCTGTTCCACCTGGGCTGCCAATTCATTCCCCCGCGCCACTATTTTCTCCGAGGAGGCTATGATCGCGGCCATTCCCCGGGGATCGGCGCTGACGATGTTCCGCAGAATTTCTTCCTCCACCCGGTACAGATCTTCCAATAGCCCGGTGATATCTTTCAGCACCTGTTGGTTATTATTTAATTGGTATTCGGGCCTGTTTTTCATGTTTGCTGTTATTCCTTCCTGAACAATCGAAACCTAATACCAAAAACAAAGGCCTCAGATCGGTTCCCTGGTTTATAGCTCGTCCGAGTACAGCATGGATTCGGCCAGTTTATGGAGATCCAATTTGTGGGCGCCGGAATTTATTTCCTCCTGGAGGCGGTTCAACCGTTCGGTTTGCACATGGCCGGGCTCTTCTTCCAGGCGTTCCATCTCTTTAAGAGCTGCGACCAATCGGGACAATTCGCTCCGGTCGCCCTGAACAATTCTTGACGGCAAAGCTTCCCTTTTCCCTGATTTCGCTTCTATCCTTTCATTCAGGGCAAACCGGTTAATCAGCAAAGTATACAAGGAATTAATTTTCACGGTGAACTGATCCCTTCCTGTTAATTTTTGAAATCACCATCTGCTAATTTAATTATCGGTAACCCGAATATTTTATTAAGTAAAAGCCTGATCATTTTTACATATTCCCGATATTTATCTCACCGTATTCGTCCAGATAAAACCTGACCCGGTTCAAGCTTTTATCCAGTTTTATCTCGGGCTTGCCGATTTTTATGCGGGTGTTTTCATATATTTTCTCCACGTAAACCTGCCCTCTGCTGGAGGTTTCGATAGTTCCCTGTATTTCCGCCAGCCTGGGGATACCCGCTTCACCGATATGGATATCGCTGCCGGCTTTGATGCTGCCCCCCCTGAAAATGCGGGTTATCCGGGCCTGTCCTCCACATTCAAATACCGAATTGTATGCTCCCGGACCGCTAACCAGGATATCGCCGGAGCAGGTCAGACGGCTGTTTTGTACATAATAAGCCGTTATCCCTGCTGCTTCCGGATCGCTGAATTTCATTAATCCCTGATGTTTGACCAGCTCCTGGTGTATCCCCTGCAGGGATTCCCAGGTCAGCAAAACTCCGGAACCCTGAAAGTGCTGGTTACATTTTTCCATCGCCTCCACAATTCCTTCAGCAAGAGTGCCGGGCATTTCCCGGTACAGCTCCCGGATAAGTTCAAGGGTCTGCGTACACAGGCCGGGAAGATCGGGAAATTTTTTTTGTACCAGCGATCTCAGCAAAAAATTTATCTGAAGTTCCTTGTACGTTCCCCGTTCCTGCAACGCGTTTATCAATTCCCGGCACATTTCCGTCAGGGAGTCGACATCCGAGGTGAGATCTTCATAAAACCGGCTGACCTTTTTCATCTGAAAAGCAAACCATCCCGCCTGAACCAGACATTTGAGACAGTTCCTTTTGATTACAATACTGCCTCCGGCAACAATCTCCGCTCCCGAGGTGTGACCGGCAATTTCAATATCCCCTTCGGCTTTTACCCTCATTCCCTCGGCAATTCCCCCGGTGATCTTCAGATGCCCGGCAAAATTCGTGTGTCCGGCTTTTATGTCGATATCACCTTGATGGTGGTAAATCCCGTCCACCCGAAGCAAAACCTTCCGCCCCTGCCTGTAGGCCGGCACCCCTTTCATGGTGGCGATAACCTGATTGTGCTCCTTGTCCAGGATGGTTCCACTTTCACAGAGAACCTCTGCTTCCTTGACCGGAGCCGGTAATATCTCTTTCCCCTTTACGGTCATCCCCGGTTGCCCCGGACTGGGAGGGCGAATTATGGCAATGACCTGTCCCTTATCCACCTGTGGAATTTCAAACCTTCTTTTGTAATCCACCCGGGCCTGATCCTGATCGTAGCTTACCTGTTGCAAGCCTTCCTTGAACAGAAATTCCACATAGCCATGTTTGCCCTGAACAGGCTGCGTTCCAGTAGCTACGACATTCCAGGTACCGGCATGCTCAACAAGTTTCGGTAAAACCGATTCATTGATACCATGCACAACCTGGCAGGATTTGAGTGCATCCATAATTTCTTTTGGGCTTAGATCGGGACCCGAGGTTATTTTTTCTTGGACTGCGGTAATGATCAGCTCGGCGGCAGGAGGTTGATCCTGGATCAGGTGATTGATGGTCACCGGGGGAAGATAGATTGCCTCAGCGGACATCTGATCGGCAGCAATATTAACCTTAACCTGAGCCTCTCTTTGTTCCAATTTTCCTTCCACTTTTATCTGATCCCCGGGAGATGCACCGGTACTTTTATAAACGCGTTGCCCATTTATCCACAGCAAAACCCCCTCTCCGGGAGTTAAAAAAACCTTTCCGCAATCCTCCCCCGAACTTGATATTTCCACTATTCCCGAAGAGATCTGAGCCCAACCGTGATCCGGCCCTGAATTTTGCCTCCCTGTGTCCATCAACCGACCCTCCCAGATGAATTAATTAATCACCGTGGCGCGGGTTTTTCTGAACAATTTTGATCGCCCTGAAAACAGCGCTGACCACATCCAGGCTTTTTTGCAGTTCCAGCAAATCGGTATGACTGTATGTCTCCCCTTTGGAGGTAATGACATACCTTGGGGGAAGACTGTTCAGCGCCAGGGCCGCGATATCCATCCGGCAGCAGTGGCAGTTGCAAAATTCCTGATCCTCCGCCAGCTTGTCAATAACCTGCAGCACTGTTTGCTCCATGACATTTTTTAGTCGGTCCACTTCATGATCCCGCCCCTTCAATTCGTTAGCATAGATTCCAATTCAGAGATAAAGACCTGGTTATCATACACCTCGTCTATAACCAAATAAAGGTTTTCCTTGTCACATAAATCAAGTTCATAGGGTGAAAGACGCCCCAACCCATCTTTTTCACAGAGAACACGCACCTTGGGTCTGTCAGAATTGCCGGCATAATTTTGAACCACAATTCCAATTATCCCGTTGCTCAACCCTACCAGAGTACCTACCGGGTAGGCAGATACATGCCGGCAAAACACCTTGAATATTTCGGGATCATACCCCTCCTGCTCCGCCTGGAGAATTTTCAGAGCCCGGTGGGGGAGATAGGCAAGACGGTAAGGCCGGTCCGATACCAGGGCATCATAGACATCTGCTATCGCACAGATCTTGGAATAAATATGGATATTCTCACCGGTGATCCCTTCCGGATAGCCTTTCCCGTTGATCCGTTCGTGATGCTGGTATATTATCTGAGCAGCCTGCGGATCAAAGGATTGTCTTTGAATCAGATCAAATCCATAGGCCGGGTGTTGTTTCAATTCCTGCCACTCTTCGGGAAAGAGCTTTTCCTGCTTGTTCAATACTTCCGGAGCAACCATGGATTTCCCCAGATCGTGCAAAAAGGATCCCTGCCCGATCGTCTTGAGTTCGTTGCGGGAAAATCCCATGGCAGTGGCGGATACCAAAGACAAAACCGCCACATTGGAGGAGTGGACAAAGGTATAATTGTCCACCGTCCTGATATCGCATAAATTGATTACCAATTCGCGGCAGGTCAACAACTGGCTGATCATCTCATCTACCATCTCATTCAGCTCTTTCTTAAAGGCAAATATACGGGGAGCGGAAAAGCGGTTTTTCGAAGACAGATAATTGGATTTTAGAACCTTTTGAGCCAGCCGCATCGCCTTGTGCCTGGTATCGCATAATATTACATCTTCAACGTTGATGTCGGGAATAAGGGGGTTAACCACATATACCGCAGGTATGCCCATTCTTTTCAGGCCTTGTATGTATTCAATCTCCAGCTTGACTCCAATATTTAAAAGCAAATGGCCGTGGTCATCATAGATCTGTTGGGCCACCCTCATCCCTGGTTTAAGTGCCCATACCGGTACTCTGCGCATAAAACCGCCTGCCTTTGCCTGAATAATCGTCATGCCGGATATTCAGTCACACTGCACTCATCTCTTTAGTCGGCAGGAATAAAAAATAATTAAGGGGTACCAAGGGGCGGCATACAAAGCCTGCCCCCAGTCCCGCCGGTTATGCGTCCGTACGGACCACTTGGTACCCTTTTTGGGCCAAAAGGGTACTCACGGTGGCCATGTCGTTATTTTGGAGGCGCAGCATAATATTCACCCTGTTGTCTTCCATTCTCCTTCTGACAACCAGGGTGATAATATTAATTCCCAGGGAACTTATTATCTCCGTAATGTTATGAAGCACGCCCACCTCATCCTCAACCGCCAGAGTAAGCCTTACGCCGGGATGATCAAAGGCAAAAATATCGATCAGCGCTTTAAAAATATCACTTTCCGTGATAATTGCCACCAACCGGTTTCTTTCAATTACCGGTAACGCGCTGACGCTGTTTTCCCTCATCAAAAGCGCCGCTTTTTCCAGCACTGATTCCGGAGAGATGGTTATAACCTCCCTGGTCATAACCTCGGATATTTTGACTTTCGGAAAAAGGTAGTTGATTTCCCAAATGGATAAACTGGTTGCGGAGGATGGAGAAGCTTTCAGCAGATCCTGTCTGGTAACAATGCCCACAATTTTATCTCTGGAAACCACAGGCATCCTTCTAATGGAATGTTCCTTCATCAATTGCAGGGCCTGTCCCACCGAATCCTCCGGGCCGACAGTGACCGGGTTTGGGGACATATAATCACGAACCAACACCGCTACCCCTCCCTAAACGTATTTATTCAATTATATTTTTCACTCGGCATGGAATTCCCTGTATTTTTTTATGGCCCTGCCTATCGCCGTCTCGCCAAAACCCCGGCGACGTAAAAAGCTTGCCCACCGGCCGATCTGGCGGTTGTTTTCAGGCCGGCCTTCCCGTTTTTCCTTTTTGTCCAGCCAACGGGCAGCCTGAAAACACTCCTCCTCCCAGGGATAAAGAACCGTCAGCAACTGCTCAATCAGGTTTTTCGCAAATCCTTTGTCAAAGAGTTCCCGGCGGATACGAAAAGGACCGTATCCCTGCCTCAGCCGACGCTCAATCACCTCCCGGGCCAGAGCTTCATCATCTACGTATCTCAAACGGGTCATCTCTTTTAAAACTCGCGTGGCAATTTCGTCGCTGTAACCCTTCCCAGTCAGGTAAGCGATCAGTTCGGCAGCACTCCGTCCGCGGTACGTCAGAGCGCCAAGAGCTTTCCGTCGCGCTTCTCTATACAATTTTTCCGATTCCAATTTATTATCCTCCGCGGCCAATTCGAAATAAATGGCAGGAGGTTGAACAACCGGCCGCCTTCGGGACATATCCTGCGGGGCCGTTTTTTAACCTCCCGTTTCTTACTGCCAAAACCCGATCAGAACAGGGGCTTCCGCCCCCGCATTTGATCGGCTACGAATCCGTAGGGCGGACAGGTTCGTCCGCTTCTTCATTCGTCTCCGCGATCAAACCGCAGGCTTCCCGTACCTTGCGATCAATTTCTGCAAATATATCTTTGTTCTGCAGCAAAAAATCCCGCACATTTTCACGGCCCTGCCCCAGGCGTTCCTCACCATAAGAATACCAGGCGCCGCTCTTGTTGATGATTTTCATCTCAAGGCCCAGATCGATTGTCGAACCTTCTCTGGAAATTCCTTTACCGTAAAGGATGTCAAATTCTGCAGATCTGAAAGGGGGGGCCACCTTATTTTTGACCACCTTGGCCCTGGTCCGGCTGCCGATGATCTCGTTACCAATTTTTAGGGGCTCTACCCTTCTCACGTCCAGGCGGACGGTGGAATAAAATTTGAGTGCCCTGCCACCGGGAGTTACCTCGGGATTTCCAAAAATTACTCCCACCTTTTCCCGGATCTGATTTATAAATATGGCAATGGTTTGCGATTTGCTGATCGCTCCGGAAAGTTTACGCAGCGCCTGGGACATCAGCCGGGCCTGCAAACCAACATGAGTGTCGCCCATTTCCCCTTCTATTTCCGCCCGGGGCACCAGGGCCGCCACCGAATCTATTACCAGCACATCTATGGCCGCGCTTCTCACCAGCGCTTCCGCTATCTCCAGGGCCTGTTCCCCCGTGTCCGGTTGAGAAACCAGCAACTCGTCGATGTTGACCCCCAGTGTTTTAGCATAACCGGGATCCAGGGCATGTTCGGCATCAATAAAAGCGGCATAGCCCCCCAGGGCCTGGGCTTCGGCAATCACATGCAAGGCCACCGTTGTTTTCCCCGAAGACTCGGGTCCAAATATTTCCACTACCCTTCCCCGGGGCATTCCCCCCACCCCCAGGGCCACATCCAGGGCCAGACAGCCCGAAGGAATAACTTCGATTCCCGATTTCACGTTCTGGCCAAGCTTCATGATCGAGCCCTTGCCAAACTGCTTCTCAATTTGCAGCAAGGCCACTTCCAGGGCTTTATCCTTCTCCATATTATTACACCCCCGGCTATTTTTTCCAATAATGCTGCCCTATTCTGGATATGACTGCCTTTTCCCTGCATAATCCGCCAATATTTCTTCATATACAGATTCGTACTTTGCTCCCTGCCTTGCCAGATGGCTGCGAAACAGAACAATCCTGTCGATTTTTCCCAAAGGGGTAGCAAATTCTTTTTCCCGGTTCAAGGCAAGAGCAATGAGATCCCGGGGCAGCGGAGAACCGGCCCGGCCCAGCGTAAGATGGGGATGAAAGGGCCGGCTTTCCTTTGGAAAATCGGGGGACCCCAGTTCCGTCTCCAGCCGCGAATTCAGGGTTTCAATTTCGGTGTATCCTTCCTGTATCCCGGCCCAGATCACGCGGGCCCTTGATTGGCCGGGGAATACCCCCAGGCCCCTCAGTCTGAACTCAAATCCGGCCCAATTTTTCGCGGCCCGCCTGATCGCTTCGGTAATTGCCGGTAAAAGCCCGGGATCTGTTTCGCCTAAAAATTTCAGGGTGATATGCATCCCTTCCGGAGAAACCCACCTTACCTCATCCAGGTACAGTTGCAGCCGCTGCTGCAACCGGCGCACTTCTACCCGCTGGTTTTCCAAAAGGCTGACCCCGATAAACAAACGCACTCTGCTACCCTCTTTCCACACCGGACAAAATTTTTCATGTATTATTATTCCACCCGGACCGGCAATTTCCTTTTCTTGCGTCCTGATATGCGGTTTTTGCCATATTTCTGAAATAAAGATCGGAGTATTTTCGGGGAAATATTTCGGGCCTATGGATGATAAAATCTTTGTACGGTAAAAGAATCCTGCAACTGGGGGACAGTGATCAAATCTACCGCCACCACCGTCAATTTCTGGCTGTCGCGATCTGCTTCTCCAAAATAAAGTATGGCCAGGCTGTACATCTGCGCCTCCCCCGGTGTTTGCAATCCCCTGATCCCCGATGCACCGGCACTTCCCGGATTGATCAGCCAGGTACCCTGCTCAAAAGTTACCCCCGGTTGGTGGGTATGTCCGGTCAGGATCACCGGAACTTTGCCCAAAAAATCGTGAATCATCAGAAAGTTGTGCGCGGCCAACAGATCCGGAGGGCCCAATTCGTCATATAATTTTTCAAAACCGCTTCTGCCTGCCGCTTTCAGCTCTTCCTCCGGGGCCACCGTTGGAACCTGGGCGCGGGAAGCCGGATCTGCCAACCCCAGAATCCGCAGACCAGAAATATCCAAAATCTGATCCTCCATTACCAGGGCCCCTGACTGTCTCATGGTTTCTATTACATGGGGATTATCATGGTTCCCGGGAACAAACAGGTAGGGTGCCGGCAGCTCGGCAATCTTTTTTATCACCTCTGACTCCAGGCCGGTTCCGAGATCGGTTATATCCCCGGTATCGATGATCAGATCAATTTGAAATGTCTGAATGATTTTTTCCATGAAACTAAGAGCAGCCGGGTTGTTGTGAATATCGGAAACCGCCAGCACAGTTAAAGGCAGATCCTGAGTCGTAGGGAAATTCCGCTCCAGTTGATCGCACAGGTTTCGCACATTTACGCTCAACACCTCCAGCTGTTCCCCGGCAGTTTTAAAACTGCCCAAGGAATCTGCCACCAGATCCACCACCCAGGGAGCAGCCCCGATTGCCCCCTGGTATTTGGGATTTTTGAAAGCATCCATATTGTAGGGCAGCACTACCGTCAGTCCCAACACCATCACTGTGGAAACAGAAGCTAAAATTCCTCCTGCCAGCAGGGAACGCCCCGAAGCCCTGCGATTACACAGGAACCAACCTGCGGCGCCCCCTAAACCGGATATAATCGCCCACCGGAGCATGCATTTCAGGAGCCTCTCGTCCAGCTGCCTTTTTACCTGCCGGAAATAGTCCGCTTCGTTCAGATTGGAAAGAGCATCATTTAAAAAATCAGGTTTGAGGCCGAGCAGGGTCAGCCTGATCATGAAAGGCGCCCGGTGGGTCAATGCGCTGACTTTCCCCAGCGGGGGGAGAACAATCACTGTTTCCCCTTGATTCAGGGGAACAAGTTCCAGCTTGAACTCGAGGGAATCCATGGAAAATGAGATTGCACTGAACAGGTACAGGGCCGCCAGCGCGCCGGCCACAGAAATAACCGCCAGTCCAGCCCAGTATTTAAGCCCTGCCCGCAACTTGCGCTTATTTTGCACGCAGCATCCTCCCCAACATGTGCAAGGCGGCTCGGACCGCGCCTCCCTTGATCTCCGCCCGGGAACCGGTAAAATAAAACCGGCGGCAATCCATTGAATTCTTACCGCTGACCGCAATATATACCAGCCCCACCGGAGTATCGGGAGTCCCTCCCCCGGGCCCGGCTACCCCGGTAATCCCCACCCCCAGATCTGCGGAAAATATTTTACGGGAACCCAGGGCCATGGCTTTCGCGACCTCTGCGCTGACCACCCCCGGGCGTTCAAATAAACCGGGATCAACCTGTAACAGGTTTGCCTTTACCTCCGGGTGGTAGGCCACCACTCCTCCTTTAAAGTAGGCCGAACTTCCGGGAATACCGGTAATAGTATCGGCCAGCAGCCCTCCCGTGCAGGACTCCGCAACCCCGAGGGTAAACCCGGTTCTGAGAAAACGTTTAGAGACCAACCTGTTAATTAAATACAGATTCATCTTGATCCCCCGCCCCTGTATATAAATTTGGCGCGTTTCGTCTATACGCAACGTGCTGCGTCCTACCCGGCCTTTGAGTTTTTGGAAATAGCCTGACGCAGGGTATCGCCGCTGATTTTCTCCCGATCAAGAAGATAATGGGCGACGCCGTTTATCAGGTCCACGCATCCTGAAAGATAACCAAACACCCGCTGCTCCTGGACCTGAATTATCTGCTGGATGGTCTGATGCAGAAGATTCCGGGGCAGATCTTTAATACTGACAATCCCCAGCGGGGACAGACCCGAGGCCACCATTTTTTTGGCCAGCTCCACCGCCTGATTGAAGTCATTTTCAGAACCTGTGCTCCGGTTTCCCAACACTATTTTTTCGCTGGCCGAACCTCCCAACAGCACTGCAATCTGTTTCTCCAGATGCTCCTTGGTATACAAGTAATAATCACGCTCCGGATGTTGCCGAATATATCCCAGCGCCTTGCCCCGGGGGGTGATGGTTACCGAAGAAACCGAGCCCGGTTTTAAGTGTTCACCGATCAGAGCATGTCCGGATTCGTGGACCGCAATCCTCCAAACCTCCTCCTCCTCCGGTTTCCGGTCCAGCTTTTCGCCCAGGATCACCTTTTCTACCGCCTCCATCAGGTGCCGCTCCCGGATTTCGTTATGGCCCTCCCGCATGGCTAAAATAGCTGCTTCATTGGCCACGCTTTCCAGGTGGGCCCCTGAAAACCCGAATGTTTCCCTGGCAATTACTTCCACCGAAACATCCCGGCTCAGCGGTTTATTGCGCAAATGCAGCTTCAAAATCTGCTGTCTTCCCTCCAGATCCGGCAATTCCACTTGAACCACCCGATCAAAGCGCCCCGGCCGGATTAAAGCCGGATCCAGGGCTTCCGGGCGGTTGGTGGCTCCAATAACCAGCAGCTGCACCTGACCGCCTGTTTCCAGCCCGTCCATTTCCACCAGCAACTGGTTCAGGGTCTGATCGTATTCCAGGTGACTGCTATGGCTGCCGCGCTTTCCGCCCAGAATATCGATCTCGTCTATAAACAGGATCCCGCTGTTTTTGCCTTGCCGAAGCGCCTGTGAACGGCACTGCTCGAATACCTGTCTCACTCTCTGTGCCCCTACTCCGGCATAAACCTCAATAAATTCGCTGCCGGCAACACTGACAAAGGAAGAATGGGTATAGTTGGAGGCGGCCCTGGCCAACAGGGTTTTACCCGTGCCTGGCGGGCCCACCAGCATGATCCCTTTCAAGGGGCGGATCCCCATCTTTACCAGTATTTTCGGTCGCAGAATAAATTCCAGAGCTTCCAGCAGCTCTTTCTTGGCTTGCTCCTGGCCCCCGATATGGTTGAAGTCGATCCGTTCCCGGGTAATTTTTTTCCCCACCATAGCCCCCAACCGGGGGGTTTTAAGGTTGCTGAACCGGAACAGGAAAAAAAACATCCCGCCCAGCAACAAAATCGGGAGCAGATTATTCTGCTGCCAGAGCAGGGCCATCAACCCTGCCGCCGCCAGCCCGATCAGCACGTCACGCATCGGAGGACCCTCCTTCAGGCATCGCCACCTCTACTATCAGGTAAAGGTAATATTCCCCGTCACGGCCCTGGACATATAAACGCCGGTAGTCTACCGCAAATTCAACTTCCCTCAGTCCGTGTTTTTCAGCAAGCCGGTTAATATCGTCCGCAATCTCACGGTAATTTCCCAGGCGTGCTCCCTCATAAAGGCCGGGAGAAACATCCCGCGCAAAAAGTTCAAGGCGACCATTGCAATGATCCAACAGTTTTATCCGGACTGGTTTTGCCAGCTCAGGCAGGGCCAATTCTTCTGCCCGCGAATAAAGGTCCGATATTGAGCCCCGAAAAGCGGGAGAAGTGTCGATCAGTATAACTGTCTCCCCATGTTCCTGCCTGATCTCCGCCCGCTCGATCCCCTCCACCTGGGTTAATTTTTCTACCAGCGGAGCCTCTTTCAAATAACGCTGGTGGTAGTAGCGAAATCCTCCCCACAGTGCCAGAGCCAAAACTGCCGTTACCACAATGACAGGCCAGCGCAAATTGTTCATTCGAAACTCCTTCAGTTAGTTAACATAATATACGTCATTATAACAAAACGCCGGCGGTCAGGCAACCGGGTTGTGCGCGATGTGCAGTTAACCTGTGATAATGCCAACGGGTTGACGGGCCTTCAGGTTGTCGCCAGAACCGTCCCAGAGACAATGAAAAACCGGCCCCGGGATACCCGGGGCCGGTGAGAACATGAAAGTGACTATCCAAGCAACTGCAGTACCGATTGGGGCGCCATGTTGGCTTGGGCCAGCATGGCCGTGGCTGCCTGCTGGAGAATGGTGTTCTTGGTGAAAGCCATGATCTCCTGTGCCATGTCGAGATCGCGGATCCGCGACTCGGCGGCCTGGAGGTTCTCGGCGGAAGTCCCCAGATTGGCAATGGTATGCTCCAGGCGGTTTTGCAAAGCCCCAATCATGGAGCGTTCCGCGGATACATCGACGATGGCCTGATCGATCACCGTGATAGCCATATCCGCCGCGGCCTGGGTGCTGACATCGATCCCCTTGCCCACGCTTACTGCCGGCGGTTCTTCTTCGCCGAGCTCAACCGGGCTCACATTGAGCGGTTCGGCGTCATCCACGAACCCCAGATAGGCGTCACGCCCCAGAATCTCAACGTCCTCGGGAGCGTACCAGGTATCGTCAATTTTGACGCCCACTACCTCGCCTTCCCCGTTTTTCAACACGGTGGTGTCTGCGAAGCCTTCGTATTCTTCAGTTTCTTCCGTGACTATTTCGCCATTTAAGGCCAGACCTTCCTGCAAATCAAGGGCCTCAGTTTCGAGGTCAACCTTTAAAACACCGCTATCCTCTTCAACCTCGTTTGGATCGTACCAGTTACCATCGACATCAACGGCAACTACTACACCTGCCCCGTTTTTAAGCACTTTTGTGTCCGATACACCTAAAAAATCCTCTTCAGACTCCGTAACTATCTCGCCGCCGAGCACTAATACTTCATCTGGTTCCGCGAGGGGCACCGCTTCTTCGACCGCCGCCAGTTCGCCCAATTCCCCTTGAAGCTCTACCTGGCCGGCGTCATACCAGTTTCCATCAATTTGAACGGCAACGACTGATTCATCCAGGGGATTAACCAGAACAGTCTGGCCGGCAATACCGCGATAATCGGTATCGGCAACCAATTCAAATTCCCCGTCCATGCCTTCAATACTGTACCTTTCTGCGGGGAGGGCCCCCGGACCTTCCGATTCACCCGCGGCACGGCCCACGCCAAGCTCCACCGCGCTCATGTTTCTGATGGTCAGGCTGATGTTTTGTTTCTGGTTGGCGCCGATATGGAAGATTTTACCGTTGTAATCGCCGTTCAACAGTTTCTGGGTGTTGAATTCCGTATCGGTTGAAATACGGGTGATTTCAGTGGCCAGCTGATCAATTTCCTTTTGGATTTCGGCCCTGTCTTCGTCGGTGTTGGTATCCGTAGCCGACTGAACCGCCAGCTCCCGCATTCTCTGCAGAATGCTGTGCGTTTCATTGAGCGCACCTTCCGCAGTCTGGATCAGTGAAATGGCATCCTGGGCATTCCGGCTGGCCTGGGTCAGCCCCCGGATCTGGGCCCTCATTTTTTCACTGATGGCCAGACCGGCGGCGTCGTCCCCGGCCCGGTTGATCCGGAACCCCGAGGAGAGTTTCTCGATGTTCTTGGTGATCGCGGTCTGATTGGCTGTTAGCTGACGATACGCGTTCAAGGCGCTGATATTGGTATTGATTCTCATTTTTGTGACCTCCCTTGGTCATTGATTCGTGGACTTCCCTGTCCACTTTTATAATAAGTCAACCGGCCGTATTGACTTACTACCCCTTGATGGCCCTACATTTTAATGGTCCTACATTTACCTGTTTCTAAATCACCGTCATCCGCCCGGCTCCGGCGGCCCATGAACAGGATCATTTGGCGGACCTCTACTTGTACTATCGACCCATAGAGGATAACCTTAATAGTCACGGTAAAAATATTTTTGGATACCGGGAGCAGGTTATTGTGGGGATAAAGGAAGTAGGGGCGGACGTCCCGGTCCGTCCGGTAATACAGTATATTTTAAAGGGAATTCCAAAGGTTGATTGCCCCGTAGGCGCGCCAGGGGCGCCAGGCTTCCGCCAGGGCCAGTATCTCCTTGGGGGTGCGCGGGGCAAGGGCTTTTTTTATTCCGTAATCCGTATGGGGAAAAGCATCGGCCCATTTCATGGCCCGCAGGGCAATGTACTGGGCGGTCCAGGGGCCGATTCCGGGTATCTCCATCAGCTTTTTGATCTCCTCCTCCGGGCGGGCCTCGGCGGTGCAATTTACGGTGCCCCTGACAGCCGCCCGGGCCAGCTCCAAAATGGTTTTGGCCCTCGCTGAAATGATCCCCAGCGATCCCAGGTGATTTTCAATCTGTCCTTCCAGGGATAGAATTGTCTCCGCCATGGGAAAGGCGTAATCCAACCCCTCTATCCCCGTTTGCACGGGGGTGCCAAAAGTCCTTGCAAGTCTTCCGGCCAGGGTCCCGGCCGCTTTCACCGTAATTTGCTGGCCCAGCACCGCCCGCACAGCCATTTCAAAGGGATCAAAACACCCGGGCAGGCGCGTCCCCGGAACCGGAAGACCGGGCAAAATACCGCTCATCGATGAAAGTCCGGCCATAATTTCAAAGGGATGGCAATCAAGATCAAACTGCCGGCGCACCCTTGAAAACACCAAAGGCAGCAGCGGGATCAATGTGTCATTTACCGTAACCGCCAATTTGTTTTTTTGCGGCCGGTGGCTTACCTCAAACCATCCATACACATGATTCCCCCCATTATCCACCAGGTGCACGGTACGATGGTATTTTCCGTCTTTGACCATCTCCACTCCGGAAATAGAACGCTCGGCAAAAAAACGGATCAGCTCTTCCCAGCGGTATGGCGGGCGGTAGGCAATCGTTTTTTTCCCATCACTCAAGAATAGATCCCCCTCTGTTTCGGTTGCAGCAGATCGGCCAGGGCCGAAAGCCGTTCCGTTTTTTGCCTGATCCCGTGTTCAAGCACCCCGGTCGATCCGACAAAGGTCACCGATTTTTTGGCGCGGGTGGCGGCGGTATAGAGCAATTCCCTCGTCAGGGGGCGCACCGGGACCGCGGGCAGCAACAGGGCCACATGGTCGTACTCCGATCCCTGGGCCTTGTGCACGGTGGTTGCCCAGGCCAACTCCAGCCTTCCCCGTAGAACCTCCAGCGGGTACGCCACGAAGCTGCCGCCGCGGGGGAAAACAGCCATCAGCTCGTAGGGTCGCTCCCCAGGTTTGATTGTCAAAAGCAATCCCGAATCTCCGTTAAAAAGCTGCAGGTTGTAATCATTCCGGGTGATCAGGACCGGTTCACCGGTCAGGAAATTGGAGTTTCCGGGAGCACCGCTCGATTTTTTGAGTTCTTCCCGCCAGCGCCGGTGAAACCGGCGGTTGACCGCCTCCGCTCCAGCCCCCATGGCGCTGACCCTGGTTACACAGAGAATCTGGTATTGGTTGTAATGATCGAGGATAACCCGCAGCTCTTCAGTGGTCTTTTCGTCGAATCCCCTAGGGCCGGAGAGATATTCTCGAAACAGCCGCTCCCGCAAATCGGAAAGCCTGTTTCGGAAACGCTCTTCCCATATGCTACAGAAAGCCTCCAGTTGGTTCAGGTTCAAGACCTCCAGGTGTTCTACCCCTTCAAATTCAAGGTCCGTGGCCCGGCATACCGCCTTGAATGATTTTCTAGCGGCGGCAGCGGGTGAATTTCCGGCATTGATGGCGGCGGCCACCTCCAGGATCTTGCTGCCGGCGGAATCCTGCTCCCGGGCCCGGTAGCTGTGTTTCAACACCACTACCTTTTTCTGCCGGCAGGCCCTCGGCGCACGGCACAGATCCCGCAGCACCGCTCCTGTACCGATGGAAGGCAGTTGATCGGCATCTCCCAACAGCACCAGTCTCGATTCGGGTTTTAGGGCCCGCAACAGCTGATCGGCCATGATTAGATCGATCATTGAACCTTCGTCCACGATGATCAGTTCCTCGGAAAGAGGGTTCTGCTCGCTGTGCCAGAACCGATCCTCCCCGGGGGAATAACCCAGCAAGCGGTGCAGAGTCAATGATGGCGGACAGTTTTCACTGAGCCGAAGGTCGGCTTTATCCGGGGCGGTGACGGCGTTCAGGTGATCGGTGATCGCCCGGCGCATTCGGTCGGCGGCCTTTCCGGTGGGCGCGGCCAGAGCCATCGAGGCCAGCGGAGGCCGGCCGATCCGGGCCAGCACCCTGAGCAGGCCGGCTACAATAGAAGTTTTCCCGCTTCCCGGGCGCCCGCTGATCACGGCTATTTTTCCGGTGAGCGCCGCCCTGATCGCATTTTGCTGCTCAATATCCAAAACGATCTTTCCCGGGGGTCCCACCGGCGGGTTGTCAAGCACCGCTTGCAGGGCCCTTTCCAGGGCCGGTTCTACTTCCCCGTCAACAGACTGCCGGCTGTTTAGCCTCTGCCGCAGATTGTTGCCTACCCGCTCCTCCAGCACATGCAGCTTTTGAATGTAAAGGGAGCCGCGATCCAAAATCAGCGGCCGGTAATCGCCGGGGCGGCCGAAAAGGAGGGAAATTCCCGGATCGGCCTCCCGGCAGTCCGCCCGGCGGATCTTCTCCAGCAGGCTTTCAAAGGCCGTTCTTTCAGCCGCGGCAACCTCCAATTCGTCGAGCAGCCGCTCCGGGTATCCGCCGCTCAGGGGCAGGCGGGTGCTCCCTGTACTGATAAAAAACCGGACGGTTAACACCAGCAGGATCATTGCCCGCTCTTGTTTTTTATCCATCAACCCGCCCGCCAGGCGCACCAGTTCCCAGGCCAGATAAAGATCTTCCAGCCCCAGGTCAAGGGATTCCAAGCGGGGAAGCAGGTCCAACGGGAAATCAGGATGTTCTTCCCGGCAGGGGCCGCAGCCCAGGGGTGTCAGGAAAGAATCATTGTTCACCGCCCAGACCCCCTTGCCCTTTTTCCGCCATGATTACGTCTCCTCCCCAGTTCCGGCAATTCAAAAGTTCCTGTTCGCTTCCGATCACTTCACCCCAGGAGGGGCGGGAGAACCAGACGCCCCTGGTGGCAGAATCCCCGGCACCGGAGCCGATCCCCCGTATAAAAATGTAGAGTATCCCCCCAAATAGTGATTCGTACTTCTCCGGGGATCCGATGTCGAGCAGGCGGAGAACCGCCAGCAGGTAAACCTGCGCTTGCAGGACGTAGTTTTCTTCCACATGGGCGTTTACCGCGGTTTTATCAAAGGAGGGGAGGGAATCACTCTTCCAGTCAAGCAGGTAGATCTTCCCTTCATGTTCAAAAACCAGATCAATCAGACCCCGTATGTAGCCGCGCCCCGCCCTGAAAGGCAGGCGATCGCCGGCCGCAGGTCCTGTTTTGCCGTCTTTCAGCAGAGGATGACCGTTTTCGGGTATGGGGTAGGCAAAGGACATCTCCGCCTGTTGGTGCTTCCCGGAGGCTATACCGCCGGGCATATCCAAAATGCAGCCGGTTTCCCGACCCTGCGCCCTGATCGGGGTTTGTAAAGCATGATAGATCATCTGCAGGGCGGGAAACACAAACCTTTCTGAAAATCCATGCCGCCGGGCGGAAAGCTTCGCCGATCTCTGCACCCCGGGAAGCGCCGACCACTCCTCGAAACTCTTTTCTTCCAGAGCCGCCGTCTCTGTCTCCTCCAGCAGGGCATGCAGAAAAATACCGGTTTCCCGTCCTCCCGGAAGCTCTGAATCACTCAAACCATCTGCCGACGGGCTCAAAACGGCAGTCAGGTTTTCGATCGTCTCCTCATCTCCCTTTTCGCCGCGCCAATCCTGTACACCGTCTTCCTGCAGGTGAAAAAGCACCCGGTAGGCATCTTGCTTCATGCGGGTATAGCTGGTCAGCAGGACACCGCGGCGATCCTTTTTGATCCGCTGCGCCTCCTCTGCCCTGGTCACAGGTTTTGCCAGCAGTTCGGCCCCCCAATCCGGCCGAATTTCCCCTCCCCCCTTCTCCCTGGCGGGGCGTATGCGGCACGATGCAGCCCTAAGAGCAAACAGCTCCCGGTCAAAACCTCCCCGGTTGGCCAAACGTTCCAGTTGTTCTTCAACCCCTTTGTAAAAATCGCCCAACTGTCCATAGCCGTAAAAACGATCTTTTGGACTGCCTTCCGGCGCCGGACCGAAATAGGGCAGGTACAGCCGGGAACGGGCCCTGGTTAGGGCCACGTAGGCCAGCCTCTGGTTTTCCTGGCGTTCCTCTTCCTGGATAGCCGCCTTGATTTCACCGACGGCTTTACCGATATGCAGGCAGCGTCTTCCGTCCCGGTGATAGATTTTCAGCTCCAGATCATTGCTGCGGGGATGGCCAAACCCGCCGGCTACAAAGATCACCTCCGCCTCCAGCCCCTTGGCCTTGTGCATGGTCAGAATCTGCACCGCTTCCTTGTCGGTCTCCAGGCGTTGCATGTCCCCCTCCCGGCCTTCCGCTAACTTTCGCCCGTCGATGCGCGCCTTTAACGAGCGGGCCAGTTCGGGCAAGGTAACCGGGCTAGAGCTTATCTCCCTCTGCAAGATTTCAAACAGGTGCTGGTAGTTGGTCAGTTCCCGTTCCCCATCCCAAAAAATAAGGCGCCGGATCAGGCCGGAGGTGGTCATGATCTCCTCAAACAGACCGGCCCAGTCTCCGGCGGCGGCCAGTCTTTTCCACCCGAGAAGACGAGCCATCAGCGGATGATGTTCTCCTACCATCTGCCAGCCGGGAAGTTCCTCCAGGGGGACCCCAAAGAAAGGTGTCAGCCAGGCGGCCATCCGGCGGGCCGGATCGCGGGGCGATTCTATGGCGGTCAACAGCCGGTAGATATCCTCTGCTTCGGCGGTGGTGAAGAGACCATCCAGCTTGTAGAAGGCGTGATGAATATTGTGGCGCCGCAGAACTTCACCGATCTGGCGTCCCTCCCGGCCGGAGCGGGTCAGGATATGGATGTCGTTTAACCTGATCGGTCGCGCCGCTTGGCCCCCCCGGCCCACGAAGAGTCCCTCCCGGGGACCGGTCAGGCGCTTGATCTCGGTGGCCATAAAATTGGCCAGCCCCCGTTTCAGTGAATCGGCGTTCATCTTTCGCCCCTCTTCGTAGAGGTGGATCAGCTGAACCGGCACCGCCAAGCGATCACTTTCCATAGCAAAACAGGATTCATCCCCGCATTTTACCGGTTCGTCATAGCGATTCAGCCCACTGAAAAAGCTGCTTTTGGTGCCGCCGGTGACGGTAAGAATGGCGTTTACCGCATCGATTATATTCCTGGTGGAGCGGTAATTCTCTTTGAGCGACAGGCGGGATGCTTTATAGTCTTTTATCAGATGATCCCGGGCTGCCCGGTAGGTGTGGACATCGGCGCCCCTGAAACCATAGATGGCCTGCTTAGGATCACCGATCACGTAAAGATGATGACTGTCCGTTTCCTCCACAAAAATCCTTCTAAATATATCCCACTGTACCGGATCTGTGTCCTGAAACTCATCCACCAGGGCGAATTTCCAGCGTTTGCGCAGAGCCTCCAGCAACACCGGAGCGTTTTCCCCGCGGAGCGCTTCCTGAACACCGAGCAGCATGTCATCGTAATCCATCAGACCCAGGGCCAGCTTTCTCGCCTTGAGCCTTCTTTGCACCCGCGGCAACAACCGGTACACGAAAAAACTGCACTCCCGGGCTGCTCGCCGGATCGCTTCATTCAACTGCCCGGTCAGATTCTGGATGGAGGGGGAAGCCGCATCTTCGGTGGAAATCCGTAGAAGGTGATCGATCCGGGAGGTTTTTACCCTGTTTATACTGCAATCCCCTCCCGCCCACTCGAGAAGCTGCGACGCCAGGGTGCCGATCGGCAAGGCCGCATTCCGTGGTGATGAGGGGGTAGCCAGGGCCTCGAATAGTTTTTCGATCAGCCGATCATAACCCCCGATGGAATTTTTATCTGTAAACACCGCCCGGATTTCTGTTTGCAGAACATCCCGCGAGGGCAGGTTCGCCAGGATCTTTTCAAAAGCTTGCGGGTCCCACTCGGGTGTGAGCAGGGAGCGATCGGGGCAACCCTCCCGATAGCAGCCATATAACAGTTCCTGCAGCTGCTCGGTGGTCTTTCCCTCGGCAATCCATGCCCCGAGGGCAATGCCAACCGGGCTCTTTTTTTCCGCCAGGGCCAAGCGCAGCTCCTCCCGAAAGGCCAGTCCGAACAGCTCCGGTCCATTTCGGTGCTCCTGATTGAAAAGACGCCCCCCCAAAAAGGCCTGTTCGGTAAGAATCCGCTGACAGAATCCGTGGATGGTGGAGATGGCCGCCCCGTCGAAGCGAAACAGGGCCTCCTGCAGACGACCCCGGGTAGCATCGTTAATCTCCCAGCAATGATCCGTCTTCGCCTCGGGTCTCACCGCCGTTCCCTGATCGCAGACCCGGCGGATCAGGGAACGGATCCTTTCCCGGAGCTCACGGGTGGCGGCATCGGTGAAGGTGACCACCAGCACCTGTTCCACACCGGCCAGGTTGTTGATGATCAGGTCCAACACCAGGTGTTCCAGGGTGAAGGTCTTGCCCGTTCCCGCAGAGGCTTCGATGATCGCATGTCCCCGCCGCAAGCTGTTCTGGCTCAGGATCTCCGGCCTGGGGAAATAAGTAATACCCATGGTCAAAGCTCTCCTTCCAGGATTTCAGCAAACAAGGGTTCAAACCTCCGCTCAACCATACGGGCTGCCTCCCCGGCAGCGGGCGGGTCGTAGAGCCGGGGTTGGGGCACCGGCCCCCAGAGGCTGGAAAACCAGGCCCATTCATTTTCAGACGCCTCCCGGATCAGTTCCCGAAGGCGATCCCCGTCCGCCCGGGAACCCCGGCCCCGTTCACTGAATTCCTGATAAACGGCCTCGCAGGGCAGCAGGTAGGCATGGTGACCCGAGAGAAGGTCGGCGGCCAGAGCGGACAACCAGGCCCGGGCCTTTCCGGGATCGGGCGGCCTCAGGCGGAATCGCAGTTCGCCGGGATCGTTTTTCCCATCCGCGTATAGAGCCAGGGCCTGCCGCTCCGAATGGCCGGCCTGACCCGTAGCGGCCAGGATGGCTAAGGTGATCGCCCCCCGCAGAAAATATCGGAAATTTGCTATTGTATCTTTCGTGTAGCCGGCCCGGGGTGCTTTCCGAATTACCGGGGAGATGGCGATCAGGCGGTTGTCAAGCAAACCTTCGGTGAGGCCGCTGATCCGCACCTGAACAATCCGTTCAGTGTTTTCGGGGCCGGTGCAGGGCACCTCCAGGAGCAGCGGATCACAGACCAGCTCGGCGGAGTCTTTTCGCGATGAGTGTCCCAGGCGAATCCGAAAGAGATCCGGGGGACCGGCACTGCCGCCCTGCCCCGCTTTCCGGCCGGCAAGCTCGCTCAACCGGGAGAGCCAACCCTCCAGAATCGACAGGTGCCGCCCCCGCAAGGCCTGCCCCAGATCCCCGGCAGGGATCTTTCCCGACAGGTGAAGCCTCAGCAGGCGTTCATTGTAGAGCGCTTCCAGATCCGGGTAATTGCCACTGGCCACATCAAAAAACAGTCCCGTTAAAAGCCGGTTCTCCGTAAGCCGGTTGATTTCAAAATCCTCTTCCTCCCGGTCGATGAGATCATCCTCCACCTCGGTCAATCCCAGCTGGGCGGAGGCCCATCCCTGCAGGGGACATTCCAGGAAGCGCCTGAGCACCGGTATGGAGATAGAGACCGGCGCCTCCTGTTTGCCTTTCCCCATGTTGCAGGCCAGCCCGGCAGCGGCCGTAACTGCGGCTGCCGCCGGTGGTTTTCCGGGAAGGGCCAGCAATTCCGACAGGGCTTCCCAATGCGTCTTGTCCAGCTCCTGCCGGATTCGCGCCAGTACATCGGCGGCTTTTTCGCTTTTTTCCGGCCGACCCAGGTTTTTCCACTCCCGGGCGATCCCCTGAACCTGAGCCTCAACCCGCGCCTCGTCAAAAAAGGTATCCAGCCGGTCCAACGCTTCATCATAGCGGCGAAGTTGCAGGGGAGGATCAACGCTTAAAAGTTTAATCCCCTCCCGACCCAGGTAGCCGGTTTTGAGAATATGCAACAGTTCCTGGACGACTGCCGAAGGCTGCCGGGGATCGCCGGTATGTTCATCACGGGCCACGTAGGAGAGATAGAGTTTTTCCCTGGTACAGAGCAGTGTCTCCAGGAACATGTAGCGATCCCTTTCGGAGGGATCCACATCGCCCACACGGCGTTTAACTGCCCGCAGATCCAGGGCATCCCTCTGACCCGAGGCCGGGAAAAGCCCCTCCCCCAGTCCCAACAGGAATACCACCCGGAAGGGGATGGCCCGCATGGGCAGAAAGGTAGAAACGGTGACCCCTTCGGTCAGGTAGTGCCCCCGGCTGCCGATCAACGATTCCAAGGTGCGCAAGGCTATTTCGGCGGCAGCCCGGCCGCTGACCGGCTGGCCCAGATCCATGGTTTCCAGCCTTCCAAGGGCAGCTCTCATCAGAAGACGTTCCCCGTCATCGGTTCCCGATCCGGTGATCAGGTAGGTCTCCATCTGGGAATAATAAAATTCAGCCCATTTCTCCAAGGTCATCTTTTGACCGCGCACAAAACGGGCGTCAGCCAGCAGGGAGCGGGCCAGCAGGCCGAAACGCGCCGCGGCGGCAGTCCCGTGGGCGTAGCTCTCCTCCACCAGCCACCTCCCGGCTGAAGTTTCAAAAATTCGTTTTTCACCGCTCTTTTCACCGGTCATGAATGCGCCCAGGGCCAGCCGGCGGATCCCCTGATCCCAGTTGAAAATATCTTCTTCTATGTAAGTGCCCAGATGATCCCGGTGATCCCCCCCGAAAATGATCCCCAACCGATCCGCCAATGCGGCCAGGTCCTCCGCGGCCAGATCACCGAGATTCCCGATCAAAGAGGGGTGTCCCATCAGCGTCAGCACCTCGGAGCGGGTAAAACGACCGAAGGGGAGTTTCAAGATAAGATTCATCGCCTCCACCAGTCGGCTGCCGGAGCCGGCGGGCAGATCGGAGATGGTGCAGGGCAAATCGTGACAAGCCGCAAAAACCGCCTGGATCAGGGGCAAATACAGATCCTGTTCTGCCCCATTCACAATAATCGCCAGATCGCTGAGCCTGAGGGGCCCTTCCCCCGGAGGCCCATGATCTTCGCGCATCAGCCTCCATATTTCGTCTGCAACCCATTCCACTTCTCTGCGCGCCGATGGAGCGGCGATTACCCTGATTGTATCATCCGCCTGTCCCGCACCGGGAACGACTTTACTTCCGGGTGCAGGGATGTCCCCCTCCCCGGCAGTATCCCCGGTCATGGCCGAATCTTCAGATGGTGTGCAGTAAATTCCGGCAGCATCCAAATCCCGGCCCAGATCTCCTTCCGGAGTTCGATTGAGTATATCCAGTTGCAACTGCTGCAGCAACCCCCCGCCTCGGTCGGTAGGATCCTCAAAGGCATCTAGAAAATCATGGCCGGTGAGATCACCCAGATAACGCAAGTGCTCCCCGCCGGGTCGACCCCAGTAAAGAAGGGCCGGGTTGTCCCGGGCATAGAGTCCAAAGGGATCCGGATCTTCGCTTTCCTCCGGGGAAAGCCTTTCTCGCCGCAGCAGCTCTTCCTTGACCCGGAGATGATAACCCCGCGGGCTTTCCACATCCTGCCAGAATTCGGCACAGGGGTTCAGGTTATAGATTTTCAAATGAATAACTTCCCCCAGTCTGGAAAACAGTTGCTGGAAGATGAGGGCCATATAGGAGATCCCGAAGATATATACCGGGGGCAGCCCGATCTTGCCGATATTTTCAAAGAGTCTTTCTTCGAAGGGCAGCTGATCCATAGTTACCCAGCGTCCGCCCCCCTCCGGCGGGTTTGCTTCCAGCAGACCGCCGCGGCCCAAGATCGCCCGCCACAGAGCGCATTGCCAGGCCACCGTGCTGCCTGCCGCAGGGTCAATCGCCGCCGGATCGGCATAAGATGCGCCGAATAGGCCCGCCATCTGCCCTGCGGGGCGATCATCCCGCCAGGCGGCGATCATCTCCGGCCGTGAAAAACCGTATTCCTGAAAAAGAAAAGCCATCCGGGCCGCCAGTTGAACCCGGCGCAAATCCTCTCCGTCCGGCGCCAGAGAGGCATCAAAGCCGATCAGGGTCTCCTCGGCGCCACCGGTTCCAGAGCTCTGCAGGTAAAGCTTTACCGGCCCCAGTGCGGGCGATTCCAAGAACTGGTCATCCATCAGCACCGCCAGCAGGGCCGCCTCCACAATATCGAGATCGACTAGTTTTAATTCGCCGGGGCAGGCCTTGCCGACCAATCCGCCGATAAAGCGGTTGAGCCGGCTGAAGCGGAGGTTGGCGGCCACACCGGTCAGCTGAGCCAGACCCAGACCTACCCAGGTCTCCATGTTCTGGTTGGGCACCACCAGCTCTACCGGCTCCAGCGGGTGAGTCCCCCCGCCCTCCCGCCATTCCCGGAGGTCACCGGCCAGTTCCTCCAGCAGGCGCTCCGTTTTATTGGAATAAATAAGTTTAATCATCTCATGGCCCTGCCTTAATCAGCTATGTGGGATTTATAATACTGTTAATTCCTGTGCGGGCTATATTTATAAAATAAATTCTACTGCGGCCCCCCAATTACCTTCAAATCAACCCCTAAACTGTAAAATCCTCCCGTATCATCGGCAATTATTCTCCCATTTTCGTACAATTCCCTTCACATCTGGTTGTAGATCACCGCTTTGTAATCAACTATAATATTTATAGACATAAAAAGGAAAGGGGAAACCAGACTGAACAAGCAGGTTATAATCAATAGAGCGGAACATTTCATCAAAGTCTCTGCCGCCAATTTTTAACCTCATTCAATCATCAATCTGCCATCAATTACAGAGATAACCTTGTCTTTGAAGTCATTTCTGGCGACAGCCCGCTTTCCCGATGACAGGGACAATATCAGATCACCCTCCTCCAAATACTGATCCAGCAGTGATAACACCTTGCTTCCCTTGACCGGAAAGTTACCAAAAGCCGAAAGAAAGAGAAAGGCTTGCCTCTTGCCTATGATGGCGGCCAAATTTCTGACGCTCATGCTCTTGGGCAGCCCGGGGGAAAAGAAAACAGGTGCTTCCTCTCCGCTGAGTTGCACATAATAATCCCACCGATCCGTATTGAGAAGCTCGGCTTTGCATAAACCATCGGTAGCCAGAAGAAAGACCCGAGTTTTTTGATCAATGTGCAGAATGTCATTTATGTTTATTACGATTTCCTCATTACCATCAACCATAAACATTTTCGGCCCGATTGCCGGCAGAATATCTTCGATCAGGGTCAATTGCTCTGCAGGTTCGATCCCGGAGCTGGTCAGCAGTTGAATCTCTGCCAATTCCCTGACCCAGTAAATTGCTGTTTCCCCCGGCACCACTGACTGCAAGCCACCCTGGGTTTCTTTGCCGTCAAGCAGGTAGGCCAGGATCACATCCCGGCCGGCCAGTACATCGGCGGGCAATTCCACACTGTAGCCATCAACAGCAGTGAGCCTCACACCTTCAAATTGCTTCTTGCTCGATCCAAATTTTTCAAGCAGGCTGCCCAGCTCCGGGCCCTCATAAGACAAGCTATGTTCATTGCCTTCTTTATCCATGGCGGCCGCCTCGCCCGATATGGCCGGCAAGGTCTTGATTTCCTCCAGATTCATGGTTTGTACACCTTGTGGCAGTCCATAAATGGTTATGGCCCCTCCCTCCTCCCCTTCTGGCGGCAGGGCGTCCTCCGTCCCGGTACATCCGCAGATGTTAAACAGGATAAATACCAGGGAAAACATGATCATCAATATGGATTTGGCTCTATCTGGCAAAATTTTCCCTCCAAATTTCGGTATTTGCAGCAGATCTTCCAAATATTTGCTGAAGAAAGAATCTGTTAAAGACGCTAAAAGTTCTACCCAACTGAGATTATGCGGCTCTGCCGGCCAAAATGTGTAAAGATCAGCTCAGCGGCGGCAGAGCCCTAATCACCAGGTTTTTGCAGGCCTGCGAAAAGAAGCGTTCCACGGTCCCCGCACAATTCACAAGCAGGTCCACCATCAGGGACGCATCTCGAATATCCGTGGCCCGGATCAGTTTGACCCCCCTATTTAGAAGCGGTTGCGGCAAAAAACTGGCAGTGGCTCCATAAACTATTATATTTTTGCCCCGGCATTGGGCAAGTATTTCATCCATGGTATCGGTAACCAAGGCGCATCCAGTAACAAAAACCGTGCCGGCCTCCTTAAAACAATCTTTTGCCTGATCTGCATTGACCAAGGTAAAACGATCGGGTCCCCGCCCAATTCCCCGGGAGTTGATCCTGGTGGCGGAGAAGAGTTCCGGGTTTAGCTCGCTGACATAGGTCTTTCTTGCTTTCAGCGAAATGCCGCGCACCATGCCCCCAAAACCGACGAAAGCCACAATTTCTGCGGGGCCCTGCTCTTCGGCGGGTTCGGCCGAGGCCTGCGCTGTATCCACCTCCGCCCGGCAGCCCATGTGGCTTAGGCTTTCCCTGTTCAGGTAGGGCTTGGACTGGGCATTGAAGAGAGCAACTAGGACAGAGTGGAGCAGGCGGCTCTTTCCGGTTGAGGAATCAAAGCGATCCAGACAATCCAGGATCTTACTGGCCGCATTCAGAGCCTGCATATCGATCATTTCTTGCAAAAAAGTGTTGATTTTCCGATCTGTACTGCCGCTGCTGCGCACATTCATGGCCAGCCCCATGGCATCGTTCTCCAGCAGTACCCCGGTAAAACCGGGATTTATGATTATTTCTTCCACTCTTGTGGAATTATCGGTGAATTTTACAAGATAATCAAGAAGTTCATATTTTATTGGATCCATTTTTTCCTCCATCAAATTTCAAAAACAACTATTTTCCCCCTTGCAACTCTGTAAATCTTGGGTACCTTCCCATGATCTGCTCGTTTGCCTTGCTCCTTCCACCCGAACAGTTAACCGGTCCGGTCCCTTCCAGCCGGCGGTGACTTGTGAGTCGAAGTGTCCGCCCGGGGGCGTTTGAAAAACCAAACCGAGGCCCCCGGAGCTGGACATCCAGAGTTTCGATACATATGCCTATTCCATGGCTTCCACGTAGATCACGTCATTGATCTTGCCGCTGGCGATGGCCAAATCGGGGAAAGAGCCATTGATTGCGCCTGAAAGAGCGCCCCTGATCTCACCCGTGGCATGATCGGCCGGTTCCACCGGAATGTAGAATTTATCCGTGGCCATATATCTGTAGGTCTTTTCCGGATCCCAGCCTACGGCGGCGATGATCCCGGCGGCATTGTGGATGCTGTCGCTGACCACCGAATATATAGCCTCTCCCTCGGCGGTCAGGACAAACAAAAAGTCGGTAAATTCGGCACCGGTTTGGGGATTAAAAAGCAGCGGCGGGCTGTCCTCGGTAAAATCTATGAGCACATAAAGCCCCTTAAAATCTTCCGCGGCAATAGTTGCAGTGCTGCCATCATTGTTATGGATAATGAGATCGCCCTCTGGCGGGTTGTGCAGAAAATTCAGGGCGTAGGTCATGGGATAGGCCTCCACTGTTGCTCCGTCGTATGCAATCTCTTCAGTAACCGGTTTATTTTCAGCGTTGTAGAAGCCCTCCCGGGAATAGTTAAGGGTATTTTGCAAAAAAACAATCCGCTCCGCGGGGATCAGTTCTTCAAAAGGCAGCATGGTCTCTTTGTAGGTGGGCTTGGGTTCCTCCCCGTTCTCCCCTTCGGCCGCCGGCTCGCGGCAGGCGCTCAACAGCAGCATGAGGACCACCAACAGCACCAGCATTACGTTTAAATATTTTTTCAAGTTTAACCCTCCCAGATAAATTATAGATCCGGTTCGCAATAGCGCATGGATCCGCCTCCGGAGACGGCTTTATAAATTTTAACGGCCACCCCGTAGGTTTCGCTTAAATTTTCCTCCGTCATCACCTTTTCCACCGGCCCCTGGGCCACCAGGTGCCGGTTGCCCAGCATGGCCACCGCGGTCCCAATCTTCCAGACATGGTTGGGAAAATGGCTGGTCAGCACTATGGTCATGCCCTGTCCGGAGAGTCGTTTGATGGTCTGCAAAATCATGGCCTGATTTTTGAAATCCAGATGAGAGGTGGGTTCATCAAATAAAATGATCTCCGGTTCCTGGCATAAAGTGCGCGCGATCAGCACCAGTTGGCGCTCGCCGCCTGAAATGTGGGTATAGCTCTTTTCCGCCAAATGGGCGATCCCCAGCTCATTCATCACCCGGTAGGCCATCTGCGTATCCTGTTTCGAGGGACTTTCGAACATTCCCAGGTGGGGCGTACGCCCCATGCGCACTACCTCCAAGGATGAATAGGGAAAAGGAGCCACGTGATCCTGGAAGACAATACCCATGGTCCGGGCCAGCTCATGGATCGAGAAATCATGAACATTCTTCCTGTTGATGCGGATGGATCCGGAGTTCAGAGCGTAAGTGCCGGCAATACAGTTGAAAAGCGTTGTTTTGCCGCACCCGTTGGGCCCGAGGAGGCAGAGACATTCTCCTTCCCTGACCTCCAGGTTGATATTTTCCCAGACCGGTTCCCGGCCATTGTAACCGAAAGAGGCATTTTTAATTGAAAGTTTTACGCTGATCAGTTCCACCCCCCTTTGGTCTTGCGCAGCAGGTAGGCAAAAACCGGCGCCCCGATGACTGCCGTCAATATTCCCAAAGGGATCTCGTTGGGGGTCAGCAACCGGCAGAGATTGTCGATCAGGATCAGATAGCCCGCTCCCACCATCAGGGTGGCCGGAATCAATACCTTGTGATCGGGCCCCACGATCATCCGGCAAAAGTGGGGGATCACCTGCCCCACCCAGCCGATAATGCCGCAGAAAGCCACGGCGGTGGAGGTGATGATAGTGGTGCAGATGATGATCAGTGTTTTCAAGAGCTCGTTGTTGATGCCCAGGGCCCGGGATTCCCGATCGCCCATGGAAAGCACATTGAGCTTCCAGCGCAGCAAATAGAGCAAGACAATGGAGCAGATAATCGGCAGGGTAGCAATGGTCAGGTCCTGAAGGCCAACGCTGCCCAGGCTGCCCATCAGCCAGAAGGTGATTGCCGGCAGCTTTTCTTCATCATCGGCCACAAACTTGATCAGCGACAACATGGCCTGGAAGAAGGCCGAGACCACCATCCCCGACAAGACCAGCATCAAGATGGGGGTGACTTTGTAGATGTGGGCCATAAAGTAAGTGATGGCCACCGCGATGATCCCGAAAAGGAAAGAAAGCCCCTGAATGCCCAAGGCGGGAAGTTCCAAAACCAGCCCGATGGCCGCTCCGAAACTGGCCCCGGCGGAAACGCCGAGGATAAAGGGGCTGACCAGGGGGTTTTGAAACATCCCCTGGAAAGATGCTCCCGACATGGAAAGTCCGGCCCCCACCAGGGCGGCCATGATTGCCCGCGGCAGGCGCACCCTAATCAGCACCATTTCCGCGGTCTCAGTCCAATAGCTTTCAATGGGCAGGTGGAAGAGTTTCTGTCCTAAAATGTGAAAAACCTGCAGCGGCAAGATATGGTACCTGCCCAGAAAAAGGGAGACGGTGAAAAGCAAGGTCGGAAAAACAATCATCAGAACCCATTTTAGTCTGGTCGGCTTGGGCTCGACATATTTTATATTGCCTGGTGTAATTGACGGGTTTCTGATCATAGATCCGGTTCGTCACCGATTCTTTCATACCAGCCTTCGAGCACCTTCTGCGCCAGCTCATCGGTCAGCTCATAGTTGTAAAATTCTCGGTAGTAGTACTTGATTTCCTCAATAATGTCCACATCGGCAAATACTTCAGGTTGGACAATGGTCGCCAGCCAGAGCATCATCAAGGTCGTGGTGGTCCCCTTGTCGAGGAAGAAAACGCCGGCCGGGATGCGGTGCAACTCCTGGTTTTTCACAGCCTTCAAAGGAGCCCAAAGAGAACCTTCTTTGTACATGCTCTTGATCACCAGTTCGGGACAATTTCCATGGTTGTCCACCAGAATGATCTGCGGGTCCCATTCAAAAAGCTGCTCCTTGGTAACCTCGGGGAAATTGCCCGTGCCGCTGATCGGGCCGACCAGTTCTCCCCCACAGAGCCAAATCTCGTAATAGCGGTTGTTCAGCGGGTAAGAAGCCAGAATATTTTCCCCCCAGGTATTCCCCCAAAAAACAGTGGGTCGCTGATCATCGCTCAGATCGCGGGTCCGCTCATAGAGCATGGAAAGCTTCTCCCGGCAATACTCGGTCCACTTCTCAGCCTTGGCCGGGGAATCGCCCCCTAGAATATCGGCCAAGGTATTCACGGCGATGGTGGAATCGTCGATGAATTCGTCGAGGGATTGTCCCCTCACCTCTTCCAGTGATCTCAGGGGAACATTCAGGGTCAGGACAACCGCCGGGACGCCCACCGCCTCAAACTTCTTGAGCTCGTTATTGTTGTTGTAGTAGATCACCATATCCACATCCCGGCGCAGATAGTCCTCGATATTTACCGCCGAGCTGGGATTGGCGCCGATACCCGCATAATTGGCCAGATCGGGATTGGTCAGCAAAGCCAGCGGGTAATTGGTGGTATGCCCGCTCTTGGTCATGGCAATCCGGTCCTGCCCGCCGAGCATAAAGACCATTTCATAGGAGGGACCGGTCATAGCCGCAATTCGGGAAGGGTTGGCCGGAACCTCCACCCGGCGCTCAGCCAGATCGACGATCTGCCGGGTATTCCCCCCGCCGCTGACCGAGCCACCGATCCCGCAACCGCTCAAGGATAACCAGATGGTGCCGATCAACATTAAACCGATAATTTTTTTTGCCATTGCGCATCTTCCTTAAGTTTTTCTTTTAAGGCTGTTCCACAATAAAATTGATCACACTCAGGTTGTGAGTCATCCAGCGTCCTCCGGTGCCATTGATGAAGGCGGTCAGGCCCAAGGGGCAACCGGCGGAGACATCGTTGAAGGTTCGGCCGTCGAACATACAGCTGAAATCCACTGAGCCGAAGTATTTGTCGTCGCCCTCAGTGATGGAATATTCCAGGTTTTTGCCCTCCTTGCCCAGACCGTTGGTGCCATAGTATTCCACCTCGGTGATGTTGCCTGAAAGATCCATATCCAGGGCAGCCAGCTTGGCCAGCATGGCCCGGTAGCTAATCCCCAGAAAGCGGCCCTTGTAGGTGGAGGCGCCGCCGTCATACATGAAAGAACCGTCGAACATGGCTGTGGAAATCTTTTGCTCGCCCAGCGGTGTCTTTGTCATAAAGTCCCCCAGGCCCAGTTCGCCTATCGTTTGGCCATTTTTCTGTATTTCCACCGTAAATTCAGAGGAGGTGGAAACAAGGTAAATTCTGTTCAGCCCCTTATTTACAAAACCATCTTCGAGGACGCCATCGTACTGATGATTTCCATCGCGGTTTATGGACTGGAATTCCCCATTCTCGGAGGCGTAGGCGGCTACAAACAGACCGTCGATCTCCGGAACATAGCAAACATAGCCGTCGCCGGCCTCCAAAAAGGCTCCCTTAACCGATGAAAGATTTTCTTTTGTGATCTGGGGCAGATAGGCGCCAAAATAGTACTGTCCGCCGATTTCCCGGCCCGTCATGAATTTTTTAAGATCATTGTATTTATAGCCGTCTTCTTTTAAAGCCCGGCCATCGATGTAAACAAACAGATCCTCGCGTTCATACTCTTCCTCCGGATTGGACGGGGCGTTGGGATCCGCCGTCGGAGTGGAGACTCCGCCGACACAGGAAGCCGCAGATAGTAAAAAAGCCGTAATCAACAGCCCCAGCAATACCTTTTTCATCAAGTTGTCCCTCCTAAAAATATTGCGTCAATCTATTCCAAAGCATGTTTGGGGGCAATTCCATGCATGGCCGATCCTCCAAGCAATACCGCCGGAGGCGCTGCCCGGCGGTATTTAGGTAACCTATAGAGCCGGGCCGGCCCGAAAATCACGTTTCAATTCAAAAACGCCCGCGCTCAATGGGCGCGGGCAACAAATACCTACTCTACAATAATAGAAACCAATTGACCCACCCAGGTCTTGGGGGTATCATCGATGGTCACCAGCATGATCGGCGCAGACTTGGGATCTAGATCCGCTCCACTTTCCCGGTAGGCCAGGATCGTGTTATCCGAAAAAGCCACCTCTCCGCTGATCTCGGAGGCGTAACCATCTGCAGCTACCAAGGAAACCTTTGCCGCCTCTGTAATCCCGGCTTCTTTCAGGACGGCGCTGAGCAAAGCGCCTGAATACTCAAAGGTTTCTTCCTTCTTCTGCGCATTTATTGTGGTTACCGGCAAAGCCTTAATCGCCTCAATGGCTACTGCCATTTCTCCCCCGGGACCGGTCACGGTAATCTCCCAGGCCGACTCCACAGGATTAACATCGGGTTCATTATCCGCGGGATTTTCCGGAGGTGGCGCCTCTTCCTCCTGATCCCTGTCTGCCTCCGGCGCGTCTTGTTCCGCCGGCCCGCAGCCGGCCACCAGAACCAGTGCAAACACCGTTACCAGCAAAACCGCGAGCCACATCCTCAATTGTTTCAAGTCTTCATCCTCCCTTATATCTAAAATATGTTTAAAATAAAAATCACCATCCCCCATGCGGATAGTGACAGGTCACGAGACATTAGCCAATTTCCTTCTTTCCGCCATGGGAGGCATGACCGTTTCCAGTCATACCCTACAGCCTGCAGTTCATGGCATCAGGGCTGATCACCGAAGATACTGCAGGTCGAAGAAATATTTATCAAATTTTAAGATATACTGCCTCTGCTGCTATTTTATTACAACATTAATAATACTTCAATATTGACAGATGATTTCTTTATAGTCAGAGTTTGATATAATAACCCAGTAGGGGAAAAGGGCGATTATTGTCTTTTCCCGCTTGGATAGTCTTGAAATGTCAAAAAACCTTAGCTCGGAGGGAAAAAATGAAAAGGAAGATCAAAAACAATGTTTACTGGGTAGGCAAGGTGGATTGGGAGATGGAAACCTTTCACGGCGCCGATTACTCCATAAACAATGGTTCAAGCCAAAATGCATATTTGATTCAAGAAGAAAAGACGGTGCTGGTGGATACCGTATGGAAACCCCATTCTGCCGAGTTTGTGGATAACCTTTTCCGGGAAATCGATTTGAATAAAATAGACTTCATTGTAGCAAATCACGGTGAAATTGATCATAGCGGAGCGCTGCCGGATCTGATGGAGAAGATCCCCAATACGCCCATTTATTGCACCGCCAATGGAGTCAAATCACTTTCCGGCCAGTTCCATCATCCGGAATGGCATTATCAAGTAGTAAAGACCGGCGATTCGGTGGAGATAGGCAACGGTAAAAAACTTGTGTTTGTTGAAATGAGAATGCTGCACTGGCCGGACAGCATGGCCACTTACCTCACCGGGGACAACATCTTGTTTTCAAACGATGCTTTTGGCCAGCATTATGCCCTGGAGGAGCTGTTTAATGATCAGGCCGATATCTGCCTTCTCTGGGCGGAAGCCCTCAAGTATTACGCCAACATCTTAAATCCGTTTTCTCCGCTGGTCAAAAAGAAGGTTGAAGAAGTACAGTCCTTGAACCTCCCGATCGACATCATCGCCCCGAGCCACGGAGTCATCTGGAGGGACAACCCCATGCAAATAGTGGAAAAATACTATGAATGGGCCCAGAACTATCAGGAAAACCAGATTACAATCGCCTATGACACGATGTGGGAAGGCACCATGCAGCTTGCCCACAGGATCGGCGCGGAAATAAATCGCCTGTATCCCGAGATGAGGGTGAAAATTTTCAACATCTCCAAGGCAGATAAAAATGACATTATGACCGAAGTGTTTAAGTCAAAAGCGGTAGCGGTGGGCTCTCCTACGGTAGGCCAAAACATATTGTCCTCCGTCAGCGGATGGCTTGAGTTTCTAAAGGAGTTGAAATTCAAAAACAAAAGGGCAGCCGTTTTCGGATGTTATGGCTGGAGCGGAGAAAGCACAAAAATACTTCGGGATAGGCTTTTGGAGGCGGGCTTTGATGTGGTGGAACCGGAGATAAAATGCAACTGGAATCCCGAAAAAGAAAGCCTGAACAGGGCGGAAGATATTGCCAGGGCTCTTTGTGTGTAGTTTCTGATAATCATCTTGAATCAGGGGGTGCTTTTATGAACGCCATGTTTTTTTATCATTCGTCGCTGGGAAAGGTATCGATCATCGAAAACGGACTGGCCATCACCGAGATCTGTTTTTCCGATGCCGCCGCCGATGCGGTCTTGAAAGAAACGGCACTGCTAAAAAAGGCCGTTGACCAGTTGACCGAATACCTCGACGGTAAGCGCAGGGTCTTCAATCTGCCCCTGTCTCTGAACGGCACCCCCTTTCAGTTGAAGGTCTGGGAAGCATTGCAAAACATCCCCTATGGCTGCACAAAAAGTTACGGCCAGGTAGCACAGGCAATAGGCAATAAAAAAGCAGGGCGCGCCGTAGGCATGGCTAACAACAAAAATCCCATTGCCATCGTGGTCCCCTGCCATAGAGTAATCGGTTTCGACGGTAAACTGGTAGGCTATGGCGGCGGGCTGGATAAGAAAGCCTATCTGTTGGAACTGGAAAAACGATACAGTGGTGATGCCGGTTAGGCCTGGACTCTATTCTCTATTCATTCCAGGGTTCGACCCGATTTCGCCCTTTTGCTTTTGCTTTGTACAAAGCATCATCCGCTCTTTTTAAGATGTTTTCAATAGCGTTGTCCCCTTCGGGAACACTACTGGATGTAGCCACTCCAATGCTCAAGGTCAATCCAATTTTATACATGCCATGAGTTATTGTGGTCCCGGCCACCATTTCCAAAAACTGCCTGGCAGTCTTAACTGCTTCCTCCAGAGATGTATTTTTTAAAACAACCGCAAATTCCTCTCCCCCCAGGCGCCCGGTGATATCGGTTTTCCGAAAACAGGCCTTGATTATTTCTCCAATTTTCCGAATTACTTCATCGCCCGCAGCATGGCCGAAAGTATCGTTTATACTTTTAAAATGATCCAGATCAATCATCAAAAAAGAGAAAATTTCCCCGCTGTTTTTTGCCCGTATAAATTCTGCCCGGGCGGCTTTCAAAAATTCTGCCTGATTATAAAGTCCACTCAGGGAGTCGGTAGTGGCCAACATCCGTAACTTTTCCTGGGCATTTTTATTATCTGTAATATCGTTGATCGATTTGAGCAGCCTCATGTTTCGGTCATGCAGATGGTCCAACGGAACCGAGCTGATTTCAAAATGGCGTTTTACCCCGTTAATGGTCAGGGACAATTCCCGCGATGACTCGCTGTTAAATATTCCCAACAATTCGGGTTGCTTTTGAAGGTCAAGCTTGATGGAATGATTGTCCAGTGAAATGTTCAGTTTTCCAAAAAACTCCCGAGCCGCCTTATTGTAATCCACTATTCTCGGTCCCGGTTCCATGATCACCATGGCAGCAGGACTGTTTTCAAAAATTGTCTCCCTGGCCAGGGTTTTGATAGCCAGGAAATCATATTTAAAAATACCGTAAGCGACAATACACAGGGAAGCAGGTATCACCAGAGCTACATAGTCAATGTTTCGCTCCTGGAAGATAAAAACAATGAATATGATCCCGATAAACGGCAGCAGGGATGCAAACAGGAAAACTCTGAATTGGGGCCTGTTGTAACTAGTCTTATTCCGGTAATATCCCAGGTAATAAATTACAATGGACCAAAGAAGATACAGTGCGCTAACGCAAATATTGACATAGTACCAGCAACCCCTCTCCATGGAGAGAGCAAAACCTCCAAATGCCTGTTTTAACTCCCACGTTTTATAGAAAAGATGGTGCCAGTTGTTGGTGAGTCGCATGAAAAAAGTAAGCACAGGCGCCACAAAAAGCAAAATTGTCATTCTGCTTTTCAAGGTATAGATAGTTTTGGTATAAAGAAGCGCCACCAGAAACCACAGCACAGAGACAAAGGGCAAACATAGATATTGAATCTGGTTCCAAAAAATCATTACCTGCAGATTGCTACTGTTGATGATCATCAGATAGCCGAATAAATAAACACTCACACATACTGCCAATGCCGAAAAGGCTTTCCAGTAGCTGGTTTTGGCTTTTGAAAAAAAATAGGCGGCAAAATACTGAGTCAGTGTAACCGAGGTAAACAGGTATAAACTGAGTAATGTTTTCAAAAAGGAAACACCCCGTGTAATTCTTGTTATGTCCCCTGTGGTTTCAATGGTCGCCCTGTTGTGATTTTTTGCGACGTTTAACGGGGTCTGTGATTTTACATTAACCCCCTGATAAGCCGGGATCACCCCTGCAACCTGCGCAAATACAGATATAAACACTGTAACACTGGACAGCAGCCATGGCAAGTTATTTTGCATTTGAGCCATTTGCGTTGCAGGCAAAAATCAGTTGGAAATTACTAATTTTAAGCATTA